>NZ_CP032125.1:1119751-1729502 GCF_003544895.1 Profundibacter amoris
CCAAAGACCTCGCGGACTGAAATTTCTTCGGTGGGTTTTGTGGTGCTGTCCATGATATCGGTCCGCTTCTTTTTCGTTTTCAGTGCTTACAATGGTTGGTGCAACAATTTTACCGCCTGTGCAAGAGAGGGGCGGGGAGGTTTTGCACATTCCCTGCTTATCTTCTGCGCAAAAACTGTTTAAATCGACCCTATTGAACGGGTTGGGTCACAATAAGGAGCGTCAACATGCCCCAAAGAAAAACACGTGTGATTGCGGCAGGGCTGGTGATTGGTTTGTCCGGGTTGTTGATGATAACCATCTTTATCATCTCGACCTGTGGCCGGTCGATTGGCAGTTGTTTCGCAAACGGAGCCGAGATAATTTTGCCAGCCATGATCGGGGCGGGTCTGGCCGGTATGATGTTTTACGCCTTGTTTGGAGGAAAGGGCCAACGCGGCTGGATGTTGGCCGCGGTTGGTGCAATTCTGGCGACGGCTGTCGGGGCAATGCTTGCGGTATTGGTGTTGGGCGTTTGGAGCGGAGAGGATATCCTGAACGATGCGAGCGTGGTTCTGGTTGGCCCGTGGTTCATTCTGGTGATGTTCGATCAGTTCCCCCTGACGATTTTCCTGTGGATCGGCATTATGATCGCGGCGCATCTGGTTTTGCGCTGGTATTTCATCAATGACACAGAACTGTGAAACCATGTGTTTTGCCTTTGACGGTAGGAAATATGCTATCAGAGCGCCAAAAGGAGTGACGATATGAACAGACGAGCCATGCTGACATCGGGATTTGCCGCGGCTGCGGCCCTTGGAATGGGCACCCTGCGGATCAATGCGTCGACCGAGGAATTCGAAATCATGCGCAGCGAGGCGGAATGGCGTAAACGGCTATCTGCCAAGGCCTATAATGTATTGCGCGAGGAAGGCACCGAGCGCGCCTTTACCAGCCCGCTGAATGACGAGCACCGCAAAGGGGTGTTTGCCTGTGCCGGTTGTGATCTGCCGCTGTATTCATCCGAGACCAAATACGAAAGCGGCACCGGCTGGCCATCGTTCTGGAAGCCCTTGCCCAATGCGATTGGCACCAAAGAGGACAACACCCTGTTCAGCCGTCGCACCGAAGTGCATTGCCGCCGCTGTGGCGGGCATCTGGGGCATGTGTTTGACGATGGCCCAAAGCCGACCGGCAAACGCTATTGCATGAACGGTGTGGCGCTGAAGTTTGTCGCGGCCTGATCATTGTTGAATAGTGGCCCCTGACGGGGCCGCTTTGTGTCTTGTGCCCTCTGGGCACTCGGGGTGCCTGCGGCGCAGGTATTTTCGACAAGAAGAAAGCAGATCAGGTTTTGAAGTGGCGGCTGGTTTTGATCTGTTCCCACGCCCAGACCACCAGTTGCAACTGTTCCTCTTGTGAACGATCCCCGCCATTCAGATCCGGGTGCAGCACCTTGATCAGCTTTTTATACTGTTTGCGCACCTCGGCTTTGGTCCAGTGGTCCTTGGCCTCGAGTACCTCGATGGCCTGACGTTCGGTGGGGGGCAGTTTGCGGGTGCCGGTGATCGAGCGACCCGGATTCTGGGTGGCGTTGGCGCCCAGAACCTGATGCGGGTCATCTACACCCAGACGCGCCCATGCGCGTTCCTCGTCGGTTTTCTTGAAGGGTTTGGTTTCGCGTTCCCAAACGCGGTCCTTGTCCATTTGGGCCGCAACCGCTTCTTCGGGCGAGCCGTCGAAGAAGTTCCATTTCAGGTTATATTCGCGCACATGGGTCTTGCAGAACCACAGGTAGTCGTCCACCGCGTCGGGCGAACGGGGGGCGCGGTATTTGCCCGCTTCTTCGCAGCCCTCGTGCTCGCAGACCCGTGTCGAGGTTTCAAAGGCACCCGACATCCCGCGCCGTCCGCGCGTGCGTTTCTTTTTGTCTGACGACACAGAGATATCAAACCCGAAGGGATCGTCTTTAACCATTTTCCTACCTTTTCGACTCGGACCAGAGAGTTTACCGTGAAACGCGCCGGATAGAAGGGGGCAAAGGAAAAAAATGTCAGTAGAAACGCAGATAAATGAGAAATTGCAGGCAGCGTTTTCGCCAAGTGTGCTGCAAGTGATCAATGAAAGCAGCCAACATGCAGGCCACGCCGGTCATGATGGCAGCAACGAGAGCCATTTTCGCATTATAATTCAGGCAGATGCGTTTGATGATATGAGCCGCCTTGCCCGTCACCGCGCGCTACATGCGGCACTGGGCGAGGAATTGATCGGGCGGATTCACGCGCTTGCGCTGGAAATCAACGGCTGATTATTGCCCGTCAGAACCAACACGCGGGTCTCTGACCTCGGTTGCTTCGGTGGCGGGGCCGACAGCAGGGGCAGTTCGTGATTCTTTTGCTAATGCGCTGTCCAGTAACGGTGCGTGTTGTTCCGGGGCTTTCCTGACGGGACGCGGGGTGACAGGATTGCGTGTTGCGGTCGATGTTTCGGCCTTGGTGGCAATCTTGCGGCGAAACACCAGCACATTGTGAAAGACCGTTGTCTTGCCGCGCAGCCCCGAGCGTTCTTCGCTGGGAAGGGTGTCAGAGCGCTGGTATTCCCAGCCATCAGCCCCCAGTTCGTTCATGACCGTAGCCAGAGCGTTGGCGAATTTTTCCTCGGCCCCTTTGATACCTTTGCCTTTCAGGCCCTTCTTGGGGGCTGGCACAACTTTATACTCGAAATTCGGCATGATACACCTTTTGGGTTGTCGCAAGACGCAAGTCTTAGCAAATTCATTTGTCCAAGTCCAAACGCTTGCGGCTGTTTCCCGCCGCCGCTAGCCGTTCAGTTTTTTCGCAATAATTTCGTTCACCGCTTTGGGGTTGGCTTTGCCGCCGGTGGCTTTCATCACCTGACCGACAAACCAGCCCGCCAGTTTCGGGTTTTCCTTGGCTTTTTCCACCTGTGCGGGGTTTGCGGCCATGATCTCGTCTACCGCGGCTTCGATCGCGCCCATGTCGGTGACCTGTTTCATGCCGCGCGATTCAACGATTTCGGCAGGATCGCCGCCTTCGGTGTAGACAATTTCAAACAGTTCCTTGGCGATTTTTCCGCTTATGTCGCCTTTGGTGATCAGCGCAATGATCCCGCCCAGTTGTTCGGCGGAAACAGGGCTGTGTTTGATGGTTTTCTCGTCCTTTTTCAGACGGCCGAACAATTCGTTAATCACCCAGTTGGCGGCCAGTTTACCATCGCGCCCTTTGGCAACGTCCTCAAAGAACGCGGCATTGGCCACATCGGCGGTCAGCACCGAGGCATCATAGTCGGACAGGCCGAATTCGCTGATAAAGCGCAGTTTTTTGTCGTCGGGCAGTTCGGGCAGGGTTTTGGCAATATCGTCTACCCAGTCCTGTTCGATGGTCAGTGGCAGCAGGTCGGGGCAGGGGAAATAGCGGTAATCATGCGCCTCTTCCTTGCTGCGCATTGAACGGGTTTCGTTTTTGTCCGGATCATACAGGCGGGTTTCCTGACTGACGGTGCCGCCATCTTCAAGGATGGCAATCTGGCGGCGGGCCTCAAAGTCAATCGCGGCCTGCATGAAGCGCATCGAATTCATGTTCTTGATCTCGCAACGGGTGCCAAGATGGTCGAAATCCTGCGTTTCCATATAGCGTTCATAATCGCCGGGGCGGCAGATGGATACGTTCACATCCGCCCGCAGGTTGCCGTTTTGCATGTTACCGTCGCAAGTGCCCAGATAGCGCAGGATCTGGCGCAGCTTGGTGACATAGGCGGCGGCCTCTTCGGGGCCGCGGATGTCGGGGCGGGATACGATTTCCATCAGCGCCACCCCGGTGCGGTTCAGGTCGACAAAGGACATATTCGGGTCCATGTCGTGAATGGATTTGCCCGCGTCCTGCTCCAGATGGATGCGTTCAATCCGCACCACGCGGGCCACGCCTTCGCCCATTTCCACCAGCACTTCGCCTTCGCCGACAATCGGGTGGTAAAGCTGTGAAATCTGGTAGCCCTGCGGCAGGTCGGGGTAGAAGTAATTCTTGCGATCAAAAGCGGAATAAAGGTTGATGTCGGCCTTTAACCCCAGACCGGTGCGCACCGCCTGTTCCACGCAGTATTCGTTGATCACGGGCAACATGCCGGGCATGGCGGCGTCAACGAAGGCCACATTTGAATTCGGCTCGGCCCCGAATTGGGTCGAGGCGCCGGAAAACAGTTTGGCATTGCTGGACACCTGCGCGTGCACTTCCAGACCGATCACCAGTTCCCAGTCGTGTTTGGCGCCACTGATAACTTTGGGGGCGGGGGCGGTATAGGTCAGGTCGAGCATATCTTGTCCATCCGGCTGTTGGTTGTTCCCAGCCTTCTAAAACAGGGGCGGGCAGGGGGCAAGGGGGGACAATGGGCAAGCTGTTGCTGAAACGGGTCGTGGGGATTTGCACTTGCGGGGTAAATAGAGCATCACAGCATGAAATGGTTAGTGGAAAGTTGATATGATGCGTTTGATCCCTTTGGTTGTCTCTTTGTTTTTGCCTTTCTCGCTTGCGGCCTGCAACACCGATAACGTGGATACGCTGGAACCCGAACCGGTCTGGTTCACCATGGACGACGCGGCCCTGCCCGCAGCGCGGTGGGATCACCAACCGATGGGCAAACTGTGGACGCGTACCGCAATCGGGGATCTGGTGTCTGGCGCAGGGAGGCCGCTGGTCAATATGGTGCCTAAGGATATTGACGCATGGTGCCCTGCCTACCCCGATCAGGACCAAATCGGGCGTGCCGCGTTCTGGACAGGGTTGCTTTCGGCGATGTCCAAACACGAGAGCACCTATAACGAGCAGGCTGTCGGCGGGGGGGGGCGATGGTTTGGGCTGGTGCAGATTTCGCCGGCTACGGCCAAGCATTACGGCTGCGGGGCCACCACGGGTGGGGCGCTGAAAAATGGTCTTAACAATTTACAATGTGCGATCACGATCATGGCGGCGACCGTTCCCCGTGACGGGGTTGTGGCGGCCGGTGGCAAAGGGGTAGCGGCCGATTGGGGCCCGTTCCACAATGCTGCAAAACGGGCCGATATGCGGGATTGGGTGTCGCCGCAGGCTTATTGCCAGCGGTGATTTCCGCGGGGTTTAAAACAGGGTTTTGCAGGTGTTTTTTGGCGGGGCGGGCTAACTGGTCCGGGTGAGTTACTTATTGTAATGAATGGGAAAATCTCGATTAATCCTTTGTAAAAACATTTCCACTAAACCGGTTTAGTAGAACGGTAACAAGGCAGCCCAGTCTGCAGTTTCCCTAGTGGGGCTCAGGAAGCACTGCGACGCGCCACTATACAAAGGAGCCACAAATGAAGCCGAACAAAAGACAGGAAAAATACGCCGCCTTTTTTCAGGCCCTGTCCCACAGGCGTCGCCAGATGATTTGTGATATTTTGTTGAAACAGGGGCCCAAAGGGCTGACCTTTAGCGAACTGCAACGTCAAAGCGGGCTACAGGCCTCGACCCTGTCGCATCACCTGTGGTTCATGGATCGGGGCGGGGTATTGCGCCGCAAACAAAAAGGGCGCGAAACTGTATTGTCGGTTGATTTCACGTTCCTGCGCAAACTGTCCTCGGGGTATGGCGAACGGGCGCTGGTTGCCTTATCGCCCGCCTGACACATCCAGCGTGCTGCCGGTGATATAGGAGGCCCCGTCCGACATCAGCCACAATGTTGCCTCGGCCACCTCGTCCGCCGTTCCCATGCGCTTCATCGGGATCCAGCTTTCCAATTGTTTTCCCCGCCTGGGTTCGCCACCCTTGGCGTGGATTTCGGTGTCGATGATGCCCGGGTGGATGCCGACCACGCGGATGCCCTCATCCGCCACTTCCTGAGCCAAGCCGATGGTCATTGTGTCAATTGCCCCCTTGGTGGCGGCGTAATCGACATATTGTTTGCCTGCGCCCAGTTTGGCGGCGATTGAGGACATGTTGACGATTACCCCGCCGTTGCCGCCGAATTTCGTGGACATCCGGCGCACCGCTTGCCCGGCCACCAGAAAAGCGCCGATCACGTTGACATCAAAGATGCGGCGTAGGCGGGCGTGGCTGATTTCATCCACCCGTGCCTTGACATCGACAATGCCTGCGTTGTTAACCAGCGCGTCCAGCCTATTGAAATCCTTGTCAAATGCTGCAAACAGCGCGTCGATCTGTTTCGGGTCGGCCACATCGCACGGATAGATTTCGCAACGTCGTCCGGTGGCCTGCACATCCTTTGCCACGGCCTTGGCCCCTGCGTTGTCCGTGCGATACGTCAGCGCCACGTCATACCCGTGCTCTGCCGCCATCCGTGCGACTGCGGCACCGATACCGGCGCTGCCGCCGGTGATCAGAACAACCAAATGATCCGTCATATCAGCCCTCCAGTATCCGCCCAACCATCTCGCCGGTATCTCCGGACAAATCGGGCGTGGACATTATGCGTTCCAGTTCGGCCCGCATCAGCGCCTGCCGCCCCTCGTCATAGCGCCGCCAGCTTTGGAAGGCGGTGCTCATGCGGGCGGTGGTTTGCGGGTTCACCGGATCCAGTTTGATCAGCCAATCGGCCAGCAGGCGATAGCCAGCCCCATCGGCCTGATGAAATCCGGCGTGATGCCATGCCAGCGCCCCAAACACAGCGCGAAACCTGTTGGGGTTTTTCATGTCGAAATCCGCGTGTTCGGTCAGGGCTTGGGCCGTGGCAACCGTCTGATCGGGGCGGGTATTGGACACCTGCATGGCAAACCATTTGTCGATCACCAACCGGTCATGCCGCCACTGGTCGTAAAACGCCTGTGTCGCATCCGCGCCATGGTCGAAATATTGCAGACAGCCAAGGGCGCTGATTTGTTGTGTCATGTTGTCGGCCGCATCATATTGCGCCTGCGCCTGTTTGCATCCGTCCAGCCGCGACAACAGCCACAGCGCGCTGTTGGCCAGCACCCTGTGACCCGCAGGTCCGGCATCGGGCGAATAGGGGCCTTTCACCTGATGGGCGGCGTAAATCCGTGGCAAATCCTGTTTCAGCCGTTCGGCGCTGGCCTGCGCAAGGGTTTGCGTTGCGTTGAAAATGGCCTCCGGATCGGGCGTGTGGCCGGTATCAAACAGCATCTGTGCCAGTTCCTCTTGCGTGGGCAGGGACATGACCAGCGCCCGAAAGGCCGGATCAAGCGCCTCGTCGGTCAGGATTTTTGCCTTTGCCTCCAGATACATCGGATCAGGCGCGGCCCCGTCGGTGATCATCCGGCGCAACACATCCCGCGCCAGCGCATTGCCGGATTCCCGGCGGTTGAAGGGATCGGTGTCATGGGCCATCAGAAAGGCGCGGGTTTCGTTGTCTGTGTCCTGTTCAAGGATCACCGGCGCCGAGAATTCCCGCAGAATCGAAGGCACAGGGCGCGACGACAATCCTTTGAACTCGAAACTCTGCTCGGGCTTTGTCATTTCCAGCACAACGGTTTCCTGCACCTCGTCCCCGTTGGGGGTCAACAGGCCGACCGCGATCGGGATCACCTGTGGCTGTTTCACATCCTGCCCGGGCGTGGGTGGTGTATATTGTTTGAAATTAAGGGTATAGGTGCTATCCTTGAAGTCATCCGTAACCGTCAGGCGCGGGGTGCCGGCCTGTGAATACCAGCGCATGAACTGGCCCAGATCGCGGCCGGTTGTATCCTCGAACACCTTTAGCCAGTCCTCGATCGTCACGGCCTGCCCGTCGTGGCGCTCGAAATACAGGTCCAGCGCCTGTGCATAGGCATCATCCCCCACCAACCGTTTCAGCATTCCCACCACCTCGGCGCCTTTTTCGTAAACCGTGGCGGTGTAGAAATTGTTGATCTCGACAAAGCTGTCCGGGCGAACGGGGTGGGCCAGCGGGCCGTTGTCTTCGCGAAACTGGACAGCGCGCAGACCATCCACATCGGAAATGCGTTTCACCGCGCGTGATCGCACATCGCTGGTGAACTGGGAATCCCGATACACCGTCAGCCCCTCTTTCAGGCACAGCTGGAACCAGTCGCGGCAGGTGATGCGGTTGCCGGTCCAGTTGTGGAAATACTCATGCGCAATGATCGCCTCGATCCGCTCGAAATTGGCATCCGTCGCGGTTTCGGGGCTGGCCAGCACACAGGACGAATTGAATATATTCAGCCCCTTGTTTTCCATCGCCCCCATGTTGAAATCATCCACCGCAACGATGTTGAACAGGTCCAGATCATATTCGCGCCCGTAAACATCCTCGTCCCACTTCATCGACTTTTTCAACGCTTCCATGCCAAAGGCGCATTTGTCGATGTCATCCGGGCGCACCCAGATGTTCAGGTCCACCTTGCGGCCGGATTTGGTGGTGAAGCTGTCGGGGTGGTTGCGCAGATCACCGGCGACCAGCGCAAACAGATAGGACGGTTTGGGCCACGGGTCATGCCATTCGGCCCAGCCATCCCCGCTAGCGGTGGGGTTGCCGTTGGACAGCAACACCGGCAGATCGCCTTCGATCCGCACGGTAAAGGTGGCCATCACATCGGGGCGGTCAGGGTAATAGGTGATGCGGCGAAAACCCTCGGCCTCGCATTGGGTGCAATACATGCCGTTTGACATATACAGCCCCTCAAGCGCGGTGTTGTCCTGCGGGTTGATCTCGACCTCGGCTTCCCATGTGAAGGGGGCGTCGGGCGCTTGCGCGGTCAGACCCTTGTCGGTGACGACGGGGCTGCATTCCTGCCCGTCAATCGCGGCGCGGATCAGGGTCAGATGTTCGCCATGCACGAAAAAGTCGCGGCTGTCGCTGTCCGGATTGGGGCGAAAGCGGATTTTAGAATTCACGCGTGTGGCGTTGGGCGACAGTTTGAAAGTCAGATGCACAGTGTCCACCAGATAGGCGGGCGGGGTGTAATCTTTCAGGTAAATCTTTTGGCTATCCGGCATCGGGTGTCCTCTCGTCATTCCCCATCGGTGTAACGCATGGAAATTTGCGCACAAGGGCAAGTCGATTGTTTGGCAATAGACGTAAATGCGCGCGATTTTCAAAGAAATCCTGAAGCAGCCAATGAAAACCGGCAATTGTCGTGTTTGCGGGTGATGATTTACACTTGTCAGGATATTATTGGTAATATTTTTTTACCAAAATGCTTGAGTGAGAGGTGGTTTGCCATTAGGTCTCACTTTGGCGGAAGCCTTGGGATAAAGAAAAGGAAGCGTGGAAAATGACGGATCGGGTGGAAAAATACGGCTTGCAGGTGGCCGGAATAATGGCGGATTTTGTCGAGGGGCAGGCGTTGCCCGGTAGCGGTGTGGATGCGGAAACCTTCTGGAAAGGCTTTGCCGCTCTGGTGCATGATCTGGGGCCGAAAAACCGCGATCTGTTGGCCATTCGTGCCAATATCCAGACGAAAATCGACAACTGGCACATCGCGCGGCACGGGCAGGTGCATGATGCCGTGGCCTATCAGGCGTTTTTGCGTGATATCGGGTATCTGCTGCCTGATGGGGCGGATTTTGCCATTCAGACCGCCAATGTGGACCCTGAAATCGCCAGCATTGCGGGGCCGCAACTGGTGGTGCCGATCATGAACGCCCGCTTTGCGCTGAACGCCGCGAATGCACGCTGGGGGTCGCTCTATGATGCGCTGTATGGCACCGATGCGCTGGGCGATTTGCCAACCGGCAAGGGCTATGACCCCGAGCGCGGCGCGCGGGTGATCGCATGGGGGCGGGCGTTTCTGGATGAGGCTGTGCCGCTGGCAAGTGGCAGCCACGCAGACCATGACGGCTATCGCGTGGAGGGGGGTGCCCTGCTGCCTGCGCTGAAGGATCCCGCACAGTTTGCAGGCTATCGCGGAGAGCCGGGCGCGCCCAAGGCAATCCTGTTGAAAAACAACGGCTTGCATATCATTATCGAAATTAATTCCGATGTTGAAATCGGCGCCAATGACAAGGCCCATGTGGCCGATATCCGGCTGGAATCGGCCCTGTCCACCATCATGGACTGCGAAGATTCAGTCGCCGCCGTCGATGCCGAAGACAAGGTGCTGGCCTATTCCAACTGGCTGGGCCTGATGAAGGGTGATCTGTCGGAAACCCTGATGAAAAACGGCCGCGAGATCACCCGCGCGCTGAACCCCGACCTTGAGTTCACCGCCCCTGATGGCAGCGCGCTTGCCCTCAAGGGGCGTGCCCTGATGCTGGTGCGCAATGTCGGGCATCTGATGACCAATCCGGCCATTCTGGACCGTGATGGCAACGAAATCCCCGAGGGGCTGATGGATGCCATGCTGACCACGCTGATTGCCATGCATGATCTGCGCAAAACCGCGGGCTTGCGCAATTCGGTCGCCGGATCGGTCTATGTGGTGAAACCCAAAATGCACGGACCAGACGAGGTGGCCTTTGCCGACGAAATCTTTACCCGTGTCGAAGCCATCCTTGGTCTGCCACAATACACCGTCAAGCTGGGCATCATGGACGAGGAACGCCGCACCAGCGCGAATTTGAAGGAATGTATCCGCGCCGCGCAAAACCGTGTGGCGTTCATCAACACCGGTTTTCTGGACCGCACGGGGGATGAAATCCACACCTCGATGGAGGCCGGCCCGATGGTGCGCAAGGGCGAGATGAAGCACACCCCCTGGATCAAGGCCTACGAGGACCGCAATGTGGATATCGGGCTGGCCTGTGGTTTGCAGGGCAAGGCGCAGATCGGCAAGGGGATGTGGGCGATGCCCGACCTTATGGCGGATATGCTTGCGGCCAAGATCGGCCATCCGCTGTCCGGTGCCAATTGCGCATGGGTGCCCAGCCCCACGGCGGCTACCCTGCATGCCACCCATTATCACAAGGTGGACGTTTTCGCCCGTCAGGATGAAATCGCCGCCGCCGGCCCGCGCGCCACGCTGGATGATCTGCTGACCATCCCGCTGGCCGATGGCACCAACTGGTCCGGGGCCGAGATTGCCGCTGAAATCGAAAACAACGCCCAAGGTATCCTAGGATATGTGGTGCGCTGGATTGATCAGGGGGTGGGCTGCTCCAAGGTGCCGGACATCCACGATGTCGGGCTGATGGAAGACCGCGCCACCTGCCGTATTTCCTCGCAGGCGCTGGCCAACTGGCTGCATCACGGGGTGGTCTCGGCGGATCAGGTGATGGAGGCGATGCGCAAAATGGCCGCTGTGGTGGATAGCCAGAACGCAAATGATCCGTCCTATCGCCCGATGGCGCCGGATTTTGACAGCATCGCCTTTCAGGCTGCTTGCGATCTGGTGTTCAAGGGGCGGGAACAGCCCTCGGGTTATACCGAACCGGTGCTGCATGCGCGGCGGCTGGAGCTGAAAGCAAAACTTGCAAAGGAAATATCATGAGTGATCTGACACTGGACACGGCCCGCACCATCATCCGCGCGGCTTTTGAAAAGGGGCAGCAGATGGGGCTGAACCCGCTGTCGGTCGCGGTGCTGGATGCGGGGGGGCATTTGCTGGCGTTTGAACGGCAGGACGGTGCATCGCCCGGCCGGTTCGGCATTGCCCAGGGCAAGGCCTATGGCGCGGTGATGCTGGGCATGGGCGGCAAGGCCCAGATGGCGCGGGCCGAACAGCAGGCCTATTTTATGGCGGCGATGAACGGGGTTTTCGGCGGGCAGGTTGTACCGGTTCCCGGCGGGGTGCTGCTGCGCGATGATGCGGGCCGTATTATCGGCGCCGTCGGGGTAACGGGGGATGCGTCGGACAATGACGAAGCTGCCGCCCTTGCCGGTATTTCCCAGACCGGCCTGATCGCCGAGCCTTGATGGCTGTGCGGAGTTGCACATATGGATGGGCAACTGTGCATAAGTGTGCGCTACATTGCAGGGGAAAATTGGGTTATAAATGGACAACTGTAATTAATGCACAGGTTTCCCGATGAAACGTCCCGTCGTTGGCATCATATCAAATTTCTACATGCTGGGGGATGATTACCCCGCCTACGCCAGTGGCCAGATGAATGTCGAAGCCATCAGCCATGTGGCGGGCTGCGTGCCGTTGATGATCCCTGCAAATCCACATTGTGTTTCTGTCGACGAACTGCTGGATACATGCGACGGGTTCCTGTTCACTGGCGGGCGCCCGAATGTTCACCCCTCGGAATACGGCGAGGAAGCCACCGAAAAACACGGCGAATTCGATCGTTGCCGCGATGAGATCACCCTGCCGCTGATCCGCGCCTGTGTGGAACGGGGACAGCCGTTTTTCGGTGTCTGTCGCGGTTTTCAAGAGGTGAACGTGGCAATGGGCGGCACGCTTTATCCCGAAATCCGCGAGCTTGAGGGCCGTATGAACCACCGGATGCCACCTGATGGCACGCTGGACGAAAAATTTGCCCTGCGCCATTGCGTGCATTTCACCGAGGGCAGCGTGTTTGACCGTATCATCGGCAAGCACGAGGTAATGACCAACACCCTGCACGGCCAAGGCATCAAAATGCCCGGCCCGCGCGTGGTGATTGACGGAATTGCCGACGACGGCACCCCCGAGGCGATTTCGATCAAAGATGCCAGCGGTTTTGCCTTGGCGGTGCAATGGCACCCTGAATACAACGCCGAAAAAGATCCGGTATCCAGGCCGCTGTTTTCGCATTTCGGTGACGCTGTGCGCAGCTGGGCAAATGGCCAGCGTCCGGTGCTAAAAACCGCTTGACCCTCCCCCAAGTGGAACCTGCAGACTGTGCTGGAAACAGCTACAGGAGCGAAAAGAAATGAATAACAATATGCGGTTGGGCATCGCGGTATTGGCCTTGGCCGGTTTTGGGGCGCTGATCTATAGTAACTATAAATCCCCCGAACAAATGGCGGCTCCTGCCACCGGGGACGCACCCGCAGGGCGGGCGATCGTTCAGGTTACGGTGCCGGAACTGACCGGGCAGGCGGCCATCGGCAAACTGGCCTTCAATGCCAAATGTGCCACTTGTCACGGGGATAATGCTGTGGGGCAGGTAGGGGTGGCTCCGCCGTTGGTGCACCAGATATATCGCCCGGGGCATCACGGGGACATGGCGTTCCTGATGGCCGCGCGCAACGGGGTTCGGTCGCACCACTGGAAATTCGGCAATATGCCACCGGTAGATGGCATCACCGACGCCGAAGTGAAATCCATTGTGGCCTATGTCCGCGCCTTGCAACAGGCGAATGGCATTAACTAGGCCAAGGTCGGGATGCGCGGCTACTCTGATCCGCCGCGCATCCTGTTTTGCGGTCCTGACCCTAGTTATGCAGGCGACGTTTCCAGCTGTGGCGTTCCCAGCGGTGAATGAATTTTGGCACCGGTTTTCCGCTGTGATCGCGGCGATCTTCCCAGCGGTCAAGACGGTCTTCGATCCGGTCGCGCGGGCCGTGGTCAACCCTTTCGTCACGCCGGTTTTCCAGACGGTCGATCCGGTCTTCGATCCGGTCCCATTTCGGATGATTGGAACCGGCTGTGGCGGGCATGGTCACACCGATCAGAACCAAGGCACTGGTGGCTAATATCAAGCTTTTCATATCTGTCTCCTGTTTTTGTTTCAGTGACAGATAGAACGGGGTAAAGCGGATTTCCCGTCGCAGAAAATTATTTACCCCGCAAAATCAAACAGTTTGGACAGCGGTAATTCCCGCGCCCGTTTGCCCGTCAGATCGAACAATGCATTGGCCAATGCGGGCATTGAGGGCGGTGTGCCCGGCTCGCCTACGCCGCCCATATGCACATTGTTTTCAAACACTTGCACCTGGGTAACGGGCGCCGTTCCCATCCGCAGTGCGTCATAATCAGGGAAGTTTTCCTGCTCTACCTCGCCATCGGCAAAGGTGATTTCCCCATGCACCGCCGCCGACAGCCCGTAAATCATCCCGCCTTCCATCTGTGCACGGATATTGCGCGGATCCAGTGCTGTGCCAACGTCGCAAGCGATCCATGCCTTGGTGATGCGGATGCCCGCGTCGCTATCTGCGACCTCGATCACCTGCGCAACCGGCGTGCCGAATGACCAAGTTACCGCCACCCCGCGCCCGATGCCGTCCGGTGTTTTGCCGCTCCAGCCCGACATATCCCGCACCGCGTTCAGCAGCTTGGCCGTGGGCGGGCTAAGCGGGGCGATATGGTCAAAGCGAAATTGCAACGGGTCCGCACCGGCGGCATGGGCCAGCTCGTCAATGAAACTCTCGTGGAAAAACCCGTTGAAGGAATTCCCGACCGAGCGCCAGAACCCCACCGGCACATCCACATCTGCCAGATGCCCCGCCACACGGTAATTGGCGATGTCATAGGGCTGGTTCGCGGCCCCTTCCACATGCGCGGGGTCCGGTCCCGGCGGGGCAAAACCCATGATGCGTGACATGGATTGTTTCGTCACCGAAGGGGCAGCAATGCGGGCGTCAAACAGCACCGCTTCCCCGTCCTTCACCGCGCCCTTCATCCGCGCGATGGCGGCGGGGCGGTAGAAATCGTGGCGCATGTCCTCTTCACGGCTCCACATCACCTTCACGGGCGCATCGGGCATTTCCTTGGCCACTTTGGCGGCCAGAATGGCCACATCCGCTTCGGCCCGTCGGCCAAACCCGCCGCCCATGAACAGGGTGTGGACCGTGACCTGATCCGCCGACAGCCCCGCCGCATCGGCGGCCTTGTCAGCCAGCACCAATGGGGCCTGATTGCCGCACCAGATTTCCAGTGCGTCACCGGTGAAAAGGGCCGTCGCGTTCATCGGCTCCATCGTTGCATGGGCCAGATAGGGCACGCGGTATTCGGCGCTGATTTCAATTGCCCCTTCCGGTGTGACCGATGTATCGCCATCATCGCGCAGGGTGGAATTGGGGGCCTCGTCCAGTGACGCTTCTATCGCCGCAAACAGCCCGTCTGTGGTGGCGGGGTAGGGCGCCTCCTCCCAGTCTATCTGCACCGCATCCGCCGCCTGAAACGCCAGCCAGGTGTTGCTGGCCACCACGGCAATACCGTTGCCCAGATCGATTACCCGCTGCACACCGGCCATCCTTTCCGCCGTGCTGGCATCATAGGATTTCATCCCAGCCCCAAGGCGCGGGTTGATCCGCACGGTGGCGAACTTCATCCCCTCCAGCCGCACATCCGCACCATATTGCGCGGTGCCGGTGGATTTCGCCACCATATCGACACGCGGCATATCGCGGCCCAGATATTTCCACTGGCTTGCAGGGCGCAAGGTCACATCCCTGGGCGGCGTGATCTTCGCCGCTGCCTCGGCCAGGTCCGCATAGGCAATCGCGCTGCCATCCGCCCCGATCACCTGCCCATTTTCGGTGCGCAATGCACCGCTTAACCGCTCTGCTGCCGCCAGCTTCAATGCCTCGCGTGCTGTGGCACCGGCCAAGCGCATCTTTTCAAAGGCGTCAATCGTGGCGGTCGAGCCGCCCGTCACCTGCAAGCCCAGTGTTTTCGGCACCACATCCATCGCATCGCGCACAAATTCCTGCCACGCGCCGCGCTTGCCATCCTCGTATTCCGCATGTCCCGTGATCAGCGCGCCGTTGTAATAGGCCTGCGCCGCAGGGCCATGCAGCACGCGCACGTCCTTCCAGGCCACATCCAGTTCCTCGGCCACCAAAGCGGCCAGCGTGCTTTGCACCCCTTGTCCCATCTCGGCACGCGGCGCAATGATCGTTACGCCTTCTTGGTCAATAATCAGATAGGGATTCAGGGTCACTGCACCCGCTTTGGGTTTCAACGGGTTTTCCAGCGGCTTTTTCGCCATGTAAACACCAAAGGCCACGCCACCGGCCACAGCGGCCGAGGACACGATAAACGCGCGGCGGGTGTATTTCCTGATCCGTCCCATGCCTATTCCCCCCGCATTTCGACAGCCGCCGTTTTGATCGCCGCGCGTATCCGCCCGTAGGTGCCACAGCGGCACAGATTGCCACTCATCGCCTCGTCAATCTCGGCGTCGCTTGGTGCGTTGTTTGCAGTCAACAAAGCCGCAGCCTGCATGATCTGTCCCGACTGGCAATAACCGCATTGCGCTACCTGATGGCTCACCCACGCCTTTTGCAACACATCCATCGCATCCGGCGTGCCGATCCCCTCGATGGTGGTCACCTCGCCGGCAACATCCTCCAGCGCCACCTGACAGGATCGCACCGCCGCGCCATCCATATGCACCGTGCAGGCGCCACAGGCCGAAACCCCGCAGCCGTATTTGGTGCCGCTCAGCCCCAACGCGTCGCGCAAAACCCACAACAGAGGCACATCACCGGGCAAATCCACCTCGTGCCGCTGCCCGTTTACAATCAATGAATATGCCATCGTGCGTCCCTGTTCTTCTGCAATCTGAACTTGACAGTTTAGCACGCGCCGCGCCTGAACAAAAGCACCATTCCCTGCCTTCTTCTTGCCAAAAATACCTGCCGCGCGCAGCGCATCCCGCGCTTACGTCACACGCCCGCGTTGTCGGTATTCATCCCGATCCCACAAATCCCCCTGCATCACATCGGCAATCACCGCCACCGCCGCATCCACATCCGCCGCGTCTATATAAAGCGGGGTAAAGCCAAAGCGCATAATGTCGGGCGCACGGAAATCGCCGATCACACCGCGGGCAATCAGCGCCTGCATCGCCGGATAGCCGTGCTCAAACCGGAATGAAACCTGCGAGCCACGGTCCTTGCCATCCCGCGGGCTGGCCAGTGTCAGGGCAGGGCAGGCGGCTTCGACCCCTGCGATAAAGCGATCACACAGCGCAATTGATGCACGACGCACATCGGACATATCCGCCATGTCCCAGACATCCAGCGCGGCCTCCAATGCTGCCAGTTGCAGCACTGGCGGAGTGCCGACCCGCATCCGTTCAATCCCGGCTCCGGCGGTATAATTCAGATCAAAGGCAAAGGGTGCGCTATGGCCCAGCCAGCCGGACAGGGCAGGGCGTACCTGTTTCGCATGACGCGGGGCGACATAGATAAAGGCGGGCGCACCGGGGCCGCCGTTCAGGTATTTATAGGTGCAGCCCACGGCAAAATCCGCGCCAACACCGGACAGGTCCACCGGCAAGGCCCCCGCCGAATGCGCCAGATCCCAAATCACCAGCGCCCCTGCCGCATGGGCCTGCTTGGTCAGCGCCTGCATGTCGTGCTTGCGCCCCGTGCGGTAATCGACCTCGGTCAGCATCAGCACAGCGACATCCTCGTTAATATGCGCCGCCACATCCTCGGGCGCAGGCGTGATCAACTGGTGCTGGCGGCCCAATGATCCGATCAGCCCTTCGGCCATATACAAATCCGTCGGAAAATTGCCGCTGTCGGACAGGATCACCCGCCGGTCCGGGCGCATTTCAAGGGCGGCGGCCAGCGCCTGATAGACCTTGATCGACAGGGTGTCGCCCATCACCACATGCCCCGCCTCGGCCCCGATCAGCCGGGCGATGCGGTCGCCAACGCGGGTCGGCTGCTCCATCCATCCGGCGCGGTTCCACCCCGTTATCAGCATCTCGCCCCATTCGTCCTGCATGGTTTTCCCCATCCGAGCCACGGCGGCCTTGGGCAGGGGGCCAAGTGAATTGCCGTCCAGATAGATCACACCGTCGGGCAGGTGGAACATGGCTTTGGTGGCGGCGAAATCGGTCATTGGAAGGCTCCTGTGTTGCTGGCCGGACCCTAGGGGCTATTTGCGGTCAAGCAAAGCCGCCAATTCATCAATCTGCACCTCGCTCCAGACCCTGATGCCATGTCTTTGTAAAACCGCGGCCGTGACGCCCGTGCCCGCCTTGTGGTTGCCGTCAAACCGGCCTGCATAAATGTAGGAGGTGCCACAGGACGGGCTGCCGTCGGTCAGCACGGCTTGGCGGCAACCATGTTGCTGCGCCAGCGCCAGCGTGGCCCTTGCGCCGTCCAGAAAGGCCCGCGTCACATCCCCGCCCGCACTGTCGAGGATCCGCGCCTCGCCAGCCAATACCTGTTTGGCGTTTGTCCCTACCTCGATCTCGGCGGGCAGGCGCGGGGTATGCAGGCCACCGGCCACTTCGGGGCAAAAGGGAATAAGGCGGCCTTCGGCTTGCCAGCGCGCCAGATGCGGGTTGGCGGATGTTTTTGCGCCACCGTCATAGCGCACCGGATCGCCTGTCAGGCAGGCGCTGATCAATATCTTGTCCATGAGGACTGCTTAGGGCAAATGGGATGCCTTGCCCAGCCCGCGGGCAATCGCGACATTGTGTTGCGGTAGGATCAATGCCGTCTTGGCCCGCTGCCAAAACACCCCTATAACCTGCCGCCATGAAACAAATCGAACTCCCCCCCGTCTGGCTCGCCGCGTTCCTTGCAATTGCCTGGGCGCAATCCACCTATTATCCGATGGGACTGTCATTCGGCCCTGTCTGGGCCGACCTGCTGGGCGGTATTCTGGTGGGTGCCGGCCTGTTGTTGATGCTGCTGGCAGTGGTCGAGTTTTACAAACGTAAAACAACCATCATCCCGCGCCGCGAAAGCAGCGCCTTTGTGCAGTCCGGCATTTACCGGCGCACGCGCAATCCGATCTATCTGGGGGATGCGCTGGTGCTGGCGGGATTGATCCTGCGTTGGGACGCGGTGTTGTCACTGCCCTTGATTCCGATCTTTATCTGGGTGATCGAAAAACGCTTTATTCAGGGTGAAGAAAAACACCTGCGCCGCACCTATCGTGTGCAGTGGGCGACATACGAACGCAAGGTGCGGCGCTGGTTGTAACCGGATTGGTTGCCGCGAGGTGCTGTTTTCTTTGAAAGAAAACAGTCCGAAATCTTTGCAAGATTTCGTGCCCCCGCGACAAGGTATCGTATCGGGCTATCAGGCCGGTTCCATCACGTCGTTCAGACGCTTTTCAATTTCTTCCTTGGTGCCCGGATAGGTTGGCAATCCGCGCGGGATCCAGCCTTTGCCGTTGCGCCCGCCTGCCATGCCTTCGGGGACATTGACCAGACCGGGGAAACCCTGTTTGTTCAAAGCGTCAAACACATAGCCCGAACGATTGCCGGTGCGGCAAATCACGGCGATGGGTTTTTCAGGAAAGGCATTGCGCAGCTTTACCAGAGAATCGACAAAATCCTTTTGTGTCATATCCAGCGCAATCGCGCCTTCGCCAATGCCGGTTTCGGCCCATTCGGGCGGGGTGCGGATGTCGACCAGAATAATATCTCCCGCGACTGCTGCCATATGCGCCTCGGGCGGTGTCATGGTGGCTTCGCCAGCCTGAACAGGTGTTGCATTCAGTGCAATGCCGGCGGCAACAGCCGCGATCGCTCCGGTCAAAAAGACGCGGCGGCTGGATTGCATAAAAGGGCTGGTGACTTGGCCTTGCATTTGATCTACTCCACATTGATGATACGCCTGAAGTATATGGGCGCAAAGGAACGTATTGCAAATAGTGAATGTGGCGTTTAGCACTGACAAATGGTCACATTCATGTGTAGACGCGCGTGGGGAAAAGAAGGAGGGACTGGCTTTGAAGATCGGAACACCGAAAGAGGTTTTTGAAGGCGAGGCGCGGGTGGCGATGACCCCCGAAAGCGCACTTCAGTTGCAAAAACTGGGGTATGACTGCCTGATCGAGGCAGGCGCGGGCAAAGCCGCCGGATTTACCGATGCGGCCTACAAGGAAGCCGGCGTGACAGTCGTTCGCGGGGCTGTGAACCTGTGGAAAGAATCCGATGTGATTACTAAGGTCCGCCCCCCCACCAAAACCGAAGAGCGCCGGTTGACCAAGGGCAAGACCCTGATTTCATTCTATTTCCCTGGCCAGAACGAAGAACTGATGGAACTGGCCGCCGAGAAGGGCGCAACCGTGATCGCCATGGATATGGTGCCGCGGATCAGTCGGGCGCAGAAGATGGACGCGCTGTCCTCGATGGCCAATATCGCCGGTTACCGCGCTGTGATCGAGGCAGGCAACAACTTTGGACGCTTCTTTACCGGTCAGGTGACCGCCGCCGGTAAAGTGCCCCCCGCCAAGGTGCTGGTTGTCGGCGCCGGTGTGGCCGGTCTGGCCGCTATCGGCACGGCGGTTTCGCTGGGTGCCATCGTCTATGCCTTCGACGTGCGCCCCGAAGTGGCCGAGCAGATCGAAAGCATGGGTGCGGAATTCGTCTATCTGGATTTCGAGGACGAGGTGCAGGACGGCGCAGCGACAGGCGGCTATGCAGCCCCCTCCAGCCCCGAATTCCGCGAAAAGCAGCTTGAGAAATTCCGCGAACTGGCGCCGGATATGGATATCGTCATCACCACGGCCCTGATTCCGGGCCGTGATGCACCCAAGCTCTGGACCAGGGATATGGTCGAGATGATGAAACCCGGTTCGGTGATTGTTGACCTTGCGGCGGAACGGGGCGGCAACTGTGATCTGACGGTGATGGACGAAAAGGTGGTTTCGAAGAACGGCGTGACCATCATCGGCTATACCGATTTCCCCAGCCGCATGGCGACGCAGTCGTCCACGCTCTATGCCAACAATATCCGCCATATGATGGATGATCTGACGCCCGAAAAGGACGGCAAGATCGTGCACGATATGGAGGACGATGTGATCCGCGGCGCGACCGCCGTGTTCAAGGGCAAAGTTACCTTCCCGCCGCCCCCGCCCAAGGTGCAGGCCATCGCGGCCCAGCCCAAGAAAGAGGCGCCAAAGGAACTGACCGTTGAGGAAAAACGCGCACAGGAACTGGCGGAATTCAAGGCAGCGACCAGACAACAGGTCGGCATGCTGGCCGCTGGCGGTTTGCTGATGCTGCTGATCGGGGCCTATGCACCGGCCAGTTTCATGGCGCATTTCATCGTGTTTGCCCTGTCGTGTTTCATCGGCTTCCAGGTGATCTGGAACGTCAGCCACGCGCTGCACACGCCGCTGATGGCGGTGACAAACGCCATTTCCGGGATTGTGATCCTTGGGGCGCTGTTGCAAGTCGGGTCCAGCAACTGGCTGGTTGTGATCCTTGCAACCGTTTCGATCCTGATCGCGTCAATCAATATTGTTGGTGGTTTTCTGGTGACACGCCGGATGCTTGCCATGTTCCAGAAATCTTAAGGGGGGCGGGATCATGAGCATTGGTATCGTATCCGCAGCCTATATCGCATCGGCTGTTCTTTTCATTCTGTCGCTGGGCGGGCTAAGCAATCAGGAAAGCGCCAAGCGCGCGGTCTGGTATGGCATCGTCGGCATGGGGGGTGCGGTGTTTGCCACCGTTTTCGGCCCCGGCATCGGCAGCTATTTCCTTGTGATCCTTGCCATCGCGGCGGGGTCTTATGCGGGCTACTATGTGGCGGGCAAGGTCGAGATGACCGAGATGCCGCAACTGGTGGCCGCCTTGCACAGTTTCGTTGGTCTGGCCGCTGTTTTCATCGGCCTGAATGCCGAACTGGAACTGGGCACCGTGCAACACCTGCTGGCCAATGGCGGCAACACAGATGATCTGGCGGGCTTTGCCAAGAAACTGGCCCATAAGGACGCGGTGGAAATCGCCATTCTGAAGGTCGAGGTTTTCCTTGGTGTGTTCATCGGTATCATCACCTTCACCGGCTCGGTCATTGCCTTTGGCAAACTGGCGGGCAAGGTGGATGGCGGCTCGAAACAACTGCCCGGTGGCCATATGCTGAATGCGGCGGCGCTGGCGGCCAGCATTGTCCTTGGCCTGATGTATTTCAACGGCGCGGGTATCTGGACGCTGCTGCTGATGATCCTGATTGCGGGCTTTATCGGCTGGCATCTGATCATGGGCATCGGTGGCGCGGATATGCCGGTGGTTGTGTCGATGCTGAACAGCTATTCCGGCTGGGCGGCGGCGGCGATCGGGTTTACCCTTGGCAATGATTTGCTGATCGTGACCGGCGCGCTGGTTGGATCAAGCGGTGCGATCCTGAGCTATATCATGTGCAAGGCGATGAACCGCAAATTCATTTCGGTGATACTGGGCGGTTTCGGCGGCACATCAGGCCCGCAGATGGAAGTCGAGGGCGAACAGGTGCCGATCGAGGCCGAGGCCGTGGCCGCCGCGCTGGAAGAGGCCGACAGCATCATCATCGTGCCGGGTTACGGTTTGGCCGTGGCGCAGGCTCAGCAGGCGGTTTCGGAACTGACCAAACGTCTGCGCGACAAGGGCAAAGAGGTGCGTTTCGCCATTCACCCCGTTGCCGGACGTCTGCCGGGTCACATGAACGTTTTGCTGGCCGAGGCCCGCGTGCCCTATGACATCGTGCTGGAGATGGACGAGATCAACGATGATTTCCCCGAAACCGATGTGGTGATCGTGATTGGCTCCAACGACATCGTCAATCCGGCCGCACAGGATGATCCCAATAGCCCGATTGCCGGTATGCCGGTTCTGGAAGTGTGGAAAGCCAAGCAGGTGTTTGTTTCAAAACGCGGGCAGGGCACAGGTTATTCCGGTATCGAAAACCCGCTGTTCTACAAGGACAACACGCGGATGTTCTATGGCGATGCCAAGGACAGTTTGAATAAATTGTTGGCTTTGATCAACTAAAATAACGCTTGTCCTAGAGTGCACTCTAGCAGCTAAGGTCCCTGTAAATCACTTCACGGGGGCCTTTTTTATGGCGCAGACATTATGATGATCGGCGAGTTCGCCCGCGCGGCGGGATTGTCGATTTATACCGTCCGGTTTTACGAAAAGATCGGGTTGATCCCGGCACCACCGCGCGATGCAGGTGGGCGGCGGGTGTATTCAGACGACAGCCTTGGCTGGATACGGTTCCTCAAGCAGTTGAACGCCACGGGGATGAAACAGGCCGACCGCGTGCGCTATGCCGCGCTGCGTTTGCAGGGCGAGGCGACCTATACCGAGCGGCGCAAGATGCTGGAAGCGCATTACGATAAAATCCGTGCCGATCTGACGGCATTGCAGAAAACCAGCGATCTGATGCAGAGCAAGATTTCCCTTTACCAAAGACTAGAGGCCGAACTGGCCGCAAGCGAAAAGGATAATAACAATGACTGACGCCCTGAAACGTGGCCGCGATGTGCTGGCTGAAATGAACCCCGAAATTGAACAGGTTTTGCGGGACCGGTATGACGGTATCCTGCCCGGGTTCGCCGAAAGTCTGGTCGAATGGGCCTATGGGCGCCATTACAGCCGCGAGGGGCTGGATATGAAAACCCGTCAGTTGTGCACCGTTGCGGCACTGACAACGCTTGGCGGGCAGACCGCGCCGCAGCTAAAGATCAACATAGAAAACACGCTGGCCGCAGGCGCAAGTGAACGCGAGATTGCCGAGGCGATATGGCAGATGGCTGTTTATGGTGGCCTGCCTGCCGCGATCAACGGGTTGAATGCGGCAAAAGAGGTGTTCGAGGCCTATTAGCAACATCAAATGTTTACAGGCGGGGAATATGCGCTAGGTTGCCCGCGTAAACGTTTAAGGTGCCCAGATGAGCCAACTCGAAGATCACCCCTTGCGCTACCAGATGGCAAACGAGCTGCACGCGCGGCCCTTTCCCATCCTTTCGGCCCCGTGCCATGCGGTGTTTCTGGCGCTGAAAAATCCTGTGGACGCCGCCAACCGTGATCGCGGGCTGGATCGCGCGCATCTGATCGACCTGCTGGACCGCTTTGGTGCCTCGCACCCGCAACCGGACGCCACGCATTTCTTTTGCGATCTGGGGCGGCACCGGTTGAAATGGGAATTGCACCACGAATTCGTCACCTACACCATTTTTACCGACGGGGTGGCGGAACGCCCGTTTGACCCCGTGGCCTTCGAGGTTTTCCCCGCCGACTGGCTGGCAACCCTGCCCGGCAAGCGGCTGACATCGGCCTTGATCCGGGTCGAGGAAATGCCGAAGACGCCAAAGCAGGTCGAGGCGCAGATCAAGGACTGTTTTGTCGCCGAAAGCATTGCGGTATCTTATACGCTCGATCGCAACGCGATTGTGGCGGGGGATTACCGGATCGACAGTGCTGGGCATTTGCGGTTTGCGATTTTCGTTGAGCCGGGCACCGGCGAGCGGCGGATCGGGCGCACCTTGCAACGGTTATGCGAGATCGAGACCTATAAATCCATGTCGATGCTGGCCCTACCCAAGGCGCTGAACCTGTCCAAACGGCTGGCCCAGATTGACGTGCAGGTGTCCGATCTGGTCGGCCATATCAAAAACGCGGCCCGTTCCGAAGAAGAGGCGCTGGGCGAGTTGCTGGGAATTTCGACCGAGCTTGAGGATCTGATGGCGCAAACCAGTTTTCGTTTTGCCGCCTCGCGGGCCTATAGTTCTATTCTGGCGGAACGGATTGCAGCGATGCGCGAGGATAGGTTTGGCGGGCGTCAAACCTTTTCGGAATTCATGCTGCGCCGGTTTGATCCGGCTATGCGCACGGTTCGTTCGGCCGAGCAACATTTGAAGGAAATGGCCGAGCGGGTGATGCGCGCGGCGGATTTGCTGCGCACCCGGGTCGAGGTTGAACGCTCGGCGCAAAATCAGGCCTTGCTGGAAAGCATGGACAAACGCGCGGATTTGCAACTGCGCCTTCAGCGCACGGTCGAAGGGCTGTCTGTGGTGGCGATCAGTTACTATGCAATCAATCTGGTGACGTACGGCCTGTACCCATTTGCCAAGGCGGCACATCTGGACAAACCGATGCTGACGGCCATGGCCACACCTGTGGTGTTGTTGCTGGTCTGGTGGATCGTGCGCCGGATCAGGAAGGCGCATTAGGGTCGCCGTTTTCCTTAAAAGAAAACGGGCCGAAATCTTTTAATGATTTCGGGGTCTATGCCTTTACCGTTTGCGCAACCGTGGATCCAGCGCATCACGCAGCCCGTCACCGATATAGTTCACCGACAGCACCGTCAGCGAAATCGCCAGACCGGGCCAGATCACCCGCTCGGGATAGATTTGCAGGTATTCGGCAGCATCGTTCAGCAACCGGCCCCATGTCGGGAAATCCGGCGGAAAGCCAAGGCCGAGGAAGGACAGCGCACTTTCGGTGATGATCGCATTGGCAATCCCCAGCGTGGCGGACACCATGATCGGCGACATCACATTTGGCAGGATGTGCCGTGTGATCATTTTGGATGGCGTGGTGCCGATGGATTGCGCCGACAGGATGAACTCGCGTTCCTTGAGGGCCAGCACATCGCCGCGCACGATCCGTGCGGTGGGCATCCAGCTGGTGATACCGATGGCCGAAACCATCAGGATGAAAATCCCCATTTCCGGCCCGAAAGCGGCAGACAGGGGTTCACGGAACAGCATCATCATCACCAACAGCAGCGGCAACAGCGGCAGGGCCAAAAACAGATCGGTGATCCGCATCAATATCCCGTCCAGCCGCCGGAAATAGCCCGACAGAACCCCGACCAGCGTGCCCAGAAACAGCGCCAGAAGCATCGCGGTCATACCAACCGCAATCGAGGTGCGACCGCCCTGTATCATCTGCGCCAGCGCGTCACGCCCCAACCCGTCGGTACCCAGTGGGTGGGCCAGCGAGGGGCGCTGATCCATCGCGCCGAAATTATTGTAGGCCGGATCGATCGGCCAGAGAAACTTGCCGAAAACGACAATGAAAAGGATCGAGAGAAAGACAAAAGAGGCCAGCATCGCACCCTTGTGGTGGCGGAACTGGTCCCAGATGTCCCACCACTGGCTGCGCGGGGCTTTGGTTGGCACATCGGCGTTTTGGGCAGTCTCAGTCATAGCGGATCCTCGGGTCCAGAATGCCGTATAGGATATCGGCAATCAGGTTGAATATCACAATCAGGAAGGCAAAGATAAAGGTCAGGGTCTGGACCGTCGGCAGGTCATTGGCCTCGATCGCCTTGATCAGCATGTCGCCGATGCCGTTCACCTTGAACACCTGTTCGGTGATGATCGCGCCGCCGAACACGCCGGGAACCCCCAGCGCAATTACCGTCACAACCGGGATCATCGAATTGCGCAGCACATGCACCAGCACCACCACCTTTTCCGACAGGCCCTTGGCCCGCGCGGTGCGGACATAGTCCTGGTTCAGGTTGTCCAGCATCGAGGCGCGCATAAAGCGGCTGATCTGGGCGGCGTTATACAGCGCCAGCACGAACACCGGCATGGCGATCTGTTTCATCTGTTTCACAAAACTGGGCCAGTCGTTGACCACCAGTGTGGTGTCATAGATAGACGGAAACCAGCCCAGATAGACCGAAAAGATCACGATCAGCAGCAGGCCGGTAAAGAACGTCGGCACCGAAAAACCGATCATCGAAATGAACGTGCCGATCTGGTCGAACCACGAATATTGTTTGTAGGCTGAGATCACCCCGATCGGGATCGCGATCAGCGCGCCGACCACATAGGACAGGCCAACCACCCACAGGGTTTGCGGCAGGCGTTGCACCACCACGTCCATCACCGGACCGCGCCACTGCCAGCTGATCACCCGCAGTTTGCCATCGGCAAAGTCGGTGCCGAAGAAATGGTCGATCATCACCTGCGGTTCGATGATAAAAAACTGAACCAGCCATTTGTAGAACTGCACATAGTTGGGTTGCCCCAGCCCCAGCGCCTCGCGCATTTTGGCTTTTACCTCGGGGGGGACGGTCAGGGGCACATTGGCCGTGGGGTCACCCGGGGCAAGTTTCAACAGGGAAAAGATCACCAGAGCGATGAACAGAAGCGTCGGTATGGCCAGCAGAAGTCGTCGGATCGTAAAGGTCAGCATCGGCGTCTCGGTTTATGGTTCTGGGGAAAACAGGGTAGGGGCGCGGCCCCGAACGAAATCCGGGGCCGCGTGTGGTTTATGGAATTACTTGGCGCGTGTCCAGTCGGCCACGTTCCACATCTGGCTGTCCCAAACGTTCATATCAACGCCGCCCAATGTGTTGGAGCGGGCCGAAACGTTGGAACGGTGGGTGATCGGCAGCATGATGTAGTTCTGCATCAGCATGTCGTTCATCGCCTTGGCCAGTTCGGCCCGTTTGTTGATGTCTCCGGTGACGGCCATTTCCTTGACCAGTGCTTCGTAATCGTCGTTACAGAAGCGCGGCATGTTGTTGCCCTGCCACTGGTTTTCAGGACTTGGAATCTGGGCGCATGTCCAGCTGGCCATGTAACCTTCGGGGTCTGCTGTGCCGTTGAAGTTGTTGGTATACATTTCAACATCGGCAAAGAACTTCTGGAAGGTATCGTTCGAACCGGGGTCGGACCCAAAGAACACAGAAGCCGAGATATTGCGCAGTTCAACTTCTACGCCGATCTGGTTCCACCACTGTTTGATCGCCGCCTGATATTTCTGGCGCACAGCGTTTGTCGATGTCTGGTACAGAACCTTCAGGCGCATGCCGTCTTTTTCGCGCACACCATCCGAGCCTTTGACCCAGCCCGCATCATCCAGCAGTTTGTTCGCACCGTCGATGTCCTGTGTCAGGCACGCGTCGTTGGCGGTGGAGACATAGATCGCAGGTGCCGGCAGCACATTACAAGTCGGCTTGCCGGTTTCGCCATAGCCGATTTTGGTCAGCAGCGCGCGGTCAATTGCCATCGAAAGTGCTTTGCGCACATTGATGTCCGACAGGAACGGGTGCGGGTGCTTGACCGTGCCGCGTTCGTCACCCAGATCAGGGCTGACGTCGGTCAGGTTGATCATGATCCGCTCGACCGAGGTGCCGAAACCCTTGATCACGGTGCCTTTGCCCGCGGCTTCCATGCTGGCCAGCACATCGGGGGACAGTTGCAGGTTCCAGGCGTAATCGAATTCGCCGGTTTCCAGAACGGAACGGCCTGCCGCCTGCGCATCGCCACCACCTTTGAAGGTCACAGTCGCAAACGCCGGTTTGTTCGGGTCGCGATAGTTTTCATTGGCTTTGAACGAAATCACGTCATTTGGACGGAAATCTGTCACCACGAACGGGCCAGTGCCGATCGGGTTAAAGTTTTCAGTGGTACATTCCTGCGCCTTGGCACCGACGCAGTTTTCAAACTGGGCCTTCTGGATGATTGGCGTGCTTGCACCAACAAACGGGCCATAAGGGAAGGGTTTGGGTTCCGAGAAGTTGATAACAGCGGTGCGATCATCCGGTGTATCAATGCTGGCAACGCCATCGAAATAGTTCGACGAGGCACAACCGCCATCTGGATCAACACAATATTCCCATGTGAATTTGACATCAGCCGATGTCACAGGGGTGCCGTCAGACCATTTCAGGCCCTCGGTCAGTTTCCATGTGATGGTTTTCAGGTCGGCAGAAACACCACCGTTTTCAACGGTCGGAACTTCGTCCACCAGCCAGGGCACAATCGCGCCGCTTGCGTCGTAACGGGCCAGAGGCTCGTTTACCAATGCTGCTGCGTCCTGCTCTTTGTTGCCGCCGGACAGATACTGGTTCATCGTCGAGGGGGCTTGCCAGTAGATAATATTCAACTGGCCGTCTGAGCCACGTTCGGCAAAGGCCGCGGGGGCCATTGCAAAGGCGCATGCAGCGCCCATCAGGATTGTTTTCATTTTCATAGGTTTTATTCTCCTTGTTGATGTCTTGGCTCGAAATCTCACAGGCTCGCGGTTGGATCCGCGGCGTTTGTTGTCATGTTCATGTGAAAGGGGGCAGTCCAGCCTTGTTCGGATTCGCAATTGCGAATTTTGCCGTAGCAATGGTAGTGAACTATAACAGTGCCCTTGAAAACAAGGACGGGCAGTGCCCAATCGGGCATATTGCACCCCCAGGTGGTTCTTGTTTTTATACCGGCATATTCTAACCGGCTGTTTTGATTTGATAGACGTTAACATGATTTTTTAGCGTATCAACACCTAACTGCCTGACGTGGCGCAATTTCTTACCCGACGTTCAAATTTTATCCGCAGGGCCTTGACCTTGGCCGCATCCGCGCCCAACCTGCGGCCTTGCCAGAACACAGGAGAGAACAGTGCCCCGAATCTATTCCGCACGCGAAATGCTTGAAAAGCTTGTTTCTTTCCCCACCGTCAGTTCGGAATCAAATCTGGAACTGGTGGACTGGGTCGAGGATTATCTGGCCAGTCACGGCGTCAAATCCCGTCGGGTTTATAACGCAGAAGGCACCAAGGCGAACCTCTATGCCAATGTCGGCCCCGAGGTCGAGGGCGGGGTGATCCTGTCGGGCCATACCGATGTGGTGCCGGTCGAGGGGCAGGCATGGGACACGGACCCCTTCACGGTGGTTGAAAAGGACGGCAAACTATACGGGCGCGGCACCTGCGACATGAAGGGCTTTGATGCGCTGGCGCTGGCCGCCGTGCCGCTGGCGCTAAAGCGCGGGATCAAACGTCCGATCCAGATTGCCCTGTCCTATGACGAGGAAGTCGGCTGTGTCGGCGCCCCAGATATGATCGACGCAATGGCCGAACATATGCCACGCGCATCGGCGGCGGTGATTGGCGAACCTTCGATGATGAAGGCGGTCAGCGGTCACAAGGGGGCCTTTGGCATCCAGACCCATGTGCACGGCTTCGAGGTGCATTCCTCGCTGATCCACACTGGCGTTTCTGCGGTGATGGAAGCGGCCAAACTGATCGACTGGGCCAACCAGATGAACGCGATTAATGCAGCCGCCCCTGTGCCGGCGGATGCTGCGACTTTTGTGCCGCCCTATACCACATTGCATGTGGGGGTAGTGCATGGCGGCACCGCCAACAACATCACCGCCAAGGATTGCGAATTCGGGCTGTTTATCCGCTGTGTGCCCGGCGACAGTTTCGATTATTGGACCAAGGCCTATCTGGACAAAGTGGCCGAGGTCGAGGCCGCAATGAAAGCGATCCGTCCCGAGGCCTGGATCGAAACCCGTGTGACCAAAGGCGTGCCCGGCCTGAAACCGGAAAAGGATGGCGCCGCCGAGGCGCTGGTGCGGCGCCTGACCGGTGACAACTCCACCAATGTGGTGTCTTACGGCACCGAGGCCGGCCAGTTCCAGGAACGCGGCTATTCCGCCATCATTTGCGGGCCGGGCGACATTGCGCAGGCCCACCAGCCAAATGAATTCATTGAAATCAGTCAGTTGGAGGCGGGCGAGCAATTCATGCACCGCCTGATCGACTATCTAAGCGAGGACTAGAACCATGCCTATCAAGAACCGTTTCGCCGATCTGCACGAGGAAATCACCGGCTGGCGCCGCCACCTGCACGAAAACCCCGAATTGCTGTTTGATACGCCGAAAACCTCGGCTTTTATCACCGAAAAGCTGAAGGAATTCGGCTGTGACGAAGTGGTCGGCGGCATTGGCCGCACCGGCGTTGTGGCGGTGATCAAGGGCAAAACCGATACATCCGGCAAGGTGATCGGCCTGCGGGCGGATTTCGATGCGCTGCCGATTCTCGAGGCCACGGGGCTGGACTATGCCAGCAAGAACGAAGGCGTCATGCATGCCTGCGGCCACGATGGGCACACAGCTATGTTGTTGGGGGCGGCGAAATACCTGGCCGAGACCCGCAATTTTGACGGCACCGCCGTGATGATCTTTCAGCCCGCCGAAGAAGGCGGCGGCGGCGGCAAGGAAATGGTCGATGACGGCATGATGGAGCGTTGGAACATTCAGGAAGTCTATGGCATGCACAACTGGCCGCAGGCCGAGGTGGGCAGCTTTGCCATCCGTCCGGGACCATTCTTTGCCGCCACCGACCAGTTTGAAATTGCGGTTGAAGGCAAAGGTGGGCATGGTGCGATGCCCCATACGGTGATTGATACCACCGTGGTGGCCAGCCATATCGTTCTGGCGCTGCAAACCATTGTGTCGCGCAACGTCAATCCGGTGGAAAACGCGGTGGTGTCCGTCACCAGTTTTGAAACCGAAAGCAAGGCATTCAACGTGATCCCGCAGCATGTTTTGCTGAAAGGCACCGTGCGCACGCTGACCACCGAAAACCGCGATCTGGCCGAGGAGCGGTTAAAGAAACTGGCCACCGCCACCGCCGAAGCTTACGGCGCAACGGCCACGGTCAACTATATCCGCGGCTATCCGGCAATGGTGAACAGCGATGTGGAAACCACATATGCGGCCGAAGCGGCGGCCAGTGTGGCCGGTAAATGCGAGGATGCACCGCTGGTGATGGGCGGCGAGGATTTCGCCTATATGCTGGAATCCCGCCCCGGAGCCTATATTCTGGTGGGGAATGGCGACACCGCGATGGTGCACCACCCCGAATATAATTTCAACGACGAGGCTATACCGGCCGGTTGCAGCTGGTGGGCCGAAGTGGTGGAAAGCCGGATGCCGGCAAAGTAGGGCTTTGATGAAACCCTTTCTGATCCTGCAACTGCGCCCCGAGAAAGAGGCGGCGGATGACGAGTTTCAGGCCTTTCTGGACAAGGGGGGGCTGAAACCCGAAGAGGTTTATCGTATCCGACTGGATTGTGAAGATATTCCGCAAGACCTTGATTTATCATCGTATTCCGGTGTGATCGTCGGCGGTGGTCCGGGATGTGTTTCAGACCCGCCCGAGAAAAAGACCCCCGTTGAAGCGCGGATCGAGGCCGAGGTGCTGGGGCTGATGCCGCAGATATGCGCGCAGGATGTGCCGTTTTTGGGCTGCTGTTACGGCATCGGGGTGCTGGGCGAATTTCTGGGCAATGTGGTTAGCAAGGAAAACTATTCCGAAGAGGTGGGAACCTCGGATTGCGCGCTAACCGAAGCGGGGCAGGCGGATGCTTTGCTCGACGGGGTGCCGGAACGGTTCATGGCCTTTGTTGGTCACAAGGAAGCGATGCAAAGGTTGCCGGAGGGGTGCACGCATCTGGTGTCCTCAAAGGCGTGTCCCTACCAGATGGTGCGCTACGGGCAGAATGTTTATGCCACCCAATTCCACCCCGAAGCCGATGCAGCGGGGTTTGAGGTGCGGATCGGGATATACAAGCATCGGGGATATTTCGCACCGGAAGACGCCGAGAAGCTGGTGCAGATGTGTCGGGAGGCGGATGTGTTTGCGCCCGAGTTAATCCTGCGCAATTTCGTGTCCCGTTACGGGCACGATTGACAGCAGGGGTTGCGCCGCCTGACGGCGTCGCCCCAAGGCTCGCCCCTGCGGGGCTCGCCTTTGCCTTCGGCGAAGGTATTTCAGGGCAAGAAGAAGGGGAGGACTTATCCGCTTACCCGCCGGTATGGCTCATGTGGCGGGTCATTTGTCCGTCGGCCTTTTGCCGGAAATAGTCGAAATCGTGGCCCTTTGGTTTGGTGCCGATCGCCTTGTGGATTGCCGCGACCAGCGGGGCGTCATCATCGGGGTTGTCGCGCAGGGCGGGGCGCAGGTCCATGTGGCCCTCTTGCCCCAGACAGGTATAGATTTCGCCGGTGCAGGTGATGCGCACGCGGTTGCAGCTTTCGCAGAAATTATGCGACAGCGGGGTGATAAAGCCGATTTTCTGCCCCGTTTCGTTCAGCCGGATATAGCGGGCCGGCCCGCCGGTGGTTTCGGACAGATCGGTGGTGGTGAAACGTGTTTCCAGCGTGTCACGCAGATCTTGCAGCGACCAGTATTGCCCCAGCCGGTTTGCCTCGCCCATGTCATCGCCCATGGGCATCACTTCGATAAAGGTCAGATCCAGTCCCTTGCTGGCGCACCAGTCTTGCAGGGTGAACAGCTCGTCCTCGTTAAAGCCTTTCACGGCGACTGCGTTCAGTTTCACCCGCAAACCGGCCGCCTGAGCCGCCTCGATCCCGCGCAAAACCTGTGGCAAACGGCCCCAGCGGGTGATTTTGGCGAATTTTTCCTCGTCCAGCGTGTCCAGCGAGACATTGATCCGCTTGACGCCGCAAGCCGCCAGTTCCTCGGCGTATTTTTCCAGTTGCGAGCCGTTGGTGGTGACGGTCAGCTCTTTCAGCGCGCCGGAGTCCAGATGCCGTTTCATCGCGCCGAAAAACGTCATGATCCCGCGCCGCACCAAAGGTTCACCACCGGTGATGCGCAGTTTTTGCACGCCAAGGCCGATAAAGGCCGAACACATGCGGTCCAGTTCCTCGAGCGTCAGAAGTTCCTTTTTCGGCAGGAATTTCATGTTCTCGGACATGCAATAGACGCAGCGAAAATCGCAGCGGTCGGTGACGGAAACGCGCAGGTAGGTCACGGCGCGGTTGAAAGGGTCGATCAGGGCAGGTTCCATGCAACCTGTCTATGCCTCAATCGGGGCTACAGCAAGGGGTGTCACCAAATGGTGAGGCATTGAACCGCAGGATGATCCGTCCTAGTCTTGGATTATGAAGAATTTAGTAAAAACCAGTGTAGTGATTTCAACCGGTCTGTTTTTGGCCGGTTGTGACGGGAAATTCAGTCAGGGCGGGGTGTTCAAGCCCAAGCCGGATGAGCCGGCCAAGGTTGAAAGCGACTCCGGCTCACGTCCGGCGGCGCGGCCAGCAGCTGTTGTCGCCAAACCGGCGGCCACGGCGCACACAGCCGAGCAGTTTGACACCACAACGGCCGAGCAGCGGGCCGAAGCTGTGGTCGAGGCCCGCAGCGGCGGGGCGCGCAAACTGGGCGTGACGATCGCGTCCTTGGGCAATCCGGCCGAGGCGGGCTTCTGGATCAAGACGCCTTTGGTCAACAAGGCGGGCAAGGGGCGGGTGGAATATCCGGCCACGGGCAAATCCGTGGCGGTCGATCTGATCCCGATTGACGGGCCGAAAACCGCAGGCAGCCGCGTATCTCTGGCCACGTTGCGCCTGTTGGGGGCACCTTTGGCGGGCCTGCCGGAACTGATTGTTTTCGCGGAATAAATGCAGGTTCGCCGTTTCATAACACCCGATGCGGACTGGGCGGTGATGCGGCGGAATTTCCGTTGGGATTTGCCTGCGGCATTCAACATTGCCGACAGTTGCTGCACCCGTTGGGCCATGTCCGGACCGGACCGCGTGGCACTGACACAACTGACGGCGGACGGCGGGCATCAGGTCTGGACCTACGGGATGCTCGAGGCGGCCTCGAACGCGCTGGCCAACGCTTTTGCCGCGCGGGGTGTGGGGCGGGGCGATCGGGTGGCGATATTGCTTCAGCAGGGGCCTGAGGTGCTGATCAGCCATTTTGCGGCCTATAAGCTGGGCGCGATTGCACTGCCGTTGTTTACCCTGTTCGGGGAAGAAGCGTTGTCCTACCGCCTGTCGGATTCCGGCGCGCGGGTGGTGGTGACGGACGGGGCGAACCTGTCCAAGGTGATGGCCTTGCGGCAGGATTTGCCAAAGCTGGCCGAGGTTTATTCGATTGATCCGGCCACATCCCCCGTGCGGGATTTTCATGGGGAAATTGCGGCTGGATCGGCGGATTTCACCCCTGTTGCCACCACGCCGGAGGATCCTGCCTTGCTGGTCTATACATCCGGCACCACCGGCCCGCCCAAGGGGGTGTTGCACGGGCATCGTGTGCTTTTGGGGCATTTGCCGGGGATCGAGATGCACCATGAATTCTTTCCGCAAAAAGGCGATTGTGGCTGGACGCCGGCCGATTGGGCCTGGGTTGGCGGGTTGCTGAATATGGCGCTGCCGTGCCTGCATTACGGGGTGCCGCTGATCAGTCGGCGAATGCGCAAGTTTGATCCCGAAGAGGCCTATCAACTGATCATCCGCCATCGCATGCGCAACCTGTTCCTGCCGCCGACCGCGCTGAAACTGATGCAGCAGGTGGAGGTGCCGGCGGGGGTGGATATCCGCTCGGTTTCCTCGGGCGGCGAGAGCCTGGGAGCGCCACTGCTGGCCTGGGCGCAGGATGCGCTGGGGTGTCATATCAATGAAATCTACGGGCAGACGGAATGTAATCTGGTGGTCAGCAGCCAAGGGGGCGGCGGGCATCAGAAGGCGGGGTTCATGGGGCCGGCTGTGCCGGGGCATGATGTGGCGGTGATTGATGCGGACGGGCAAGAGGTGCCTACGGGCGAAATGGGTGAAATCGCGGTGCGTCGGCCTGATCCTGTGATGTTCCTGCACTATTGGAACAAGCCGGAGGCGACGGCGGCGAAATTTACGGGTGACTGGATGCGCACCGGTGATCTGGGGGTGCGCGATGCGGATGGCTATTTCCGCTTTGCCAGTCGGGATGACGATGTGATCACCTCGGCCGGATACCGGATCGGGCCAAGCGAGATCGAGAACTGTCTGGGCGGTCATCCGGACGTGGTGATGGCGGCGGTGATCGGCGTGCCGGATGCGATGCGCACCGAGGTTGTGAAAGGCTTTGTCGTGCTGCGCGAGGGGGCGCAGTGGGAGGGGCTGGAAGCGGCGTTGATTGCGCGGGTGCGCGAAAAGGTCAGCCCGCATGTGGCGCCACGCCTGATCGAGCGGGTCGAGAGCCTGCCGATGACGGCGACCGGCAAGATCATGCGGCGGGAGTTGCGCGGGCGGTGAGTGCCGGATGCCTCCGGCGGGGATATTTGGGCGAAAAAGAAACAGGGGGTTACTTTAGCTTGCGGGCGGCTTCTTTGCGGGCAAAGGGTTTCATCCGCTCGCCGTATTGTTCCAGAAAGGCGCGGGTGCGGTCGGCGTCGTGTTTGGACAGATCGCGCAGCCACCATGCGATGGCTTTCTGGATAAACCAGTCCTTGTCATCCACATAGGAAGCGGCCCAGCCCAGCACGCGGTCGCGGATCAGTAGATCGGCGGATTTGGGATGGTTCTGACGGGTCCACGGCAGGGTGATCACCAAGGCGGCGCGGCGGGTCCACATGTGGGGCGAGGTGGTCCAGAGTTCCACCTGATCAAGGCGCGCGGGGTCGGCCTGAAGCCGTTTGCGACCGGCCATGCAGGCGTGATCGGCCAGCGCCCAGCCGTCAAAATCGGGCACCCATGATTTGATCAGATCCCAGACGGCGGTGTCCTCGCGGATGCGCGCCTGTGTCAGCAGTTTGGCGGCGGCGATGCGGGCCTCAAAGATGTTGCTTTGCCACAGACCATCGGCCAGTTGCACGCGCTCTGCGATGTCCAGACCGGCACGCCATTTGCGCACCTCTTCGTCGATCGCCGGATTGGCCACGCCCAGAAACGGGCGGGTGGATTTGTGATAGGCGGCCATTTGCAGCGCCTTGCCGGGAACAGCGTGGGATTTGAGCGCGGCAATGGCGGTTTCGGGGGTCATTCCACCGTCACCGATTTGGCCAGATTGCGTGGCTGGTCCACATCGGTGCCTTTGGCAATCGCTGTGTGATAGGCCAGCAGTTGCGCAGGCACGGCATAAAGGATCGGAGCAAACAGCGCATCCACCGACGGCATGGCAAGGGTTTCCCACGCGCCTTGCCCCGCTTCCCTGATCCCTGCGGAATCCGATATCAGCAGCACCTTGCCACCGCGTGCCATAACCTCTTGCATGTTGGAAACGGTTTTATCGAACAGCGCGTCGCGCGGGGCCATGACAACCACGGGCATGGATTTGTCGATCAATGCAATGGGGCCGTGTTTCAATTCGCCTGATGCGTAACCTTCGGCGTGTATATAGCTGATTTCCTTCAGTTTCAGGGCGCCTTCCAGCGCCAGCGGGAACATTGCGCCACGGCCCAGAAACAGCACATCCTGTGCCTCGGCCAGCTTACGGGCGATGGCTTTGACCTCGGGTCCGGTGTTGATCGCAAGGCTGAGCAATCCGGGCAGGGTGCGCAGGGTGGCAAGATGGGTGGCAAGGGTTTGATCGTCCAGCGCGCCTTTGTCCGTCGCGGCTTTTAACGCCAGCGTGGCCATCACGGCCAGCTGGCAGGTGAACGCCTTGGTCGAGGCCACGCCGATTTCGGTGCCGGCCAGGATTGGCAGGGCCAGATCACTTTCCCGCGCGATCGAGGATTCCGGCACGTTGACCACGGAAACGATCATATCGGCCTTGCCCTGACAGTAACGAAGTGCGGCCAGTGTGTCGGCGGTTTCGCCCGATTGGCTGACGAACAGCGCCAGAGTGCGGGCCGGAATGGGTGGTTCGCGGTAGCGAAATTCGCTGGCCACGTCCACTTCGACCGGCAGGCGGGCAACCTGTTCGAACCAGTATTTCGCCGTCAGACAGGCCAGATAGGCGGTGCCGCAGGCCACCATGGTGATGCGGTCGAATTTGGTGAAATCAATGCCCGCGTCGGGCAGGGTGATGGCGTTGCCATCGGCAGTGATGTAATGTTCAATCGCTTCGCCCAATACGGTGGGTTGTTCGGCGATTTCCTTGGCCATGAAATGTTTGTGCCCGCCTTTTTCAATCCGCGTGCTGTCGATGTTCACGGTCTTGATCGGGCGGTAAACCTGCTGGCCGTCGGCATCACGAATTTCAACGCTGTTGCGGGTGATGACGGCCCAGTCGCCTTCTTCCAGATAGGTGATGCGGGTGGTCATCGGTGCCAGCGCAATCGCATCCGAGCCGACATACATTTCCCCGTCTCCGTGGCCAATCGCCAGGGGCGAGCCTTTGCGGGCGGCGATCAGCAGGTCATCCTCGCCATCGAACAGGAAGCACAGGGCAAAGGCCCCGTCCAGACGCGACAGGGTTTTTTGCACGGCCTCGCGCGGGCTGTCGCCTTGCTCGATATAGTGGTGGGTCAGAAGGGCGACGGTTTCGGTATCGGTTTCGGTTTGGAATTCGATGCCCTCACCAGCCATTTCCGCACGCAGTTCGCGGAAGTTTTCGATGATGCCGTTGTGCACCACCGCGACCGGTCCGGCCCTGTGCGGGTGCGCGTTGCCGGTGGTGGGGGCACCGTGGGTGGCCCAGCGGGTATGCCCGATACCGGCCTTGCCCGCCAGCGGATCATGCACGAGCAGATCGGACAGGTTGACCAGTTTGCCAACCGCGCGACGGCGCTTTAGTTTGCCATCATGAATGGTGGCAATACCGGCGCTGTCATAGCCGCGGTATTCCAGCCGTTTCAGGGCCTCAACAAGTAAAGGGGCGGCCTCGTGATCACCCAGAACACCAACTATTCCACACATGGATTACGCCCCTTTGTCGCGCTTGGCCTTGGCGGCCTTGAGTTTTTCAAACAGCTTGCGGGCCATGCCCGGTTTGGTTTCCTGCCGTGCGCGGGCCAGCGCCAGCGCACCGTCCGGCACGTTTTTGTTGATCACCGATCCGGTGGCGGTCATTGCTTCATTCCCGACAGTTACCGGCGCAACCAGCATGGTGTTTGACCCGATGAACGCACCTTCGCCGATTTCGGTGCGGTGCTTCATAAAGCCGTCATAGTTGCAGGTGATGGTGCCCGCGCCGATATTGCTGCGTGCGCCGATGCTGGCGTCACCGATATAGGACAGGTGGTTCACCTTGGCCCCCTCGGCGATCATCGCGTTCTTGACCTCGACGAAATTGCCGACTTTGGCCCCTTCGGCCAGTTCGGCACCGGGGCGCAGACGGGCGTAGGGGCCGACCACGGCATCGCGTGATACATGGCAGCCTTCGAGGTGCGAAAAGGCGCGGATGGTGGCGCCGGATTCAACGGTCACATCGGGGCCGAACACCACGATGGGTTCAACCACCGCATCGCGGCCGATCACTGTGTCAAAGGCAAAGAACACTGTGTCGGGGGCGATCAGGGTGACACCGTTTTCCAGCGCCTCGGCGCGTTTTGCGGCCTGAAACAGCGCCTCGGCACGGGCCAGCTGGGCGCGGGTGTTGATGCCGAGGGTTTCGGCTTCGTCACAGGTGACAACACTGGCGCTCAGGCCCTGCTTGCGGCCTGCCGCAACGATGTCGGTCAGGTAATATTCGCCGCTGGCATTGTCGTTGCCGATGGTTTGCAGCAGATCAAACAGGGTGGCGGCATCGGCTGCCACAAGCCCGCTGTTGCACAGGGTAATCGCCAGTTCTTCCTCGGTTGCATCCTTGGCCTCGACAATCCGTTCAAATTGCCCGTCGCGCACCACCATGCGCCCGTAGCGGCCCGGATCGGCGGCTATGAAGCCCAGCATCACGATGTCACTGCCATTCGCGCGGGCTTCAACCATTTCGGCGATGGTTTCGGGACGCACGAAAGGGGTGTCCCCGAATACCACAATCACATCGCCGTCGAAATCGGCCAAAGCCTCTTTGGCTTGCAAAACCGCGTGGCCGGTTCCCAACTGTTCTTCCTGCTCGATCACAAGGGCATCGGGGTTATGGGCCAGCACAGCCTTTTGCACCGCATCAAACCCGTGACCGGCCACGACGACAATCTTGTCAGGGTCCACCGTCGCGCCGGAGGCCATCGCATGCACCACCAGCGGTACGCCGCCCAGCGGGTGCAGCACCTTGGGCAGGTCCGAATTCATCCGTGTTCCCTGACCCGCGGCCAGAACGATTAATGCTGTTGCCATGTTGCTCTGCTCTTTTCGTTTTGTTGTCGCCCGTATTATCGCTTATAGGCGTGGGGGCAAGTCACTTGTGTTTACGCATTATTACAACAGCAGGCAGGCCCTCGCCAAGGGGAGGGCACCAGGGGTGGGATATGAAAACGGTTATTTTTGATCTGGACGGCACATTGGCAGACACCAGCGGTGATCTGATCGCGGCAGCCAATGCCTGTTTTGAGGCGCTGGGGCACGGGGCGATGCTGGATATGGCGGCGGATCAGGCCACGGCCTTTGCCGGCGGACGGGCGATGCTGCGGCTGGGGTTCGAGCGGCTGGGTGTGTCGGACCTTGAGGCGCGGATAGACGAGCAGTTTCAAACGTTTATCGGTTATTACGGGGCGAGTATCGATAGGCACACGCGGGTTTATGACGGCGCGGTTCAGGCTGTGCAACGCCTGCTGGATGCGGATTACCGCGTGGGAATTTGCACGAACAAGCCCGAGGGGCTGGCCGAGGAATTGATGCAGCGGCTGGGCATGCGCGATATGTTCGGCGCCTTGATCGGGGCCGATACATTGCCGGTGCGCAAGCCCGATCCGGCCCCTTATGTGGAAACGGTGCATCGTGCCGGCGGCAATGTGGCGCGTTCGGTGTTGATTGGCGATACGGTGACGGATCGCGAAACAGCGCGGGCGGCGGGGGTGCCTTCGGTGCTGGTGACGTTCGGGCCGACTGGAAGGGATGTGGCGGGTTTGCAGCCCGAGGCGTTGCTGGATCATTACGATGATTTGTTTGGGGTGGTCGAGGGTTTGCTGGCATAGATTGCGTTGTAAGAATGATGATGCCGTTGCCGCTTGAAAACATTTCCACTAAACCGGTTTAATGGAAATGTTTTCGGTCATAAATACAATGCTTTACCCCCTGTTTTTCGGCCCATTTTTCCACCGCCTTGACCTTCCGGAGAAATCCCCGCAATGTCGTTCAATCCACATCAAGGGGCAGACATGAGCGACAAATTCACCGGCAGTTTCACCCAGCAGGAACCGATCCCGGAAGAGGGAATCGAAGCGGCGCTGAATGTGCTGCGCCACGGACGTTTGCACCGCTATAACGTGGCCGAAGGCGAGGCAGGCGAAACCGCGCTGCTGGAGCAGGAATTCGCCACCTATATGGGGATGAAATACGCGCTGGCGGTGGCTTCGGGCGGCTATGCTATATCCACTGCACTGCGGGCTGTGGGCGTGGTGGCAGGCGACAAGGTGCTGACCAATGCTTTCACTTTGGCCCCTGTTCCCGGCGCGATTGCCAGCCTTGGCGCGGTGCCGGTATTTGTCGAGGTGAGCGATGCGCTGACCATTGATCTGTCTGATCTACAACGGAAAATTACCGACAGCGGGGCAAAGGTTCTGCTGCTCAGCCATATGCGCGGCCATATCTGCGACATGGACGCATTGATGCAGATTTGCGATGCCGCCGGTGTGCAGGTGATCGAGGATTGCGCCCACACCATGGGCGCACGCTGGCGCGGGGTGCTGTCGGGGCGGCACGGGGTGATGGCGGCCTATTCAACGCAAACCTACAAGCATATGAACTCGGGCGAGGGCGGTTTGCTGGTGTCGGATGACGCCACACTGATGGCCCGCGCGGTGATGCTGTCGGGCAGCTATATGCTGTATGAACGTCACCTTGCGGGGCCACCGCCGGAAGCCTTTGAAAACCTGCGCTACGAGGTGCCCAATATCTCGGGCCGGATGGACAATCTGCGCGCCGCGATCCTGCGGCCACAATTGCGGGCGCTGGGCCGGCAAGTGGCGGCGTGGAATGAGCGTTATCGCGTGGTTGAAAAGGGCCTGCAAGGCACCCCGGGGCTGACCGTGATCGAAAGGCCCGAGGAGGAAGAATATGTCGGCTCCTCGATCCAGTTTTTGCTGCTGGACTGGGCGGATGAGCAGATCGGCGCGGTGTTGCAACGTTGTGCTGCGCGGGGGGTCGAGCTGAAATGGTTTGGCGGGGCCGAACCCAGCGGTTTTACCTCGCGCTATGACAGTTGGCGCTATGCGCCGGCCCAGAGCCTGCCCGAGTCCGACCGCGTATTGAAAGGGATACTGGACATGCGCCTGCCGCTGACCTTCAGCCTGTCCGATTGTGATCAGATCGCCGGCATTATCCGCGCCGAGGTCGGAACGGTCTATCAGCAATGGGCGGGGTGATGCGAGAGGCAGCGCTGGAAATTTTCCGCGCCGGTGTGGCGGCGGCTGATCCTTATCAGGCGGTGGACAAGGCTTTGCGGGCCAATCCTGTTGCCGCATCCGGCAAGCTGCTGGTCTTGGCTGTTGGCAAGGCCGCGATGCGGATGGCGCAGGCGGCGATGGTGCATAGTTTTAATGCGGAAACCATCGTGATCACAAATTACGAAAACGCGCAGGACGTTGATTATGCAAAGGTATTTGCCGCTGGGCATCCTGTTCCTGACGAAGGTGGGGCTAAGGCGGCGCGCCATGTGATCACAAAACTACAAGCGCTGGGGCAGGGGGATCAGGTGCTGGCGCTGATCAGTGGCGGTGGCTCGGCGCTGATGCCCGCACCACCCGAGGGGATCAGTTTGCAGGACAAGGCCGAGGTAAACCGCCTGCTTTTGTCCTGCGGTGCCGACATTGGCGATATGAATCTGGTCCGGCAGCAGATTTCCACCCTGAAAGGCGGCGGATTGTTGCGCATTGCCGCCCCGGCGCAGGTGCGCGCGCTGATCCTGTCGGATGTGGTGGGGGATGACCTGCGCCTGATTGCCAGCGGACCGACCGTGGCGCCGGTGGGCCCGCGGGAACAAGCGGTGGAAATGATGAAATCCTATGCGGTGTGGAAAGATTTGCCCGCTTCGGTGCAGATGCATTTGTCAATGTTGGCGCCGGACTTGCCGCCATTACCACAGGCAGAAAACCAACTGGTCGGATCAAACCCGATTAGCGTTGCGGCGATGAAACAGGCGGCGGGGACGGCAACCGTTCATCCCGATCCTCTTATCGGGGATGTGGCGCAAGCTGCGGAAATCATATTGAAATCCGGCAAGGGGACCACCCTTTTCGGCGGTGAAACCACCGTAAAGCTGACCGGCACGGGCCTTGGCGGTCGCAATCAGGAACTGGCGTTGCGGGTGGCCTTGCTGGCCGAACAACAGGGCTGGGGGGATGATTGGGTGTTCCTGTCCGGCGGCACCGACGGGCGCGACGGGCCCTGCGATGCGGCGGGCGGGATTGTCGATGGCGGCACACTGAAACGGATACGGGATGCGGGTATTTCACCCAAGGACATGCTGGCCAACAACGACAGCTATCACGCGCTACAGGCGGCAGGGGATCTGCTGATCACCGGCGCCACGGGCACAAATGTCGCAGACCTGCAGGTGTTGATCAGGCGGTAAGCTTGCTTATATTCACGAAATGGAATATGAATGCCGGAACCGAAAGGAAACGCCATGAAAGATTTTACTGCCGCTTCTGACTACCCCGTCGCAATGGATGTCACCCCCGAGGTCACGCCATTTTTCGACGAGGACAGCAACACCTTTTCCTATGTGGTGAAGGACCCGAATTCAGATGCCTGCGCGGTGGTCGATTCCGTGCTGGATCTGGACTATGCCGCCGGACGCACGGGGTATGAACATGCGGACCGGATTATCGAATTCATCCGCGACAACGGCCTGAAACTGGACCTGCAGATCGAAACCCATGTGCATGCCGACCACCTGTCGGCCGCGCCCTATATTCAGGAAAAACTGGGCGGGAAGATTTCGATCGGGAATAATATCACCGTGGTGCAGGATGTCTTTGGCAAAGTGTTCAACGAGGGCACCGAATTCCAGCGCGACGGCAGCCAGTTCGACATCCTGTTTCGCGAGGGTGACACCTATACCATCGGCACCATGCCCGCCTTTGTGCTGCACACGCCGGGCCACACGCCCGCCTGCATGACACATGTGATCGGCAACACAGCCTTTGTCGGCGATACGCTGTTCATGCCCGACGCCGGTTCGGCGCGGGCCGATTTTCCGGGCGGGGATGCGGGGCAACTTTATGATTCCGTTCAAAAAATCCTGTCCTTGCCGGATGAGACCCGCCTGATGATGTGCCACGATTACGGCACCGATGGCCGCGAAGTGCAGTATGAAACCACGGTGGTGGCGCAAAAGGCCGAAAATATCCATTTCGCCGGTGGTATCAGCCGCGAGGAATTCGTGAAAATGCGCGAGGCACGCGATGCGACGCTTGGCATGCCACGTCTGATCATTCCGTCCATTCAGGTCAACATGCGGGCCGGAAATATGCCTGCTGCGGACACAGACGGGAACGTCTATTTAAAGGTTCCTATAAATAAACTATGAAGGGGCGAATAAGCCCGGGAGAACATCGGGCTGCCAACCAGCAAGGGATAGAAGAAGCATGGAAATACGGCGTCTTTCGGATGATTTTGCAGTCAGCCCGCAGATCACGGTCGAGGATTTACCTGCCATTTGGGAGGCGGGCTATCGCACCCTGATCTGCAATCGGCCAGATGGCGAAGAAACGGGGCAAACCGACGTTGCCAAAATCGAATCCGCTGCCCGAGATATGGGGTTCACGTTTTTCGGTATTCCTGCCGTATCCGGCCGGGCTGCGATGCCGCATGCGATCCAAACCCGCAAGGCGCTTGAAAATGCGCCAAAACCTGTATTTGCCTATTGTCGCACCGGAACCCGCTGCACGGTGATCTGGTCGCTGATGATGCTGGGTGAAATGGAGGATGCCGATATTCTGGCCTCTGCTGCCGCTGCCGGATACGATATGTCCGCCCTTATCCACGTCGATTAGCCCCGTGAAACGCCTGTCGATCCCGGCCCCTCTGCGCCGCTACCTGCCCATTCTGGACTGGGGCAGCCAATATTCCCGCGATGATCTGACCGGCGACGGGGTGGCGGCGGTGATCGTTACCATCATGCTGATCCCGCAATCGCTGGCCTATGCTCTGCTGGCCGGATTGCCGCCGGAAATGGGGCTGTATGCCTCGATCCTGCCGCTGATTGCCTATGCGGTGTTTGGCACCAGCCGTGTTCTGGCGGTGGGACCGGTGGCGATCATATCGTTGATGACGGCCACAGCGGTGGGTCAGATGGCGCTGTCGGGCACCACAGAATATGCCGCCGCCGCGATTGTGCTGGCGTTTATGTCGGGGCTGATCCTGCTGCTGATGGGGGTGCTGCGGCTGGGGTTTCTGGCCAATTTCCTAAGCCATCCGGTGATTGCCGGGTTTATGGCCGGCGCGATCATCCTGATTGCCACCAGCCAGATCAAGCACCTGTTCGGGATCAAGGCCAGCGGCAGCGACTTGATCACCCTTGGTGGCGCATTGATCCGAAATATCGCCCAGACCAACCCGATTACGGTTGCAATATCGGCGGCTTCAGTCGGCTTTCTGATCTGGGCACGCAAGGGGTTGAAACCCCTTCTGGACCGCACGGGCCTGCCTGCGCGGCTGGTCACCATCCTGTCCAAAACCGGCCCGCTTGTAATCGTGGCCGCCACCACATTCGCGGTTTGGGTGTTGCAACTGGACCAGCATGGCGTGTCGATTGTCGGCAAACTGCCCCGTGGCATCCCGCCGCTGACGGTGCCGGTGTTTGACGCGGAAATCTGGGGGCAATTGGCGGTCTCGGCCATCCTGATCTCGATCATCGGATTTGTCGAATCCGTGTCCGTGGGCCAAACCTTGGCTGCGCGCCGCCGCCAACGCATCATACCGGATCAGGAACTGATCGGGCTGGGGGCGGCCAATGTCGCCTCGGCCATTTCGGGGGGCTATCCGGTGACCGGCGGCTTTTCGCGTTCCGTCGTGAATTTCGATTCCGGCGCCCGCACGCCCGCGGCAGGCGGCATGACCGCCATCGGCATTCTGCTGGCCGCCCTTTTCCTGACGCCGGCCCTTTACTACCTGCCAAAGGCCGCACTCTCCTCGATCATCATCGTGGCGGTGCTGTCTCTGCTGGACCTGTCGATGCTGCGCAAAACATGGGCCTACTCAAAGACCGATTTTCTGGCCGTTGCCGTTACCTTGCTGGCGACCCTCGGCTTTGGCGTGAAAATCGGCGTCACCGCAGGCGTTTTGCTGTCGCTGGCGCTGTTCCTCTACAAAACCTCGCGCCCGCATGTGGCCGAAGTGGGCCGCGTGCCGGGCACCGAGCATTTCCGCAATATCCTGCGTCACACGGTGGAAACCACGCCGCAGATCCTGACCATCCGCATTGACGAAAGCCTGTATTTCGCCAACGCCCGCTTTCTCGAGGATTATATCCTTGACCGCGTGACCGGCGATAAGGACCTGCGCCATGTGGTGCTGATGTGTCCGGCGGTGAACGAAATCGACACCAGCGCGCTGGAATCGATCGAGGCCATAAACCACCGCCTGCACAGCCTTGGCCTCAAATTGCACCTGTCCGAAGTAAAAGGCCCCGTAATGGACCGCCTCAAACGCACTGACCTGCTGGAGGAACTGACGGGGCAGGTATTCCTGTCACAGCATCAGGCAATTGACGCGCTGTCCGGATAACCCGCCCTCATGTTTCTTTTTCGCCCAAATATCCGCACCGCAGGCATGGAATCTTTTATCCCCGCCCCGTAAACAGAGCCTATGAGCCAAGCAACCGAAACCCGCGCCGCCGCCCGCCTGTCCGTCGCCCCGATGATGGACTGGACCGACCGCCATTGCCGCTATCTGCACCGGCTGATGTCGGCGCGCGCGCTGCTTTATACCGAAATGGTTACATCCCCCGCACTGGTACGTGGCAAGGCGCGTCATCTGTTGTGGTTTGACCCTACGGAACACCCTGTGGCCGTGCAACTGGGCGGCTCGGATCCGGCGGAACTGGCCGCCGCCACCCGCATCTGCTGTGATGAAGGTTATGACGAGGTAAACCTGAACATCGGCTGCCCCTCGGATCGGGTGCAATCTGGCAGCTTTGGTGCGGTGCTGATGGAAAACCCGGCGCTGGTGGCCGACTGTTGCGCCGAAATGATCGCCGCCTCGGACGTTGAAATCACCGTGAAATGCCGCATTGGCGTGGACAAACAGGAACCGCGTGAAAACCTGCCCGCCTTCCTTGAAACCGTCCGCGCTTCTGGCGTTACCCGTTTCACCATCCACGCCCGCAAGGCGTGGTTGCAGGGCCTCAGCCCCAAGGAAAACCGCGACGTGCCGCCGCTGGATTACGATCTGGTGCTGCAAATGAAACGCGAATTCCCCGATATGCATATATCGGTCAATGGCGGCATCACCACGCTGGATCAGGCGCGCGGGTTTCTGGATGCGGGGCTGGACGGGGTGATGATTGGCCGCGCCGCCTATCATACACCGGACGCGGTTCTGCTGGGGGCGGATCAACAGATTTTCGGCCGTGCAGGGTGCAAAACCACCTTTCAGGTGGTCGAGGAAATGCGCCCCTATATCGCCCGCCATCTGGCCGACGGGGGGCGTCTGAACCAGATTACCCGCCACATGCTGGGCCTGTTCGCCGGCCGCCCCGGTGCGCGCGGCTGGCGGCGCACCCTGTCCGAGGGGGCGCACAAGAATGGCGCAGGTCTGGAAGTGCTGGACGCCGCCCTGCAACATGTGCAGGATCGCCAGAAAACAGCCGAAAGCACCTGACATGCCCGAAATGAACACCCTGCTGCCAATGGTTGCCCTTCTGCTGGCGACAGGAGCCTTTGCCGGCGTTATGGCCGGATTGCTGGGGGTGGGCGGCGGTATCATCCTAGTGCCGGCCTATTTCTATATTTTTTCGTCGCTGGGCTATGGCAGCGACCAGTTGATGCAAATCTGTCTGGCCACATCGCTGGCCACGATCATCGTCACCTCGCTGCGCTCGGTTTCCAGCCATAACAAAAAGGGCGCGGTGGACTGGGGCATCCTGCGGGGGTTTGCCCCCGGCATCGTGGTTGGCGCGGCACTGGGCGTGTTGATCGCTGCCTCGCTGCGCTCGGTCGTGCTGCAAGGTATCTTTGGTGTGCTGGGCATTACCATCGGCCTCTACCTTGCCTTTGGCCGCAACCACTGGCGGCTGGGGGATGGGATGCCAACCGGCATACGGCGCGCCATCCTGTCACCGATCCTCGGCTTCATGTCGGTGCTGATGGGCATCGGTGGCGGCTCGTTCGGGGTGCCGTTGATGAGCCTCTATAACACCCCGATCCACCGCGCTGTCGCCACGGCGGCCGGTCTGGGCGTGCTGATCGCCGTGCCCTCGGTGATCGGTTTCCTGATGCTGGATATTCCCGCAAATGCCAAACCGCCCTATACCATCGGCGCGGTCAACCTGCCGGCCTTTGTGCTGACCATATCCATGACCCTGATCACCGCCCCTTATGGCGTGAAACTGGCGCATATGATGGATCCCAAACCGCTAAAACGTGTCTTTGCAGCCTTCCTGATCCTTGTCGCCCTGAACATGCTGCGCAAAGCGGCTGGGCTTTAGGTCTGTGCTCGGGGTCCTGCTCCCTGTTTTCTTCGTGCCCAAAATACCTTCGCCGAAGGCATGAGCGCGCCCCGTAAGGGGCGCGCGGGGTGACGCGCTTTAGCGCGGTACAACCTATTCCCCCAATCCTTCCAGATAATCCGACAGGGTCTTGCCCAAATCGTCACCAAATTGCGACGGTAACACAGAAACATCGCGCATACGGTCCACCCGAAACACCCGAAAATCCGCGCGCAACTCGCACCACGCAATCACCGTCCAGACCCGCCCCCAGTATTCCAGTTGCAACGGGCGCACCACCCGTTCGGTCATCTCGCCTGTTTCGTTGTGATACCCCAACCGTACCTTGTGGTGCATCCGGATCGCGGCTCGCAGGGTGGGCATATATTTGAACCCCTTGGCGGCATCCTCCAGCGGGTTGGCGGCAAATCCCCACCCCAATGCCGGCGCATCCCTGTCTTCGGGTAGCACAATATCCACCTTTGCTATCAATGATTTGGCGGCTTCGGCCAGTTCCGCGTCGCTTGATTTCGCGACCACATCCATGCCCAGATGAAACGCTTCCAGTTCGGTCATGGTCAGGTTCAGCGGCGGCAGGGTGATCGGCGCGGTCATGCTGTAGCCCAGCCCGCGTTCCCCCTCGACCGGCACGCCGGATGCGATCAGCTTGTCCATATCGCGGTAGATCGTGCGCACCGACACTTCCAGCCGCTCGGCCATGTCCTGGGCACGATGCAGCCGCCCGTCACGCAGGATCTGGATCATTTCAAAAAGGCGGTCTTTGCGGCTCATGGGGGCAAACTCGGTGACGCAGGCGCCAAGGTCAAGCACCCGCAACCGGATTTGCGTATGATTCGGTAAATTCCATCCCGCACAACTGACATAAACCTGTCAGTTGACAATATGGCGGCACAAAACCGGTAAAAAAGCCGCGATTTTCAGCGAATTTGGCCTTTGATCTTCTGATCCAAGGCAATAAACACAGGGGGTGAAATTCCAGTCCGGCCCCCGCCGGACATCCTGACATAGGAGAAGACTATGCTGAATAATATTGGCCTGCCGGGCCTTCTGTTGATCGCTGTTGTGGTGCTGGTTCTGTTCGGGCGCGGCAAAATCGCGTCCTTGATGGGCGAAGTGGGCAAAGGCATCTCGTCGTTCAAGAAAGGCGTAAGCGAAGGCAAGAAAGAGCTGGAAGATACAGCCGTTGCTGCCAAGGACGTCACGCCGGAAGACGAAAAAGAGAAAGACAAAGACGAGGCGTAATCGCCCCTTTCCTGTTTTATGTTGAGAAGGCGGATCGCATATGTTTGACATCGGCTGGACCGAATTATTGGTCATTGGCATCGTCGCGTTGATCGTGGTGGGACCAAAAGATTTGCCCGGAATGTTCCGCACCCTTGGCCGGTTCACCGGCAAGGCCAAGGCGATGGCGCGCGATTTCCAGTCAGCTATGAACGAGGCCGCGGATTCGGCAGGCGTCAAGGATGTGGCGGATGATCTGAAAAACGTAACCTCGAAAAAGGCGCTGGGGCTGGACGCGCTGGACGAAGTGGCGACCAAGTTTGAAAACTGGGATCCGATGACGCCCGAGGCACAAGCCAAAGCGGCCGAAACCAAAGCGGCCGAAAAGGCGAAAAAGGCGGCCCTTGTCAAAGAGCGCACCGAAGCCGCCAAGAAAATGCACGCTGCAACCGCAAAGGCAAAAGACGGGAAAACAGCGGCCAAACCCGCCGCCAAGCCGAAAGCAAAAGCACCAGCCAAGCCAAAGGCCAAAGCCGCTGCCAAACCCAAGGCCCCGGCCAAGCCGAAAACGGCCAAGCCTAAAGCACCAGCCAAACCCAAAGCAAAAGCCGCCAAACCCAAAGCAAAATCAGGTGACAAAGCATGACCGACGAGGTTGAAGACTCCACAGCCCCGCTGATCGAGCATCTGGCCGAGCTGCGCAATCGTATCATCTATTCAGTGATTGCCTTCATTGTGGGCATGGTGATCTGTTTTTCCTTCGGCAGCTGGATCCTTGATTTCCTGCTGACGCCGATTGAAAAGACCATGCGTGAATTGGGGGATCCCAATCCTGTGATGCAGTTCACCGCGCCGCAGGAATATTTCTTTACCCTGATCCGCATTTCCATGGTGTTCGGGCTGGGCCTGTCCTTTCCCGTGATTGCCTACCAGATGTGGCGTTTCGTGGCGCCGGGGCTGTACAAAAACGAAAAAAGTGCGTTTCTGCCGTTTATCATCGCCTCCCCCGCGCTGTTCATTCTGGGCGCGGCGTTCTCGCATTATATCGTTATCCCGATGGCGATGACGTTCTTTCTGGGCTTTGCCGATGCGTCGTCCATCTTTACGGCGTTCCAGCCTCAGGATGGTACGGTTGCCACGGATAACGGTGTGCAGATCGTGTTTCAGGGGAAAGTTAACGAAACCCTTGATATCACGCTGAAAATGATGGTGGCTTTCGGGCTGTGTTTCCAGTTGCCAGTGTTGTTGACCCTGATGGGCAAGGCCGGTCTGGTCAGCGCCAAGGGCCTGCGCGGTGTACGCAAATACGCGATTGTCGGTATTCTGGTGCTGGCCGCGATTGTTACCCCACCGGATGTGATCACCCAACTGGTCCTGTTTGTTGTGGTGTTCGGCCTTTATGAGGTTTCGATCCATCTGGTTGCCTATGTTGAACGCAAACGCGAGGCCAAACTGCGGGCCGAAGGGTTGTGGTTTGACGACGACGAAGATGAAGACGACGGCGCGGAAACCGAAGAAAACGACCCGCTGATGGACGAGTTCGACGAGGACGAAGCCGAGGAAGAGGGCTATTTCAAAGAAGACGGTAAATGAGCGGCAAGGCGCTGAAACGGATTGCGGCGGCATTGGAGCGAATCAGCCCCAAGCCCGCCAAAGCCCCCGATTTCAGCGCCGCTGACGCCTTTGTCTGGCAGGTTGATCCCGACCATCTGGAACCTGTCGCCAAGGTGAACCGCATTGCGCTGGACCTGCTGGTCGGGGTGGATCGCGCCCGCGACACGCTGCTGGTGAACACCCTGCAATTTGCCCGTGGCCTGCCCGCCAACAACGCCCTGTTGTGGGGCGCGCGCGGGATGGGGAAATCGTCACTGGTCAAGGCCATTCATGCGGCGGTTCTGGAACAGGGGCTGGCGCTGAAGATCGTCGAGGTCCAGCGCGAGGATTTACCCAGTATTGGCCGCCTGCTGGCGCTGCTGCGGGACGCGGACGACCGGTTCCTGCTGTTTTGCGATGATCTGTCGTTTTCCCATGATGACGAACATTACAAATCGCTAAAGGCGGTGCTGGATGGCGGGGTGATCGGGCGACCGGAAAATGTGGTGTTCTATGCCACCTCGAACCGGCGCCATCTGATGCCGCGCGATATGATCGAAAACGAACGGGGCTCGGCCATCAACCCGTCCGAGGCGGTCGAGGAAAAGGTGTCCCTGTCTGACCGTTTTGGTCTGTGGCTGGGGTTTCATGCCTGCTCGCAAGACGAATATCTGGAAATGATCCAAGGCTATTGCGCGGCCTATGGCGTGGCAATAGATGCCGAAACTCTGCGTGCTGAGGCGATCGAATGGGCCGCAACACGCGGCAGCCGGTCGGGTCGCGTGGCGTGGCAGTATTTCACCGATCTGGCCGGACGAACGGGCGTTTCCCTGTAAGTGAAACGCCCGCCTTTTGTTATTGCAGATAGGGCATCGGATCGACGCTGTCGAAATCCTTGCGCACTTCGAAATGCACAAACGCCGGATTGGCGGCGCGCACCTTGGCGATGGCTTGACCCCGACGCACACGGTCGCCTTTTTTCACTGTGATCTTGTCGATATTGGCATAGATCGTCAGCAGGTTGCCTTTGTGCCGGATCACAAGGATCGGCACCTGATCGGTATCGCGTGTAATCGCGGCCACGGTGCCGTCATCGGCGGCAATCACTGGTGTGCCGGCCTTGGCGGCGATGTCGATGCCGTCGCTTTTGGTCGAATAGGCACGAATGATGTTGCCCTGAACCGGAAACAACAGCCGTGCACTGCTGGCCGCTGCGGGTTTGCCGCCCCCCAGATTGGGCGAGGCAGGCGTGGCCGGTTTGGCCGCTGCCGGTTTTTCGGCGGGCAGGGGTTTGGTCGAACTTGGCGGCACCGGAACGGGTGTGCCTGTGCCCGGCGGGGTTACGTCATCGTTGGGGGGCGGGCTATTCCTGGCGACAGGGATCAACAAATATTGCCCTTCGCGCACCGTCAGATTGTTGCCAAGACCATTCCATTCCGCCAGCGAGCGCACCGAAACGTTGTAAAGCCGCGAGATCGAGTAAGCGGTTTCGCCGCGCTCGACCTTGTGACGGATCGGCTCGACACCAGATGGGATGTTAGCGTTTGCATTGGCCGGTTTGCTACCCGCCCGTTCAATCGCGCCACCGGCAAGGGTGGTGATGTCAACGGGTTCGGGTTGCAGTGGGCCGGAGGTGACAGCGCCCGTTGCCGGTGAAGGTTCGGTCACGCGGCGGGGCAGGGCGATGATTTCGTCCGGACGCAGTTGGGTATCGGGTGCCATGCCGTTGTAGCGGGCCAGCTCGGCCGGATCCAGACCAAGGCGGTTGGCAACACTGGTCAGGGTATCGCCACGACGCGCTACGGCGACCTGATAATTGGGATAGGAAATCACCCCGCGATCATCCGCTGGCGGGCGGGGCGCTGTGGCTTGCCTTGTGGCGTTGGAGGTATTGGGCGCATTGCCAAAATTGTTGCGCAGATCAAAGTCTAAATTGCTACAGCCCGACAGGGTGCTGAACATCGTCAGGGCCACACCTGAAAACAGGGCCCGCATCATAGGGGTTTGGCGTTTTGCCATTTGCTCGTTCCTCAAATACCGCGGCCCGTTTGTCGGACCTGTTATTGCTCTGTTTTATTCCTTGCCCAGACCTTCCAGCAGGGGCACGAAACGCACGGGTCTTAGTTCTTCATAGTCATAGCCTGTTTCATGGCGCACCACTTTTATCAGGCTTTGCACCGCCTGTTCCTGACCCACGGGTAGCACCATGATACCGCCAATTTTCATTTGCGCCAAGAGGGGACCGGGGGGATCCTCGGCGGCTGCGGTAACGATGATACGGTCAAACGGGGCCTGTTCGGGCAAACCATGGCTGCCGTCGGTGGTGATGGCGGTGATATTGGTCAGGTCCAGCTTGCGAAAAATCGCCTCGGCATCGCGCACCAGACGGCTGTAACGGTCCACGGTGTAGACACGGCGGGCCAGTTGGCTAAGGATCGCGGCCTGATAGCCCGAACCGGTGCCAACCTCCAGAACCTTGTCACGCGGTTGCACCTTCAGGGCTTGTGTCATGATACCGACAACCGAGGGCTGGCTAATGGTCTGGCCACAGGTAATCGGCAGGGGCATGTCTTCGTAGGTGCGGGCCTCGAACAGGCCTTTAATGAACGCGCCACGGTCGATTTTCTCCATCGCCGACAGCACGCGCCCATCGGTTACCCCCTTGGAACGCAAGGCAAAAAGGAATTGCATTTTGCGTTCGGCATCTTTCATTTTGGCAGGGCACCTTGCAGTGCTTGAACATCGTCATGGGCGGTCAGATCGGCCCGCATCGGGGTGATCGAGATATAGCCATCCAGACAGGCGGCGACATCGCTTCCGGGTTCTGTGGGTGTGTGTTGACTGCCGCCGCGCACCCAAAGGAATTTGCGCCCCGAGGGGGCGAAATGTGGCTCGACACTGAAATTCACATCACGCCGGTAGCCCTGAACGGTGGCTTTCATACCCTTGACGTCGGCGGCGGCGACAGGGGGGAAGTTGACGCTGTGGAACAGGCGGTAGTCGCCGTTTTGCGGCGGGGTATTGTCCAGAATGGCGCGCACGGTTGCGGTGCCATGAACCGCGGCGGCATTGAACGGATCGTCCAGTTCGGCGGTTTGTGGCCCAAGGTATTGCGACAGGGCAATTGCGGGCAGCCCCTGAAGCGCGGCTTCCAGCGCGCCGCCGATGGTGCCGGAATAGAGCGTGTTTTCGGCAGCGTTGTTGCCACGGTTCACACCCGACAACACCAGATCGGGCGGGTTGTCCTTCATCACGTCATGCAGGCCGGCAAGGATGCAGTCGGCCGGTGATCCTTCGGCGGCAAAGCGGCGTTCGGCCAGTTGCGCGATCATCATCGGGCGGGTGTAGGAAATGCAGTGCGATACGCCCGATTGCTCGAATGCGGGGGCGACGGTCCAGACTTCGCCATCCGGTCCGGCGATTTCGCTGGCAATGGCCATCATGGTCAGCAGGCCGGGGGCGTTGATGCCGTCGTCATTGGTGATCAGAATACGCATGGTTGGTTTGCCTTTGTTACCCTGTAGATTCAATAGGGCAAGGCGCAGGCGCGGTAAAGCGGCTGCTGTGTTTGCCCCCGTGCTGTGGCAGAAAAGAATCTATGCCTGCTGCGCGGATATTTGGGAAAAGAAGAAGCCTAAAGCTCGGCCAGTAGCCGCGCGGCTTCGTCATGGGGATCGGCCAGAGGCGAGCGATCCTCGCCGGGGTAGAAGCGGGCGCGCAGGGCGGTGGGCATCGGGTTTGGCGTGGCGATATGCACGCGGGGTCCGTTTTTGGCGGTTTCGGCCTGCCAACTGCGGGCCAGCGCGATTTGCGCGGCTTTGGTCGAGCCGTAAGCGCCAAAGAATTTCGCACCGCTGGTTGATGGATCGTCAAAGAAAAGTGCCGTGCCGTCACGGCCTAGCAGGGGCGCGACATAGGTAATCATGATGCCGGTGGCACGCACATTCAGCGCGATGGCCTTGTCCCAGTCCTTTGCGTCGATATGGTCGGCAGGCGACAGTTGGGTGTCGTGGATTGCAGTATGGATCCACAGTTTCACCCCGCCCCAACGGTCATGGATCGAGCGGCATAGGTGCTGCATGGCGGCGTCCTGTGTGATGTCCATCGGCGCCAGTGTAGCGGCCCCGCCTTTGGCCTTGATTCGGTCGTCCAGATCCTCCAGCCCGCCAACGGTGCGGGCCACGGCGACGATGTGGTAATCGGGGGCCAGGGCCTCGGCCAGGGCAAAGCCAAGGCCGCGCGAGGCGCCGGTGATCAGGGCGACGGATTCATCAGGATTTGTCATGTGTAGGTCTTTACCGTTTGTTGCGATGGTATGTTAGCGCCATTTCGATGCAATGCGCCAGAGCGTCATTTGGTAGCGGCTGATCAAGGCGGAAAAGCACCGCGCGGGTGCCCTGATAGGTGAAACTATCGGGGTAGATTTCGCGCATGGTGTTGACCAGCGTGGTTTTACAGTTGAAGAACAGCGCGCCATGATCCGGTTTGGCCGGTTTCCAGGCCATGCGGATGGTCGAGCCTGATTTGGTTTCCTCGGTCAGATAGGCCGGTTCGCCCCATTTCAGGGTTTCGGTCAGCGGGCCAACGGCGGGGTTTTGGGCCGCAGTTTGGAAGATCAGGCTGCGGACGTTCAGCAGGGTATAGCGGGCCAGTTCGGGGAAAGCATCAAAGGCGGCTTTGACGCAGGCGGGCAGGGGCAGGATCATTCCGCCGCCTTGATCTCAAACCCCTGTGCAATCATATCCGCCGGTTCCACCGGATATTCGCCGGAGAAACAGGCGTCGCAATATTGCGGGTAGTCGTTGTTTCGCCCCTTTGCTTCGCCTGCCGCGCGATAGAGGCCGTCCAGCGAGATGAAGCGCAGGCTGTCCACGCCCAGATGCGCGCGCATTTCTTCTTCGTTCATGTTGGCGGCCAGAAGTTTGTCGCGTTCGGGCGTGTCGACACCGTAGAAACAGGGCCACATGGTGGGCGGGGACGCGATGCGAAAATGCACTTCGGCGGCCCCTGCGTCCAGAATCATTTCCTTGATTTTGCGGGATGTTGTTCCGCGCACCACGCTGTCATCCACCAATATCACCCGCTTGCCTTTGATCAGTGCGCGGTTGACGTTCAGCTTCAGCAGCACGCCCATGTTGCGGATGCTTTCGGTGGGTTCGATAAAGGTGCGGCCGGTATACTGGTTGCGGATGATGCCCATCGCGTAGGGGATGCCGCTTTCCTGCGAATAGCCGATCGCGGCGGGGGTGCCGCTGTCGGGCACGGGGCAGACGATATCGGCATCCACAGGACATTCGCGGGCCAGTTCCACGCCGATCTGGCGGCGTGTTTCATAGATCGACTGACCACCGACGATGCTGTCGGGACGCGAGAAATAGACATGCTCAAAGATGCAAAAGCGCGGCTTGGCGGGGGCGAAGGGGCGGTGGCTCTCGACCCCTTCGGCGGTGATCACCACCATTTCGCCCGGTTCGATTTCGCGTACGAATTCCGCACCGATGATATCCAGCGCGCAGGTTTCCGACGACAATGCCCAGCCGGTATCGCCGATTTTCCCCAGCACCAGCGGGCGCACGCCCAAAGCATCGCGCACGCCGATCAGTTTGGTGCGGGTCATGGCGACGATGGAAAACGCGCCTTCGACACGGCGCAGGGCGTCCTTCATCCGTTCGGGGATGTTTTTCTGGAAGCTGCGGGCCATCAGGTGGATGATACATTCGCTGTCGCTGCTGGACTGGAAGATAGAGCCATGCTGGATCAGTTCCTTGCGCAGGGCGGCGGCGTTGGTGATGTTGCCGTTATGGGCAATCGCCGCCCCGCCCATCGCGAATTCGCCAAAGAACGGCTGAACATCGCGGATCACGGCGCCCTTTTTGCCGGCAGTGGAATAGCGCACATGGCCGATGGCCAGCGGGCCGGGCAGGGTTTCCATCAGGCTGGCTTTGGTGAAATTGTCACGCACATAGCCAAAGCGGCGGGCGGAATTGAAGCCCTGTTCGGGGTCATGGCTGACGATGCCGCCGGCCTCTTGCCCCCTGTGTTGCAGGGCATGCAGGCCAAGGGCGACGAAATTGGCGGCCTCGGCCTGACCGATCACGCCGAAAACGCCGCATTCCTCTTTCAGCTTGTCATCATCAAACGGGTGGCTTGGCAGCATTTTTTGCATTTCAGCAGTCGCTCCGAATCCCATGGCAGTGGTTCGCTTCCCTCTTTAGGGGGTCGCGGGCGGTCTGTCACCATATAGTAACAGACCTTAATTCGAAGCAGGCTTGTTGCATTCGCCAACCAGTTGGTCGTAACGCGAAGTGATCCAGCCGGGCGCATCCTCGGGGATGCTGTCGTTGATGCGGTCCTGCATTTTGGCAAAGACGCGGGCGGTGCGGCTGTCGTCGATCATCGGAATGGCCTGATCGGTGATCACGCGGTCATAGACCACCAGCGCAATGCCAACCAGCAGCAATCCGCGCGCCACGCCAAACAGGAAGCCAAGCCCCTGATCAATACCGCCAAGCGCCGAACGCTGGACGATCAAGGAAAACAGCGGGGTGATCAGCGACATCACAATCAATGCCACAGCAAACACAGCGGCAAAGGCGGCAATGCGGGACAATTCGCAGCTGTCTTTCAGGAAATCCCCCAGCACGGGGACTTCGCGCACCAGTGGTTCGGCCTGTGCGGCAAACATGAATGCCAGCACAGCGGCGACGACCCAGCCTGCAATCGACAGGCTTTCGCGTACAAACCCCCGCGAATATGCCAGAAGCGCAGACAGTATGATGACCACCGCCACCACTGCATCAATAATTGTAAAACCTTCCACGTCGTAATCTCCTAGCCTGCTTTGGACCGGTTAACCGGCACCGAAAATCTCGCCAACAAATGCCGTCAAATCCGGCATTTTCTGAATATTCAGCCCCCCGGCGCCAGAGGTTTTACCACCTGACGGCGCAATTGCACCCGAAAAACCAAGTTTTGCCGCTTCTTTCAAGCGGTTTTCTGTCTGGCCTACGGGTCGCAAAGCCCCTGATAGGCTAATTTCGCCAAAAACCACAGTGTCAGCGGGCAAAGCGGTGTCTTCGCGTGCCGACAGTAGCGCGGCTGCAACAGCCAGATCGGCGGCCGGTTCCGTAATCCGCATTCCGCCTGCAACGTTCAGATAGACATCAAGGCCGGTAAAGGGGATGCCGCAGCGCGCCTCAAGGACCGCCAGAATCATCGCCAGCCGGCCACTGTCCCAGCCGACAACCGCGCGGCGGGCCTGGCTGTGCGGGGACGGAGCGACCAGCGCCTGCAATTCGCACAACACGGGGCGGGTGCCCTCGATGCCGGCGAATACCACGGATCCGGGGGCGGGCTTGTCGCGCTCCGACAGGAACAGGGCCGAGGGGTTGGTGACCTCGGACAGGCCCGCGCCGGTCATTTCGAACACGCCGATTTCGTCGGCAGGGCCGAAACGGTTTTTAACGGCGCGCAGGATGCGGAACTGGTGGCCACGCTCGCCCTCGAAATAGAGCACGGTATCGACCATATGTTCGATCACCCGCGGGCCGGCGATTTGCCCGTCCTTGGTGACATGGCCCACCAGGATCACGGACATGCCGCGCCGTTTGGCGAATGTGGTCAGTTCATGGGCGGCGGCGCGCACTTGGGACACGCTGCCCGGTGCGCTTTCGACATTGTCGGCCCACATGGTCTGAATGGAATCGATGATTGCCAATTGCGGTTTTTCGGTTTCCAGCGTGGTCAGGATATCGCGCAGGTTGGTTTCGGTGGCCAGTTGCACCGGCGCATCGCGCAGGCCCAGACGGTCGGCCCGCATGCGCACCTGCGCGCTGGCCTCTTCGCCGGAAACATAGATGGTTTTCAATCCCTTGCGGGCGAAACTTGCAGCGGCTTGCAGCAACAGGGTGGATTTGCCGATGCCCGGATCGCCGCCAACCAGAATAGCCGAGGACGGCACAAGCCCGCCGCCAAGCACGCGGTCCAGTTCATCCATGCCGGAATGGGTGCGCGGCGGCGGCACCTCGTCGCTGGACAGATCGGTCAAGTTCAGGGCGCGGCCACGTTTGCCGCCCAGCGATTTTTTCGCAGGCCCTGCCGACAGCGGCGCTTCCTCGATAATCGAATTCCATTCGCCACAGGATTCGCAACGCCCCGACCATTTGGTCGAGGACGCGCCGCAGGCGTTACAGGTGAAGGTATGCGTTTTGGCCATAGGCCCTTTTGCCCCAGCTTTGCGGCCACATCAAGGCGTGCGTTTCTTCTCGGTCGCAAAAGAGATTGCCAACGAGGCCAGAATACAGCCGGTGAACAAATACAGCCCCCATGCGGTTTGCACCGTGCCCACGCCAATCCCCTTGGCCACCACCAGATAAAGCGCGATCAAGAAGATGTCGGCCATCGCCAGCCGCCCCAGCCAGTGCAACACCGGCAGCACCTTGCGATGCAGCAGATGAAAGTGGATCAGGGCAAGGCCGATGGTTTTCATATAAGGGGCGAAAATCGCGAAAAACGTCACCAGCAGGGCCAAAAACACATCGGATTCCCACAGCGATTGCAGGCCGGTGATCACCGATATTTCGTTCAGGTCAAAGAAATAGGGCATCATGCCGCCCAAAACCCCCGCCCGCAACATCGGTGCAAACCACGCGATCGGGAACAGCACGATCAGCGACAGGTTGGCGATTTTCAAAAACAGGTTCACAAGCTTACTCCACCCCGAAATGATTGGGCATAGCTGTGCCCATGCTGATACTTATGGGGCCTAAAACCATGCCACAATGCTTGAAGCGCGAAAATTCCGCCCTATGGGTCAGCGCACCGCCTCGATCGGCCCTTCGGCGCGGCCGTGGATGAACTGGTCCAGATAGGGATCGCCGGATGCGTCCATATCCGCCACCGGACCGGTCCACTGGATCACCCCGCCGTGCAGCATTGCCACCTTGTCGGCAATGGCGCGAACCGAACTCATATCATGGGTGATGGTCATCGCGGTTGCGCCCATTTCCACAACAATTTCGCGGATCAACTCGTTGATAACGCCCGCCATAATCGGGTCCAGCCCCGTTGTGGGTTCATCAAAGAAAATGATCTCGGGCTCGGCCGCAATCGCACGGGCCAGTCCCACACGTTTTTGCATCCCGCCGGACAGTTCCGCCGGATACAGGTCCGCCACATCTGGTTTCAGCCCCACGCGGCGCAGTTTTTCGATTGCAATTGCGCGGGCCTCGTCCTTGGGTCGTTTCAATGATCCGCGCAGCAGGCGAAAGGCCACATTTTGCCAGACCGGCAGACTGTCAAACAGCGCGCCGCCCTGAAACAGCATACCGAAACGCGCCAGAAAGGCATCGCGTTCGACCTTGGTCACATCCTGCCCGTCAACGGTAATCACCCCGCTGTCAGGCTTGATCAGCCCCAGAATACACTTCAGCAACACCGATTTACCCGTGCCCGAGCCACCGATCACCACCATGCTTTCGCCCCGCGGGATGGTCAGGTTGACCCCTTGCAGCACCTTGTTGCTGCCAAACGCCTTATGCACATCCGTCAAGGTAATCATGAGCCAAACAACATTGTGGTTAACAGGAAATTCGCCGCCAGGATCAGTACCGCTGCCGCCTCGACCGAGGATTTGGTCGCCTTGCCCACCCCTTGCGCCCCTCGGCCCGAATTCATCCCATAATAACAGCCCATGAGCGCGGCGATAAAGCCGAACACAGCGCCTTTGATCAGGCTCGAGGCGATATCGGCAGCCTCAAGGAAATCAACGGTGTTGTTCAGATAGGTGGCCGAGTTGAAATCCAGCTTGCCGGTGGCCACAAGGTAGCCGCCGAAAATGCCGATGATATCACCGATGCCCACCAGTATCGGCACGGTGATAAAGGCCGCCAGCACGCGCGGCACGGTCAGGTATTTCATCGGGTGGGTGGACAGCGTGACCAACGCGTCGATCTGTTCGGTCACCCGCATGGTGGCGATTTCGGCGGCAATCGACGAGGTCACCCTTGCCGCGATCATCAAGCCCACCAGCACCGGTCCCAGTTCGCGCACCATGCCGATGGCAACGATCTGCGGCACCACCGCTTCGGCGCTGAAGCGCGCGCCGCCGGCATAGATCTGCAAGGCCAGCGCGCCGCCGGTGAAAAAGGCAGTCAGGCCAACGACCGGCAGGCTGAAATATCCGATCGTTAACAGGGACTGGCCGAATTCTTTGATGTAGAAAGGCGGGCGAACCATATGGCCCAATGTCTGGAGCAAAAAGATGCTGATCCGGCCAAGGGCCGCCAGAATACCCATTGTGTTGCGGCCGATGGCGGCGACGGGGGCAAGCAGGCTCACGGGGCAAACCCTCCGGCATAGCGGCGCGCGTAACGGGGGCCTAAAGATGTCAGGATTTCATAACCGATGGTGCCGGCCATTTCTGCCAGATCATCCACCGTCTGTTGCGGGGTGATCAGGTCCAGATGGGTCGGGATCTGGTTCAGGTGGCTGATGTCCACCGTGATCAGATCCATCGACACGCGCCCCACCAGCGGGCAAGGGGTGTCATCATGCCAAAACGTGGCCTTGCCCGACATCGCGCGGATCAACCCGTCGGCATAACCGCCGGAAACGGTGGCGATTTTCGCCGGTTGTTCAGCGCGCCATGCGTTGCCGTAACCCACGGTTTCGCCTGCCGCCAGATCGCGGGTCTGGATCACCGGCAGGGACAGATGCACAACGGGCTGCGCATCGGCAAAGGGCAGGCCGCCATACAGGCCGATGCCCGGTCGGGTCAGGTCGAAATGGTAGTCCGGCCCGAGCAGGATGCCGCCGGTTGCAGCCAGCGAACGCGGGGCATTGATGCCGTCGGTCATGTCGCGGAAGGTCGCCAGTTGGCGCGCGTTCATATCGTGGTCCGGCTCGTCGGCGCAGGCCAGATGGCTCATTACCAAAACGGGGGTTTGCGGCAGAACAATATCGCGCACGGCGGCCCATTCGGGCGCCTCCATGCCCAGCCGGTTCATGCCGGAATCCAGCTGGATGCCGAAGGGGGCGTTGGGCAGGGATTCGAAATGGCGGGTCAACTGGTTCAGGGAATTCAGCATGGGGGTAAGATGCAGGTCATGGATCATATCGGTGTCGCCGCGCATATGCCCGCCAAAGACGAAAATATCGACACCCGGCCCCAGTGCCTCGCGCACCGCCGCGCCTTCCTCGGCCACAGCCACGAAAAACCGCCGCGCACCGGCCTGCGCCAGCGCCTTTGCCACCCGGCCCACGCCCAGCCCGTAGCCATCCGCCTTGACCACAGCCGCCGTCTCGCATTCTGTCATTGCGTCCAGCGCCCGCCAGTTGGCCGCCAACGCATCCAGATCAATTGTCAGGTTTCCACTTGCCATAGGGGGTTTTTGACGGGTGGGGGGGGAAGGTCAAGCAGAAACACAATGCCTGCCCCTTGACACCCCGGTTTTTTCCCCGCACCTTTTGCCGATTATCGATGCGTATGAGTGCAATTTTGTTTTTTCAGGGGGCTTTCCCCGCTAATTTATTTTTGGAGATATTGAATGGGCTTTAAGTCATTTCTATTCACGGGCGTTGTCGCCACAGGGCTGTTTATTGGCCAGAACGTTTGGGCCGACCCGATGCAAGAGGCATTGGATAAAATCGCACAATGCAACGAGAAACGCTGTAATCAACTGCGCCTGAGCGGCATCAAGGGGCTGACAGTGATCCCGGCCGAGGCATTAAGCATCGCCAAGCTGGATTCGCTTGATTTGTCACGTCTGGAAATTACCGATCTGTCGATGATTGCCAAAATGCCGTGGCTAAAAGAGATAAATCTGTCTGGCACGCCTGTAACCGATTTAAGCGGGTTGTCTGGACTAAAGGCGCTGCGCGTATTGAACCTGAGCAATAGCAAAGTCACTGACCTGACCCCGCTTGCCGGTATGGGGGCGCTGCAAAAGCTGGACATCTCGCGAACCGGAATCAGCGATATATCTGTTCTGGCCAAACTGGGGGCGTTGCAGAAATTGATCCTGACCAAATCTGCTGTGACCGACATTTCGCCCCTGGCCGGTATGGGCGGGCTGGAGGAACTTAGTTTAACCCGGGTGGCGGTTACCGATTTCGGTCCGCTTGCAGGGCTGGGCGCGCTGGAAGAACTGGACCTGTCCGAGACCGGCATTTCCGATCTGTCACCGCTGGCCGGACTGGCCGCTTTGCGCACATTAAAGATCACCGAGACCAAAGTCAGCGACCTTGCACCGCTTGCAGACCTGCGCTTGCTGGGTGGTCTGTCAGCCTCCTTTACCCAGGTTTCGGACCTTGCCCCGCTGGCCAAGTTGAAGAATTTACAAAACATCTTTGTAAATGGCACTCAGGTATCCGACCTTGGCCCATTGGCAGGGATGATGGTGCTCTACGGGCTGGATTTAAGCGAAACAGGGGTGAGTGACATTTCACCATTGGCAAATTCACCCGAGTTGAAATCGCTTTACCTAAACAAAACCGAAGTAGCCGATATTTCGGCGGTGGCCAGCATGCCTAAGTTGCAAACGTTGAATTTGAAGGGAACCAAAGTTGCCGATATTACGCCGGTTTCGGGCTTGGCCGAGATATCCAGCCTTGATCTGAACGAAACCGCCGTGAGCGACATTTCAGCACTGGCCGGAAAGGAAAAGCTAAGCAACCTTGATCTGAACCGCACCGGCGTTGCCGATCTGTCACCACTGGCGGGCCTGCCCAAACTCAGAAGCCTTGATGTGTCGGATACCAAGGTTACCGACCTAAGCCCGTTGATTGGCCTGCCGAAATTCCGGTCTCTGACGGTTTATAACCTGACAAGTCTTGATAAATCCCAACTGGATAAATTGCAGGAATCCGGTGTGAAACTGCGCGGTCTGGACGAATAACCGGTAAAGGTGCAGGCGGGGCAGCTTCTGGAAGCTGTCCTCGCCCCCTTGCCACGGTTTGACCGGATTGCCAAAACGGGTGAACTGGCCTTCAAAGCTCAACTCGATACGGCCGATCGGGCCAAGCGCCTGATGCACTGCGGCGCCTTCCACAGCGACAGCGACGAAAACCGCCGTGCACCAGCCTTGGCCAGCGCTTTTGCCCCCCGGTCTATACCCAGCCCGTAACCATCAGCCTTGACCACGGCCGCCGTTTCGCAAACTGCCAATGTGTCCAGCACACGCCTGTTGGCCGTCAGCGCATCCAGATCAATTGTTGAATTACCGCTTCCCATAAGTGGTTTTTGACGGGGGCAAGGGGAAGGCCAAGCAGAAAGCGAAAGATAGGGAAATCCAGACTACCCACATGCGGGACAAACGGGTAGAAAGCCCAAAGGAAAAGCAGGAGAGCAGACGATGGGTGTTATCGGCAGAATAAAAACCGAACTGGAAAAACCGCGCAAATCACGCCCTTTGGGCAGCGGTTGGCTGTCGGGATCGTTGTCTATACTTGCGGGGTTGGCCGGGTTGCTGATCGTAATGATCCGCTTTTTCCCGCAGACCTTTACCATGCCCGAACTGTCAATCATCCATGAAAGCAGCTATATCACGGTATTCTTGCGGGCCGTATTGCTGCTGGGCTACCTGTTGGCCCTGATCAGCATACTTTTAAGCCGGAACAAGGTGTTGGGCTGGACTGGTCTGGCTATTGTCCTTACGGCTTCGTTGTTTGGAAGTGCGCCTGCAGTTGAGCCGGGGCAAAGCGCGCAGGCATTATATTTCGGGTTGGACTATTTCATTGTCAATGTGCTGTTTATCGGCTTTCTGTTTGTGCCGTTGGAACGGTTCCTTCCCCACAAAGGAGAGCAAACCGTTTTTCGCCCGGAATGGCAGGAGGACATGTTCTATTATCTGGTCAGCTCGATGTTGGTACAGGTTCTGTCGTTTTTAACAATGGCACCTTCAAATCTGGTGAACAAAAACCTTGATATGTCGCAAATCGTTGCCACAATCGAGGCTTTGCCGTTTGTTGTGCAAGTGATTGTTATCATGGTGGCAACAGATTTCGTGCAATACTGGGTGCATCGGGCGTTTCATACTTTTCCGTTTTTGTGGCGGTTCCATTCGATTCACCATTCGACCCAAAGCATGGATTGGCTTGCGGGAGCCAGAATGCATTTTCTGGAAATCGCCGTGCTGCGCGGGTTAACGGCCGTACCGATGTTTACACTGGGATTTAAACCCGAAGCCATTCAGGCCTATCTTTTGATTGTCTATTTCTATTCGTCCTTTATCCACGCCAATCTGGGGATAAAATTCGGGTTTCTTGAGCGGTTTCTGGTTACGCCCCGGTTTCATCACTGGCACCACGGATCGGAACGTGCAGCAATTGATATCAATTATGCGTCGCATTTCCCGTTGTTTGATTGGCTGTTCGGCACCCACCATTTGCCCGAGGATGAATGGCCGCAGAAATACGGTGTCGCCGGCGGGGGAGTGCCCAAAGGTTATTGGCAACAATTACTACACCCATTTCGCAAGCCTACGAAATAGATCCAGACTCTAGAAGCTGTCCCCGCCCCCTTGCCACGGTTTGACCAGATTGCCAAAACGGGTGAACTGGCCTTCAAAGCTCAGCTCGATATGGCCGATCGGGCCGTGGCGCTGCTTGCCGATGATCACCTCGGCCTTGCCGCGCAGGGCTTCCATTTCGTCCATCCAGACCTGCATTTTGTCCAGCTCGTGATCACCCGGTTTTTCGCGCTCTTTATAATATTCCTCGCGGTAAACGAACATCACCACATCCGCGTCCTGCTCGATCGATCCCGATTCCCGCAGGTCCGACAGTTGCGGGCGCTTGTCATCACGGTTTTCCACCTGACGCGATAACTGCGACAGGGCGACCACCGGAATATCCAGCTCTTTTGCAATCGCCTTCAGCCCCTGCGTGATCTCCGACACCTCGTTCACACGGCTGTCTTTGGCGGTGGCGGGGCGCACCAGTTGCAGATAGTCGATGAACAACACATCCAGCCCGTGGGTGCGTTTCAGACGGCGCGCGCGCGCAGCCAACTGGCTGATCGGCAGGGCGGGGGTGTCATCGATATAAAGCGGGCAGGCTTCCAGCTGTTTGGCGGCCTCGACAAACCGGCGGAATTCCTCTTCGGTCATGTCGCCCCGGCGGATCTGTTCGCTGGGCACTTCACTTGCCTCGGACAGGATACGCGCGGCCAGTTGTTCGGCGCTCATCTCGAGGCTGTAAAACCCGACAACCCCGCCATTCACCGCCCCTTCGGTGCCATCATGCAGCGTGCCCTTTTGATAGGCCTTGGCGATATTATAAGCGATGTTGGTTGCCAATGATGTTTTCCCCATCGACGGGCGACCCGCAAGGATCAGCAAATCCGAACGGTGCAATCCGCCCAGCTTCTTGTCCATATCGGTCAGGCCGGTTGAAATCCCCGCCAGTCCGCCATCGCGCTGATAGGCGGCGTTGGCAACATTCACCGCATCGGTCACGGCCTTCAGGAAGGATTGAAACCCGCTGTCGGTCTGGCCCTGTTCGCCAAGCGCATAAAGCGCCTGTTCGGCCTCGACGATCTGCTCTTTGGGTTCCGAGGCAATATCGACCTTGCCCGCTTTGTCCGAAATCTCGCGGCCCAGCCCGATCAATTCGCGCCGAATCGCCAGATCGTAAATCATCTGCGCATAATCACGGGCGGCAAAACCGGAAATAGCCGCCCCCGCCAGCCGCACCAGATAGGCAGCGCCACCCAGCTCTTTCAGCCCTTCGTCATCCTCCAGAAACGCCTTTAGCGTGACGGGTGAAGCAAGATTGTTTTTGGCAATCCGGCTGGCGGCTACTTCGAAAATGCGCGCATGCGTTGGCTCGAAAAAGTGCTGCGGGCCGATGATCGCCGCGACGCGGTCGTAAATATCGTTGTTGGTCAGGATCGCGCCCAGCAATTGCTGTTCGGCCTCGATGTTATGGGGCAGGGCGTCGCTGATGCCTGCCTCGTCCCGGGTTGAATTTATCGGCGCAATTTCGTTCATGTCCCACCTGTCTGTCCCACCGGAAATTGTTTAAACGCACCGCGTTGGCGGTGCAAATTGTATAAATCTGTGGATAGATTAAACTGTCCACATTTGGTGGTTGGCATTATTTAACCCGCAATATACACGAATTGTGGCCCGTTTGCGCGTTTATTTTTTTCGCGCATCCTGCCAGGCCCTCGGGGCGGACAAAAAGCTTTCGACCTCGGTCAGAGTGGCCGCATCAAAGGCACCGCTGGCCTTGGCCTCGGTCAGAACATCCCACCATGTGCACAGGTGATGCAGGGTAACCCCGTGATCGCCCAAGGTTTTCCCGGTTTCTGGAAAAATGTCGTAGTAAAAAATCACCGCAGTGTGGGCACAAGTCGCCCCGGTTTCACGAATCGCATCGACAAAAGACAGTTTGGAGCCACCATCGGTGGTCAGATCCTCGACCAGCAAAACCCGCTGCCCCTCGCTCATATCGCCCTCGATTCGCGCATTGCGGCCATACCCCTTGGGTTTCTTGCGCACATAGCTCATCGGCAAGGCCATGCGTTCGGCCACAAGCGCGGCAAAGGGGATGCCTGCGGTTTCCCCGCCGGCGATGTTGTCGAACGCCTCGAATCCTGCGTCCCGCATCACGGTGGTGACCATGAAATCCATCACGGTAGACCGGATCCGCGGATGGCTGATCAGCTTGCGACAATCAATATAGGTCGGGCTGGGCAGGCCCGAGGCCAGTGTGAACGGCTCGACCGCGTTAAAATGCACCGCCTTGATTTCCAACAGCATTTTCGCGGTCAGGCGGGCGATTTCTTCTTTGGAAGGGTAGGTCGAGGGGATCATCAGCAGAACCTTTTGCGCTTCTTCTTTTTTAAAATATCCCCGCCGGAGGCATAATAGTTTTCTTGCCTGCGGCGCGGATATTTATGGAACAAAGATATATCAGGACGTGACCTGCCACAACAGATCGAATCCGGGATCAAATATGGTGACATCGCCCTCATTGGTGATCAGTTTTTCGGGCGTGGGCGATGGCGCGCATTTGGTCAGGGTGATTGTGGTTTCATTGACGGGCAGGCGATAGAATGCAGGACCGTGCAAAGATGTGAACCCTTCCAGCCGGTCCAGCGCACCTTCTTCTTCGAACACATGGACAAGGATTGGCATGGTGTTGGTGGCGGTGAAGCAGCCGGCGCAACCACAGGCGCTTAGCTTGTTGGCATCGGTATGCGGGGCGCTGTCGGTGCCAAGGAAGAACCGCGTATCCCCCGAAGTGGCAGCGGCGCGCAGGGCCAGACGGTGGCTTTCGCGTTTGGCGACCGGCAGGCAGTAGTAATGCGGTTTGATGCCGCCAACCAGAATATGGTTGCGGTTGATGATCAGGTGGTGCGTGGTGATGGTCGCCGCCAGATCGCGATCGGCGCTTTGCACATAGTCCACCCCGTCAGCGGTGGTGATATGTTCCATGATCACACGCAAGCCCGGTGTTTTGCGCCGGATCGGGTCGAGCACGCGGTCGATAAACACCGCTTCGCGATCAAAGATATCTATGTCGGCATCGGTCACTTCGCCATGCACGCACAGGGGCAGGTCGATTTCGGCCATGCGTTCCAGCACACCGCGCACCTTGTCAAAGTCCGAAACCCCCGAGGCCGAATTGGTCGTCGCCCCCGCCGGATACAGTTTCACCGCCGAGATCAGCCCCGAAGCATGGGCCGCGGCCACGTCATCGGCATCGGTTTCCTCTGTCAGATACAGCGTCATCAGCGGAGTGAAATCCGTGCCATCGGGCAGGGCGGCCATGATCCGCGACTTATAGGCGATTGCATCCGCTGACGTCACCACCGGCGGCACCAGATTGGGCATGATGATGGCACGGGCAAAATGGCGTGTGGTTTCGGGCAAAACAGCGGCCAGCATTGCGCCATCGCGCAAGTGCAGGTGCCAGTCATCCGGGCGGCGGAGGGTGATTTGATCGGTCATGATGGCCCCCGATTACACAATCCGGGGCCGTCAAGCTATGGCAAATTTCTATGCGGGCAGGTTTTTTACCAGTGATCCTGTTAATTCCACGCCTCGACCACGTCGAAATTATCCTGTGCAGCAATCATTCCTGCAGGACCAAACCCCAAAGGCAGGCGCTGTTCCTTGCGCTTGACCACACGCACAACCGGGGCAAGGCGGATATCGAAATATTTCGGGTCATTGAGGATGTCGGATGGCAACCGGTTTCTGGCCAGCACCCGGCGTTTGCGATATTTCACTTCGACATCATACTCGCAGCCTTCAAACACGCCATCGTCGCATTCATCGGTAAAGCATTTGCGCAGCTCGATTTCGCGGGCCCGCAGCGCCTGAATTTCCTTGCGAACATGGCCAAGTTCGTCGGCCGGCATCTGATGTAGCATTTCAATCTCCCTTACTGTGTTCAAAGGGAGTTTTATGGAAAATTCTAAATAAATTGCTAATCCAGGGGTTGAAAAGCAACATTTTTACGGGTCCGCCGAATGTTGGGCAGGGTTTTTCCTGCCGATTTCAAACGGGTTTCGATTTTTTCCAACCGTTCTTTGAACCGCGGCGCTTCTACCCGGCTGGCAGCATAGCGGCATAACATCCCTGACATGATGCAACGGTCATCATCGTCCAGATGGGTCAACACGCGCCCAAGGTAGGGGGCATATTCATGCCGTGCGCGATACAATTGATGGAACTGCTTTGCCACATCCATATCTTCACAGGCCGCGTCGACCAGTGGTTGCAGGATATCCATCTGGATCATGGCCTTCATAATGTCGCGCCCCAGAAACCGGCATCGCAATTTGGTCACATGCGAACGGGTAAACAGTGCTGCGTGCATGGCGTCCATTTCTTCTTCGGGATCATACAGCAGGAAAACCTGATTGGCTGCGTCCACCATATCGGGGGCAAACCCGTACCGGTCTGTAAACGACACGCGGCGGCTGGATTTGAAACGGTGGTCCCATTCGGTCACGCGCGGATCCAGAGTCGCCTGTGGGTTGAACACAAGCACGGTGCAACCGGGGGCCGCAACCGAATAGGTTGCCGCAGCATAACCGCACATGCCGGATCCCATGAAAACCACATGGTCGAATTCCTCGAAAAACCCTTCATCCAGCAAGCTGTCAAAATAGTCATAAACCGATCTGCTGCGAAACCAGGTGCACCCTTCGGTAAGGATACCAAGGTGGGACCAGCCTTTTTCGGCAATCAGTTCGAACCCCAGCGGCATTTCATCCTCGGTATTCTTGCGGATGCTTTCGATGGTTTCAAATGTGACCAACAGGGTCGATGACCCCTCGGTCAGGACTGCATAGTGGTTGTTGCCCAGCGGTTTGAAATATCCCGGCTCTTCGCCTACATCTTCCAGGCGAGCAAGCCATTCCTGCTTGTCAGCGTCATCCGAACCAGAAGGGGTGCGCGGGTCGTCCATGTTTTCGGGTATTCCTTAGATATTCAGTATGGCTGATATTCCATTCAAATACGGCGAAAATGTGAATGAAATCGCTTGAAAAGCGGGTGTTTTTCAGTGAGGCATCGCCAATTCGTTTGATTGGCCTGCTTTGTTGCCAGACTGTAAATAGTTGGGTGCTTTCCACGACTGTTTCAAGGGTAAGCCGATTGTTGGCAGTCAATAATCTGTGATGGTTTTCAGACATTTACCTATAGTTGAGGGGCTGTTCTAATGCCGCCACTATAGATTTGGGGGATCAGTTCCGTTGTAATGTCGCCGTTAACGCGCCCATTGTAATCAATGCCACACCGCCTGTGCGGTTCACCCAGGTCAGCACTTTCGGGCTGCGGATGCGCTGCCCCAATTGGTCCGCCAGCATCGCATAGGCCAGTGCGTTTATCGCACCCAGACCAACAAAGGTGGCGAGCATGGTCAGGAATTGCGGCATCACCGGCAGGTCAGCGCTTAGGAATTGCGGCACAAAGGCGATGATAAAGATGATCCCCTTCGGGTTTAGTGCCGTGACCAGTGCCGAATGGGCGAATATCCGTTTGGCCGGTGTTGGTATGGGGGCTGTCACATCTTTCAGGTGCGGCGGGCTGCGCAACAGTTTGATCCCCAGAAATACCAGATAACCCGCGCCGATCCACTTCAGCGCGGTAAACGCCCACGCCGAGGTCAGCAGGATTGCCCCAAGCCCTGCCAATGACAGGGAAACCGCGATGAAATCCCCCAGCGCCACGCCAAGCGCTGTGGCCACAGCCACGCGCCGCCCTTGCGTTAACGCATAGGACACCACCAACAGGATTGTCGGGCCGGGAATGACCACCACCACAAAGGACGCCGCGGCAAAGGCAAGCCATAGGTCCAGCGGCACGGGTCAGCTTATCCCGAAAACAAATCCCGCGCCGATCAGGATGACAGGCACCAGAAACGGGGCAGGGACAAGGGTCAGGAAAATCAGACCGATTGTTGGATCAGCTTCCATATCGGGGGCACCTTTAATAAATGACAATCAGGCCACGATAAACAGGATCACAAAAGGTTGCAATGGCTGTGGCGTTAACAAAAACAGCATGACTGTTACAACTGTGATCATATCCACCCCCTAGAAAAACGCCTGCAAGCCGGTCTGTGCCCGCCCCAAAATCAGCGCATGCACATCATGGGTGCCCTCATAGGTGTTCACGGTTTCAAGGTTCACCATATGGCGGATCACCTGGAATTCCTCGCTGATACCATTGCCGCCGTGCATGTCCCGGCTCATGCGGGCGATATCCAGCGCCTTGCCGCAGTTGTTGCGCTTCATCAGGCTGATCATTTCGGGGGCTGCGTTGGCCTCGTCCATCAGGCGGCCGATTCGCAGGGAACCTTGCAGGCCCAGCGTGATTTCCGTCTGCATATCGGCCAGTTTCTTCTGAAACAACTGGGTTTGCGCCAGCGGCTTGTTGAACTGCTTGCGATCCAGCCCGTATTGCCGTGCCGCGTGCCAACAGAATTCGGCCGCCCCCAGCACCCCCCACGAAATACCGTAACGGGCGCGATTCAGACAACCAAACGGCCCCTTCAGGCCTTCGACATTGGGCAGCAGGGCATCCTCGCCCACCTCGACACCATCCATCACGATTTCACCGGTAATGGACGCCCGCAACGACAGCTTGCCGCCGATTTTCGGCGCGGAAAGCCCTTTCATGCCCTTTTCCAGCACAAAGCCCTTGATCTTGCCGCCGTGGGCTTCGGATTTGGCCCAGACCACGAACACATCGGCAATCGGACTGTTTGATATCCACATCTTGCTGCCGGTCAGCCTGTAGCCGGTCGCGGTTTTCTCGGCCCGCGTTTTCATGCCGCCGGGGTCGGACCCCGCATCGGGTTCGGTCAGGCCAAAACAGCCAATCAGGCTGCCGGCGGCCAGTCCGGGCAAATACTTTTGCCGCTGCTCCTCGGTGCCATAGGCATAGATCGGATACATCACCAGCGACGATTGCACCGACATCATCGAGCGATAGCCACTGTCCACCCGCTCGATTTCCCGCGCCACCAGACCATAGGTGACATAATTCGCGCCCAGCCCGCCGTATTCCTCGGGGATCGTGGTGCCCAGCAAACCGGCATCGCCCATTTCGCGGAAAATATCCGGGTCGGTGGTTTCATTCGCATAGGCCTCGATCACCCGTGGCTGCAACACGCCCTGCGCAAACTCGCGGGACGCATCGCGCAACATGCGCTCGTCCTCGCTCAACTGGTCCTCCAGCCGGAACGCATCTTCCCAGTCGAAACGGGACAGGTCGGGGGCATCTTTGGGCTTTAGCACGGGCGTTGTCATGGCGGTTTCTCTCCAGTCTGGGTTTCGCAGGGCCACTAGAAGCGGTTTGCGGCGGGAGTCGCAAGGAAAATCATCGCAGATGCAATGAAAATCTGCCCCCTTGACCTTGCCGCCCCTGCGTGCAGTCTGATCGGGGAAACGAAAGGGTAAAGATGGGCCACGACATAACCTCGATTGACGATGTAACGGCGCTGCTGGCCGAACAGGGCTATATCTGCGGCCGCGATCTGGCCACGGTGGTGTTTCTGGCGCTGCGCCTTGGCCGGCCGCTGTTTCTGGAGGGCGAGGCGGGGGTTGGCAAGACCGAAATCGCCAAGGCCATTTCCGCCGCGCTGGGCCGTCGCCTGATCCGGTTGCAATGTTACGAGGGGCTGGATGCATCCAGCGCCGTCTATGAATGGAACTTTGCCGCACAAATGGTGGCAATTCGCACCGCCGAAGCGGTCGAGGGCACGGACCGCGAAGCACTGGTGGACGAGCTGTTTTCCGAACGCTACCTGATCCGCCGCCCGCTGCTCGAGGCAATGAGCCCGCAGCCAGGTGGTGCGCCCGTGTTGCTGATTGACGAGCTGGACCGCACGGACGAGCCGTTCGAGGCCTTCCTGCTGGAAGCGCTGTCCGATTTTCAGGTCACTATCCCCGAACTGGGCACCATCAAGGCGCCAGAACCGCCCATTGTGATCCTGACCTCCAACCGCACCCGCGAAGTGCATGATGCCCTGAAACGCCGCTGCCTCTATCACTGGGTCGAATACCCGACGTTCGAACGCGAACTTGAAATCCTGCAAGCCCGCGCGCCAGAGGCGAGTGCTGCGCTATCGCGCGAGGTGGTCGCTTTTGTCCAGCGGCTGCGCACCGAGGATCTGTTCAAGAAACCCGGCGTGGCCGAAACCATCGACTGGGCAAAATGCCTGCTGGCGCTGGATGTGATTGATCTGTCGCCCGATGTCATCGCCGACACCTTGGGCGCGATCCTGAAATATCAGGACGACATCCAGAAAATCGCCAGTGGCGAAATCGCCAAAATCCTGAACGACGCCAAGGCCTCGCTCGATACGGCCTGACTTCTTCTTGCCGGAAGCAAATCCAATCAAATTGAATCCACTCAACACCCCGAACGCATTTTCTTGCGCAAACGCTGCCTCGGGGTGCTGTGTGAATACATGATTCTGAATGGATTGGATGCGCTTTAAATACCTGCGCCGCAGGCAACGGCGAGCCCCGTCAGGGGCGAGCCCGGGGCGACCGCGTCAGCGGGCGCAAAACCTGCCGCAAATCACGCCCGTTTCAATCGCGCCGCCCGTCCACCACGGCGCTTCACCACCAATGGCTTGCGTGCGTCCAGCTCGGCCATAATCGTTGCCCGCTCGCTCTCGTCCATCACCGACCAGCGCGAAATCTCGTCCATGCTGCGATAACACCCCGTGCACAACCGCGCCTCGGGGTGGATTACGCAAATGTTGACGCAAGGCGATTGCACCTCGTCGCGTTTCCAGACCTTATCCATCCCGTTTCAAATGCCCCAGACGGTCCATCACCCCTTGCAGGATGTATCCGGCCGCCACATGGTCGATCACCTCGGCCCTTCGTGCCCGCGAAGTATCGGCCTCCAGCAACGCACGTTCGGCGGCCACCGTGGACAGGCGTTCGTCCCAGAACCCGATCGGCAGATCGGTCAGGCGCGACAGGTTGCGGGCAAAGGCGCGGGTCGACTGGCAGCGTGGCCCTTCGGAGCCATCCATATTGCGCGGCAATCCCAACACGAATCCGCCCAGATTACGTTCGGTGGCGATTTCCAGCAGGCGTGCTGCATCCACGCCGAATTTCTTGCGCTTGACGGTTTCCAGCGGGGTGGCAACGGTCAGAAAATTGTCCGACACGGCAACCCCGATGGTCTTGGTCCCCAGATCCAGCCCCGCAAGCGCGCGCATCGGCGGCAGGGCGGCGGCGAAATCCTCGATCGCGTCATAGATCATTCAGCCACACCGGCCCGCACCGCCGCAGCCTGCACAGTTTCCAGTGCGGCACTGTCACCGGCAAAGACCTGCTGTGCCTCGCCCCAGATTCTTGCCGCACGGTCCTTGTCGCCCAGCACACCCAATGCGCCGATCAACTGCGCCCATTCCTGCGCGCTGCCACCTTCGCTTGCCAGTCGCTCGGACAGTTGTGAAACCATGTTCTGGATCATATCCTGACGTTCTTCGGCGGTCATCTCCGAAGCCGCCGCCACCGCCCCTGCATCCGGCCCTGCCAAACCGCCACCGCCACGCATCATCGGTGGCACGCGGTAATCCACACCGGCAAAGGCTGCCGCGTCCTCGATCTGGGCGATGATGGGTTGCATCCACGGATCATTCGGATTGCTGGCCTCAAGCAGGTCCTTCCAGATGCGGAAGGTCACATCGGGACGCCCGTTCTGGGCAAACATCAGACCCGAATAATACAGTGCCTTGCCGTTTTCCGGATCAAGGGTCAGCGCCTTTTTCAATGCGCCCTCGGCCTCTGGCGAAACATATCCACCGGCGGCCACGATCATCAGATCGGCCAGGTCGGCATAATCATCGGCGGTGGCATCCGCCCCCTTGATTTCGATCACCCGCTGGTGCGCCCGATAGGCGGCGGTGTAATTCCCCAGCGCGGCCTCGTTTCCGGCCAGCAATTCATGCCCCTTCAAATCATCAGGCCGTGCGGCAACGGCTGTGCGCAGCTTGGCCACCAATTCCTTTTGACGCGGATCGACATCTACGGCCATTGGCGGCACCTGTGCCTCGATCTCGGCTTGCGACGGGCGGCTCTCGCGGGCCTGCTCGGCCTCGGCTATACGCAGTTTTAACGGCAGATCAGGATAGCCCGGCGCCCCGATCTTCTGGTAAACCCCGACCGATGCGGCCAGCAACACCAGTGATGCCAGAATGGCGCCATAGGTCATTGCCTTTGGCGCGCGATGCACCTCTTCGGCCGCCTGCAAGGCCTTATCCGTATCCAGAATCCGGCGCGACACCTCGGTCTTGATCCGCGCGGCTTCTTCCTTGGACACCACGCCCCGTTCCAGATCGCGCTCGACCCCGGCCAACTGGTCGCGGTATACCTGCAAATCATATTCGGCGGCGGCCACCCCCGTATCCCGCCCGCGCAATAGCGCCAATGCCAGCAGTGCAGCCACTACAAGAATAAGCACGCCAATCACAATCCAGAACACCATAGGGTTTTCGCCTTTCGTTAAAATCCGCCCCCCGTGTATCGTGAAATCGGCCAGCGCAAAAGGGTGAAACCGCCGCAGGCAGATCACAGATACGACAGCACCTGCAAATTGCGGATATGTCGCATATTTTCCCCATTGTGCCGCAGGCGTGCGCGGCTAAAGTCGTGTTGCGTATCAATACTGTGGTGCAGGGGCCGCTATGCCCCTTTAGGGGATTCGAGATATGAGACGTTATTCCGCATTTGCCATCGCCCGCGAGGCCCTGCGTTACCATTCCGGCTGGGGCAAGGCGTGGCGTTCCCCCGAACCCAAGAAATCCTATGACGTGGTGATCGTCGGGGCAGGTGGGCACGGGCTGGCTACGGCCTATTATCTGGGCAAGAATTTCGGCATCACCAATGTGGCGATCCTTGAAAAAGGCTGGCTGGGCGGCGGCAATACAGGCCGCAACACCACCATCATCCGCAGCAACTACCTGCAAGACCCGTCAGCCGCGATCTATGAAAAGGCCCGCAGCCTGTATGAAACCATGTCGCAGGACCTGAACATGAATGTCATGTTCAGCCCGCGCGGCGTGATGATGCTGGCCCAGACCCAACACGAAATCCGTGGCTTTCAGCGCACCGCACAGGCCAACGCCTTTCAGGGGGTGAAAACCGAATTCATCAGCCCGCAGCGGGTCAAGGAACTTGTGCCGATCATGAATATCTCCGGCCCGCGCTACCCTGTTCTGGGCGCGCTGTGGCAGGAACGTGCGGGAACGGCCCGCCATGATGCGGTGGCATGGGCCTATGCGCGCGCCTGTTCCGGCATGGGCATGGACATCATCCAGAAATGCGAGGTCACGGCGGTGAACCAGTCAAACGGACAGGTCACCGGTGTTGAAACCACCCGCGGCCCGATCGGTTGCAAGAAGCTGGGGATACTGGTGGCCGGCAATTCCGGCGATCTGGCGCGTATGGCGGGGTTCCGTCTGCCGATGGAAAGCGTCGCCCTTCAGGCGCTAGTGTCCGAGCCGATCAAACCCTGCCTTGACGTGGTGGTGATGGCCAACACGGTGCATGGCTATATCTCGCAATCGGACAAGGGCGAATTCGTGATTGGTGGCGGCACGGATATGTTCAACAACTACACCCAGCGCGGATCCTTCCATCATATCGAGGAAACAGTGCGCGCACTGGTCGAAACCTTCCCGATGATTTCCCGTATGAAAATGATGCGCCAGTGGGGCGGGATTGTCGATGTGACAGGGGACCGCTCGCCGATCATCTCGACCACGCCGCTGGGCAACTGCTTTATCAACGGCGGCTGGGGCACGGGAGGGTTCAAATCCATTCCGGGATCGGGCTGGGCGATGGCGGAAATGATGGCCAACGGGCAACCGGGACCGCTATGCGCCGAATTCGGGCTGGACCGCTTCGCCGAGGGGCGGTTCATTGATGAAAGCGTTGCGGCGGGGGTGGCTCACTGATGGCGCTTCATTTGCTCAAGCTCTTGTCGAAGGACTGCAATCTGTTTCGCGTTTGCTATTGCGTCGGTTTTGCGTGGTTTAGTCCAGTATTGTTCTTCATCCGGTTTTCTAAGGAAAGAATCGAAGAGCGAGTAGAATATAATCTCGAAAACAAGCGAAAAGACTCCGGCCAAAATTTCCATCGAATTGAAATAGGAATGAAACATAAGTTTTCAATACAAGGACGGCAAATATGCTAATCCTAACCTGCCCATACTGCGGCGTGGCAGCCGAAGAAACCGAACTCCATGCGGGCGGCGAGGCCCATCTGACCCGCTTTGGCACAGGCGCCTCGGACGAAGATCTGCAATCCTACCTGTTCTATCGCAAAAACCCCAAGGGCGTGCATTTTGAACGCTGGCGGCATAGCAACGGCTGCGGAAAATGGTTCCACGCCGCCCGCTGCACCATGACGCTGGAAGTGTTCGGCACCTACAGCGCCCAGACCACACAGCCGCCCGCCGACCTGATCAAAAAGATCAAACAAAAACGCCCCGATTGGGAGGGCTGGACATGAGCCTTCTTCTTGCCCGAAATACCTGCGCCGCAGGCTCCGGCCCCTCCATCTGCACAAGGCTTGAAAAATGAGCACCCGCATCCCCAACATGGGCCGTTTCCTGAACAAAGCCGCCCCCGTCACCTTTACCTTCAATGGCCAGTCTCTTGGCGGCTACCTCGGCGACACGCTGGCCTCGGCCCTTTTGGCCAATGACCAGATGCTGATGGGCCGCTCGTTCAAATACCACCGCCCGCGCGGCGCGCTGGCCAGCGGCGGGGAAGAACCCAACGCGCTGGTGAACATGGGCCACGGCGCGCGGTTCGAGCCGAACCAGCGCAGCACCACCACCGAATTGTTCGACGGGCTAAACGCCACATCGCAAAACCACTGGCCCAGCCTGAATTTCGACGTGGGCGTGGTGAACAACTATGCCGCCCGCTTCCTGCCCGCCGGGTTCTATTATAAAACCTTCATGTTCCCGCGGGTGGCATGGAAACACCTGTTCGAACCGATCGTGCGCCACTCTGCCGGTCTTGGTAAACCGCCAAAGGAACGCGATGCGGACCGCTACGAGCATTTCTATTTCTTCACCGATGTGCTGGTGGTTGGCGGCGGTATCGCGGGTCTGCAAGCCGCACTTGCTGCCGCGCAATCCGGTGCCAAAGTGCTGCTGATCAAGCAAACCGCCCATTGGGGCGGCCGCGCTCCGGTGGACGGGGCGGAAATTGACGGCAAACCCGCCGAAGACTGGGTTGCGCAGACACTGGCCACATTGCAAGCCATGGACAACGTCACCATCCGCACCCGCACCTCGGGCGCTGGCGTTTACGATCACGGCTATGCGCTGGGCTATGAACAGATCACCGACCACGCGCCCGATACCGATGCCCCGCGCCACCGGCTGTGGCGGATCAGGGCGAAACAGATCATCACCGCCACCGGTGCGATTGAACGCAGCCTGTCCTTTGCGGGCAACGATATCCCCGGCGTGATGTTGGCCTCTGCCGTGCGCGATTATCTGGTGAACTGGGGCGTGGCCGTGGGGCAGCGCACCGTGGTGGTCACCAACAATGACGACGCTTACCGCACTGCAATTGCGTTGAAACAGGCGGGATTGGACGTGCCCGCCATTATCGACGCCCGTCCGCTGGTTGACAGCGACTTGCCCAATCAGGCCCGCGCCCTGGGTATCGAGGTGCGCGAGGGCCGCGCTATTGCCAAGGTCAAGGGCGGTAAACGGGTGACCGGCGTGGACGTCTGCCTGCAAGATGGCGACGGCGGCGCGCGCGAGGAAATCAAATGCGATTGCGTGGCGATGTCCGGCGGGTGGTCCCCCGTGGTGCACCTGTGGTCCCATTGCGGCGGCAAGCTGAACTGGATCAATGATCAGGCCCATTTCGCCCCCGACCCTAAACGCCCGCCCACCGGTGCCGATGGGCAAGGTTTCGTGCTGACCGCCGGCATCGCCAGCGGCGCGATGGACACGCCCGAAGTGCTGAAAGATGCTCACGCGGCAGGCAAATCCGCCGCCAAAGCGGCAGGGTTCACGCCGAAAAGGGCGGGGCCGCCAAAGGCGCGCCCGACCGATGAGGCATTGATGGCCCCCGTCTGGATCATGCCCGCCAAAGCCACGCCGGAACTGCGCGCCAAAATGTGGCTGGATTTCCAAAATGATGTGAAGGTTTCGGACGTGCAGCTTGCCGCCCGCGAAGGCTATGCCAGTGTCGAGCACACAAAACGCTATACCACTCTTGGCATGGCAACGGATCAGGGTAAACTGAGCAATATCAACGGATTGGCCGTGTTGTCCGATGCGCTGGGCCAGCCCATTCCGCAAACCGGCACCACCACCTTTCGCCCGCCCTACACCCCGATCTCCATGGGCGCGATTGCCGGCGAGGCACGCGGCGACATCTTCCAGCCCCTGCGCCGCACCCCGATGCACGACTGGCATGTGGAACAGGGCGCCTATATGGAACCTGTCGGCCAGTGGCGCCGCCCCTATTGCTATCCGCGCGATGGCGAAACCCACGAGCAAGCCGTGGCGCGCGAGGTCAATAACACCCGCAACAATCTGGGCCTGCTCGATGCCTCGACCCTTGGCAAAATCATCGTCAAGGGGCCGGATGCGGGCAGGTTCCTCGACATGCTTTACACCAACATGATGTCCACCTTGAAACCGGGGCGCTGCCGCTACGGGCTGATGTGCAATGAAAACGGGTTCCTGATGGATGACGGCGTGGTGGCGCGGATCGATGACGACACCTTCCTGTGCCACACCACATCCGGCGGGGCAGACCACATTCATGCGTGGATGGAGGAATGGCTGCAAACCGAATGGTGGGACTGGAAAGTTTACGTTGCCTATGTGACCGAACAACTGGCACAGGTCGCTGTGGTTGGCCCCAACGCCCGCAAACTGTTGGAGAAACTGGGCGGCATGGATGTCTCGAAAGAGGCGCTGACGTTCATGGGCTGGGCGGATGGAAGCATCGGCAGTTTTGACGTGCGTGCCTACCGGATTTCGTTTTCCGGCGAGCTGTCCTATGAAATCGCCGTGCCCGCCTCGCAGGGCCGCGCGTTCTGGGATGCGCTGCTTGCGGCGGGCGAGGAATTCGGCGCGATGGCCTATGGCACCGAGGCGCTGCATATCATGCGGGCCGAAAAGGGCTTTATCATGATCGGGGACGAAACCGACGGCACCGTGATCCCGCAGGATCTGGGGCTGCATTGGGCGATCTCGAAAAAGAAAGACGATTTCCTTGGCAAACGCGCCCAGCAGCGCCCGCATATGGCAGACCCGGACCGCTGGCAATTGGTCGGGCTGGAAACGCTGGATGGCTCGGTCTTGCCGGACGGGGCCTATGCGCTGGCCGAGGGGGAAAACGCCAACGGGCAGCGCAATATGCAGGGGCGGGTCACGTCAACCTACCATTCGCCCACACTGGAGCGTGGCATCGCCATGGGACTTGTGCTGCACGGGCCTGACCGGATGGGCGAGGTGATCGAATTCGGTCTGATCGACGGCACTACGGTTCCCGCGAAAATCGTTGATCCGGTGTTCTATGACAAAGAAGGGGAGAAGCAAAATGTCTAATGCTGTCAGCGCGTTGCAGGGCGTTTCTTCTGCCGGATATGTGGGTGTGCGGGAAATGGGCCTGCAAGGGATGATCACCCTGCGCGGTGACCTGTCATTGGCCAAGATCGCCAAGGCGGTGAAATCGGCTGTGGGGGTGGATATGCCTGCGCAACGCGGGATCAACCTGAAGGATGGCAAGGGCGCGGCGTGGATGTCGCCGGATGAATTACTGTTGATGATGGCCTATCAGGATGCCGAAGCAACCGTGGCAAAACTGCAAAAGGCACTGGGCAACACCCATTCGCTGGTGGTCAATGTCTCGGACGCCCGCGCGGTGTTTACCCTGACGGGCGAGCGGGTGCGCGAAGTGGTGGCGAAACTGGCGCCGGTGGATATGGCCACCTTCACGACGGGCGAAATCCGCCGCACGCGGCTGGCACAGGTGCCGGCGGCGTTTTGGATGTCGGGCGGGGACGAGATTACGCTGGTGGTGTTCCGCAGCGTGGCGCAATACGCGTTCGACCTGTTGACGACGGCCGCGGCCAAGGGCGGCGAGGTCTGGTAACCCGCCGCCGTTGTTTGCCTTATTGACCCAATATCAGATGATAACCGATCCGGAATTCCGGTGTCAGGGTTGAAACAGACAGATTGCCGGCATCCACACCTCCAAGATTGGCTAAGGATATACTGCTTTTTCCGGTTTTCACGACAACGGCACTGGCCGTCAATTGCCCCTGATTACCAACATCCCTGAGATACCTTAGCCCGACCATTCCATAGCCGCTGACGCCGCTTTTTGAACCATTAACAACGGTGTCATCGGTTTGTATTTCCTGATAGGCTAATCCGCCACCAATCCCGAACTCGGCCCGCCAGTTCTGGCCCTGTTCCACAAGGCTCCACAGATTGGCGCCGATACGTCCGGTCTGGATGTTGGTTCGGTAGTGAAAAACGGGGTTGGGCAGCCCGGGAAAACTGGCCGAGACGACATCATAGTCATTGAGCCACGCCAGTTCGATTTCGGGGGTTATGGCGACACCTTTCCAATGCCATTTGTCCTGAATGCCGTAGGTCAGGGAAATGCCCTGATAGTCGGAATGAACTGTATCCTTGTTGCTGAACGCACCGGCGGTATTGAAACCGTCAAAGGCACTCATCGGTGCTCCGGTGATCAAATTCAGACCAATATACCGGTTTGTATCCTCTGCTTTGGCCGGTTGCAGGCCAAGGGTCAAACTGATCGCAGTGACTGTCGAGGAAAGTAGGGTGGTTTTTTTCATAACGCTTCTCTTGGTGGTTATTGTTTCGGAAGTGCCTGAACAATGCAAAATAGTCATAATACAAAACATCGATTATGCCGTCCGGCAATAGATGTCAATTTATCGCATGGGATACCTTGCGACTATGATTATGAAGGCTTTTTCTTGCCTTTACCGCCCGTTATTGGTGTGCAATAATTCCCACGGGTAACAATAGGTTTAGTTATGAAATTAAATAAATGGTTTGATGGAATTCTAGTGGGTTCTGTAGTTGTTGCAAGCGCCGCCTCTGCAACGAATTATAAATGCGATATCAAGGTACGTGGTATCAATGGTGGCATATCGCCTGTTTTGGTTTTTTCGATCAATGATGATGAAACCGAAGCGATGGTTTATGATGCGTATGTACAGAAAGTGTACGATAGACCAATCGAAGCAAAAATCGTTGTGGCAAATGCCAAACGGTATACCCTTAAATGGTCTGTCGCCATTAAATCGGATTCGGATGGGCAAACATTGCCGCGGATTGACTATCGGGCCACCTATGTAAAACGGACACACAAATTATCAATTACGGGTTTCCCGATTGGTTATGACAACCAGTTCACTGGAACGGGAAAGTGTGCCGTGACGAAATAATACCGAAGCATGCGGCGAATTAGGGGGGGGGCGGTTTGATAGCCGATACCGTATCAGCCGTTTCTTTGTTCTGGTATTCACGATCAACTGACAGGAACCATTTCTCGAGGCGGTGACATGCTTAAGTTTTTAAATGGTGGATACGGTTTGGCCAAAACCTTCTGGATAGGGGTTTTTGGCGTTGGAATCGTTTTTAAGATTGCTTTTAAGTTTATTACCAAAGGGTATCTTGCTGCCAGAAACGATCTGGATATTGCCCGGGTGGAAATGTTCCACCATGTCTTGCTGATCCTGCTTTGCATTTATGTGTTGCTTATGGTGCGAGCAATGATCAAAGCCGGATTCAATGATCGGCGTCCCGGCGTATGGGGCTGGATGGGAATTGGCCTGACAATATTTGCAGCTGCGCTTAATATTAATATCGCCTCCAAGACATTTTTCCCATCACGCGCAACATCAAGAGTCATGTTGGAGATTGGAATGCGTCAGCTAAATACGCAATTGCCCCAAGATATGGGGAACGGGATGACTATGATAAGGGCAGAGATTTCGGGCGACGATGTGATCTATTACATCGATGCCGAAGGTGAAATTGATGCTGTTGTCACCAACATCATGGAGAAGTCTTTGCTTGATATGCCGGTAGGGCAAAAGGCTTGCACGGCTTTACAAGGGAGCTTCAAGGGCGGGATCAATAGCATCATTTATGACTTCTCCTTTGATAATGGGAATGCCCAGCAAGTAATTAAGGGCGCAGATTGTCTGGCCTGGCTGGCACAGCAATAGAATGACACAAGCACAGGGAACGTTGCGATGTTCGCAGGATGTGGAAGCGACTTTACCGCCCGTTATCGGTGTGCAATGATCCCTATCTGGTAACATTAGGTTTAGTGATGAAATTTAGAAAATGGTTCACCGGCGTTTTGATGGGATAGGTTGTTGTTGCAAGTGCCGCTTCGGCGACAACATATAAATGCAACATCCGTCCGAACAGTCTTTACCGGGGTGTATCACCGGTTTTGGTTTTTTCGATTGATGAAGAAAAGAATGAATCCCTGGTTTATGATGTGTTCATCAAAGCCGAGTTTGACAAGCCGATCGCGGCGGAAATCGTTGTTGCAAATGATAAGCGCTACACAATTAGATGGACGGTCAACATACCGATAGAAGATAGCGAAAAAACAAAAGCGCGGGTTGATCACAGGGCAACTTATATCAGAAGAACGCATCGGATATATGTAAGAGGCTTTCCAAAAGGGTTTGATGTGGAACTCGGGGGATCCGGTAAATGCGTTGTGACGAAATAATGCAACTTAAGGGTGGGATGTCGGTCACAACTTACTGTGTAACTGTTAAAGGTTCTCCATCAGTTTGCCCATTATACACATTTGGAGAATTTTAATTGGTGTTAAGAGAAAGGTTACGTGATGAAGATAATCAACTTGTTTTCTGCTGTGCTGGCCGGAACAATATTTTCAAGCAGTATTGCACTGGCCCAAGTTTATGTTTGCGATATTACAAGCATTAAACGTGGTGGCGGGATTGCTTCTGTAATTGTGTTTTCAGTTAATAGGGACGAGACGGAAATTACGGTTTATGACGGGTACATAAAAAAGTATTATGACAGGCCGATCGAGGCTGAAATATCGGTTGCAAATCCCAAACGCTATACCTTCAAATGGGAAGTGAAGATGAGCGGAAATACAAATGTATTTGGTCAAGACCTGCCTGGTATTCGGTATCGCGCCACGTATTTACGCGCCAAGCATACGATACGTGTCAGGGGATTTCCTATCGGCTATGACAATCAGTACAGCGGTTCCGGCATATGCCGGATTGAAAAATAGATCAGTCACATTTGTTCAAGCTTGTGTGCTGTTCCCTAAAAAATTCTTTTAGGAATTATTATATTGGACGAAGTTGGTTCCACATCTTTGAAAGAAGGGAAAATCGAATGAAGGTCGTTTCAATAATCGCTGCACTGATTGTCGGGGTCGCTGTGTCCAGCCCTGCCAGTGCCAAAATATATACCTGCAATGTTACGCCGGATAATTCCCGCCATTTCATCCCGCGCACTTTGTTGATGAATATCGATGACAGCAGCGGAAATATTCTGATCTATGACGATCTGGTTAAGAAAGTTATGGGCCAGCCAATCCATGGCAAACTATCTGCTGAAACCGGAAAGCGGATAACGGTGAAATGGACATTGCATCAGGTGCATGACGATTACGGCGAAAGCAGCGCGCGTTTCTTTTTCCGTGCATCCTATTACAAAAACAACGGCAAGCTGATCATGTCATCGAACCCTGGTGGATGGGACAATATGTTTGGCGGGCGGGGGCGGTGTACTGTCACATCGGATGCAACATGGTCGAATGTGGTGGCAAATACACCGGTCCAGACGTTTAGCGCCCGTGGCAAGGAGCGCTTCTTTATGGCTGGTGAGGGTAATGACTGGGTATGGCCGTAAGCAGGTTATATTTCGGGGGTTGAAAAGGGACAGGTTTTGAAAAAGAAAATGATTATTGGCGTCTTGGCTGCGGCTTTGTTGGCCGGCAGTGCCAATGCCGAGACCTATGAGTGCAAAGTAAAAGCTCGCGGACCTGACTTCGGTTGGATATCCAAAACATTGGTGTTTCACATTCCGTTCCGGTTTAGCAAAACGACCGTGGAAAACACCCTTATCAAAGCCACAGGGCAAACAACGGTGCACGCTGATTTGTCTATGTATAGTAAAAAACGAATTACTCTCAGTTGGGTGCTAAAAGGTGTCCTTGGACGAAATGGCGAGAATTTAGGGAAATTTACCTATAGGGCGACCACCTCTGTGAAGGGGTTGAAAAATGACCGCCATCAAACCATTCCGCGCTGGATGTACCGTTTGACGATCCTGAAAGCACGGGGAAACAAGGCCATCGTCAGTGCCCAGGCCGCCGGTTATTTCGGGTCATTGGGCGCTTCCGGTAAATGCAGGGTCAGCAAGTAAGCGGTTCTGTCGCATTGTATGATACAGGGAAATCCCTTGACCTTCCCCCCTTGGGCGCTGCATCTATCAGCATAGATTTTCACGCGAACAATCAAGGGGGCTAATATGTCTTTTACACTTCCCGATCTACCCTATGCACATGATGCGCTGGCCGATGCCGGCATGTCCAAAGAAACGATGGAATACCACCACGACCTGCACCACAAGGCCTATGTCGACAACGGCAACAAGCTGATTGCCGGCACCGAGTGGGAAGGCAAATCGCTGGAAGACATCATCACCGGCACCTATGACGCCGGTGCGGTTGCGCAGAACGGTATCTTCAACAACGCGTCCCAACACTGGAACCACACCCAGTTCTGGGAAATGATGGGGCCGAACTCCGGTGCCATGCCCGGCGAGCTGGAAAGCCGCATCAAGGATGCCTTTGGCACGGTCGATGAATTCAAATCGCAGTTTGCCGCTGCGGGTGCGGGCCAGTTCGGCTCGGGCTGGTGCTGGCTGGTGGTGGATACTGACGGCACGCTGAAGGTGACAAAAACCGAAAACGGTGTGAACCCGCTTTGTTTCGGGCAAACCGCGTTGCTGGGTTGTGATGTTTGGGAACATTCCTACTATATCGATTTCCGCAACAAGCGGCCGGTTTACCTGTCCAATTTCCTGGACAAGCTGGTGAACTGGGAAAACGTGGCCGAACGTCTGGCCAACGCCTAGGGTATTGCGGGAGGGCTTCTTGCCCTCCCGCCTCGGTCGCGATAGCCACGGCAGCCGCGGCTTTCGGCAACAAGTTTGCTGGCTGGTGCCCCTGCAATGCAGGGGTGTTTTCATTTGGAGCCGCCGATGACGCGCACACAACAAGGTATTGCCGCAATGATCGCGGCCTGCGTCCTGTGGGGCCTGTCGCCGCTCTATTACAAGGCGCTGTCGCATGTGCCCCCGCTGGAAGTGCTGTCGCACCGCACCCTGTGGTCGCTGGTGTTCTTTGGCATCGTGCTGGCGGTGCAGGGGCGGCTGGGGGAAATCGGTGTGATTTTCCGTGCGCGGGGATTGTTGGCGGTGATGCTGGCCTCGTCCCTGCTGATCGCGGTGAACTGGGGCATCTTTATCTGGGCCATTCAGGTTGGCCGCACGGTCGAGGCCAGCCTTGGCTATTACATCTACCCGCTGATCTCGGTCCTGCTGGGGGCCGTGCTGTTTCGCGAACGGCTGGACCGGGTGCAAATCCTGTCGGTAGCACTGGCGACCGGCGCGGTGGGCCTGCTGACATGGGGGCTGGGCGTGACGCCATGGATATCGCTGTCGCTGGCGATCAGTTTTGTCGCTTACGGGGTGATCAAGAAACAGGTGCCGGTGGGGCCGGTGGTGTCGGTCACCACCGAAGTGCTGTTGTTGCTGCCGCTGGCGCTGGTCTGGCTATGGGGCATCCATATGCAGGGCTGGAGCGGTTTTGACGGGCGTAATGTTGCGGCCTTTGGCGATGGTTGGTTCAACACCGTTATGCTGATGGGGCTGGGGCTGATCACCGCCTTGCCGCTGATCCTGTTTTCCTATGCCACCAAACGGCTGGGCTTTGCCACCCAAGGGTTGCTGTTCTACCTGAACCCGACCCTGCAATTCATCGTCGCTGTTGTCGCCTTTGGCGAAGCGGTCAGCCGCTGGCATATGATTGCCTTCCCGCTGATCTGGCTGGCGCTGGCGATCTATTCGTTGAATGCGCTGCGTCAGGAAAGGGCGTTGCGCAGGGCCTCGCGCAGGGCCGGCACCGTATCGGCCACGGCGAAATAGTCACGCAGGCTGGCATCGGCGAACCCCTGTTCGATCACATGGTCCAGCAGCACCAGCAGGGGTTGCCAATAACCATCCACATTCAACAGATAGATCGGTTTTTCGTGCAGGCCCAGTTGGCGCCATGTCAGAACCTCGAACATCTCGTCCAGTGACCCCGCCCCGCCGGGCAGCACCACAATGGCGTCCGAATTCATATACATCACCTTTTTACGCTCGTGCATGTTTTCGGTGACGATGAATTGCGACAGATCCCGCTTGCCCACCTCTCGCCGCAGCAAATGTTCGGGGATCACACCAAAGGTTTCGCCCCCTGCCGCCTGTGCCCCTTTGGCCACGGCCCCCATCAACCCGACATCCCCCGCGCCGTAAACCAGCCGCCAGCCCTGATTGGCCAATGTCTGGCCCAGTTCGGTTGCAGCGGCCTTAAAGGCAGGGTTGGTGCCAAAGCGGGATCCGCAATAGACGCAAACGGACAGGCGGGCAGGGGATGCGGGAACAGGCATGTGACAAAATTCCTTGAAAACGGCTTTTGACCGCTGATACCGCTGTTGCTATGGTCGTGCAAGCGCGGGGCCGCTGGGGGCCGTGCCAATAGGGAAGAATAAGATGACAAACAAGACTGCGCTTGGGTCCGGAGTTCAAATGGTGGCCGGAGGGGCCGCTGCTGTTGCCGTGGCCTTGGCGGCCTATCTGGGCTATCAGTATTTTAACAACAAACAAGCGCCGGTAACATTGCTACAGCCGACCGAAGGGGCTGATACAAATGTTGTTAGCGGGGCAGATACCGGCACATCGCCTGCGACAACGGCGCCCACCCAAAGTGAAACCGCTTCCAATGCGCCAGCGGATGATCAGGCAACCACCCAAGGGCAAACCAATGGGACCACCCCCCCTGTTCCTGCGCCGAAATTCGACGTGGTGCGGTTAGAACCGGATGGCAGTTCGGTCATTGCCGGACTTGCCCAACCCGGAGAAGAGGTCACCATCCTGCTGGATGGCAAGGAAGTGGCCCGTGCAACTGCAGATTCACAGGGAAATTTTGTGTCTCTGCTGACGGTTCCGCCCAGCGATACTGCCCGCGTCGTGACCTTGTCGGTTCCCGGTGAAGGGGATGCTGTGGTGGCATCCGATGACAGCATTATTCTGGCCCCCGTAACCAGCCCGGCACAGCCACAAGACCAGATCGCCAGCGCCACGCAATTGCAGATAGAGCAGCCCGCCGAGGTCAACACTCCCGCCAATACTGCCGCTTTGGAGGCGGGCGAAACAGGGGCGCAAACAGGCGCGCCTGATGACGAAACCACACAAACACGGACACCCGCCGCCACAGCTGTCGAAACCCAAACCCAAACAGCAACAACCACAGCAGATGAGGATACGCAAACACCGGCTGACAACGCATCCGGCACCCCCAAAGCCCCGGCAGTGCTGTTGGCCACAAAAGATGGCGTGCGCGTCTTGCAGCCAGCCGACAGCAGCCCCGATATGACGACCAATGTGGTGATCGACGCGATCACTTATGATGCCGCCGGCGAAGTGCAATTGTCAGGCCGCGGTACGGACGAAGGCTTTGTTCGGGTCTATCTGGACAACAAGCCGGTGCTGACCACACCGATTGAGGCCGGCGGTGGCTGGCATACCGAATTGCCCGATGTCGATAGTGGTATCTATACGCTGCGGGTGGATCAGGTGGATGCCACCGGAGCTGTTGTTTCGCGCACCGAAACACCGTTTAAACGCGAAGCGGCCGAAGCCTTGCAAAGCACCCAAAGCACGTCCCGGACACCAGCCATTGCGATCACAGTCCAACCCGGTTCAACCCTTTGGGCAATTGCACGGGAAACCTATGGCGACGGGATGATGTATGTGCGTGTCTTCGAGGCCAACCGCGACAGCATCCGCGACCCCGATCTGATTTACCCCGGACAAGTGTTCGCAGTCCCCGATTAGGTGCTGGTAATCCGGCCGCGGGGCCATTACATTCTGGCGTCCACCCCATAAGAAAGTCGTGACATGGTTAGCCGGATCACCAAAGCCGAATTCACCCCCGAGGAACGCCGCCAGAACTGGCGCACAATCCGCAAGGTTGCCCCCTATATGTGGCCCAAGGATCAGCCATGGGTCCGGCGGCGTGTTGTGGTTGCGATGTTGTTGTTGGTGGTCGCCAAGCTGATATCGGTTCTAACCCCGTTTTTCTATAAGGCTGCGGTGGATTCACTGGCCGGCGATGCCAACAATCCGGCATGGATGCTGGGGGCGGGGGCGATCGGTCTGACGGTTGCCTACGGCATGGCCAAACTGATGACGGTGGGGTTCCAGCAATTGCGCGACGCGGTCTTTGCGCGGGTAGCGCAACGGGCCTTGCGGTCGCTGGCGCTGGAGACTTTCCGGCATATGCACCGCCTGTCAATGCGCTATCACATCACCCGCAAAACCGGCGGCCTTAGCCGGATTATCGAGCGCGGGGTCAAGGGGGTGGAATTCCTGCTGCGCTTCCTGTTGTTCAGCATGGGACCGCTGGTTCTGGAACTGCTGATGATCGGCGTGGTTTTGTATTTTGTGTTCGATATCTGGTACCTAGCTGTGGTTGTTGCCACGATCTGGGCCTATGTCTGGTTCACCTTCAAAGTGACCGAATGGCGGGTAAAAATCCGCAAGCAGATGAACGATCAGGATACCGACGCCAACCAGAAGGCAATCGATTCCCTGCTGAATTTCGAAACCGTGAAATATTTCGGCGCCGAAGCGCGCGAGGCCGAACGCTATGACGTTTCCATGGCCGGATACGAGCAAGCGGCGCTGAAAACCTCTTATTCTCTGGCCTTCCTGAATTTCGGCCAGTCGGTGTTTATCACCGCCGGTCTGGTCGCCGTGATGGTGATGGCTGCCATGGGCGTGCAGCGCGGTGATCTGACGGTGGGCGATTTTGTGATGGTCAACGCCTATATGATCCAGATCACCATGCCGCTGAATTTCCTTGGAACGGTGTACCGCGAGATCCGCCAGTCATTGGTCGATATGGGCGAAATGTTCACCCTGCTGGAGCAACCCGCCGAGGTCAAAGACAAACCCGACGCCAAGCCGCTGGTGGTGACCGAAGGCAAAGTCGAACTGGACGACGTCTATTTCGGCTACGAGGCCGCGCGGCCCATTCTGAAGGGGGTCAGCCTGACCGTGGGCGGTGGCGAAACCGTGGCGATTGTTGGCCCCTCGGGCAGCGGCAAATCGACCATCGGGCGGTTGCTGTTCCGCTTTTATGATGTGAACAAAGGCGCGCTGCGGATTGACGGTCAGGACGTGCGCGATGTCACGCAAGTCAGCCTGCACGCGCAAATCGGCGTGGTGCCGCAGGATACGGTGCTGTTCAACGACACCATCCTTTACAACATCGCTTACGGTCGTCCCGAAGCCAGTCGCGCCGAGGTCGAGGAGGCGGCGAAGGCCGCCAAAATCCACGACTTTATCCTCAGCCTGCCGGATGGTTACGATACCACCGTCGGCGAGCGCGGGTTGAAACTGTCGGGTGGTGAAAAGCAACGCGTCGGCATCGCCCGCACCCTGTTGAAAAACCCGCCGATCCTGCTGCTGGACGAAGCCACATCGGCGCTGGATACCCAGACCGAACGCGACATTCAGGATTCACTGCGCGAGATGGGGCAGGGGCGCACGGTGATCACCATCGCCCACCGTCTGTCCACCATTGTGGACGCGGATATGATCGTGGTGCTCGAGGATGGCGTGATTGTCGAGCGCGGCAGCCACGACGAATTGCTGTCCCACCACGGGCGCTATTACAAGATGTGGAATCGCCAGCAGGCGGACGAGGAAAAGGGCTTGGCTGTTGCGGAATAATCATGCCAGACTGGCGGGGCAGGGTCGGCCGATCCTGCCCTGAGGTCCGGAAAAGGCGCACACCGCAGGTTTATATTTACGATCTGACGTCGGAGGACGAAATGACGGATACTGCACGCGCCACCATGGCCCCACCCATTGATGTGCGGTTCAAGATCGCCGCCCTCTGGACCTCGCTTATGTTCATCATCGCCTTTGTCGATATTTTCGCCCATTTGCGGGCGGATGTCGTCACGGATGTGCTGGCCGGCAAAGTTGCCGTGTTCACGGTGGACCAGACCTTTCTGATTATGACCACGATCTATGTGATCATCCCCAGCCTGATGATTTCGCTATCCCTGATCCTGCCGCCGCGGGCCAACCGCTGGACCAATATCATCGTGGCCGCAGTCTATGCCCTCACCATTCTGGGCAGTTGCATTGGCGAGGTGTGGATATATTACTGGCTCGGCAGTCTGATCGAGGTTCTGTTGCTGATGGTGATTATCCGCTACGCTTGGAAGATGCCGTAGGGCGGGGCTCACTCGGCAGCCGTCCATGTCTACTCCGCCGCCCGCAGCCGCTTGCCTTTTGGCCCGCGTGGCTTGGGCTTGGCGGGCTTTCCATCCTCTATCTTGTCGGTCAGAACCAGCGGGGTTTGTGGATCATCCGCTTGGGGTGGTTCATTTTTCGCAGGCGCATCAACCTGTGTTTCATCCCCCCAGATCAACTCGGGCGATTTCACCTTGCGGCTGGCGCGGTTCAGGGCGATGTCGCGGGCCTCGATGCTGTTGCGGCCAAAGGACAGCGCCTTCAGCCGGTTCAGCGACCGGTAGGCGCCGGTTGAAATCCAGACCCGTAGCGCCAGCATGGACGGGGTGAACACCAGCGTCAGCACCGTGGCAATGCCAAGGCCGAAGACGATCGCCGTGGCCAGTTGTTTCCACCACAGCGCGGTGGGGCTGTCGATGGTGTAGCCGCCGTTGAAGAAATCCAGCGACAGGCCGAACATCATCGGTGCAAGGCCCGCCATGGTCGTGACCGTGGTCAGCATCACGGGGCGCAGGCGGTCCTGTGCGGTGCGGGAGATGGCCTCGAGTTTCGGCATATATTGCGTGTATTCCTGATAGGTATCGATCAGCACAATATTGTTGTTCACAACGATCCCCGCCAACGCCACAACGCCGGTCCCTGTCATGATCATCGAAAACGCCTGCCCCATCACCATCATGCCGATCAGTACGCCGGTGGTGGACAGGACCACCGCCAGCAGCACCAGAACCGAGTTGTAAAAGCTGTTGAACTGCGCCAGCAGGATGATGAACATCAACCCCAGCGCACCGATGAACGCCTTGCCCAGAAAGGCACCGGTTTCGGCCTGTTCTTCGTTATCGCCGGTCCATTCCCAGGCAATGCCCGCCGGCAGGGGTTTTTCGGTATCCAGCCAGTCGGTCAGGGTGGCAATCCGCTCGTTTGCGTTGATTGCAATGTCGATGGTACTGCCGTCGTCCTTGGTTTCGACCTTGGTCAACCCGTCCAGAACGGCCGCTTTCACATCGAAATAGCGGCGCTGGTCAACGCGGTCGATCTGGCCCAGTTTTTGCACCGGTTTGCGGGTGATAAAGTTCGACAACGGCACCAGCCCGTCACGGGTGCGCACCCGCAGGCTGTCCAGCGTGGCCAGAACGCGGTCCTTTTCGGGCAGGCGCACGCGGATCTCGATTTCCTCGTCCGAGGTGTCGACCCGCATGGTGTCGAGCAGAATGCCGCGTGTCACCAGTTGCACCATCGCCCCGACGGTGCGCACGTCGGCCCCGTATCGGCCCGCCTTTTCCACATCCACGTCGATCTGCCAGTCGATACCGGGCAGGGGCAGGGTGTCTTCAATTTCGTCCAGCCCCTTGGTGGCCTCGAATTTCGCACGCACAGTCAGGGCGGCCTGTTGCAGGGCCTCCCAATCGTTGCCCTTCAGGCGCAGATGCACAGGTTTGCCGGATGCGGGGCCACGTTGCAAATCCAGAATATCGGTGCGGATGCCGGGGATTTTTGCCAGCTCTTTTTTCAGCCGTGCGATCACCAGATCCCCGTCCAGTTCGGGGATATCGGCGCGTTCTTCCCACGGGATCAGTTCGATCTGCACCCGCCCGATGGTGTCGCGTGGTGAACCCGCGCCACCGGTGTTCTGGCTAAGCCCGCCTTCGCCCGCAAAGGCAAAGGCGCTTTTGATCCCCTTGGTGGCAAGGATCACTTTTTCCACCTCGGCCACGGCGGCATCTTTTTCGACCAAAGACAGGTTGCCCCGTTGGCGCACGAAAACGATGGCCTGTTCGGGTTCGGATTTCACGAAAAATTCGGTGCCGTTGTTGTTTTCGGCAAACATCCCGAACACCACCACAACAAAGCCGATCACGGCGGCGATGGTGACAAGCGGCATCACCGGGTTGCCGGTGATGAACCGGATCAGCCAGCCAAACAGCGAGCGGCGATAGCCCGCGCGCACCCGTTTGGCGCGGTGTTCAAACTTGGCCGCGTTCACCGTGACCGAGGCCAGAACAGCGGCGATCAGGAACGGCGCGGTTTGCAGCACAAAGCCCATCAGGCCCCCGACCAATCCAGGGCTGTTTAGTTTGATACCGGCAATCACGTTGCCCAGCGGCGGGATATAGTTGGGGTTCAATCCCTCCATCGCGCCAACGAACACCAGATAGAGCGCCGCGATGGCCAATGCGGCGCGGATCACCCACGGCAGCGGGCGCAGCAGGTCGGCGGCGTGGTTGAAACTGCGCGACATCCGCCCCGAAACCCCGCCCATCACCGGCAGATAGACCAGCGCCACAACCAGCGAGGCGGACAAAACAAAGATCAGCGTGATCGGCAGCATACCCATGAATTGCCCCGCCACGCCGGGCCAGAAAAGCATCGGCAGGAAGGCACACAGGGTGGTCGCGGTCGAGGAGACGATCGGCCAGAACATCCGCTTGGCGGCTTCGACATAGGCGTGCATCGGCCCGACGCCATCACGGATCCGCCGGTCGGCGTATTCCACCACCACAATCGCCCCGTCCACCAGCATCCCGACCGCAAGGATCAGGCCGAACATGACGATGTTGGAAATTGCCACACCCATCATCGCCAACAATACGAAACACAGCAGGAAAGACGTTGGAATCGCAAACCCCACCAGCAACGCGCTGCGGGTGCCTAATGATGCCAGCACCACGATCATCACCAGCGCAATCGCCGTCAGAACCGAGCCTTCGAGCTGTCGCACCATGGAGCCGACCGTGCGGGACTGGTCGTTCGATGTGCCCACCTTGATTGCCGCCTGCAATTCGGCGGGCCAAAGGGCGCGTTCGCGCTCTACCACATCGCGCACCAGTTGCGAGGTGTCGATGATGTTATACCCTTTACGCTTGCTGACCTGCAGCGCCACAGTGTTTTCGCCGTTATAGCGGGCCACCCCTTTGCGGTCCTCGAAGGTCAGACGAATTTGCGCCAGATCGCCCAGCGTCACGATCCGGTCGCCGTTGGTTTTGACGGGCAGGGAATAAATATCCTGCACCTCGTCAAAAGACGACGGAATCTTTACCGAAAACGCGCCGGTGGCGGTTTCGATTTCGCCTGCGGCAATCAACTGGTTGTTGTTCACCACCACATTGATCAGATCGGCGGCGGTGACGTTGTAAGCCTCAAGGCGCAGTGGGTCGATCACCACTTCGACCATTTCGTCGCGCTGGCCGGTCAGGGCGGCCTCCAGCACCGGTTCCAGTTCCTCCAGCCGGTCCTGTAAATCCTTTGCCACCCGCAGCAGCGTGCGTTCGGGCAGATCGCCGGTCAGGTTGACGATGATGATCGGGAATTCGGAAAAGTTGAATTCGGAGATGATGTATTTGTCGGCCCCTGCGGGGAAATTGGCCTCGACCGTGCTCATCTTGTCGCGCACATCGGCGATGATTTGCGATTTGTCCCAGCCGAAATCGAATTCCATGATCATCACGGCATAGTTTTCCGCCGCCGTGGCCGACATTTTCTTTAGCCCGTCCAGATCGGACAGTTCGGTTTCCATCGGCTTGACCAGCAGCTTTTCGGCATCCGACGCGGAAATGCCGGGGAAGGGCACCGAAATGATCAGCATCGGGATTTCGATGTCGGGTTCGCCTTCTTTGGGCAGGGTGGCATAGGCCATCGCGCCGGCAATCAGCGACAGGATGATAAAGGCAAGCACCATTCGGGCGCGCGAGGCGGCCCAATCGACGATACCGGTCATTGGCCGGCCTCCCGATAGGTGACATCCACTTTGACGCCGGCGATCACATATTCATGGCCCAGTACGATCACATCCACCTTGTCAGGAAGCCCCGCCACCCAGATCCCTTCGGGCGTGTCGCGCAGGATGCTGACGGGGGCAAAACCGGTGATGTTGTCAGGGCCGACGTAACGCACGCCAAGTGCGCCATCGTTGTTCAGGGTTAGCGAGGACTGGGGTAAAAGATGCGCCTTGGTTCCGTCAGAGGCCACAATGATTTCAACGGTTTGCCCGTCACGGATGGCAAGGCCTGCGTTGGGTACCTGGACCTCGACACGGAAGGTGCGGGTCAGGGGGTCGGCCGAGCGCGACAGGAACGTCACCCGTCCGGCAACTTCGCGACCCGTGGCCAGACGGGCACCGGCCATGGCACCGACAGTCACCTTGTCGACCTCGGTTTCCGGTGCAAAGCCGACCAGTTTGATCGGGTCCAGCTGGATGATCGTGGCGCAGGGCGAACCGGGTTGCAGCAACACGCCCAATTCGGCGGTGTCGGTTTCCAGCAAGCCCGCGAAAGGGGCCGTGATGGTCAGGTTTTCGATGTCCTTTTCGATCAAGGCGATCGCAGCATTGGCCGCTTCAATCGCCGCCTTGGCCGAAACCACAGCCGCCTTGGCGCTTTCGATGCCGGCCAATGCGCCTTGCAGCGCCGCTTCGGCGGATGCCGCACGGGTTTCCGAGGCATAGCCCTGCTGGTTCAGGCGGCGGGCGGCGTTTTCGTTCACCTTGGCCTCGGTCAGTTTGGCGGCAGCACCGGCGGCATTGGCAAGGGCTTCGGGCAGGCGGGCCTCGGCCTCGGTCAGGCGGGCTTTGGCCTCGGCCAGACGGGATTGGCGGGTGCCGGAATCCAGTTGGCACAGGGTTTGTTCGGCCTCGATGTAGGCGCCTTTACGCAGCGGTTCGGACACCACCTTGCCTGATGTTTCGGCCATTACGGTGACTTGTCGTGCTGCTTCGGTGCGCCCGCGCAACATCACCGCGCTGTCGACCGTGCGGGCGGTGGAATGGATTGCGACAACAAAAACCAGTGGCGTGGCCTCTGCATCCGGTGTTTCGGCATTATTTTGAACTTCGCTGTCTTCGTCAACTGCACCGGCATTGCTTTTGGCAAAATCCAGCAGGTTATCACGTTCAAATACCAACAGATACAGAAACCCGGAAACAAGGATGGCAATCAGTAAATGGAGTGGTTTCATTCGGGCCTCGTAATGGTTTCGCCGTGGCGAAGAATAATGGTCTGTGGCACAATCAGCAATGAATTGGGTGGTGCTGGCCTGCGCGCTGTCTATAACTAAACTACCTAGTTCAGTTTAAACATGCAAGAGGCAGGTTATTGCGCCGCTTTGCCTTGTCTACACCCCCTTGGCAAACTTGGCTGCAATAGGGTAAGACTGCGTTGCAATATAAAGGCCAAACGCCCCGCGCGCCTGTGCGGGATTGGCATCAGGGGTAGATACGTTGAGCGAAACAGACAGTTTTATCGAAGAAGTCACAGAAGAAGTGCGCCGGGACAAACTGTTTGCCCTGATGCGCAAATACGGCTGGATCGCGATTCTGGCAGTGCTTTTGATCGTCGGCGGCGCGGCCTATAACGAATGGCGCAAAGCAAGCGAAGCCGCCGCCGCACAGGCGTTGGGGGATTCGCTGATTGCGGCGCTGGAAATCGAGGATGCCACAGCCCGTGCGGCTGCACTGGCCAAAATCACAGCCGAAAGCGATGGGGCCAACGCGGTCGTATCATTGCTGGCTTCGGCCGAGGCGCAGAACAGCGGCAATGCCGAACGGGCGGTTTCGGCGCTTGCAAAGCTTGAGAATGCCCCCGAACTGGCACCGGCCTATCGCGAAATGGCGGTCTTGAAACAGGTCTTGTTGTCGGGAACGGATATGCCGATTGCCGAACGGCGCAGCAAACTGACATCCCTTGCGGTTGCCGGGGCGCCGTTCCGGTTGCTGGCCGAAGAACAACTGGCCATGCTGGATATTGAAGAAGGCAAGAAGGACGCGGCGATTTCCCGTCTTCAGGATATTATCAACGATGTCGAGGTCAGTGCAGGCTTGCGCAGCCGCGCGTCACAGTTGATTGTCGTACTGGGTGGCAAAGCCGAAGCCTCGTAATGATTCTCGGGGTCGGGAGGCGCTGAAATGAATATTAAACATAAGAACAAGCAATTGAAGGGCGATAATACTATGAAACTGACCCGGATATTTGCAGGGGTCGCGATTGCTGCATTGCTGGCAGGTTGCGGTCAAAAAGAAGAAATTCTGCCCGGCAAGCGCCTTGATCTGCGCACCCCGCTGGATCAGGCTGCGGCAACGGATGGTGCGACCACGGATGGCGCTGTAACGCCGGATGGTCCGGTCAACCGCGCAGTTCCGATAAAATTGCCGGCAGCGGTCAATCACACCCAATGGACCCATCGCTACGGCACACCCGAGCACCGCATCACCCATCCTGCACTGGGCGCATCATTAAGCCATGTCTGGAATGTTTCGATCGGGGCGGGGGACAGTCGAAAATACCGGATCACCGCCGATCCGGTGGTTGCCGGCGGACGTGTGTTTACGCTGGATGCGCAGGCAACCGTGATGGCGCACAGCACATCGGGGGCCAAAATCTGGTCGCGGGACATTACCCCCGCTACGGATCGTGATGGGGATGCCTCGGGCGGTGGTCTGGCCGTTGACGGCAACACGCTTTATGTCACCTCGGGCTTTGGCGAACTGGTGGCGCTGGATGTGGCCACCGGTGCCGAACGCTGGGTTCAAAAGCTGGATGCACCGGCAACGGGTTCTCCTGCGGTTCGCGACGGGATTGTCTATGTCACTTCGCGCGACAGCCGCGGATGGGCGATTGACGCCGGTAATGGCCGTGTCAAATGGGAATTGCAGGCGGCACCGACACCCTCGGTGATGGTGGGCGGAACAGCACCGGCGGTTTCGGATAAATTTGTCGTATTCCCGTATGGCTCCGGCGAACTGGTCGCGGCCTTCCGCAAGGGCGGCGTGCGGGTCTGGGCCTCGTTTGTCTTGGGCAAACGACGCGGGCGCGCCTATGCCCAGATTACCGATATAACGGGGGATCCGGTGATCGACGGCAACACCGTCTATGCCGCCAACCAGTCGGGGCGTGTTGTGGCGCTGAATCTGGGCAGCGGCGAACGCATCTGGACCGCCAAAGAGGGTGCCTATAGCCCCGTTTGGCCCGCCGGCGGGTCGGTCTTCCTTGTTTCGGATGAATCACACCTTGTGCGGCTGGATGCAGCAACCGGTGAAACCATCTGGTCGGTTGAACTGCCCTATTACACCAAGGGCAAACCACGCCGCCGCAAAGATGTGTATGCCAACTACGGACCTGTTTTGGCGGGCGGTCGTTTGATTGTTGCCGGCAGTGACGGGCTGATCCGGTCGTTCAATCCGGTAGATGGCGCGTTGATTTCCTCTATCGAAATTTCGGGCGGTGCCACGACAAACCCGGTGGTCGTGAACGGGGTTCTCTATGTGGTTTCGAAAAAAGGTCAACTTCACGCTTTCCGTTAGGGGCGGGATGCTGTATCGGGGCAGCTTGATCTGTTTTTGGAGCAAGCGATGAGCTTTACACTTGCCATAGTGGGGCGCCCGAATGTGGGCAAATCCACCCTGTTCAACCGTCTGGTTGGCAAACGTCTGGCGCTGGTAGATGACCAGCCCGGCGTCACGCGCGATCTGCGCGAGGGCGCGGCACGTCTGGGGGATTTGCGCTTTACCGTGATTGATACGGCGGGGCTTGAGGAAGCCACCGACGAAAGCCTGCAAGGGCGGATGCGCCGTTTGACCGAACGTGCGGTGGATATGGCCGATATCTGCCTGTTCATGATCGACGCGCGGGTCGGGGTAACACCAACAGACGAATTTTTTGCCGGACTGCTGCGCAAACGGGCCAAACATGTGATTCTGGCCGCCAACAAGGCCGAGGGGCGCGCCGGCGAGTCCGGTGTGCTTGAAGCCTATGCGCTGGGTCTGGGCGACCCTTTGCGCCTGTCCGCCGAACACGGCGAAGGGATGAGCGATCTGCTGGCCCTGCTGATGCCGCTGGCCGATGAATTTGCCGAGCGCGCCGAAGCGGATGCGCCGGAAACCGATGTGGATGTTTCCGAAGATCTGGCCGATGACGCCCCGCGCGTGCCGACCAAAGCCAAGCCGCTGCAAATCGCCGTGGTGGGCCGCCCGAACGCGGGCAAATCCACCCTGATCAACCAGATGCTGGGCGAGGAGCGCTTGCTGACCGGCCCCGAGGCGGGCATCACCCGTGATGCGATTTCGGTGCAGATGGACTGGGACGGCGTGCCGATCCGCATGTTCGACACCGCCGGTATGCGCAAAAAGGCGCGGGTGCAGGAAAAGCTGGAAAAACTGTCGGTGTCCGATGGTCTGCGCGCGGTGAAATTTGCCGAAGTCGTGATCGTGCTGATCGACGCGGAAATCCCGTTCGAACAACAGGATCTGCGCATTGCCGATCTGGCCGAACGCGAGGGTCGCGCGGTGGTTCTGGCGGTGAACAAATGGGATGTCGAGCCGAATAAACAAAAGAAACTCAAGGATTTGCGCGAATCTTTTGAACGCCTGTTGCCGCAGTTGCGTGGCGCGCCCTTGGTCACAGTATCGGCCAAAACCGGCCGTGGCCTGAACCGTCTGCAAGAGGCGGTGATGAAGGCGCATGAGGTCTGGAACCGCCGTGTGACTACCTCGCAACTGAACCGCTGGCTGATTGATATGGTCGAGGCCCACCCGCCACCGGCCCCTGCCGGCCGCCGGATCAAACTGCGCTATATGACACAGGCCAAAACCCGCCCGCCGGGCTTTGTGGTGATGTGTTCGATGCCCGAAAAACTGCCCGAAAGCTATTCGCGCTATCTGGTGAACGGATTGCGCGACAGTTTCGATATGCCGGGCACGCCGATCCGTTTGTGGATGCGCTCACAGGCCGAGTCGAACCCCTATAAGAACAAGAAAAAATCAACGCCCAGCCGGTTGCGCAAGCATCTGGACAAGCCACCGCATTCCTGAAGGTCATGATTTGACAAAGCCGGTTTGAGGTGGAAACGGGTTTGGAAAACGTATCCATTAAACCGGTTTAGTGGATATGTTATTCAACGTAATTTCAGCGGGTTATCTGGGAATATACCTGCTCAAAACAACCGGTTATTCCAACGTATTAAATCCGATTCCGCTGGGCCCTCCGCACAACTATCGCCCCTAGGTAATGGATTCCAGACTATCCTGAACCCGCAGGAAGGTTAAGATTGATATATTTCAACGTAATCCCATTGTAAATCTGGAGTTTTCATAATGCGCATTTTCACCCTGTTACCGGCGGTTCTATTGGTTGCGGCCTGTGTCGAATCCACCCCGTCTGCAACCCGTCCAGCAATGAAAAACAGCTTGCCAAACCCGATGGTTCTGGTAGGCGAGGCCGGGCCGGGCAACACCGCCGCCGGTGAATTGCGCAATGACGGGATTGCCGTGCAAACCGATTTCAAAGGGCGTTCCGCCGGAATTACGGCCTTTTGCAGCGGCAAGGCGGATGCGGTGACCATGACCAGTGATTTTTCCTCTGCCGAGTATAAAAAATGTCGCGAATTGGGCGGCAGCTGGAGCGCCTTTGGCACCCTCAAGGGCGCAACCATCTATGTGCGGCATGAATTGGCCGAGCAGCTTTTGAAAACCGCTAAAACCACGTTCCTTGGTTAGGTTTTACAAGGGGTCACAGCTTGCCAAAGCTGACCCCGCGCCATGTCCAGCCCTTGCCCAGCACCGCCTGTTGCAAGGGCTTTTTCACCTCGGCAGTGTTGAAACGGTAATTATAAACCTGTCCGGGTTTGAACTCTTCGGTGAAGGCATAGGCGGTGCCAAAGGACACTTCGGATTTCTGCCCGCGAAAGCCGGAAAGCTGTAATTCCAGCGACGGCACACCGGCCTTCCATTCGATGGTGTAATCCTCGTCCACCGCGCGGACCTCGTGTTTCTCCGCATCCAGCCGCATCTTGATCCTGAAGGATTTCTCCAGTCCGGCCTTGGCGAAAATCTCGTACCATTTGGCGTCAACAATCTTCCATTCCGCCACCAGATCGCAACTACCATCCTTGCAGGCGCTGATCCGGTAGGGGGCGGTATCGCGGTTCAGGGCCAGAATGGCGGCTTCGACATCGGCGGCGCTGGCAGGTGCCACACCTGACTTGGGCCGCTTGGTGCCGGTCAGAAAATCGAAAAGCCCCATCAGGCCAGTTTCCCTTCTGCCGATATGCCGGTTTTGCCGCCCAGATAGGGGTGCAACGCGGCGGGCAGGGTAACCGAGCCATCCTCGTTCTGGCCGTTTTCCAGCACCGCAATCAGGCAACGCCCCACCGCCACACCCGAACCGTTCAGCGTGTGCACAAACTCGGGTTTGCCACCGGCTGCGGGCTTGAAGCGGGCGTTCATGCGGCGGGCCTGAAAATCACCGGCCACCGAAACCGAGCTGATCTCGCGATACATGTTCTGGCCGGGCAGCCAGACTTCGATGTCATGGGTTTTCTTCATTCCGAACCCCAGATCACCGGTGCACAGCACCACCGTGCGGTAAGGCAGCTCCAGCGCTTCGAGAATCGCCTCGGCACGGCGGGTCATGGCGTCATGTTCGGCGGCGGATTCGTCGGGGTGGGTAATTGAAACCATTTCCACCTTTTCAAACTGGTGCTGGCGCAGCATGCCCGAAGTATCGCGCCCCGCGCTGCCGGCTTCCGAGCGGAAACACAGGGTGTGGGCCACATGGCGGCGGGGCAGGGTGGCTTCGTCCACAACTTCGCCGTTGACGATGTTGGTCAGTGGCACTTCGGCGGTCGGGATCAGCCACCAGCCATCGGTGGTCTTATAGCTGTCCTCGCCGAATTTCGGCAATTGACCGGTGCCATACATCATTTCCTCGCGCACCAGAACGGGCACGTTGGTTTCCTGCAACCCGTGTTTGTCGATGTGCAAGTCCAGCATGAATTGCGACAAGGCGCGGTGCACGCGCGCCACAGCGCCCGACATCACAACGAAGCGCGAACCGGACAGTTTGGCGGCGGTTTCGAAATCCATGCCGTCCTGCACGGCGGCTAGCTCGTAATGCTCTTTGGCGTCAAACGCGAAATTGCGCGGGTTGCCCCAGCGCTTGATCTCGACATTGTCGTCCTCGTCCGCGCCATCGGGCACATTGTTGTCGGGCAGGTTGGGCAAGCCCATCAGCATATCGCGCAATTCGGCGTCTTTGGCTTTGGCCTCGTCCTCAAGTGCGGCAATCTCGGCTTTCTTCTCGCCAACCAGTGCGCGCAGGCGCTCAAACTCGGCCTCGTCTCCCGAGGCCTTGGCCGCGCCCACCTGTTTTGATGCCGCATTGCGTTCGGTCAGGGCTGCTTCGGCCTTGGCGATGGCGGCGCGGCGTTCGGAATCAATCGCCAGAACCGCCTTTGAAATACCGGATAACCCGCGCCGTGCCATTGCGGCGTCAAAAGCGGCCGGATTCTTGCGGATTATTTTAATATCGTGCATTTCACTGGTTCCCGATTGAATGTCATCTCTTACCCCCCCATATGCCCCAGAAGGACGCAGCTTTGAAGCCTTGATTTACATGCGGCATCTGCTTGCCAAGCAAATGGGCCACATATAGGGTGCGCGCCAACGCTATCGGGCATGAAGGCCCGCACAACATACCAAGAGGACGACACAATGTTTGTTACACCCGCATACGCACAGGCCGCAGGGGCAGGGGGCGCAAGCGCGCTTGGCTCGTTTCTGCCGCTGATCCTGATCTTTGCCATCATGTATTTCCTGCTGATCCGTCCGCAGCAAAAGAAGATGAAACAGCATCAGGCGATGGTCGCAGCCCTGCGTCGCGGTGATCAGGTTGTGACGGCGGGTGGCATCGTCGGCAAGGTGGTCAAGGTGAAAGAGGGCGGCGAAGTCGAGATCGAAATCGCATCGGGCGTCAAGATCCGTGTGATCCAGTCGACCATTTCGCAGGTTCTGAACAAAACCGAACCGGCCAACGACAATAAATAATCCGAAACATCTGTAAAATACAGGCAAACATATGCTGCAATTCGATCTTTGGAAGCGCATTGTCATCTGGGGGCTGGTCCTGATCGGCCTGCTGATGGCGGTGCCGAACGGGTTTTACACCCGTGTGGAACAACACAACGATGCGCTGGTCGAGATCGAGAAGCTGGGCAGCACACCTGAACGTCAGGCGGCTGTGGAAGAATGGCCCGGCTGGATGCCATCAAGCCTTGTGAACCTCGGCCTTGATTTGCGCGGTGGGGCACATTTGCTGGCCGAAGTGCAGGTCAAGGATGTTTACGAGGCCCATGTCAAAAGCATGTGGCCCGATGTGCGCGATGTGCTGCGTCCGGCGCGTGATGTGGTCGGCGCTGTGCGCCGGCTGGATTCGCCCCCCGACCAGTTGCGGGTGCGCATTGGCAATCCTGAAAACATGGACAAGGCACTGGAACTGGTGCGGTCCTTGGCTCAGCCGGTTGCTTCGCTTGCCGGTGTCGGCGCAACAAATATCGAGGTTTCCGCAGACGGGGATGTGATCACCGTGCAGCTGTCCGAAGCCGAAAAACAGGCTGTGGACGAACGCACAATCCAGCAATCGCTGGAAATCATCCGCCGTCGTGTGGACGAAGTGGGCACGCGCGAACCGACGATCCAGCGCCAAGGCACGGACCGGATTCTGATCCAGGTGCCCGGTCTGGGGTCGGCGCAGGAATTGAAGGATTTGCTGGGGTCGACCGCGAAACTGGAATTCAAACCGGTTGTGGGCCGCACGTCTGATCCTGACGCAAATCCGGGTGCACGAAACGAGGTTTTGCCATCACTGGACGAAGAGGGCGTTTATTACATCGTTGAAGAACTGCCTGTTGTCACCGGTGAAGAACTGGTCGATGCGCAGCCCACCTTTGACCAGAACGGCCGCCCTGCGGTGAACTTCCGGTTCAATGCGACGGGCGGGCGCAAGTTTGGTCTGTATACAGCCGAAAACATCGGCGCTCCATTTGCGATCGTATTGGATAACGAGGTAATATCAGCCCCGACAATCCAGAGCGCGATTATGGGGGGATCGGGCATCATCACCGGCAATTTCACGGTCGAGGAATCGACCAAGCTGGCCGTTCTGTTACGGGCCGGGGCCTTGCCCGCCAAGATGAATTTCCTCGAGGAACGCACGATCGGACCGGAATTGGGTCAGGACAGTATCGATGCCGGTAAAATTGCGGCGATTGTTGCTGGCATCGGTGTGTTGGTGTTCATGGTGCTGTCTTACGGGCTGTTCGGTCTGTTTGCCGATATCGCCCTGATCATCAACGTTGCGCTGATATTCGGCCTGCTGTCGATGATCGGCGCCACGCTAACCCTGCCGGGGATCGCGGGCATCGTTTTGACGGTCGGGATGGCGGTGGACGCCAACGTGCTGATTTTTGAGCGAATACGCGAGGAGCTGAAAGCCGCCAAAGGGCCGGCACGGGCGATCGAGCTGGGCTATGAAAAAGCGCTGAGCGCGATTGTTGATGCCAATATCACCACCTTCATCACGGCTGTAATCCTGTTCGTCATGGGGTCCGGCCCCGTGCGCGGGTTTGCGGTGACGCTGGGTCTGGGGATTATGACATCGGTCTTTACGGCAATTTTTGTGACACGGCTGATCATTGTCATGTGGTTTGAACGCCGCAAGCCCAAACAGATAGAGGTATAAGACCATGAGACTAAGACTTGTACCCGCCGAAACGAACTGGGATTTCTTCAAGGTTCCGGTTCTGACACTGGGAATATCCGGTTTGATGATGGTGCTCTCGGTGGTGTTGTTTTTCACCATGGGGCTGAATTACGGCATCGATTTCAAAGGTGGCACCACGATCAGAACAGATGCCGAAGTTGCTGTGGATGTGGGGGCCTATCGCGATGCGATTTCGCCACTGAAACTGGGGGATGTTTCGATCACCGAAGTGTTTGATCCGACCAAGCCGGACCAGAATGTCACACAAATCAGGATCGAGGCACAGGACGGCGACGAGGCCATCACCACCGATACGATTGCCGAAATCAAATCGGCCCTTCAGGCCTATGAACCTTCAATCAAGTTTGCAGCGGTAGAATCCGTCGGCCCCAAGGTTTCCGGCGAACTGGTCTGGACTGCGATCGAAGCGGTGATCGCGGCAATCTTTGCGGTGCTGTTCTATATCTGGTTGCGGTTTGAATGGCAGTTTTCGCTGGGCGCTGTGGTTGCGCTGGTGCATGACGTGACCCTGACCATCGGCGTATTTGCCCTGTTCCAGATCAAGTTCGACCTGTCGATCATTGCGGCCTTGTTGACGATCGTGGGCTATTCCCTGAACGATACCGTGGTGGTGTTTGACCGCGTGCGGGAAAACCTGCGCAAATACAAAAAGAAGTCGCTGAAAGAGGTGCTGAACCTGTCGATCAACGAAACCCTGTCGCGCACGGTGATGACCTCGGTCACCACATTGATTGCGTTGATTGCGCTGTTCGTGCTGGGGGGCGACGTGATCCGCGATTTCGTCTTTGCGATGATTTGGGGTGTGATTGTCGGGACATACAGTTCGGTGTTTATTGCCTCGGCTATCCTGCTGCGCCTTGGGGTCAAGCGGGACTGGAGCAAGAAAGACCCGAAAGATGTCGGCGGCCAATACGCCAAAATCGACGCCTAAATGCAGGCCCTGACCGAAGCCGTTGCGATTGACGGCTTCTGGTTGCTGGTCGCCGCTGCGGCAGTTGCCGGTCTGGTGCGCGGGTTTTCGGGCTTTGGCACGGCGATGGTATATCTGCCCGTCGCCGGCCAGATCCTGACCCCGTTTCAGGCCCTGACAACCCTGATGGTGATGGACCTGATCGGCCCCTTGCCCAACATCCCCAGCGCCATCCGCACCGGTCATAAACGCGACATCTTGCGGCTGTCCGCGGGCACTTTGGTGGCGCTGCCGCTGGGTGTGCTGGTGCTTGGCCTGATCGCGCCCGAGGTGTTTCGCTATGGCGTGTCGCTGATATCCCTGCTGTTACTGGTGCTGCTGATGGCCGGCGTGCGTTATCACGGCACGCTGCGCCCGCCGATGGTCTATGGCACCGGCGCGGTGGGGGGATTTCTGGCGGGCAGTGTGGGCCTGCCCGGGCCACCGGTGATCATGCTTTATATGGCCAGTCCGAACCCGTCCGAAGTGATCCGCGCCAATATCATGGTTTATCTGTTGTTGTGCGATTTGATGATGATTGGCGTGCTGCACCTGAACGGGTATTTACAGGTCTCGGCTGTGGCCTTGGGCGCGCTGCTGATCCTGCCTTATCTGGCGGCGAATGTGCTGGGCGGCTGGCTGTTTCGGCCCGGATACGAGCGCCTGTATCGCGCCATTGCCTATTTCATTATCGCCGCATCGGCGCTAAACGGGATGCCATTGTTTGACTAGGGCCTGTTGACGTTCCCCACACCGCACTGGCGCGAGTCCAAAATTGCAGCCAGCGCGTTGATTTGCCCGCAGCGATGCCGGTATCGGCAAGGGGAAATCCGCGCGTTGGAAGCAATTTTGGCCGCGTCCCGCAGGGATTTCACCAAAATCCGCCATTGCGACACCAATTTCGCTTGCAAGGGGGCCACCCTTGCGGCACTCAATTGGCTTGCACTGGCGGATTTTGGGCTGAAACCAGTGCGGTGTGGGGAACGTCAACAGGCCCTAAGGAACGACCATGCAATTCACAGAAGTCGAGTTTCACGACGTCCAGCCGATAGACGGCTTTGGCCCGGGTTTTTTCCGCATCGGTGGCAAGGTTTACGAGGGGTCGTTACTGGTGCAGCCCAATTCGGTTGTATCCTGGGGCGGCTACGGGGATACGGCGGCCCTGATGGCGCTGGAGGTGGATGTGTTGTTTTTCGGCACCGGCGCCGAGACCGCCTTTATCCCGCGGGATTTGCGCGAAGCACTGGAAAAGGCAGGGATCGGGGTGGAACCGATGGGCAGCCCTGCGGCCTGCCGCACCTATAATGTATTGCTGGCCGAGGGGCGGCGCATCGCGGCGGCGTTGTTGCCGGTTTAACGCTTTGTTCCAAAGAGTTTCCTGCCTCCGGCGGGGATATTTATGGAACAGTAATGGGGGCGACCTTTTCGCGTCTTTTCGCAAGCGGCGGCATGGGGTATGCGGGTGGTTATGGAATTGATGAAAGTGACAAACCTTGCCTGCACCCGTGGCGGTGTGGCGGTTCTGGAGGGGGTGGATTTCACCCTGAAAGCGGGGCAGATTTTGATGCTGCGCGGGCCGAACGGCATTGGCAAGACCACGCTGTTGCGTACCCTTGCGGGGTTGCAACCGGTGCTCGAGGGCTCGGTTTTGGCCGCGCCGGATGCTTTGACTTATGGCGCGCACGCGGACGGGTTGAAATCGACCCTGACGGTGACAGAAAACCTGACGTTCTGGGGGCGGGTTTATGGTGTGGCAGATATTGCACCGGCGCTAAAGGCGTTCAATCTGGAAGATTTGAAAGACCGCGCAGCGCATAACCTGTCAGCGGGGCAAAAACGCCGCCTTGGACTGGCGCGCCTGTTGGTGACAGGACGGCCGGTCTGGGCGCTGGACGAGCCGACGGTTTCGCTGGATGTGGCCAGTGTCGGGCTGTTTGCCGATGCGGTGCAGGCGCATTGTGCCGCCGGTGGTGCTGCGCTGATTGCCACGCATATTGATATGGGGCTGGACGCCGATGTGCTGGACCTGACCGGCAACAAGGCCAAGCCGCGTGATCTGGCCGGATTTGACGAGGCATTCGAATGATTGCAATTTTGCTACGCGACATGCGGCTGGCGATGCGGGCCGGCGGGGGCTTTGGCCTTGGGCTTGCATTTTTCCTGATTGTGGTGGTGCTGGTGCCCTTTGGTGTGGGACCGGAAAGCGCGCTACTGGGCAAAATCGCGCCCGGCATCCTGTGGGTCGGGGCGCTGCTGGCGTGTCTGCTGTCGCTGGATCGCATATTCGCGCTGGATTTCGAGGATGGATCGCTTGACCTGCTGGCCACAGCCCCTGTGCCGCTGGAAGGGGTGGTGGCGATGAAGGCCTTTGCCCATTGGCTGACCACCGGCCTGCCGCTGACCATCGCGGCCCCGTTTCTGGCGGTGTTGCTGAATATGCCGGATCAGGGGTTCGTCTGGCTGGTCGTGACGCTGGGGCTGGGCACACCGGCGCTGTCGTTCATCGGCACATTCGGCGCCGCGCTGACTGTGGGGCTGAAACGCGGCGGTCTGCTGTTGTCGTTGCTGGTGCTGCCGTTATACGTTCCAACGCTGATTTTCGGGGCCGAGGCCCTGCGCCGCGGGGCCTTGGGTATGGACAATACGACCCCGCTGTTAATGCTGGCCGGAATCACCGCCGGAGTGGTCGCGCTGCTTCCATTTGTAGCGGCTGCAACCATACGCATCAATTTGCGTTAGGCGGGGTGTAGGGGTTAATATGACGTTGGAAACGAACGCTTGAAGGTGGGTTAATGTCACTCTGGGAATACGCCAATCCAAAGAAATTCATGCAGACCTCGGGGATATTCCTGCCGTGGTTTGCCGCCCTTGCGATTATCCTGTTCGCCGTCGGGCTGATCTGGGGGTATTTCTTTACGCCCGAGGCTGAAAATTTCGGCTCGTCCGTGAAAATCATCTTTGTGCATGTGCCCGCCGCGATGATGGCGATCAACATCTGGGTGATGATGCTGGTCACCTCGCTGGTCTGGCTGATCCGCCGCCATCATGTTTCCGCACTGGCGGCCAAGGCGGCAGCACCGATCGGCATGACAATGACGCTGATTGCCCTGTTCACCGGCGCGATCTGGGGGCAACCGATGTGGGGCACCTATTGGGCGTGGGATCCGCGCCTGACATCCTTTCTGGTGCTGTTCCTGTTCTATCTGGGCTATATCGCCCTGTGGGAGGCCATCGACGATCCCGATACCGCCGCCGATCTGACGGCTGTTCTGTGCCTTGTCGGTTCGGTCTTTGCGGTGCTCAGCCGTTATGCGGTGAATTTCTGGAATCAAGGTTTGCATCAGGGCGCGTCCCTGTCGCTGGATAAGGAAGAACATGTCTCGGACGCCTATTCCAACCCGCTTTATGTTTGTATTGCGGCGTTCATATTACTGTTCATAACGCTGGTGCTGATGCGCACCCGCACCGAAATTCGCAGCCGCCGCCTGAAGGCGCTGATCGCACGGGAGCGTATGGGATGATGCCTGATCTGGGGAAATATCAAAATGAAGTGATCGCGTCCTATGTGGTGACTTTATTGTTGCTCCTTGCGCTGTTGGTGTTTAGCTGGGTCCGTGGCCGTCGCGTAGCAAAAGCGCTGCGCGAGGTCGAGGAACGGCGGGCAAAGAATGGCTGAAAAACGAAAAGTTAATATACTGGCGATCCTGCCGATTGTTATTTTCGCAGCACTGGTTGCGGCATTTTTCATTCCCGGCCTTGGGCGGGACGATCCCAAGAATATCCCTTCAACCCGCGTCGGCAGCCCTGCACCGGCGCTGTTTGTCGGCGAGGATCAGGCGGCAGGCACAGGGTTTAATGATAAAACCCTGCGCAGCCCCGGTATCAAGATGGTGAATTTCTGGGCCTCATGGTGTGGCCCCTGTCGGGCCGAGCACCCCAACCTGATGAAGCTGGCCGAAGGTGGCTTGCGGATTTACGGTGTGAACTACAAGGACCGGCCCGAGGATGCCGCCCGTTTTCTGGCGGGGCTGGGCGATCCTTTCACTGCGATCCTGTCCGATACAAAGGGGCGTAATGGAATCGAATGGGGGGTAACCGGTGTGCCCGAAAGCATGCTGATTGACAGCAATGGCGTGATCCTGTGGCATTTCCGCGGGCCGATCACCCAGAGCATTATCGACAAGCAGATGCAGCCGATACTGGACGCAAACAAATAGCGTTACGGGTGGGCTGCGGTCAGGGCCAGCAGCAATAGTACCAATACTTCGATTAGTGGAGCAGGCGCAAAAGATATGTTGCGGTGTTTGGGCGGGGTTAAATCTATCATCGCCGGAATGTTTACAGCGGTTTTGTTAATGTCTGATTAGCGCGCGCCCAATCAACCCGATCATTCGCGCCCCTTGCAATATATCCGGCGCAATGGTGTGCCCCAGTTTACGCATTTCAGGGGCAGGGGTGTTGATGTCGGGCACCTGAACCGTGCGTGCACCTGACGCAAAGGCGGCGGATGCGCCCGGATCGCTGTCCTCGAAGGCGGCGCAATTTTTGGCCTTCATTCCTAGGCTGGCCGCTGCCGCATGATAGATATCGGGTGCCGGTTTGCCGTGCTTCACTTGTTCGCCGCCGGTTACGGTTTGGAAATACGGCAATATCCCCGCGATTTCCAGATGCTCCTGCGCTTTGGGGGTGTGGGTCGAGGTAGCAACAGCACAAGGCAGCCCCTGATTCTGCAACAGTTCCAGCAATACCGGAACCCCGTCTTTTAACGGAATCCCCTGCGCCATACGGTTTCGGATATGCGCATACCAACCCTCGTAGAATTCAGGGTAATCGACGCGCCCGTCCAGTGCTTTTCGCAAGATGACTTCACCTGCATCCGCCCGCAGGCCGATCAGACGAAAGACCACGTTGTCCATATCCGGCAGGCCGAATTCAACTGTGGCCTGCCTGAAACATTCGACGACCAGCCGCTCGGTATCGAGCAGCAGGCCGTCCATGTCGAACAAGACGCCCTGATAGGGCATCCGTGATCAGCTTTTCGCCAGATCGCGCAACACATAATGCAGCACACCGCCATGTTCGATGTATTCGATCTCGATCTCGGTATCGATACGGCATTTCAGGGTGATGTCCTTGGTCGATCCGTCACCATATGTGATGGTCGCAGGCACATCGGACAGCGGTTTCAAATCACCCTCAAGCCCGTGGATCGAAACGGTTTCATCGCCCTTCAGGCCCAGCGACTTGCGGTTGTCGCCACCCGTGAATTCGAACGGAATGACACCCATGCCGACAAGGTTGGAACGGTGGATCCGCTCGTAGCTTTCGGCAATCACTGCCTTTACCCCCAGCAGGGCGGTGCCCTTGGCGGCCCAGTCGCGGCTGGAACCGGCCCCGTATTGCTGACCGGCAATCACCACCAGCGGGATGCCGGCCTCTTTATAGGCCATCGCGGCGTCAAAGATCGGCATCTGCTTGCCATCCGGTCCCAGCGTATAGCCGCCTTCGACCCCGTCCAGCATTTCGTTTTTGATGCGGATATTGGCAAAGGTGCCGCGCATCATCACCTCGTGGTTGCCACGGCGCGAGCCATAGGAATTGAAATCGCGCTGCGCCACCTGACGGTCGATCAGATACTGGCCCGCAGGGGTTTCGGGGGTGAAAGAACCGGCAGGCGAGATGTGGTCGGTGGTGACCATATCGCCCAGAATGGCCAGAACCTTGGCACCTTCAACATCGCTGATTGTGCCCGGCTCTTTTGGCATGTTCTGGAAATAGGGCGGGTTCTGGATGTAGGTCGAGGTCGGCGGCCAGTCGTAGGTCAGGCTGTCCGGTGTCTGCACCGCCTGCCATTTTTCATCGCCTGCAAATACATCGGCGTATTTAGACTGGAACGCCTCGCGGGTGACGGTTTTTTCGACCAGTTCGGACACTTCCTTGCTGCTGGGCCAGATGTCTTTCAGATAGACGTCGTTGCCGTCCTTGTCCTGCCCGATCGGGTCATTGACAATGTCGATATCCATCGTGCCGGCCAGCGCATAGGCCACCACCAGCGGCGGGCTGGCCAGATAGTTGGCGCGCACATCGGGGCTGATGCGCCCCTCAAAGTTGCGGTTGCCCGACAGAACCGATGTGGCCACCAGATCGCCTTCGGCAATTGCTGCCGAAATTTCCTTCTGGATCGGGCCGGAATTGCCGATACAGGTGGTGCAGCCATAGCCGACAAGGTTAAAGCCAATCGCATCCAGATCCTTTTGCAGACCGGCCGCTTCCAGATATTCGCTGACCACTTGCGATCCCGGCGCAAGCGAGGTTTTGACCCACGGTTTGCGGTTCATACCCAGTTCAGCGGCCTTGCGGGCCACCAGACCCGCGCCGATCATCACATAGGGGTTGGATGTGTTGGTGCACGACGTGATCGAGGCGATCACAACCTTGCCGCTCTCCATCGTGTAATCTTCGCCAGAGACCGGCACTTCCTTGTGCATCGGGCGTTTGAAGACGTCTTTCATTTGCTGTTCAAACGCCGTTTTGGCCTGATCCAGCGCGATGTAATCCTGCGGACGCTTGGGGCCGGAAATGGCGGGCACAACGGTGCTGATGTCCAGCGACAGGGTGTCGGTGTAGATCGGCGCGTAATCGGCGCCGCGCCAGAAGCCGTTTTCCCTGGCATAGGCCTCGACCAGCGCGATGCGGTCCTCGTCACGGCCCGAAACCCGCAGGTAACGCAGGGTTTCGTCGTCCACAGGGAAAAAGCCACAGGTGGCGCCGTATTCCGGTGCCATATTGGCGATGGTGGCCCGATCGGCCAGTGGCAGATGGTCCAGACCGGCGCCATAGAATTCAACGAATTTGCCAACCACGCCCTTTTCGCGCAGCATGGCAACGATTTTCAGCACCAGATCGGTGCCGGTCATGCCCTCGGCCATTTCACCGGTCAGCTCAAACCCTACAACCTCGGGGATCAGCATGGAAATCGGCTGACCCAGCATTGCCGCTTCGGCCTCGATCCCGCCAACGCCCCAGCCCAGAACCGCCAGACCGTTGACCATGGTGGTGTGGCTGTCGGTGCCGACCAATGTGTCGGGATAGGCCACTTCATGGCCGTTCTGGTCCTTGTCGGTCCAGACGGTTTGCGACAGGTATTCAAGGTTCACCTGATGGCAGATACCGGTTCCCGGCGGCACAACGCGAAAGTTGTTAAAGGCGTTCTGGCCCCACTTCAGGAAAGTATAGCGTTCGATATTGCGTTCATATTCACGCTCGACATTAAACTGGAAGGCACGCGGATTGCCGAATTCGTCGATCATCACCGAATGGTCAATCACCAGATCAACGGGGTTCAGCGGGTTGATCTTTTCTGGGTCCCCGCCAAGGCCGATAATCCCGTCACGCATCGCGGCCAGATCGACTACGGCAGGCACGCCGGTGAAATCCTGCATCAACACGCGGGCAGGGCGGTAGGCGATCTCGCGCGGGTTATTACCACCGTTGGTGGCCCATTTGGCAAAGGCCTTGATGTCATCAACCGTTACCGTTTTGCCATCTTCAAACCGCAGCATGTTTTCCAGCACCACCTTTAGCGATGCGGGCAGGCGCGAGAAATCCCCCAGACCGGCGGCTTGGGCGGCGGGGATGGAATAGTAATCCACGCTTTGCTTGCCAACGGTTAGGGTTTTGCGGGTCTTGGCGCTGTCTTGGCCGACGGTGATGGTCATGGCGGGACTCCGTTTGTTGGGGTAAGGGCAGGGCATAAGCCCCTTTCACCTGCGCTTTTGACGCATCCGGCAGAGTCGTTCAAGGGGGAAGACAGCAATTTGTATACCATTGCACACAAAAACTTGTGACGCGGATGTTACGAATTTTGCAAGGAACCTCGCAAAACCTTGATTGGCTATTGATCAGGGGGCGTCTTAAATGGAGACTGGATGCGGGCAAGAAAGGCGAAAAATGCGCAAATATCTGGTGATTTTGACAGGGGTGTGGATGGCACTGGCGGGATTCGCCACGGCACAGTCCAGCCCTGTTGTGGTGGAACTATACACGTCGCAAGGCTGTTCAAGTTGCCCGCCTGCTGACGAGTTTCTGGGAAAACTGGCCAAGCGCGATGATGTGATCGCCCTGTCGCTGCATGTGGATTACTGGGATTACATCGGCTGGAAAGACATCTTTGCCAGCCCGAAGTTCACCGATCGCCAACATGCCTATGCCCGCGCGGCCGGCAAGCGGATGGTTTACACGCCGCAAATGGTAATCGCAGGGCAGGACCATGTTGTCGGCACCAAACCCGGCGAGGTTTCCCGCCTGATCAAGGCCCATAGCAAAACCCCTGACCCCGTGAAACTAAGCGTGACCCGCAAAGGGAACCGGCTTGAAATCATGGCTGAACCTTTGCAAGAGGGGTTGGGCCGGATGGTGGTGCAGTTGGTGCGGTTCAAGGACGGGCAGACGGTGCGTATCAAGCGCGGTGAAAACGCCGGGCGCGATTTGTCCTATTCCAATGTGGTCACCGAATGGGAAGTTCTGAAGGAATGGAACGGGCGCAGTCCGCTGTCAATTTCGGCGAAAATTACCGGTGACGATGATTGCGTGATCATCATTCAGCGGGCGTCTCATGGGCCGGTATTGGCCGCAGCGCGGGTGCGCTGACGTTCGGGTTTCCAGCGCCGGTGAATCCAGAACCATTGCCCCATATGTTTGCGCACCAGATCTTCCAGACTGTCATTTAGGGCTTGCGTCATGGTTTCGGCATCCGTGTGCGCAATGGGGGCATCCACCTGAATGGTGAAATCCAGCCCGTTTTCGGCGCGGATACCATAGATCGGCACCAGCAAGGCATCATATTTCAACGCCATTTCCGCCGCCGACAGGGCGGTGGGGGCAACCTTGCCGAAATAGGTCAGCGGGGCACCGTGGGCCATATGCTGATCCACCAGAAATCCGGTCATCCCGCCCGAGCGCAGGAATTTCAGCATCTGCCCCAACCCTTTGCGGCCACGCGGGAACAGCGGGGTGCCGATTGTCGAAATTGCGGCTTCATAATGTTTGTTGAAAAAGACGTTTTTCATCGGCATGTATATCGCGCCCACCCGATACCCCCGCGCAATCAGGGCCGCGCGGGGCACGTCGTAATTGCCAAAATGGCCGGTGACCAGAATAACGGGGCGGCTTTCTTGATGGGCTTGCTCCAGCGCCTGCGCCCCGTCACCGCCAAGCGGGATGTCACGCACGCGGTCGATGAATTCCTTGCCTGAATAGATCTCGATCAAGGTGCGGCCGGCGTTGTCGGGCACCTCAAAGCACAGGCGCTCCACTTCGGATTTGTCCAACTCGGGGCAAACATACGCCAGATTGCCGCGGATACGTTTGGTATAGCCCGCCAAGGGGGCCACAATCCGCGCCATGATCCAGCCGATCAACGGCACACGGATACGGTAGGGAAACAGCATCACCAACCGGAACATCCCGCGGATCAGCAGGTTGACGATGTAATCGCTACGGGATTTGCCTTTTTCTGCCATTTGGGCCTTTGGTGGTTTGCTTATTTTGGCCAAGTCATAAATGCCCGTTCACCGGATAACAAGCGCGGGGGTTAGACCGGGGATTTAGCAAGGCCGACGCCAATCATACTGTCGCGTGTCACCAGTTCGGCCAGTTTATCGGCGCTCCAGCCATCTGTTCCGTCTGGACGTCGCGGCAGCACGATATAACGCATGTCGGCAGTGGAATCATGCACCCTGACGGTGGTGTTCTCCGGCAGGGTGACGCCGAATTCCGCCAATACCTTGCGCGGTTCCTTGACCACCCGCGAACGATAGGCGCGGGATTTATACCAGTCCGGCGGTAGTCCCAGCAGGTTGCGCGGGTAGCAGGAACACAGGGTGCAGACGATGATGTTGTGGGTGTCGGCGGTGTTCTCGATTGCAATCAGGCGCAGCGGGCCGATGTCAAAGCCCATTTCGCGGCTGGCGTCCGAGGCGTCCTTCAGCAAACGGGCCTTGAAATCAGGGTCGGTCCAGGCCCGTGCCACAACAGCGGCACCGTTGGCGGGTTCGCGCGAATCCATTTCGTCGATCTGGCGGGCAATTTCTTCCGGCGTCAGAACACCTTTTTCCACCAGCAATTCCCGCATGGCGATTTCCATGGTTTGCCAATAGGTTAGGGGGCGATCATCATCTTCGCGGTATGGGTGGCCCGACGGGCTCATGCCGCTGTGGTGAAAATCGTCATCATGGTGGTCATGGGGCATGGGTCAGTCTACCTTTTCCAGCCAATGCGCATAGATTTCCGCATCCAGCGTGTCATCGGGGTTTTCTGCATTCTTGCCCCAGATTTCCACCATGGTGAACCGGACACGGACAAGTGGTTGCATTTCCTTTTCCAGCCGATATGCGGCACGTTCGGGATTGGCAAATTCGCCCAGCCTGCGTTCGATGGTGCCGGATTTGCCGCGCAAATAGCAAGGCGTGCGCACATGGCCCGGCGGCATCATGGATTTGACGCGGACATGCTCAGCCATTTTGCGGGTCTTTCATGAGGGCCATTGCATCATAAGAAGCAAAGGCATCCAGCGGGGCGATTTCCATCGCGGAATAGTCATGGCCGGATCGCACCAACCGCTTGTTCAATTCGGGAAAATCGACGATTTCGGATGGCAGGTTATCACCGCCTGTCAGATAGATTAAAATCTCGTCTCCGGTATTTGTCAGCTTGTGCGCTGCGCCCCGTGGCGGGAAGGCCGCAAAATCGCCAGCGCTTATAGCGTGGTCAACGCCATCCAGCGCCAAAGTGCCGTGGCCCGACAGGATATAAATCCATTCCTCTTCGTTGTGGTGTCGATGGGCGGGAAAGGAACACAGGCCTTGTGCAAGATGGATAAGGGAAACGCCAGTACTGTTTAATCCAGCCATGCGTGACAGGGCAAACATCCGCGGTTTGGCCTCGTCCACCAATGGATGGCGATAGTCAAATGGCTGGGCCGCGATGTCTGCTGCGCGCAAAATCGGCAGTTTTACGGGGTCATTGCCCATCTGCGGCCTCGCCATAAGTATCGCCACGCGCCTTGACCCTTTCCATCCGCTCGCCCAGTTCTGCCAGGGAATAGGCGCCGGCTTCGATCATGTTCTGGCTCACCGCGGCGACCCAGCGTTCATAGTAGGACATGGTTTCAAAGGCCTCTTCGCCCATATCCTCGATCGCGCGGCGCAGGCCGTCGACAGTGAAATATCCCTTGGAGGAACACAGCACCATCAACGCATCCACGCGCTTTTCCCAAAGGGCATAGTCGTGATCCTCGGGCAGAACCGCACCTGCGGCCTGTCCGCCCATATCGTGCCAGCGGCGTCCTGTTTTATCCATTGTGGCAGGCTAGGGCGCGTTCCGGGTTATGGCAAGCCCCCTGCGTTGGCGCATATCAATCGAAATTATTATTCGTCGTCGCCAACCACAAAGAATACTTCGCCCGCGGCCTCCAGTTCGCGGATTTCGGCAACAACCGCGCTCATCGCTTCTTCGCCATCGGAGTCTTTGACCTGGCCCAGTTCCTTCATTTCTTCGCGCAAACCTTCGGCCATGCGTTTCGAGATGTTCTGAAGGATGAATTCGCTGGACTCTTCCAGCCCGCCTGCCTCGGCCGCTGCCAAAGCCGTAACCAGAACCGCCTGATCCACGCCACGGGTGATCTTTGGCACATCCCGCGGGTCAATCCGCGCCGGAATATTGGCAAAGGTAAAGATCGCCTTGCGCACTTGAATGGCAAATTCCTTGTCTTCCTCTTCAAGGCCTTCAAGCACATCATCGCGGGTTATTGCGGGCGAGAAGTTCAGAATGGCCCCAACGCGTTCGACCGGCCCGTCATCAAAGGCCTTGGGGGGCACGCTGTCCAACTGGCTGGCCAGCGCCTGTCCGATGCGTTGTACCGCCGCCGGTGTTACTGCGCTGGTCAGGGACATGGCATAAGTGATCCGCCGTGCCTGCGGGCCGGGCAACAGGCCCAGCAGTTCGGCGGCCTTGGAAACACTTAGTTTTGACAGCATCACAGCGGCCACTTCGGTGCTTTCCTGTTCCAGCACAGGCAACAGGCGATCCACCTCCAGCCCCATGATCCGTTCCCACGGATCGCCCGTGCGTTTGACGCCGCCTTCACGGCGAAGGCGTTCGGCCAGTTGCGGATTGATCGAGTCATTCAGCGCGTTCAGCGCCCCCTCAAGGCCACCGGCGAATGACAGCCCGATGCTTTCCAGTTCGTTGATAAACTCCTCGACCACAGACGTCACTGTTTCGCGGGTGACACTGCGCATGCTGCCCATCTGCATGGTCAGATCCTGCTGCATTTCCTCGGGCAGATCGGTCAGGGACAGTTCGGCGCCTTCGGACAATAGCAGACGCACGATGATTGCCGCCTTTTGCTGACGGCTGATCGCGGGGGGCGGGGGCGACATAGGCGGGGGCATTGCGCCGGTATCGGGCATGGGCAGGTCAGGCAGGGGCGACAGGGCTGTATTCACGTTGCGGTTCTCCGGTCCGGTTTACGCCAACTTGGCAGAATCGGGTTAAGGTTCTCCTTACGGGGGCAGTCAGAATTGCATTTCCTGATGGTGTGTTCTGGCGGTATGCAAGCAGACCCCGGAATACCTGCCTGAAACGGTCGGATTTGTCGCATTCCTTCGGCCCGCTGGCAAATATATAAAGCACGGATTCCCCAATTTGCAGTTTCCATGCTAGCAAAGGGGAGGAATTTATTGTCACCACTTTACCGGTAAGGCTCCAAATGACCCATATTGTAATATTAGGAAGCGGATTTGGCGCGTTGACGGCTGTGCGCGAAATCCGCAAGTCGAAGATCGAGGCCCAGATTACCGTGGTTTCGCCCAGCAACCACCTGACCTATCTGCCCAGCCTGATCTGGATGCCGTCGGGGATGCGCAATGCCTCTGATATCGACGTAAATCTGGAAAAATTCTTTGCCGAGAAAAATGTGGTCTGGCATCAGGGATCGGTGGTCAATGTGAAAGAAGGTGGGCGGCTGGTGGAAACCGATACCGGCGAGATCCGCAACGATTACCTGATCATCGCCACCGGCAGCCGCTTTATCAAGAAACTGCCCGGTCTGGTGGAACATGCGATTATCCCGTGTGAAGGGGCGTCAATGGGGCAGCAAATCCATGACCGGATCAACGCGATGGAGGGGGGCACGATTGCCTTTGGTTTCGGCACCAACCCGAAAGAACCCAAGGCCGTGCGCGGCGGGCCGATGTTCGAATTCCTGTTCGGCATGGACACCATGCTGCGCCGTCAGGGGCGGCGGGACAAGTTCAAGCTGGTATTTTTCAATGGTTCCGAACAACCGGGCAACCGGCTGGGCGGCAAGGCCGTTGGCGGCTTGTTGAAACTGATGGCCAAGCGCGGGATCGAAACCCATCTGGGCGCAAAACCGATCCGCATGGAAGCCGACAAAGTGGTGACCGAGCGCGAGGAAATCCCCGCCGATCTGATCCTGATGATGACGGGGATGACAGGGCCGTTGTGGCTGGACAATACCGATCTGCCACGATCCGAGGGCGGGTTTATTCAGGCCGACCGAAAATGCCGGGTGCATGGGCTGAGGGGCACATATGTGGTTGGCGATACCGGATCCTATCCGGGGCCGGAATGGTTGGCCAAACAGGCGCATCAGGCGGATTTGCAGGCCGAGGCGGCGGTGAGGAATATCATCGATGAAATCAACGGCCGTGAACCGGGCCATGATTTCAAGGCGGAACTGATCTGCATCGTCGATACGCTGGACAGCGGTATTCTGGTGTTCCGTAATGAAAAACGCACCATATTCCTGCCGCCAATGAAGATTTTCCACTGGGCCAAACGGATGTTTGAACGCCATTACCTGCGCGCTTACCGGCGCTGAAAACCATCAAAGTGCAGCGGCAATCTTGCGGAACATTGCGATATTCTGGTCGGCAACCCCGTCTTCGCGGAATTTCCGGTCCGCTGCATTGGTGGCGATGACAACCCCCAGATCGGTGTTGATATAGATATACTGCCCGTAAACTCCGCGCGCCATATATTCGCCTTTGGGCGCGCCTGTTGGTATCCACCATTGATAGCCGTAACCGATATGCCCCTTGGCAGTCGGTGCGGAGGGAATGGTCGAGGCCTCTATCCAGTCTTGCGGCACGATCTGCTTTCCGTTCCATTTCCCGCCATTCATATTCATAAGACCAAAGCGCGCATAGTCGCGGGTCGTCATGTTCAGCCCGCCCAGAACAAACGCCACACCCGAACCGTCGGTTATATAATAGGGCGTCTTTTCAAGGCCCAGCGGCAGCAGAATTTTCTCGCTTAGCAGATCGGGTATTGAGCGTCCTGTGGCGCCCCGAATAACCATGCCGATCACATGTGTATCGATTGATACATATTGCCAAACCGTTCCCGGCTGGTTTTCCCGTTCTTTGATGCCGGCGGCGAAATCGTCTAGCGTGCCACCCAGCGCAACCACGCGGCCCATTTTGTTGATGTCGGAATTGAAATCCAGATAGTCCTCGTTGAATTTCACCCCGCTGGCCATGTTCAGAACATTGCGAATGGTTGCCCCTTCATAGGCAGACCCTTTCAGGTGCGGGGCGTATTTCACCACCTGTTCGTCAAGCGAGCCGATCTTGCCCTCGGCCACCAGAATGCCCAGCAAATCCGCCAGATAGCTTTTGGCGACCGACCATGAAATGCGCAGATCATCCTGACCGGTGCCCTGATAATACTGTTCGGTGACGATTTCCCCGTCTTTCAGAACCACCAGCGCGGTGACGCTGCGTTCCTTGATCCAGTCATCCAGCCCCTCAACCGCGGGGGCAGGGTTGCCGATTGGCAATTCCGAAGCCGCGCCATCGCCAATGTCCAGCGGGGTGGTCAGGAACATGCTGTCCATATGGCTGAAATTGTTGACGATCTTTTCTTCTGAAAACAGGCTGTTGACCGCCAGCAGGCGCATGATCTTCTCGCGTTGCCAAAACCCGACGGCCGCAAGGATGATGATCAGAACCACCAGAATGCGGAGTGATATTTTCAAGAATTTACCCAACTCAAATCTCCTTTTTGGGGGAATTGAACAGGGTCGCGTCGAAAGTTCAAGGATGATCTGGTGGCGGAAAGGGTCCCGCCACCAAAGGTTTGCTACAGTTTGCCTGGCTGTATCGACCTGTCAGCTTTCGCCAAACACCCGTTTAAAGATCGTATCCACATGTTTGGTGTGATAGCCGATGTCGAATTTTTCCTCGATCTCCTCGGCACTCAGCGCCGCCAGAACATCCGCATCGGCCAGCAGTTCGGTTTTGAAATCCTTGCCTTCCTCCCAGACCTTCATCGCGTTGCGCTGAACCAGCTTGTAAGCATCCTCGCGCGAAACACCTGCTTGCGTTAAGGCCAGCAAAACCCGCTGGCTCATCACCAGACCACGGAATTTGTTCATATTGGCCAGCATGTTGTCGGGATAGATTACCAGCTTGTCCACCAGCCCCGTCAGACGGGCCAGCGCGAAATCCAGTGTGATGGTGGTGTCCGGCCCGATGTTGCGCTCGACCGAGCTGTGCGAGATGTCGCGTTCGTGCCAAAGGGCCACGTTTTCCATCGCCGGCACCACGGCCATGCGCACCAGACGGGCCAGACCGGTCAGGTTTTCCGACAGAACTGGGTTGCGTTTGTGCGGCATTGCGCTTGAGCCTTTTTGACCCTTGGAAAAGAACTCCTCGGCCTCCAGAACCTCGGTGCGCTGCATGTGGCGGATTTCGGTGGCAATGTTTTCGATGCTGCTGCCAACCACGCCAAGCGCGGCAAAGAATGCGGCGTGACGGTCGCGCGGGATCACTTGGGTCGAGATCGGCTCGACCTCCAGTCCCATTGCCTTGCAGACGTGTTCCTCGACCGCCGGATCGATATTGGCGAAGGTGCCGACCGCGCCGGAAACTGCGCCTGTGGCCACTTCCTTGCGGGCCTTTTTCAACCGGTTCAGGTTACGGTCCATTTCCGCGTAGAAACGGGCGAAGGTCAGGCCCATGGTGGTGGGTTCGGCATGGATACCGTGGCTGCGCCCGATGCGCACTGTGTCCTTATGTTCAAACGCACGGCGTTTCAGGGCGGCCAGCAGGTCTTGCATATCCTTGATCAGAATATCGCTGGCCCGCACCAGTTGCACGTTAAAACAAGTGTCCAGCACGTCCGAGGATGTCATGCCCTGATGCACAAAGCGGGCTTCGTCATTGCCGATGATTTCCGCCAGATGGGTCAGGAATGCGATCACATCGTGTTTGGTCACCGCCTCGATTTCGTCAATGCGGGCGACATCAAACGGCACGTCCTTGGCTTTCCAGACGGCCTCGGCGTTTTCCTTGGGGATCACGCCCAAAGCGGCCTGTGCGTCGCAGGCGTGGGCCTCGATCTCGTACCAGATGCGGAATTTCGTTTCGGGGGACCAGATGGCAACCATATCGGGGCGGGAATAACGGGGGATCATTTCGTAAGGCCTATATGTTGGGTGCTAGATGGGGCCTCTCATAAGGGGCAGGGCGGCGGCTGGCAATCTTTACCTTGCCTATGCGCGCGCGCTGGGGCAAAAAGGCGCTAAGTTTTATCAACAGGAGATGACGACATGGCGGCAACGGCAACAAATCGGGTTCTGGCACAGGTTTTCGGCGCAAACGAGGGCGCAGCCCTGCGTGCCAAACAGGCCGCACTGGTGGTTTCGGGAATCGCCGCATTGGCGGTTTCGGCCAAGATTATGGTGCCGATGCTGCCGGTTCCGATGTCGATGGGCACATTCGCAGTGCTGACCATCGGGGCGGCATACGGCGCACGTCTGGGGCTGGTGACGATCATCGGCTATATGCTGGTCGGTATGCTGGGCTTTGACGTATTCGCCAAATCCACCGCCGATCTGAACGGTCTGGAATATATGATGGGCAGCACGGGCGGCTATCTGCTGGGCTTTGTGCTGGCCACGGTGGCGCTGGGTCTTCTGGCGGCACGCGGCTGGGACCGCTCGCCGGTGAAAATGGCCGGTGCCATGCTGATCGGCAATGCGCTGATCTATGTGCCGGGTTTGCTGTGGCTGGGCGTTCTGTATGGCTTTGACAAGCCGATCCTGGCATGGGGCCTGACACCGTTCCTGATGGGCGACGCGGTGAAGCTGGCCCTTGCGGCGGTTCTGCTGCCGGCGCTCTGGAAACTGGTCGGCCGCGCCCGCGGCTAAGATCTTTTGAATCAACCAATCAGGGGCGTGGCTGATGGCTGCGCCCTTTTTCGTTATTGGTGACACTCTGCGCGCCAAAATGGCAGCGCCCGACCTGGAGGGCGCGTATCGCTTTGGGTTGTGCTGGTTAAACGGTTGTGGGAAACCGTTGACATATCAATCGGGCGCACTGTTGCAAAGCGCCCTCCGTGGGGAGGTCGGGCGCTGTCATTTTGGCAAAATGACGGGTGGCAAATGGCGATGTATACGGAGGCAAGTATAAGGAAATACCATGAAACATGTCGGTTGCCAACATATCCGCGTCTGGGACGATCAGGCCAACATCGGCTTTCCGGTGTTCATCATGTATCCGGCAGCAGATGTGCACGGGCCCTATGAAATCGGCCCCTTCAGCGTCACCGCCGGCCTGAACGCGCCCGCAGGGCAGGGGCCTTATCCGGTGGTGGTGATCTCGCATGGGTCAGGCGGTCACCGGCTGGTCTATCTGACACTGGCGCAAGCCTTGGCCGAGGCCGGCTATGTGGTGCTTTGCCCCGAGCATTTCGGCAACAACACCGACGACAATTTCCTCGAAGGCAAAACCCGCAATCTGGAGCTGCGCCCGCGTCATATCACCCTGTGCCTGAACGCGCTGGCGGATAACGACATTCTGGCAGGCGCGGTGCAGACAGACAAGGCCGCCGTGCTGGGCCACTCGATGGGCGGCTATACGGGGCTGGCGGTGGCGGGCGGCAGGCCATGGAGCATCACGGGTCGCCGCGTGCCTGTCATCGCGGATAAGCGCATCAAGGCCCTGATCCTGATGGCCCCCGCAACGGGATGGTTCACGCCTGACGGGTCATTGGCCGAGGTCACCGTGCCGATCCTGGCCTACCACGCCGAACACGACAGTCTGACCCCGTTCAACAATGTGGAACGGATACTGGATCAGGTGCCGGACAAGGGCAAGGTCACCGTCCACCACGTTGAAAACGCCGGACATTTGTCGTTCCTCTCACCGTTCCCGGAGGCGCTGGTTACACCCGGGTTTATACCGGCCCAAGACCCCGAGGGATTTGACCGTGTGGCGTTTCATCAGCGGCTGACGGGGGAAGTGGTGGCATTTCTGAACGGGGTGTTCGGGGGGTGAGGTATGATAGGCTGCGTGAAAATACCCGCTAATCGCGATGCTATTATTTGCACAGATCAAAACTTCTGAAAAACATTCTCCAATAGCGTTTCTATATGTGCGGCGGATTTGTTTGCGCTGACTTTCAAAGAGTTCGGGTGGCCACAGCCGTTTCGTAAATCGAGTGCAGCTTTCAACTGGGCTTTCACATTTTTCCCAATAATAGATAACCCCTCGATCCGGTTGAGAAAATCACTTTCGCCCATCTTGCCCAGATCATCCGACGTTACGGCGACTTTCCATTTCCTGCCCATGATGCGGGTGGCTTCTGTGTTGAAATTAGCCAGTCGGTTAGCACAAACATATTTGTGCAACACATCCATCGCGCCGAGCCACGACATGACAATGGCCGAGCGATACAATTCCGCCTCATGGCATTTTATCGCCTCTTCCACAAAGCTACGAGTTTCGTCGTCGCTGATCTTGTCCAGATGCGCGCGCAGGTCTACCGCGACCTGCATTGCAGCAGGGCTGATTTTGGAAACACCAAGGTTGCGCAAGTGCAACTTTCCTGCATTGGTGATTTCCCAGCCGCTGGTTTTGATGGCTTTGCCTTTGCTAGCGGAGAGAATGGATGAAATATTCCATTTCTCGGCAGCCCGAAAACCTGCGGCTGCGGCAATTTCTTTGATCTTGGCAACGGCCACCGGATTGTCCTGTGTTGCCAGTATCAGCAACAGCTTGTCCAGCCGCGTCAGGTCTTTTTGAAGCCAGTCTTTCAGATCATCCGATGTTAGCAATACTACCCTCAAGCCTAGTTTTCTCGGTTGCGCTCAAGGAATAAGTATCACTTGCTCCGTGGTTCACACGATTGTTCTTAATCAGAGTTCGCAAGCTACTTCCCAAGTTACTGCTCATGCTCTTTTTATAGTAGGTAGTTGCGGTTCTCATTTCCTTGGAAATATCACCCTGTTTAACACCCGCATTTCCATCCACTAGTTCCAATTTTGCTAGCGCACAAATAGCCAATTCGGTTGTCGAATTTGCACCAAGATGCGCGGCAATGGTGCTTGTCGAGAAATCAAACCCATTCGATGGGGCGGACGAGATAGACCCATTCGTGGCATCACTTGTGGTTTCCAGCTCGGGCAGAACCTGTGTTGACAGATCAGCCATTTTCGACAACAAGCTTTCCAGCCCGTCTTTCAGAAACGAAGGTTCACCTTCATACTCAACCTCCATCGACCCAACCTTGATTCGTATTTTCGCACCGCTATCCATAGGCCCTCCTGTCACTACATCTATTTAGAATAGAATTATGCTATCACTAGATATTGAGCAAATCAATCATAACGTGCGCAGCGTTTCGTATCCCAATCGGGCGATTTTATACAGTCTCCGAAAACCCCTTCACCATCAACCACACAGCCAGAAAGACCTCGTTCAACACCAGCGGGATCACCAGCGCGTCCAGTGGGGCATATTGCACCCCGAACAGTTTGATCATCGTGACCAGCAGCAGGGCGAGGGTAGCGAGGCCTCCCCACACGGAGATAAATCGCGGCACAGCACGGGTGCGGTAAAGCAGGGCGTAGAAGAACAGCGCCCCGGTGATGAAGAAATAGATGTGGATGTGCTCGTAAATGCCGTTGCGGTAAGGCTCCAGCGCGGGCGACAGGATGAAGATGCCGCCGATGATCATCAGGACTCCCTCGGCAAAACGGGCGGCCATATAGGCGATGTTCAGGGCTTTGTGCGGGCGAAAGATCGGCCACATCAGCAGCGGGATGCCGATCACCGCCAGACCGCTGGCGATGTCGGTGATCACGCCCAAAGGTTTGCTGCCGGTGATGGTGTAGGTCAGCATGGAATAGGCCAGCAGGATCAGGGTGCCGGTGGCTGTGGCCCTTTGTTTATCGGTAAGCGTGCTGAACATGCGGGCCTGCGGGGTTGCTGCGGTAACCGGTGTTGCGGTTTTTACAAGTTGGCAGGGGAATGTGGTGCTGCCCCGCACTTGATGCGGGGCCTACAACGGCATGTTGTCACTCCGCCAGCGTGGTTTCAATCCGTGACGAATGCAGCAATGTTTTGTGCACTGGACATTTGTCCGCAATCTCCAGCAGGCGTTTGCGTTGGGCGTCATCCAGATCCCCGCTGATGTGGATTTCCCGTTTGAAACAGTCGATCTTTTGCGCCTTTTGCCCCGCTATAGCGTCCTGTGCGTGCACCTTGTCGTGGGTGACATCGACCCAGACGCGTTCCAGCGGCCATTTCTTGCGGCGGGCATACATGCGGATGGTCATGCTGGTGCAAGCGCCAAGGCCGGCCGACAAAAAGCCGTAAGGCGACATGCCGCGGTTGGTGCCGCCATAGGCGATCGGCTCGTCCGCCAAGGCGTGGTGGTAGGGGCCGGAGGTGATGTCTTGCAGATAGCCGTCCGGATCGGCCTCGCGTACGCGCACCACGCCTTCGGGCGCGCCGATGGGCGGGGCGGGGGGTGTTAAGTCCAGATAGCGGCTGGCCCATGCGGCGATCACACCGGCGGCGTATTCGGCATCGGTTGCGCGGGTGATCAGGTGGTCGGCATCATCCAGCGTGACAAAGCTTTTGGGGTGTTTTGCGGCCATAAAGATTTCGGCGGCATTGTCGATGCTGACCACGGTGTCGCGCGGGGCGTGCAGCACCAGCAGGGCGCGATTCAGGCCCGCGATCGCCGGTGCCAGTTCGGATTTCGAAATATCCTCGATGAATTCACGGGCGATTTTGAAGGGGCGGCCGCCAAGGCAGACATCGGCCATGCCCTCGGCGCAAATCTCGGAAATCGCGCCTTTGAAATTATGGGTGACATGTTCGGGATCAAACGGCGCGCCGATGGTGACAACGGCTTTTACACTGTCGATCCTGCCGGCGGCCATCAGCACCGCCGCCCCGCCCAGCGAATGGCCGATCAGCATGCTGACCGGCATATCGCGTTTCGCCAGATAGTCGGCGGCCAGCACCAGATCATCAATGTTCGAGGAAAACGAGGTGTTCTCGAATTCACCTTCCGAATGGCCCAGACCGGTGAAATCGAACCTGAGCACAGCGATCCCCATCGCGGCCAGCCGGCCGGCGATGCGGCGTGCGGCGGGGATGTCTTTGGAACAGGTGAAACAATGGGCAAAAAGGGCGGTGCCCAGATGCGGCCCCTTGGGCATGTCCAGACGGGCCGCAAGCCTATGCCCATTGTGGCCGGTGAAGGTGATTTTTTCGCTTTGCATGGGGACTGTCCCTTGGTCTGTTCGTGTTTCAATCAAGGATGGGGTGGCGGGGCCGGATGTGCAAGGTGTGTGACAGCGGGTCACGCCACAGTGATGTTTTTCGCACAGATTGTGAGGGCGTTGACCAACAGCGTCGGGCTGCCTAAGAACGGGCCGAGTGTCATTTTGTGAAAGCCCTGTATGTTCCTGCGTTTCCTTGCCTTGATCTGCGCCCTGATCTGCCTGTTTGTTCTGGGGGCCAGCCATTTTGGGGCACTGCACCCGCTGGGGGATTCACTGGCGGTGTTTCGCGGGGGTCTGGCCATTGTCGGGGCTGTGGCGGTGTTGGTGCTGGTGTTGCAACGACGCCTGTTGTTGGCCGTGTTGGGGGCAGGGTTGGTGCTGTGGTCGGCTTACACGGTATTGGCGCCAAGGTTCACGTTTTCGGCGGCGCTGGATACGCCCTATGCGCTTTATCAAAAAAACATGTCGTTCCGGATGCCGGACACGGGTCCATTGGCGGCAGACATATTGCAGCAGGCGCCGGATTTTGTGACGCTGGAGGAGGTGGACAGGGAAAACCTTGCCCTGTTGGCCGCGCTGAAACCGGACTACCCCGCACAGGCCTTTTGCCCGTTCATGAATGTCGGCGGGGTGGCGGTGGCCTCGCGCTGGCCCAAAGTGGCGGGCAGCGACGTTTGCCTGCAAGGGCAGGGCATGGTGGCAATGCAGGTGGAGACGCCGGAGGGGCCGGTCTGGGTGGTGGCGCTGCATCTGCATTGGCCGTATCCGCATGGGCAAGCGGCACAGGTGCGAGGGCTGGAAACAGCCCTGAAGGCGCTGGAGGGGCCGGTGGTGCTGGGGGGCGATTTCAATATGGTGCCCTGGTCGCATACGATGCAGGCCATCACTTCGGCCACCAAAACCCGCCGGATCGGCGCGCCGAAATACACATTCCCGCTGTTTGACGGGCTGTATACGCTGCCGATTGATCATGTGCTGGTGAACAGGAATTCCCGCCCCGCCGAAACAGAACGCCGCCCGCAACTGGGGTCGGATCATTTCGGATTGCTGGCGCGGTTCTATCTGCGCTGATACACAGGGATACAATCTTGACCTAGATGTGAGGCCCGCGCACCTGTACTCATCGTCTTGCAGGTTATATTCTATGTGCAGGCCGGATGCCTGAAAAGACAATGCAAAGGCGATACTATGACATTATCCAGACGACAGTTCATCGGCACGGCGACAGCAACCTTTGCTACTCCGGCCCTGATCGGGCGCGCGATTGCGGCCACGGGTGGACGGGATTTGCCGATCCCCGACGTTCTGGATCTGCGCGGCGGGGGTGGCGCGCCGACACTGGATGCGATGGCGGCCCGCACTAAAATTCTGGAAGGGGCTGAAAGTGTCACTGTCGGATACGGGCAGGGGTTTCTTGGCCCTGTGATCCGCATGAACCGCGGGGAAACGGCGCGGTTGAACCTTGGCAACCGGATCAAGGAACCGGTGACGGTGCATTGGCACGGGATGCATATTGACGGCGCGCAGGACGGCGGACCGCACAGCCCGGTCGATACCGGCGGGGTGCTCGAGGCGGCTTTGGATATTGATCAACCTGCCGCAACCCTTTGGTATCACTCGCATATACATCAACGCACCGGTATTCAGGTATATTACGGGCTGGCGGGCATGCTGATTATTGACGATCCAGATGCACCCGACAGCGGGTTGCCGCAGACCTATGGTGTGGATGATATCCCGCTGGTGGTGCAGGATCGTGTTTTCGATCGTGGTGGGCAGATGCTCTATGCGCCGCAGGGACCAACGCGGATGATGGGCTATCGCGGCAGCGAGATTCTGGTGAACGGCGCGATCCGGCCAAAGGCCAGCGTGCCTGCCGGAATGGTGCGCCTGCGGATCCTGAACGGATCAAATGCGCGGATCTATCATTTCGGGTTCGAGGACGGGCGCAGGTTCTATCAGGTGGCCAGCGATGGCGGCCTGCTGCCGATGCCGGTTGCGATGAACGCCCTGACACTGGCCCCTGCCGAGCGGGTTGAAATTGTAGTGGATTTCAGCGCCGGTGCCACCCGCCTGCTATCGGCCCCTGATAGCAATATGGGGATGATGGGCGGTGGCATGATGGGCGGGATGATGCGCGGTGCCTCGCCCAAAGCGGTGGCCGATGGTGGGCTGTTCGAGGTGATGTCCTTTGCCATTGATAACAGCCGAACCGCGGCTGTGACGACGTTGGCCAAAACGCTGGCCGGTGCGCCGACCCCTGTATTTGGCGAGCCGGTGCGCCGTCGCCGTTTTGCCCTGAACATGGGCATGGGAATGGGCATGATGCGCGGCGGTGGCTCGATGGCGATCAACGGGGACTCCATGGATATGGCGGTGATCAATCAGGAACTGCGGCTGGGCGAGGCCGAGATATGGGAGGTGAGCGCCGACATGATGGCGCATCCGTTCCATGTGCACGGAACCTCGTTTCAGGTGCTGTCGAGGAACGGGCGCAAGGTGGATTATGCCTCCACGGGGCTAAAGGATGTGGTGCTGGTGGACGGCACCGCCGAACTGCTGGTGCAGGTCAACCGCAAGGCGGACGCCAATCAGCCGTTCATGTTCCACTGCCACATTCTGGAGCACGAGGATTTGGGGATGATGGGGCAGTTTACCGTCGCGTGAACGCAGCCTCCGTTGATCATGGCTAATATGACAGGCAAGGCGCCTTGTGCAGGTAGGTGCCATTGTCGATCTGCCGCAGCATGAAATCGGCCACATCCGCGGTCGAGATTTTGGCCTTTAGCTTGCGCCCACGCGGGTCGAACCCGTGCCAGTATTCGCCGGTGTGATCCCCTTTGACGTCAAAGGCCGCAGGGCGAGTAATGGTCCAGTCCAGACCGCTGGCGGTGACGATGTTTTCCTGCAATTCGTGATCGCGATAAAGGTGACGCATGAGCAAGGGGACCAACAGGTATTTGTAGAGTGCGGGCAACATCGCGTGGCTGTCATTTGCCCCCATGCCGGATAGACAGATCAGGCGATTGACCCCGGTTTGTTGCATCGCCTTAACGATAATTCCGGTGCCTTTGGCCCGCAGTTGCTCCTTGTTTCTCAGCGGCATACCAAGGGCGACAAGCACAGCATCATGACCCGTTATTGCCGCTGTAACTTGTGTTCCATTCAGAACATCGCCTTGGAAAAGGCGCAGGTTTTTATGTGTTTGTCTCAGTTTTTCAGGACTGCGGGTAAAGGCCGTCACCTGATGGCCCTGTTCCAGCGCCTGTGCGACAAGATGCTGGCCAACGTGGCCGGTGGCGCCGAAAATAACAAGTTTCATGAGGATTTCCTTTGTTCAATTCGGGGGAGGGTGGTTTTGGCCCATGCCCGTATCGCTTGCCAATCGCGGTAATCCCCTTCGGGAACGCGCAGAAAGGCAAAGACAAGGCGGGCCAGAAGGCGGGCGCGACGCGGCATTTTGCTGTAGTCCAGCACGCCCGCGAATTGGCCGATACCGGCGGTGTGGACGTGGGGCAGGGTGGTTGCGATGCTGTCGGCATAACGGGTGGCCTGTTGCAATGCCTTGGGGGATTTGTGTGACAGCGTCAGGCAGGTCAGGAAGATTGCCACGGGCATCGTTTGCAAGGTGCTGTAATGGGTTTTGACGAAATCGGTCGCCTCGGGCAGCCATTTGTCATAGCGGATGGCGCTGCCGATGATCACGGCGTCATAGCCCGCCAGATTGTCGATATCCCCGATCCAACGGGCCACCGCGCCAATTTCATCCGCAATGGTTTGCGCCACTTCGGCGGTGCTGCCCAGTCGGCTGGCATAGGCAATCAGGATGTTGCGAGGGTGGGGCATGGGCTTTCCGATATTCCTGTGCGGTTGCTTTACGCTGTGTCAATTGACGGGTGCCCTATGGCTAGGTAGAACTTTACACCATGTCAAGTCACACACCCGATACCCGCACCAAAATCCTGCAAGCAACCCGGCAACTGATGGAGGACCGCCGTGGCCTGGGTGTGCGGATGAGCGACATCGCCAAAGCCGCTGGCGTGTCGCGTCAGGCGGTGTATCTGCATTTCGACAGCCGGATTGACCTGCTAAGTGCGACAACAAAATATGTAGATGAAATCAATGGATTGGATGACCGTCTTAAGGCAATAAGCAGCGCGCGCTCTGCTGTTGACATGCTGGATGCCTATATCGAAGTCTGGGGCAATTACCTGCCGGAAATCCACGGGTTGGCAGGAGCGCTGTTTTCAGTACGCGAGAGTGACGACGCCGCAGAAATGGCGTGGGACGAATGCATGTCCTGCCACCGCGCCGGCTGTGCCGACATCATTGCGGCGCTAAAATCCGAAGGCAAACTGGCTGATGGCTGGACTGATTCTGCGGCGGTTGATCTGCTGTCGACGATCCTGTCGTTCCAAACATGGGAGCAGTTGACCAGCGAATGTGGGTGGCCCACCCGCCAGTATATCGAGGCAATGAAAACCACATTGCACCGGACCTTGGTGAAATCGGGCTAGAGCAAATCCAGTCAAATTGTATTCACACAGCACCCCGAACGCATTTGCTTGTGCAAACGCTGCCTCGGGGTGCTGTGTGAATACATGATTGTGAATAGACTGGATGCGCTCTAGTTCTTGCCTGCTGACTTCCCCTTGTCATGGCTGTTGCCTTTGCCTGCATCAGCCCCCTTTTTGCCGGCGGATTTCACCACGGTTTCCTCGTCCTTGCGGCGGGTGGTTTGATAGGTTTTGTGGGTGGTATCGCCGCAACTGGAACACTTGTAGGTGTCGTCAACGTCATAGACTTCTTCAACCCATGTTGTGATTTCGGTGTCGCCGTTATCCAGAACCTTGCGTTCTTCCTTGGGGGTGGTGTTTACCAGAACCTCTTGCCGGTCAACACGCGCCACACTGAAGGCCGCGCCACAGTTGGCGCATTTCGCCCCCGCAGCGCCCGAGGACAGGTTCTTGCGGGTGATCATACCCGCCGACACCAAACCCGCCAGCGCCGCCCCGCCACTGCGGATGCCGCTGCCCTGGCTGCCCAGCAACCAATAGGCAAGGCCAGCTATGATGACCCCCAGCACAACCCCCCAGATGATCGCGGATTTTTTGATCGAGGCGCGCAGGGCCTCTTGTTCGGCTGTCAGGTTTGGCATGAATACTCTCCGTTAAAATGTATTGCGCTGAATATGCACATGTTTACGGCGATCTCCAAACAAAAAAGGGGGCTTGATGCCCCCTTTGTTGATCGCGGCGTTTTTTGTGTTTTAGCCTTCAATCCGGCCCGCCATAATCGCAATGGCCTTTTGGTAAACCGTGGCCGCGTTCCATTCCTTGATCACGCGGAAATTCGGCTGGCCTTCCTGATAGCCCTTGCCGGGTTTCCACCCTTTGCCGCGCAGGTAATTCGCGGTGGTGGCCAGTGCATCGGCCATGTTGTTCAGATCAACCCGCCCGTCGCCATTGCCATCCACGCCGTATTTCAGCGCATTGCCGGGCAGGAACTGGGTGTGGCCCATTTCGCCATGGCGTGCGCCGATGGATTTGGCCGACAGGGTGCCGCGATCGACCAGTTTCAGGGCGGCAATCGCATGCGGCACAAAGAAATCCGTGCGGCGGCAATCATAGGCCAGCGTGCTGATTGACGACACCACATTGCTGTCGCCCATGAAATGGCCAAAGCCGGTTTCCATCCCGTGGATCGCCACCAGTACCGCCGCCGGCACGCCGTATTTCTTTTCCAGAGCGGCATAGAATGCGGGGTTCTTGGCGATGCGGCGGCGTCCTTGGGCGACAATGGTATCGGCCCCGCGTATCTGCATGAATTTGGCCAGTGAATAGCGAAAGCTTTTCTGGTTCCGGTCCGCTGCAATCGTGCGTTTGGCATAGGTTGTGCCGGCCAGTGCGGCCAAACCGCGCTTGCCAACTCCGGCGCGTTTGGCCTCTTTGGCAAAGGCGGCTTTCCAGGCGTTATAGCCAGCGGATGTGTTGCCGCATTGGGCGGCGATTGCGGGGTTGGTGAAAACGGATGCGGCCAACAGGGCGGCGAATGTGGTGGTTAATTTGCGGGGCATTTGTCCCTCCTTCAATCAATACGTCCCGACTTTAGCCTGCCCCCTGCAAAATAGCAAAAGGGCGCCCAAAAGGACGCCCTCTGATTTTCCCTGTAGGGCGGGGTTCACCCCGCCACCTCGCTTAGCAGCTATAATACAGCTTGTATTCCACCGGATGCGGTGTGTGTTCATAGGCGTAAACCTCTTCCCACTTCAGATCCATATAGCCTTCGATCTGGTCCTTGGTGAACACGTCACCGGCCAGCAGGTAATCGTGATCCGCTTCCAGCTCGTCCAGCGCCTCGCGAAGCGATGCACAAACGGTCGGGATACCGGCCAGCTCTTCCGGTGGCAGATCGTAAAGGTCCTTGTCCGATGCGGCACCCGGATCAATCTTGTTCTTGATGCCGTCAAGGCCGGCCATCAACAGGGCCGAGAAACACAGATAGGGGTTGGCGGCCGGATCGGGGAAACGGGCCTCGACGCGCTTGGCCTTGGGCGATTCAGTCCACGGAATACGCACACAGCCAGAACGGTTGCGCGCGGAATAGGCGCGCAGAACGGGGGCCTCGAAACCGGGGATCAGACGCTTGTAGCTGTTGGTCGACGGGTTGGTGAAGGCGTTCAGCGATTTGGCGTGCTTCAGGATGCCGCCGATGAACCACAGGGCCTCGTCCGACAGATCGGCGTATTTGTCGCCTGCAAACAGCGGCTTGCCATCTTTCCAGATCGACATGTTCACATGCATCCCCGTGCCGTTGTCACCCGAAATGGGTTTCGGCATGAAGGTGGCGGTTTTGCCATAGGCGTGGGCCACGTTGTGGATCACATATTTGTATTTCTGCAATTCGTCCGCCTGATGGGTCAATGATCCGAAAATCAGGCCCAGTTCGTGCTGACACGAGGCAACCTCGTGGTGGTGCTTGTCCACTTTCATGCCCAGACGCTTCATGGTCGACAGCATTTCGCTACGGATGTCTTGTGCGTCATCAATCGGGTTCACGGGGAAATAGCCGCCCTTGATGCCCGGACGATGGCCCATGTTGCCCATTTCATAATTGGTGTCGGTGTTCCATGACGCGTCGCCAGCGTCCACTTCGAACGATACCTTGTTCATTTCAACGCTAAAACGCACATCGTCGAACAGGAAGAATTCAGCCTCGGGGCCGAAATAGGACACATCCCCAATGCCCGACGCCTTCAGATAGGCCTCGGCCTTTTCAGCTGTGCCGCGCGGGTCGCGGTTATAGGCTTCGCCGGTGTCCGGCTCGACGATGGAACAATGCACCGCCAGCGTCTTTTCGGCATAGAACGGATCGATATAGGCCGAGGCCGGATCCAGCATCAGTTTCATGTCCGAATTTTCAATCGATTTCCAGCCCGCGATGGACGAGCCATCAAACATAAAGCCTTCTTCAAGGAAATCCTCGTCCACCAGATCGGCCACGACCGTTACATGTTGCAGCTTGCCGCGCGGATCGGTGAAACGAACATCTACATATTCGATGTCCTCGTCCTTGATCAGCTTCAGAACGCCTTTGTTGTCCATTTTGCTTCCTTTTCTATGGTAAATTATAGTGGGCGGAAATTCCGCCGGTTTATCCTAAATGGCTTCCGGTCCGCTTTCGCCGGTGCGAATACGCACGACTTGCTCAACGGGTGTCACGAAAATCTTGCCATCGCCGATCTTGTCGGTTTTGGCGGCTTCCACAATCGCCTCGATCGCGGCATCGACCATGTCTTCGGTCAGAACCACCTCGATCTTAACCTTGGGCAGGAAATCGACGACATATTCGGCCCCGCGGTACAGCTCCGTGTGGCCCTTTTGACGGCCAAAGCCCTTGACCTCGATAACAGACAGGCCCTGAACGCCCACGTCCTGCAATGCCTCTTTCACTTCGTCCAGTTTGAAAGGTTTGATGATCGCTTCAATCTTTTTCATAGCCTGCGACTCCCCTGACAGGTGGTTTCACCTATGACAGACCACTTTCAAATGCCCCTCACAATTCGCTATGGTGGACGGGGCAGGGCGCGGGGCTGGATTCTGCGGCTTGTGATTAAAAATTAGGCAGAACGTGTGAAATTTGTGCGTTTTGTGAACAAAGGGTTTTTATGATGACCGAACTTCTGACAGCGGCGCAGATGAGGGCGATTGAACAGGCGGCGATTGAGTCGGGGCAGGTCACGGGGCTGGAGCTGATGGAACGCGCGGGGCGCGGGGTGGTCGAGGCGGTGTTCGAGGAGTGGCCGGAACTTGCCGCGACCTCGCACCGCGCAGTGGTGTTGTGCGGGCCGGGCAATAACGGCGGTGACGGGTTCGTGGTGGCGCGTCTGCTGAAAGAATGGGGCTGGGAGGTGGAGGTGTTTCTGTATGGGGACGCCGATAAGCTGCCGCCGGATGCGAAGGTGAATTACGAGCGGTGGGCGGAGATGGGGGAGGTTTCGGCTCTGGATCAAGAAGCCATTTATGATTGTGTTGGTGATCTCTGGGTCGATGCATTCTTTGGTACTGGTTTAACACGACCGATCCCTAATGATGTTTGGTATGCATTGTTCAGGGTTGAAGCCAATATCGCAGGCTCAAACGCAAAATCTGTGGCAATAGATATCCCATCATTTCTCTGTGCAGATAGTGGCAAACCGATCGGAAGTGAGGTTAATGATCGAAATCATCTAACGGTTACGTTTCATTGCTTGAAACCTGGACATCTTTTGGATCGTTCTGATGAGTTTTGCGGAAAAGTTAATATAAAAGACATAGGCTTGGAAGAAAGCAAAATAACAAACGATATAGAATATGTGGAGATTGGAAGTACATATTCTGGGTTTCTGACAAAACGGGACGGCCACAAATACACCCACGGCCACGCCCTCATCCTGTCCGGCGCTAGTGGCAAAGGCGGTGCGGCCCGTCTGGCGGCGCGCGGGGCGTTGCGGATCGGGGCAGGGGTGGTGACGGTCGGATGCCCTCCGAACGCCGTGGTGGAAAACGCCAGCCAGTTGAATGCGATCATGCTGGAGACGGTGCATGACGCGGATGCTTTGGCGCGGGTTTTGAAAGATGAGCGGATCAATGCGCTGTGTTTGGGGCCAGCCTTGGGCAAGGGCACGCGGGAACGGGAACTGGTGCGGGTTGCGCTAGAGGCCAAGCGCCCGACGGTTCTGGATGCCGATGCGTTGTCGATCCTGTTCTTTGACGAAGCGGATGCACTGTTCGGTAAGTTACATAAAAACGTGGTGCTGACCCCGCACGCGGGCGAATTTGCTCGTCTGTTTCCCGACATTGCCGAAAAGCTGAACGCGCCGGCCACCAAAGGCCCCGCCTATTCCAAGGTGGACGCGACGCGCGAGGCCGCCAAACGGGCGGGTTGTGTGGTGTTGTTCAAAGGGGCCGATACGGTGATTGCCGATCCGGACGGGCGTGCATCGATCAATTCGGCCCATTATGAACGCGCCGCCCCGTGGCTGGCGACTGCAGGGTCGGGGGATGTGCTGGCGGGGTTCATCACGGGGTTGTTGGCACGCGGATTCCACCCGATGCTGGCGGCGGAAATGGCGGCGTGGCTGCATGTGGAATGTGCCTTGCACTTTGGCCCCGGACTGATCGCCGAGGACCTGCCAGAGCAGTTGCCAGAAGTGTTTCGCAGTTTGGGAATTTAGGCGGCGATGGCGACAGCGTGGCGCGCGCTGGCAAGTTCCAGACCGTTTGCATAGATCACATGCGGCGTGTCGAATTCCAACTCGTAAACGCGCAGGGTCTGTTCTTCGCATTTGGCGATATATTCGCCATCGGCCAGACGCGACACCGGCACCATTGCGCTATCCGCGGCAAACAGGGCCTTGGCCAGCAAGCCGCGCACCAGAATGGGCTGATCCGCAGGCACAATCGTATCGACATCCGGGCGGCCCGGCCCCAGACGGTCAGCCGAAATGCGATAGGGGCGGGTGGTGATTTCCTGCGTGTGGATGGCTTTCAGAACGGCCATACCGCTGTCGCGGGTGATGATGCGATCACCGGCGCTTAGATGTTCGACCGGAATTTCGCCATCAAGGGTCAGAACAACGGTTCCCAGGGCAATACCGGTCGTTTGAACGGTGGTGCCTGTCTGCAATTGTGAGTCCGAACTGGCCGTCATGATTACATTGTCCCCTTGGTGGTCTGCCTGAAGTTGTCGATTCCCAATGGGGCGAAAATGTGTTCGTCTCTTGGTTGTTTTATGAATAATTTTCTGCTGGCCACGGCGCGAATGCTTTGCTAGAAGGCGCGGACTTTGGGCCGCTGGCCGAAAGATAAGTGCGGGTGTGGCGGAATTGGTAGACGCACCAGATTTAGGTTCTGGCGCCGCGAGGCGTGGGGGTTCAAGTCCCTTCACCCGCACCATTTGCTAGGGTCAAGGCCCATTAATCCTGAACCGTTGGCGCTGTTTTCCCGAAATATCAGGGGTTTGACGAGTGCCGCCAATGGTGGCTTCATTGTCAAGTGCGTCACGCCGCTGAGATGACGGGAAAACAGCGTCCTTCGGATTTGACGGATTTTCCCTCTGACTGCGTTACATCTGATTGAAATAGAACCACTATTCCTGCGCAGACATGCCTTGTCAGAGAAAAAATCTGTCAAACCAACGGCGCAGGATTAATGGGTCTTGACCCTGGGTTTTTCTGCCGGATTTCCAAATCCCTGTCCATATATGGCGGATGGCGCGGCAAAACCGTATATTTCAGGCATTTTCCCTTGCACAGCCCCAAACCCGCCACTAGAAGAACCCTGATCTATCCCGCCGCGCAATTCGCGCGGCCCATTTAGTTATGAAGGACCACTGCCATGCAGGTCAAAGAGACCCTGAACGAAGGCCTGAAGCGCGCCTATTCCATCACCATCCCCGCCGCCGAGCTGGAGGCCAAAGTCGATGAAAAGCTGAAAGAAGCGCAGCCCGAAGTCGAAATGAAGGGGTTTCGCAAGGGCAAGGTGCCGATGGCGCTGATGAAAAAGCAGTTTGGCCCCAAGGTTATGGGCGAAGCCATGCAGGAAGCCGTTGACGGCGCCATGGCCAAGCATTTCGAGGAAAGCGGCGATCGCCCCTCGATGCAGCCCGAAGTGAAAATGGTCAATGACGAGTGGAAAGAGGGCGACGACATCGAAGTCGAAATGTCCTACGAAGCCCTGCCCGAAATCAAGCAGCCCGATCTGAAGAAGATCAAGCTGGAGAAACTGGTGGTCAAGCCTGCCGACGAAGAAGTCGAGGAAGCGCTGAAAAGCCTGGCGGAAACCGCGCAGAACTTTGAAGACCGCAAGAAAGGCTCCAAGGCCAAAGAGGGTGACCAGATCGTGTTCGATTTTGCCGGTTCGGTTGATGGCGAATTGTTTGAAGGCGGCACCGCCGAGGATTACCCGCTGGTTCTGGGGTCCAACTCCTTTATCCCCGGTTTTGAAGAGCAGTTGATCGGCGCCAAAGCCGGTGACGAGCTGGACGTGAAAGTGACCTTCCCCAAGGAATACGGTGCCGAAAACCTGGCCGGCAAGGATGCGGTTTTTGCCTGTAAGGTGAAAGCGGTGAAAGCCCCGGCTGCGGCTGAAATCAACGACGATCTGGCCAAACAGTATGGCGCCGAAGATCTGGCCGACCTGAAGAAACAGATTGGCGAGCGTCTGGAAGCCGAATATGCCGGTGCTTCGCGCGCGGTGATGAAGCGGGCGCTGCTGGATGCGCTGGATGCGGCCTCGGATTTCGAACTGCCCCCGTCGCTGCTGGATGCCGAAGCGGGCCAGATTGCCCATCAGCTGTGGCACGAGGATAACCCCGATGTTCAGGGCCACGAGCACCCCGAAATCGAAACGACAGACGAGCACAAGAAACTGGCTGCACGCCGCGTGAAGCTGGGGCTGCTGCTGGCCGAAATGGGTCAGAAAGCCGAAGTCAAAGTGACCGACGCCGAGATGTCGCAAGCGATCATGAACCAGGCGCGTCAGTACCCCGGTCAGGAACGTGAATTCTTTGAATTCGTTCAGCAAAACCCGCAGATGCAGCAGCAACTGCGCGCACCTTTGTTTGAAGACAAGGTTGTGGATTACGCGTTTGAACTGGCTGATGTTTCTGAAAAAGAAGTCAGCAAGGAAGAGCTTGAAAAGGCGCTCGAGGCGCTGGACAAGGAATAAAGCTTCCCCATAGGGGCGAAATTGAAGGCCACTCCGTTAGTTCGGGGTGGCCTTTTTCACGTCTATTTTCCCAATGTGATTTGCAGCCCCATACGCAGGGTGATGCCTGCCGAATTATGTTCCAGCGGCCCCTGCATAGGCCCACCTGCCGAATAGATTGGCGGGCGGGTGTGGGCACGGATTTCGGTGAAAACGCGGGTGCGCGCACCGGCCTGTTTGGCAAGCCGCAGGCCGACCATCGCATAAGGCGCGCGATCGGTGGTGGTGAAGGATATACCGGGTCCGGTCATCCGGTAGACCGAATGGCGCGCACCAACACCGGCACCGGCTTTCAGGGTCCATTTCTTCCCTTGCGCAACGGCAGTCCAGGCGGACAACAGGATGCTGGTGGTGCGAATAGCCGTGGGATGGTTCCCAGCGGCACCGGTGGCGGTGAAATGGCTGTTCTGGCGCTCGAACACCTCGAATTCCAGATCATAGGGGCGTTTGCCGATATGAAATATGTCGCGCACCCCGAAGGCAACCGCGTAATCGCTTGACCGTGCTGAAGCGGTCAGCGCGCGGCGCCCGGGGGTTGCGGGGCCATTCCAGACATCAAAGTCGTGGTTCTCGAAACTGGTGCCCAAGGAGAGCGCAAGATAACTGGAACCGGCTGTGGCAGATACGACGGACAGCAGCAGTGCCGCAAATACTGAATAAATTAAGCGCATGTTAACACCTGTTTCGATTATGGCCCCCGTAAATGGCCTAACCGGTGTCGGCGTTTACTTCTATTTAACAATGAATAAATGGTTAAGATCGGTTTTGCGGCAAGTTTTCGTGTAATTGTATATAAATAAACGGTTATTTAAACTTAAGGGCGTCTGCGGGAGTGTCGCGCAGGTCCGAAAAACTGACTCTATGGTTAACAAAAAGCCGCACCAGACAAGGTCTGATGCGGCTTTTTGAAACTGGTATTGAAAAAGAAGCTTAGGCCTTCTCGGCGTTTTCTTCTTCTGCTTCCCCGGCAGGTGCCTCTTCGTCGGAAGCAGGGGCCAGATCTTCGTCTTCTTCGGCCGCAGCGCCGATATCGTCGAACAGTTCGGCGATCTCGAATTCGGCTTCGGCTTCGGCTTCGGCTGCCAGTTCGGCAATCGATTTACCCGCAGCTTGCAGCTCGGCTTCTTCCAGCGAACGGGCCACGTTCAGTTCGATTTTGACATCGACTTCGGGGTGCAGAACGACGTGAACCGTGTGCAGGCCCAGTTCCTTGATCGGTGCAGACAGGGAAACCTGTTTGCGATCGACCGAGAAACCCTCGGCTGTGGCGGCTTCGGCAGCGTCACGCACGGTAACCGAGCCATACAGCGAACCGGCGTCGGAGGCTGTCCGAATCACGGTGAACTGTTGACCGTCCAGCTTTTCAGCCATTTTTTCGGCTTCGGCCTTGGTTTCCAGATTGCGCGCTTCCAGCTGTGCTTTTTGCGCTTCAAAATGCTTGATGTTGGCTTCCGATGCACGCAGGGCTTTGCCTTGGGGCAGCAGGAAGTTGCGGGCGTAACCGTCTTTGACGGACACTACTTCGCCCATCTGGCCCAGTTTGGCCACGCGTTCCATGAGGATAACTTGCATGTGCTTTGCTCCTTATTTCACGGCGTAGGGAAGCAGGGCGAGAAAGCGGGCGCGTTTGATGGCGCGGGCCAGTTCCCGTTGCTTCTTGGCCGAAACGGCGGTGATACGGGACGGCACGATCTTGCCGCGCTCCGAGATATAGCGCTGCAGCAGACGAACGTCTTTGTAGTCAATCGCAGGAGCATTGTCGCTCGAGAAGGGACAGACTTTGCGACGGCGGAAAAATGGTTTAGATGCCATGGGTTAGATCCTTTCCTAGGCTAAAATCAACGACGCGGGCGGCGGTCGCCGCGCTCTTCGCGTTTTTGCATTTGCACGCTGGGCAGTTCTTTGTGCTCGTCCACCTTGATGGTCAGAACGCGCATGACATCGTCGTGCAGACGCATCAGGCGTTCCATTTCCTGAACGGCCGGTGCCGGGGCATCCGAGCGCAGAAAAGCATAATGCCCTTTGCGGTTTTTGTTGATTTTGTAGGCCATGGTCTTGATGCCCCAATACTCGCTATCAACGAGTTTGCCGCCGTTATCGGCAAGCACAGCACCAAAATGTTCGATCAGACCTTCGGCTTGCGTGTTGGACAGGTCCTGACGCGCAATCATCACATGCTCGTATAGTGGCATGTTCGCTCCTATTCATTTCTAAAGCGCATTTCAAAGGGCGGGGGTCAACCTTTCCGCGACCCGCCCACGAGAGGCTACGCTGATTCATCAATTACAGCGGAAAGGAAGTGGCCTTATACAACGCTGGGCTTGTGATGCAAGGCATATCCACTGGGTCCGGCCTGGTTGTTAAATCTGACGCAAAGACAACCCGTGGCGACAACAAAATGAACCGGAACTGCCGCATTTCGGTCATGATCCTTTGTCAGAAACAACTCAAAGAAGATAAAATCGGGGAAAGTCCATGAATGCCATTGCTTCTGTTTCCAGAAAGGAAACCCGCAAGAACAATAAACCCGCCACACAGGTGAATGAAACCTATTGGGGATATATTGTGCGGTGCAACACCTGTGACCGCACTCTGGCTGTGTTTTTTCAATGGGGGGCCGCGATTGTTGGCGGTTTGCTGGTCCTGGTGTCTTTGGGGTTCTGGGCATTGCCCGGTTCAATGCTTTCGCCCGAGCTGATCAGCTTCAAGATGGCAATGGTTTCCCTGTTCGGTGTGTTTGGTGTGACACTGGTTTGGTATGCCTCGCATGGGACCAAATACGAAATTCAGGTCGATCTGGCAAAACTGGAAATCCGGGAAGTGCTGCGGAATACCAAAGGTGTTGCACGCATTCAGAGCCGTATCCCGTTTGAAAAAATCGGATCCGTATTTATTGACCGGACCCAAAAGGAAAATGGCAAGGTGCGTTTGGTGATGCGTCTGGGCAATTCGGCACAAGTGATCGAAGTGGCGCGGGATCAGGAAGAGAACTTGACAGGTTTGCGTGATAAAATGGGCCGTGATTTGTTGGGCCGCAACGCGCCAATGCGCACTAAGGCCAACCGGGGATATATCCTGGAAGGGGCCGAAGGTGTGATCAAGCCAAAGGCGATTGCATAACACAAAACGGTTGTTCATCTACGAACACAAACTGTTGAAGCATGGCGTATTGCCCTGAACAGGGGCAGCGCCGACACTGGTTCCTGTCTTAACAAAGGATAGGAACGCGAAATGAAACTTCCCTTAATTGCTGCCGCATTGGCGGCTTTGGTTGCTACATCTGCCGCAGCGGCACCGGAAAAATACATTCTGGACAACAGCCACAGTCAGGTTGTCTTTTCTTACAACCACCTTGGATTTTCGACGACATGGACCATGTTTTCGGGCTTTGGCGGTGAAATCATGTTTGATGCCGATGCGCCTGCGTCATCAACGGTTTCGGTCTCGATGCCGTTGAAATCAATGTATACGGGGTGGGAAAAGCGGTTCGAGCATTTCATGTCACCGGATTTCTTTGATGCAAAAGATGACAGCACCATCAGTTTCACATCGACAGGAATCGAGGTGACCGGCGAAAACACCGCCCTGATCACCGGCGATCTGGTAATCAACGGGGTTAGCAATTCGGTGGTGCTGGATGCGGTGCTGAACCAGGCCGCAGAACACCCGATGGCGGGCAAGCCGTGGTTGGGATTTAATGCCACGACCAGTTTGTTGCGCAGTGATTTCGGGGTCGGGAAATTTGCGCCCTATATCGGGGACGAGTTGGATGTAATGATCTCGATCGAGGCGATGAAGGCCGAATAGAACCTGCAAATAGCAAAGCAAGGGCCGCTCCTGAACAGGGGCGGCCTTTTTGTATTATTGTGAGGCGGTCAGGGAGATGTTTATGGCCACCGGGTATTTCAGGGTGGTTTCATCGGGCAGGGTTTCCCCGATGCCGAAATCCAGCCGGTTCAGCGTTACTTGCCCCGCCATCAAGGCGGTCCCGTCTGTAATGTCCAGCGTGAAAGGCAGGGTCAGGGGGTGTTCCTTGCCTTTGAGGGTCAGGGTGCCCGTCGCCGCAAAGTGGTCGCCCTGTGGGGCGATGGTGGCCTTGAAATGGGCTGTGTGATGGTTGGTGGCATCAAAGAAGTCCGGCCCAAGCGCCTGCGCAGTGACCGAGCCAAGCGACAGGCTGGCAATGTTGACGTTAACGTCTGTGGTGCCGGTGCCGGTGGCGGGATCAAAGCTGATATCTGCGGTCCAGTCGGTGAAGCTGCCGGATACTTCGCTGCCGAACTGGGTGACGGTCAGGGCAAGGGCACCATCAGTGACCGTCCAGTCGCTGTTCACGCTTGCCAACTGCTTTGCGTCGGTTTGGGCGTCTGGCTGGCCCAGCCAGACGCCAAGGGCGATGGCGGCGCTATAGAGGGCGGTTGCAGCCAGCATCGGCGCGCGACTGCGGTTGGTGGCCGCTGTGGCGGGGGTTTTCCCCGGTAACATCCGGCGCAGGGTTTCGTCGCGGTCGATAAAGGCGTGTTTCAGGGCGCCGGCGATATGCAGTGCGACGGCGGCCAGCAGGATTTTGGTAAACACCCAGTGGCCGGCGGAAAACAGGGCCGAAACCGTTTCGGATTTGGGCACCAATGGTAGGGATTGGCCAAAGGGCCACCAGATCGGCGCAAAGCCGGTGCTGGCGGCGTGGTTGATCCAGCCGGTCAGCGGCACCAGCAGCATCGAGATATAGAGCAGCCAGTGAACCAGATGCGCGGCGAAGGTTTCCAGCCTGCGATCGGGATGCAGGTCGGCGGGCGGGGTTTGGGTCAGCGCCCAGAGGATGCGGGTCAAGGCCGTAAGGAAGGCGGCAACACCGATGGTTTTATGCAGCGAGAACAGCAGGGCTTTGCTGGCGATTTCATCACTGGTGGCAAAGGGGGCGTTGTTGGCCAGCAATCCCAATGGAAAGGCCGATAGCATCAGCAGGGCGGTGAGCCAGTGCAGGGTTTTGGTGACGGGGCTATAGCTTTGGATCATTGTTCGCGCTCCTGTTGATGTCAGGGTGGCATATCAGGCGATGATTTCGGGATAAATTCGGCGTGAGGGCACAAATTCTGTGCATTCCTGCGGCTGGTAGGTGGGGAACAAGAGATTTTATGCCTCCGGCGGGGATATTTGCAGAACGGTAATGGGGAGTGATTGCGAATTTGTTTCGGGCGGGGTATTTGCAGGGCAACGCGGGATGAACGACAATAAAGGGAGTGGCTGATGAGCCGAGCATTTGTATTTCCGGGGCAGGGGGCGCAGACCATTGGCATGGGGCGCGCATTGGCCGAGGCCTATCCGGCGGCGCAGGCCGTGTTTGACGAGGTGGACGAGGCTTTGGGTGAAAAGCTGTCGGCGCTGGTCTGGGAGGGGGAGCAGGATGACCTGACCCTGACCGCCAACGCGCAACCGGCGCTGATGGCAACGTCCCTGGCGGCATTGCGGGCACTGGAGGCCGAGGGAGTTTCGGTGGGTGATGCGGCATTTGTGGCCGGTCACAGTCTGGGCGAATATTCGGCATTGGCGGCGGCGGGGGCGATTTCGGTTGCCGATACCGCGCGGCTGTTGCGTATTCGCGGCAAGGCGATGCAGGAGGCGGTGCCGGTGGGCATTGGTGCCATGGCGGCGCTGTTGGGGCTGGATTTTGCCACGGTGCAAGAGGTGGCGGCCGAGGCGGCGCAGGGCGAAGTTTGCCAGGCGGCCAATGACAATGATCCGGGGCAGGTTGTGGTTTCGGGCCATAAGGCGGCGGTGGAACGCGCCTGCGAGATCGCCAAGGAACGCGGGGCGCGCCGCGCAGTGATGTTGCCTGTATCCGCGCCGTTCCATTGTGCCCTGATGCAGCCTGCGGCGGATGTGATGGCGCAGGCGCAGGCGGATGTGGCGATCAACGCGCCAGTGGTGCCGCTGGTCGCCAATGTACGGGCCGAGGCGGTGACGGACCCCGATGTGATCCGCGCGCTGCTGGTTGAGCAGGTGACCGGATCGGTGCGCTGGCGTGAATCGGTGGCCTATATGGCCGGTGAAGGTGTCAGCGAGATCTGGGAGATAGGTGCCGGCAAGGCCCTGTGCGGCATGATCCGGCGGATTGATAAATCGGTAGCAACGGCGGCCGTGGGCACGCCCGAGGATGTGGCGAAAGCTGTAGAACAGATGAAGAGTGAGGTTTAAATGTTTGATCTTGAAGGTAAAACGGCACTGGTAACGGGCGCGTCCGGTGGTATCGGTGGCGCGATTGCAAAGGCGCTGCACGGGGCCGGCGCAACGGTCGCTTTGTCAGGCACGCGGGTAGAGCCGCTAGAGGCGCTGGCGGCTGAACTGGGCGAGCGGGCGCATGTGCTGCTTTGCAACCTGTCGGACTCTGAGGCGGTCGAGGCGCTGCCCAAACAGGCGATCGAGGCGATGGGGGGGCTGGATATTCTGGTCAACAATGCCGGGATCACCCGCGATAATCTGTTCATGCGGATGAAGGACGAGGACTGGGATGCGGTAATCAATATCAACCTGACCAGCACCATGCGTCTGTGCCGTGGTGTAATGCGCCCGATGATGAAGGCACGCTGGGGGCGGATTATCAATATTTCATCCATTGTCGGCACCACGGGTAATCCGGGGCAGGCGAATTATGCGGCTGCCAAAGCTGGGATGATAGCGATGGGCAAAAGTATCGCCCAAGAGGTTGCAACGCGCGGCATTACGGTGAATGCGGTTGCGCCGGGGTTTATTGCAACGCCAATGACGGATGCGCTGAGCGAAGATCAGAAAAAGGGCATATATGACCAGATACCGGCGGCGCGAATGGGCAGGCCCGAGGAGATCGCGGCGGCGGTGTTGTATCTGGCGAGCGAGGAGGCCGGTTATGTCACTGGTGCCACGCTGCATGTGAATGGCGGGATGACGATGGTTTAGGGCGCATCCAATCTAACCGGATTCGTGTATTTACCACGCAACTCGAGGCAGCGTTTGCGACAGCAAATGCGTTCGGGGTGTGTGGTGAATTCAATTGGATTGGATTTGCTCTAGATCCTGACCCTAGGGCGTAGACCTAAAAGAAAACGGGCGCATGGGGGAAACCGCATGCGCCCGTTTTCGTTCTGTAACGGTTTTGTTAGGCAGCCGTGTGCAGGCGCTTTTCAAACAGCCCGCTGTCCTTGAACCGGTGCAGTGTTTTTGCGCCGGCCAGCACGGCCAGATCAACCAGTGGTTCCAGCAGGATCACTGTCATATAGGCCGCACCGAAAGTGGCGACACTGGCAAGGTTTTCAGCGCCAAAGCCCTGACCGTAAAGCGCCCAGAAGGCCACCCAGCTGACGATCCCGCCCTGATAGGCGGTCGATAGGGCCAGTGCCTGACGGTATTTGATGTCTTTATAGGCGACGTTTTGCGGGATGATGCGCTTGGCCAGCATTGCCATCGCGAACAGCGGCACCAGCAGGGTGGTGACGTTGATGCCGTATTGCGGCAGGTCAAACGGGGCAAAGAACAGGCCCTGGATCAGCAGACCCAGCACAAGGCCGATCGCGGTCGGGGCCAGACCGAACAGCAAAAACAGGGTCGAGCCCATGATCATATGCACTTCGGATACCCCGACCGGGTGGTGGGGCAGAACCTCGAAGAACGAGAATACCAGCGCGGTGGCGATCACGCTGCGGCCCATCAACGAGAGTGCGCCGTCTTTTTTAACGGTATCCAGTGCCATTTTGGCGGTAAGGGTCAGCGAGCCGGCGGCGGTGGCGTATCCAAGCGCCATTTTGCCACCCTCGACGATTCCGGGTTCGATATGCATGTTGTTCACACTTTCATTATGCCGACCCGCGCAATCCCCGCGCGAAAAAGGTGCGGCGTTTTAATTTTAGCATTGTTCGGGGAGGTTTGAGCCATTCATGACCCGGCACCGCCCCGCGCGAATGCCGTCGATATGCAGCTTGCAGGCCGGTCTCCGGGCTGATGCGGGGCCATATGGCCGGATGGACCACCTTCCCGTGCAAAACCCTTGCACAGTGGCTGTCTGGTCCATCACACCGCAATTACCGTTGCGGGGGCAGCGCCGGATTTGTGCTGTGTTCACACGCACCGGACTTCCCGTTTAATCCGCAGTCTTGCCAAAGGGGGCAGGGCTGCGGACACCTGAAACTTTCTCTGTTGTATTTTATGAGGCTTTGGCGCGTCAATTCCCAATCTGGCGCAAGGGCAAACTTGTAATTTGCCAAAGGTTACCCATGTTTTCGGAGTTACCTGAAGCGCACAAATCATTTGCCTTAAGGGCGTGATGTGCTATAGGCGGCGCAGAATTCATCGGGGGCGCATGTTGCGCTGTCCGGAATACCCGCATTCGCGGGGTTTGGGGGGCCACATGGCACCCTGGACAAACAAAACGGGCGACGACCCCTAAACGTAAGAGGAAATACCATGAGCGACATCGCAGATCGCGTTAAAAAGATTGTTGTCGAGCACCTGGGTGTGGAAGAAGACAAAGTAGCAGAAAAAGCATCGTTCATCGATGATCTGGGCGCTGACAGCCTGGACACGGTTGAACTGGTTATGGCTTTTGAAGAAGAGTTCGGCATTGAAATTCCGGATGACGCTGCTGAAACGATTCAGACATTCGGCGACGCTGTGTCGTTCATCACAAAAGCTTCTTAAGCTTTTTTCGTTGATTTAACAGTTTGGAAACGGCGTCCCTTAACGGGGCGCCGTTTTTTGTATGCGAGGCTGGATGATACCAGAGATAGAAACAGAGAGAATGGTGCTGGTGTCCCCTGCGCGCGCCGATTTCGAGGCGCTGGCGCGGTTATGGAGCCTGCCCGAGGTTTACCGGTTTATCGGCGGCGAGGCGCGGCCAAAGTCGCAGTTGTGGGGCGCATTTCTGGCCAATATCGGTGCGTGGACCGAAATGGGTTATGGCATGTGGCCGGTCAAGCGGCGCGATACCGGTGCGTTGATCGGGCAGGTGGGGTTTCCTTGCGCGATGCGCGGGCATGGGGCCGGATTTGACGAATACCCCGAGGCGGGTTGGTTGTTCGAGGGGCGCGCGCAGGGCCAAGGGTTTGCCTATGAGGCGATGCAGGCGGCATTGACGTGGTTTGACGGGGCAGGGTTGGCGGACCGTTGCGTTTGCATGATCGATCCGCAGAACACCCCGTCGATGCGGTTGGCCGGCAAGCTGGGGTTTGCGAAAACGCGGCTGTCGATGTTTGAGGGCGACGAATTGCAGTTGTTTGCACGGCAGGTTTAGGGCTGTCGTTGCACCCTTTGGCCTGTTTTTGGTCCGTGTGTTCGTGTTTTGGCGGGGTTAGGGGAATTTCGACCTAATTCCGACAGTGTTCTGGCGTCATTTGGGAAAACCGTTCTATGATCGTTTAAAATGATGCATTTCAGGAAGGAAAGCCCATGCCGACACCCCCACGCGGTTTAATCTACGACGATATCACCCAGACAATGGGTGGCACCCCTTTGGTGCGGCTGTCACGGTTCGGGGCGGATGTCGGGGCGGATATTCTGGCCAAGCTGGAGTTTTTCAACCCGATTGGCTCGGTCAAGGACCGGATCGGGGTGGGGATGGTGGATGCACTCGAGGCTTCGGGTGTGCTGAAACCCGGCGGCACGCTGATTGAACCCACCAGCGGCAATACCGGCATTGCGCTGGCCTTTGTCTGCGCCGCGCGGGGCTATAACCTGATCCTGACCATGCCGGAAACCATGTCCATCGAGCGACGCAAGATGTTGGCACTGCTGGGGGCAAAGCTGGAGCTGACCGAGGGTGCCAAGGGCATGAAAGGCGCGATTGCGCGGGCCGAGGAACTGGCAGAAGAAATTGAAGGCGCAATTATTCCGCAGCAGTTTGAAAACCCCGCCAATCCGGCAATTCATGTCAAAACCACCGCCGAGGAAATCTGGCAGGATACCGGCGGCAAGGTAGATGTATTTGTTTCGGGCGTGGGCACGGGGGGCACGATCACCGGTGTGGGGCAAGTATTGAAGGAACGCAAACCGGATGTGCATATTGTCGCGGTCGAGCCGGTGGACAGTCCGGTTTTATCCGGCGGTGATCCGGGCCCGCATAAAATTCAAGGGATCGGTGCGGGGTTTGTGCCTGCTGTTCTGGAGACCGGTCTGATTGACGAGATAATTCAGATCGGCAATGACGCGGCTTTTGAAAATGCCCGTAAACTGGCCGCGGTGGAAGGGATTCCGGTGGGCATTTCATCGGGTGCGGCGCTGGCCGCAGCGCGGGAAATTGCCGCACGCCCCGACATGGCGGGCAGGAATATTGTGGTTGTTCTGCCCAGTTTCGCGGAACGGTATCTGTCGACCCCGCTGTTTGATCTGGAGTAGGTCCTGATCCTAGGCTGGCGGGAAGGCGACAAATCTTGGCGTAATGCCGCACATCGGTGCGGTTTGGCTTGCCGTATGCAGGGCAGGCAAGGTAAACACCTTTGGAATAGGAACAAGAATACCAAGGGGGCAAATATGCGTCGAGTCGTTGTTACAGGTCTGGGCATGGTGACACCGCTGGCTTGCGGGGTCGAGGAAACCTGGAAACGTCTGCTGGCCGGTGAATCCGGTGCGGGCACGATCACGCGGTTTGACGCCGGCCATCTGCTGACCGATTACGCTTGTGAAATCCCGTTTGGTGATGGCACGGATGGCACATTCAACCCCGATGATACGATGCCCGCCAAGGACCGGCGCAAGGTGGATGATTTTATCCTGTATGCCATGGCCGCAGCAGATCAGGCGGTGAAGGATGCCGGTTGGACCCCGGAAGACGAAGAAAGCCGTCTGCGCACGGGTGTGATGATCGGCTCGGGCATTGGCGGGTTGCAGTCGATTGCCGAGACCGCGATTGTGTTGAAAGAACGCGGGCCGCGCAGGGTTTCGCCGTTTTTCATTCCGGGGGCGTTGATCAATCTGGCCTCGGGTCAGGTTTCGATCCGCTATGGGTTCAAGGGGCCGAACCATGCAGTTGTGACGGCCTGTTCCACCGGCGCACACGCGATTGGCGATGCGGCGCGGCTGATCATGCTGGATGATGCCGATGTGATGATCGCAGGTGGCACCGAAAGCCCGATTTGCGAGATCGGCATTGCCGGTTTCAACGCCTGCAAGGCGCTGTCAACGCGGCGGGGCAATGACCCAAAGGCCGCCAGCCGCCCTTATGACGAGGACCGCGACGGGTTTGTCATGGGCGAAGGTGCCGGTGTGGTTGTGCTGGAGGAATACGAGCACGCCAAGGCACGCGGGGCCAAGATTTACGCCGAGATTCTGGGCTACGGGATGTCGGGAGATGCCTATCACATTACCGCGCCGGCCTCGGACGGGGATGGCGGGTATCGGTCGATGGCGGCGGCGCTGAAACGGGCCGGTATGACGCCTGATGATATTGATTACATCAATGCGCACGGCACATCGACCATGGCCGACACGATCGAGCTGGCTGCGGTTGAGCGGCTGATGGGCGATGCCGCGGCGGGGGCGACCATGTCCTCGACCAAATCGGCGATTGGCCATCTGCTGGGCGCGGCTGGTGCGGTGGAGGGAATTTTCTGTATTCTGGCACTGCGCGACCAGATCGCGCCACCGACGCTGAATCTGGACAATCCGCCCGAGGGGATCAAGCTGGATCTGGCCCCCAAGAAGGCCGTGAAACGTGAAATCAACGTGGCGCTGTCGAACTCATTCGGCTTTGGCGGCACCAACGCCAGTCTGGTTATTGGCAAGGTAACAGATTGATGTGGAAGCATATTACCTCGACCTTTCTATCCTTGATGGTGGTTATTCTGGCGGTGGCCAGCGGGGTGATCCTGTTGGCGCAAAACCGCTATAAGGCGCCGGGACCATTGACGCAGGCCATGTGTCTGCGGGTGGAAAGCGGCACCAACATGCGCAAGGTTTCCGAGGAACTGGCCAAGCGCGGGGCGGTCAGCAGTGACACGCTGTTTCGCATGGGGGCCAATTATTCCGACAAATCGCACAAGTTGAAGGCCGGTAGTTTTCTGGTGCCCGAAGGGGCGTCAATGGCCGATATTGTGGATATTGTCACCCGTGGCGGGGCCAGCAGTTGCGGCACCGAGATTGTTTATCGCATCGGTGTGACCCGCACCCAGATCAAGGTGCGTGAACTGGATCCGGCAACGAACAAATATATTGATACGGTGGCCTTCGTGCCCGCCGACGGGGAAACCCCCGCCGATTACACGCAGGCCCGCGAGCAGGGGGATGCGCGCTATCGCATTGCTTTGGCCGAGGGGGTGACTACATGGCAGATTGTCGAGGCGCTGAAGGCTGCGGATTTCCTGAATGGCGAGATTGCCGAAATGCCGCCCGAAGGCATGCTGGCCCCCGACAGCTACGAGGTGCGCCAGGGTGATATGCGGGTTTCGGTGCTTGAGCGGATGCAGGCGGCCCAGCAGGCCATTCTGGACGAGGCCTGGGCCGGTCGGGATGAGGACCTGCCGATCAAGACCAAGGAAGAGGCGCTGACGCTGGCGTCCCTGATCGAAAAGGAAACCGGCGTGGCCGAGGAACGCCCGCAGGTGGCCAGTGTGTTCGTCAACCGGCTGCGCAAGGGGATCAAGCTGCAAACGGATCCGGCGGTAATTTACGGTATCACCAAGGGGCAGGGGATTCTGGGCCGCGGTTTGCGCCAGAGCGAGTTGCGCCGCGAAACGCCGTATAATACCTATGTGATCGAGGGATTGCCGCCGGGGCCGATTGCCAATCCGGGCCGCGCGGCGATCGAGGCGGCGGTGCATCCTGACGAAACCGATTACATTTTCTTCGTGGCGGATGGCACCGGTGGCCATGCCTTTGCCAGGACACTGAAAGAGCATAACGAGAATGTCGCCCGTTGGCGCAAGATCGAGGCCGAGCGGGGAAACAACTAGGCGGATTTTTCTGGTCTGCAATAAACAAATTGTTGTCTTCCTGTTTTGGAACGATATCCTGAGCAGGTGCATTTAAGCATTTGATTCTATCGTTTTTAAAAGGAAGATATTATGAATAAAGTCGTTGGCATTGTGGCCGCAGCCGTTGTTGCTGCGGGTGGGTATTTTGGCGCACAGGCCCTGGGGCTGCTTGGGGTCAAACCGTTGTCCGCAGAAGAGATCAGCACGGTTCTGGAAAAACGCGCCAAGGAAATCAATGACAGCGGTAATCTGGCATATGATGGCTGGTCACGTCTGACCTCGGCCGTGCATGTGGAAAAACAGCTTACCGTAAGGGGGAAGTCGATTTTGCCCCTGGAGAAAATAGGCAGTAGCGCCGAAGAATATCTGGAGTCGCGTAAAAACCAGGCGGCCAATTTTCTATGCAATGACGATACCATGAAGGCGGCGTTGGCTGGAGGCGCGAGGTTTGTATACCAGTGGGAAGATGCAGACGGAGAGAACCTGGGCATGTTTAGCGCACGCGGTGCGGATTATTGCGCGGATGCAGGTTACTGATCCCTGCAAAGGTGACATCGCAAAGGCCTGTTGTGAATGATGGGCCTTTGTGCCGCCATAAGGTGAATACTGATTCCTTGACCGGTGTCGTGCTGTGATCGGGTAACTGCCTTTAGTTATTGATTGTTAATGGTTTATTAACCTTATCGAACGGTGGGTTCCACACGCATACAGGGATTCTCCTTGACTTTGCGAACGCTCCAAAGTATACATTGTGGCAAGCTAGAAGAAGTGGGCAAGCAGTCGGGGAGGTTATCCTGCGGCTGCTTTTTCATTTCTCTTGTGCGGAGCGGCATGAGAGGCAGATTCAGACCACATGACAATGATTACACCCGTAGGGGGCAACGGTGAAGCCGAGGAAATCCTTTGCATCGCCGAGAAGCACCTTGGCCGGATGCTATACCGCGTCGAGGAATTGATTGCAGCGTTTGAAGCGGAAGAAACTACGCTTTCCAAGGAAGCGGTGGCGCGGATTCGCGAGCTGAGCAAGGCCGCGCAGACGGCGTTTGATGAAAGGGCAAAAATTGAAAAGCTCCGAAAAAACACAGCCGGAATCGTGCATGACTATGCGCTCGACTTTGATGCGGCCCGACTTGAGGTCGGGCGCAGAATTGCTCGCTTGCGCGACGCCAAGGGAACAGACGGAATTTCTGGACAGCCTGAGTGAGGAAACGCTGCTGGCGCTGCCCTATCTGTTCGAGTTCTGGGCGTTTGAACACCAGTTGCCGCCGGAAGGGGACTGGCGCACATGGGTGATCATGGGCGGGCGCGGGGCGGGGAAAACCCGTGCGGGGGCCGAATGGGTACGCAGCATGGTCGAAGGATCGCGGCCGATGGATATGGGGCGGGCGCGGCGGGTGGCGCTGGTGGGGGAAACCATTGAACAGACCCGCGAGGTGATGGTGTTTGGCGAGAGCGGCATTCTGGCTTGCTCGCCGCCGGACCGGCGCCCCGAATGGCAGGCGACCCGCAAGCGGCTGGTCTGGCCGAACGGGGCGGTGGCGCAGGTGTTTTCGGCGCATGACCCCGAGAGTTTACGCGGGCCGCAGTTCGACGCGGCCTGGGTGGACGAGCTGGCCAAATGGAAGAAGGCCGAGGAGGCCTGGGACATGCTGCAATTCGGGTTGCGGCTGGGGGATTGTCCGCGCCAGTGCGTGACGACCACGCCCAAAAATGTGCCGGTGCTAAAGGCGATACTGGGGAATTCCACCACGATGGTGACCCGCGCGCCCACCGAGGCGAACCGCGCCTATCTGGCGGCGTCCTTTCTGAAAGAGGTTCGGGCACGTTATGCCGGCACGCGGCTGGGGCGGCAGGAACTGGACGGGATGCTGCTGGAGGATGCGGAAGGGGCGTTGTGGACATCCGCGATGCTGGAGGATTTACGGCTGGAGGAGGCCGGTGATCTGGACCGGATCGTGGTGGCGGTAGACCCGCCGGTGACAGGGCACAAGGGATCGGATGAATGCGGCATCGTGGTTGTTGGCGCAAACTGTCAGGGCAATCCGGCGGACTGGCGGGCGGTGGTGTTGAAGGATGCAACTGTATCCGCCGCCACGCCTGCGGCCTGGGCGCGGGTGGCGATCGCGATGGTTGAAGAATACGGTGCGGACCGGCTGGTGGCCGAGGTCAATCAGGGCGGGCGATGACGGCACGGGGATGCCCTGGTCGGTGTCTGGTGTGTCGCGTGGGGCGGCGGCTGTTGTGCCGGAACTGGACGGGCGTTCGGTTTACGGTGGCACACCGACGGATCAGTCGGTGATCGAGGCGATCCAGCATCTGAACGCGCATGGCAAGGGGGTGGTGTTTTACCCCTTTGTGCTGATGGATCAACTGGCAGGCAACGGGTTGAGTGACCCCTATACCGGCGCGGCGGATCAACCGGCCCTGCCTTGGCGTGGGCGGATCACGCTGTCGGTTGCACCGGGGCAGGCGGGATCACCGGATGGCACGGCGGCGGTGGATGCCGAGGTGGCGGCGTTTTTCGGGGCGGCGTCGGCTGCGGATTTCACGGCTACGGCTGGCGGGGTGTCCTATAGCGGCCCTGCCGAATGGTCCTATTGGCGGTTTGTGCTGCATTACGCGCATCTGTGTGCGGCGGCGGGGGGTGTCGAGGCCTTCCTGATCGGCTCGGAATTGCGCGGGTTGACGCAGATCAGGGGGGCGGGTGGTTCGTTCCCTGTGGTGCAGGCGCTGCGTGATCTGGCGGCGGATGTGCGAAGCATTCTGGGCGCGGGAGTGAAGATTTCCTATGCGGCGGACTGGTCGGAATATTTCGGTTATCAGCCGCAGGATGGCAGTGGTGACCGTCTGTTCCATCTGGATGCGCTGTGGGCGGATGCGAATATAGATTTCGTCGGCATCGACAACTATATGCCGCTGTCGGACTGGCGCGAAGGCTATGAGCATCTGGATGCGGGTGCGGGGTCGATTTACAACCTCGACTATCTGGAATCCAACATCATGGGTGGCGAGGGTTAAGACTGGTATTACCATTCGCCCGAGGCCCGCGCGGCGCAGATACGCACGCCGATCACCGATGACGAACATGGCGAGCCGTGGATTTACCGTTTCAAGGATATCAAAAGCTGGTGGTTAAGCACGCACCATGAGCGCATTGGCGGGGTGCGGCAAAGCACGCCGACCGCATGGGAAGCGGGCAGCAAGCCGGTGTGGTTTACCGAGCTGGGCTGTGCGGCGGTGGACAAGGGCACGAACCAGCCGAACAAGTTTGTTGATCCCAAGTCGTCGGAATCCAGTCTGCCGCGCTATTCCGACGGCACGCGGGATGAATTGATCCAGATGCAGTATCTGCGGGCGATGCACCGGTTCTGGAATGATCCGGCGAACAACCCGGTGCATGATGAAACCGATGTGCAGATGGTGGATATGGCGCACGCCCATGTCTGGGCTTGGGACGCGCGTCCCTTTCCCTATTTTCCGAACCATCGGGAATTGTGGACGGACGGGGATAATTATGCGCGCGGGCATTGGCTGAACGGGCGCACGGCGGCGCGGTCGCTGGCCTCGGTTGTGGCCGAGATATGCGAGCGTTCCGGTGTGACGCACTATGATGTCAGCCGCCTGTATGGTTATGTGCGCGGATATTCCGTGCCGGCGATTGACGGGGCGCGGGCGGCGTTGCAGCCCCTGATGCTGGCCTACGGGTTTGACGCGATCGAGCGGGACGGGGTGTTGATCTTCCGCAACCGCGACGGGCGGGAAACCGGTGTGGTGTCGGCCGGGAAGCTGGCCGTGGCGGCCGAGGCGGACGGGCTGATCGAAACCACCCGCGCACCGATGGCCGAAGTGGCGGGGCGCATCCGGCTGAATTTTGTCGAGGCCACGGGGGATTACGAGGTGCGGGCGGTTGAAGCGGTGTTCCCCGACGAGGCCACCTTCAGTGTGTCGCAATCGGAACTGCCGCTGGCGCTGACCGGCTCGGAAGGCCGCGCTGTGGTGGAACGCTGGCTGGCGGAATCGCGGGTGGCGCGGGATGGCGCGCGCTTTGCCCTGCCGATGAGCGAGCTGGCGCTGGGCGCGGGCGATGTGGTGCGCCTGCCGGATGGTGATGGCGAGGCGCTGTACCGGTTGGACAATGTGGAACAGGCCGGCGCGCAGATGATTGAGGCGGTGCGGGTGGAAGGGGGCGTTTACCGCCCCTCGGAAGGCACCGACGAGGTGCCGAACCTGCGCCCGTTCACCCCCGCTGTGCCAGTTTATCCGCTGTTCATGGATCTGCCGTTGCTGCGCGGGGACGAGGTGGCACATGCGCCGCATTTGGCGGTGACAGCCACGCCCTGGCCGGGATCGGTGGCGGTTTACAGTTCTTCAACGGATGCGGGCTATGGTCTGAACCGGTTGATCGAGTCCTCAAGCGTGATCGGCGTGACCGAAACGGTGCTGCCCACGGCGCACAGCGGGCTGAAGGATCATGGCGCGCCCTTGCGGGTGAAGGTTTATGGCGGCGATCTGGCCTCGTCCCCTTGGGGGGATGTGTTGAATGGTGCCAATCTGGCGGCGATTGGTGATGGCTCGGGTGCTAACTGGGAGGTGTTCCAGTTTGCCGAAGTCGCATTGGTGGCCGAGGATACCTATGATCTGTCGCTGCGGCTGCGGGGGCAGGCGGGATCGGACGGAATTATGCCGGCACAGTGGCCTGCGGGCAGTCAGTTCGTGTTGCTGAACGGGGTGCCGGAACAGATTGATCTGGCATTAAGCGAGCGCGGATTGTCGCGGCATTACCGGATCGGACCAGCGGCGCGCAATTATGATGATCCGTCCTATCTGCATATGCAGGCGGCGTTTCAGGGGATCGGGTTGCGGCCATATGCGCCCTGTCATGTGCGGACAAGCGGGACTGTCGGAAATGATATTGCGGTTAGCTGGATCCGGCGCACGCGGGTGGATGGCGACAGTTGGGAAGGGGTCGAGGTGCCCTTGGGGGAAACAGTCGAGCGGTATCTGCTGCGGGTCAAATCCGGCAGCACGATCCTGCGCGAGGTTTTTCGCAACGTGCCGGACTGGACCTATGCGGCGGCGAATCAGGCGGCGGACGGGGCGAGTGCGCCCTTTACCATCGAGGTGGCGCAGTTATCCGACAGTTTCGGCCCCGGGCCGTTTGCAGCCGTCGAGATCACGGCGTAGGAATGCGGCCGGTTCTGCATGGCGATGTGGTGGCTGCAGCTTTGGTGCTGCTGCGATTGCCGGTTTCGGCGCGTACGGATGCGATGCGGGACATGCTGGAACAGGCGGCGGCTGCGGACCTTTATCGCAAGCGGCTGGGCAAGGGGCACCCTGCGTGGGGCAACGGCAGCCTGATGGCGGTGGCGATGCGGTGGGACAGGGCATCCGAGCCGTTTTTGGATGATCCCGACTATTGCCGCTGTCTGATCACGGTTTTTTCGGAACTGCTGGCGTGGCGCAGCGAACGGGCGATGTTCAGCCGGAAGCGCAGGAAATGCAGGTTGGCACGGTCGGGTCAAGCTGAAGCCGTTTAAGCGCGATGTCCTCGCCGCAATCCGTGCAATAGCCGTATTCGCCCTGATCCATCCGCTCCAATGCAGCCTTGATCCGAAGGCCCTGATGGTCACGGCGGGTCTGGGTGGCCTTGGCCATCGCCTGTTGCTGCATCGCGTTCATGCGGGACAGGCGGCCGACCGATTGCTGGTCCAGCACCACGGTTTTGCGGGCGTCTTTGGTGCTGTTGCCCTGATCTGTCAATTCGTTCTGAAGTGTTAGTAGCAGGGTGCGGAAATGCGCCAGATCGGAGTCATTCATGATGCAAATACCTGTGATCAGGGTTTTCAATTTTGCCTGCGCGGCCTATCTGCTATAGTGCAGCACAGGCAGCAAGGAAACCATGATGACAAACGCGCGCACAAAACTGGCCGAGGTTGATCCGGTCTGGGAACAGATTTGCAAAGAGGCAACCGGCGTTGTCGCAGACGAGCCGTTGCTGGGCGGGCTGGCGCATTCTTCGGTGCTGCATCACCCGACACTGGAACGCGCACTGGCCTATCGGGTGTCGCTGAAACTGGCCTCGGGCGAGATGTCGGAGCAAATTTTACGCGAGATTTCGGACGAGGCCTATGCCGAGGCCCCCGAACTGGGGCAGGCGGCACGGGCCGATCTGGTGGCGATCCGCGAGCGTGATCCGGCGTGCCACCGGTTGTTGCAACCGCTGTTGTTCTTCAAGGGGTTTCAGGCGGTGCAGGCCTATCGCATCGGGCACTGGCTGTGGAGATCCGGCCGGCACGACATGGCGTTTTTCTTTCAGATGCGGGTGTCGGAAATGTTCGGGATCGATATTCATCCCGCTGCCCAAATCGGGCAGGGGCTGATGATCGACCATGCCCATTCGATTGTGATTGGCGAAACCGCAGTGGTTGGCAACAATGTGTCGATGCTGCATTCGGTGACATTGGGCGGCACCGGCAAAGAGGATGGCGACCGTCACCCCAAGATCGGCAACGGGGTGCTGATTGGCGCTGGCGCCAAGGTGCTGGGCAATATCGAGGTGGGCAATTGTTCGCGCATTGCCGCCGGGTCTGTGGTGTTGCATGACGTGCCGGCCCGCAAAACGGTGGCGGGGGTTCCGGCCAAGATCATTGGCGATTCCGGTTGTGATCAGCCATCGGTGACGATGGATCAGCTTTTGGGTGGAACCGACTGATATTTAATATTAAAATGGCGCAAGCAATGTTATTATTCCGCGCCGTTTTGGGATTGTTTTAGGCCAGCATCGAGACCGGATTTTCAAGATTTTCAACGATGGCATTCAGCAGCAGTGCCCCCAGTGCCCCGTCAATCACACGGTGGTCGACCGACAGGGTGACGGACATCACCGTGGCCACGGACAATTCGCCATCCTTGCCGACCACAGGTTTCTTCACGCCCGCCCCGACGGCCAGAATGGCCCCGTGTGGTGGGTTGATCACGGCGTCGAAATTATCGATGCTGAACATGCCCAGATTGGAAATTGCAAAGCTGCCGCCAAGGTATTCGCTCGGGGCCAGTTTGCCTTCGCGGGCGCGGGTGGCAAGGTCTTTCATCTCGACCGAAAGCTGCGTGAGGGTCTTGGTTTCCGCGTCCTTGATCACCGGTGTGAACAGCCCGTCGTCCACGGCCACAGCCACGGCCACGTCCGATGGTTTCAGCTGGAACAGCCGGTCATTGGCCCAGATCGCGTTGGCCTTTGGTACCGATTGCAGGGCCATCGCGCAGGCCTTGATGATGAAATCATTGACCGAGATTTTCAGCCCCTTCGCTTCCAGTTGCTTGTTGATCAGGGCGCGGCCCTGAAGCAGGGCGTCGATGCGGATGTCGCGGCGCAGGTAGAAATGCGGGATCGACTGTTTGGCCTCGGTCAGGCGGGCGGCGATGGTTTTGCGCATACCGTTCAGAGGGATTTCCTGATAATCCCGATCGGCGTAGATTTTGGCCAGAACACCGGTGGCCGGGCCGGTAGGCATCGGGGCGGACGCCGATGCAGGGGCGGCAACCACAGGCGTGGCCGGCTGCCCAAGAACATCGGCTTTGACGATGCGCCCGTGCGGGCCGGAGCCGGTGAGTTGGGACAGATCAATGCCTTTGTCAGCGGCGATCCGGCGGGCCAGAGGCGAGGCGAAGATACGTTTGCCGTCAGCTTTCGGGGCAGGGGGAGCGGACGTTGGTTTTTCCTGCTTTGCTGTTGCAGGCCCCGGCGCGGGGGCCGGCGCAGCGGCGGGTTTTGCGGGGGCAGTGCCGATATCATCTGTCGTTTCGCCATCCTCCAGCAGCACGGCAATCGGGGTGTTGACCTTGACCCCTTCGGTGCCCTCGGGTACCAGCAGTTTGCCGACGATCCCTTCGTCCACGGCCTCGAATTCCATCGTCGCCTTGTCGGTTTCGATTTCGGCGATCAGGTCACCGGATTGCACCATGTCGCCCTCTTTCACCAGCCATTTTGCAAGCGTGCCTTCCTCCATTGTGGGGGAGAGTGCGGGCATCAGGATTTCTGTCGGCATATTGCGGCTTCCTTAACGATAGGTGACTTGGTGGACGGCCTCGACAACTTCGTCGGTCGTCACCAGCGCCAGTTTTTCAAGGTTGGCGGCATAGGGCATCGGAACGTCCTTGCCGGTGCAGTTGATCACGGGGGCATCTAGATAATCAAAGGCCTCCTGCATCAATACGGACGAGATGTGGCCACCGATAGAACCCACCGGCCAGCCCTCTTCGACAGTGACGCAACGGTTTGTTTTCATGACGGATTTTATCACTGTGGCGGTGTCCATCGGGCGCAGGGTGCGCAGGTCGATCACCTCGGCCGAGATACCGTCATTGGCCAGCCGGTCGGCGGCCTCGAGCGCGTATTTCATGCCGATGCCGAAACTGACAATGGTCACATCCGTGCCCTCGCGCCAGATTTTGGCAACACCGAAGGGGATGGTGTAATCATCCAGCACCGGCACATCGAAAGTCTGGCCATAAAGAATTTCGTTTTCCAGAAAAACAACCGGATTGGGGTCGCGGATCGCGGTTTTCAGCAGGCCTTTGGCATCGGCGGCAGAATAGGGCATCACCACCTTCAGCCCGGGAATTTGTGCATACCACGCGGCGTAATCCTGACTGTGTTGTGCCCCAACGCGGGAGGCCGCACCATTGGCCCCGCGAAACACGATATGTGCGCCCATCTGGCCGCCGGACATATATAGTGTCTTGGCGGCGGAATTGATGATCTGATCCATCGCCTGCATGGCAAAGTTGAAGGTCATATATTCGACGATTGGCTTAAGCCCGCCAAAAGAGGCGCCAACAGCAAGGCCGGTAAATCCGTGTTCGGTGATCGGGGTGTCGATCACCCGTTTGTCGCCGAATTCGTCCAGCAATCCCTGGGACACTTTATAAGCGCCCTGATATTGCGCGACCTCTTCACCCATCAGATAGACGGTTTCATCGCGGCGCATTTCCTCGGCCATGGCATCGCGCAGGGCCTCGCGCACGGTGGTGGGCTTCATTTCGGTGCCGGCGGGGATTTCGGGGTCTTGCGGGGCTTCGATTGCCACAGGCGCAGGAGCGGCGGTGGTTTCTGGTGTCGGGGTAGGGGCCGGAGCGGCGGCGGGTACGGGGATGGCACTGGCATCCTCGCCCTCTTCGACCAAAACGGCGATCGGGGTGTTGACGGCCACGCCTTCGGTGCCCTCGGGGATCAGGATTTTGCCCATGATGCCCTCGTCGACAGCCTCGAATTCCATCGTGGCCTTGTCGGTTTCGATTTCGGCGATCACCATGCCGGATTCGATGGTATCACCCTCTTTCACCAGCCATTTCGCCAATGTGCCTTCTTCCATCGTCGGGGAAAGCGCGGGCATTAGTATTTTGGTTGCCATTTATTATTTCTCCGTCTTGTCCGATGGTTACGCGTCGGCGTAGATGTCTGTCCACAGTTCGCTCAGCGCCGGTTCGGGGCTTTCGCGGGCAAAATCTGCAGATTCATTCACCACCGCCTTGATCTCTTTGTCTATCGCTTTCAGATCGTCCTCGGAGGCATGTTTGCCCTGCAACAGCATCTGGCGGACATGGTCAATCGCATCATGTTCGGCGCGCATTTTCTGCACTTCCTCGCGCGAGCGGTATTTGGCAGGGTCAGACATGGAATGGCCGCGATAGCGATAGGTGACCATTTCCAGAATGTAGGGGCCATTGCCGGCGCGACAATGTGCAACCGCCTTTTCGCCTGCCGCTTTCACCGCCAGCACATCCATTCCGTCCACCGATTCACCGGGGATGCCGAAGGCCTGCCCGCGGGTGTATAGTTCGGGGGTGGAGGAGCCGCGTTCCAGCGAGGTACCCATCGCGTAGTGATTGTTTTCAATCACGAAAATCACCGGCAGTTTCCAAAGCGACGCAATATTGAAGGTTTCGTAAACCTGCCCCTGATTCGCCGCGCCATCGCCGAAATAGGTGAAGGTGACATTGTCGTTGCCCTTGTATTTGTCAGCAAAGGCCAGCCCCGCGCCAATTGGAACCTGCGCGCCGACAATGCCGTGACCACCATAAAAATGCGCCTCTTTCGAGAACATATGCATCGAGCCACCCTTGCCTTTGGAATAGCCGCCCTCGCGTCCGGTCAGTTCGGCCATCACACCTTTGGCGTCCATGCCACAGGCCAGCATATGACCGTGGTCGCGATAGGAGGTCAGGCGGTTGTCGCCCTCTTTGGTGGTGGCCTCGAGCCCGACGACGACGGCCTCTTGGCCGATGTAAAGATGGCAGAACCCGCCGATCAATCCCATGCCGTATAGTTGCCCTGCCTTTTCCTCGAATCGACGGATCAACAACATCTCGCGATAGAACTTTAACAGCTCATCCTTGGAAACATTTGATTTCTTTGAAGGTTTTTTGGCTGCCATAGGGGGAGGCCCTCGCGTTTTGCTAAGTAGTTTAGTGTTAAACTATATTCTATAACAAACCGGCAGGAAGTGCGAGAAAAGATTTTAACGGATGACGATTTCGTCGGCGCGGATCATGCCCAGCACGTTGCGGGCCTGTTCATCCAGCAGGTCAAGGTCCAGATATTCGTCGGACAGGCGGTGGGTTTTGTTTTCCATCCGTTGCACCTGTTGGCCAAGGATCGCCAACTCGCTGCGCAGGGCATCGGCTTCGGCGTCGATCTGGATCCGGCGAAACAACCCGTAGTCGCCTTGAATGGCGGCAAAGGCGAAATAGAGGCCGAGCGCAAAGGTAAAGCCGAAATAAAGGACACCACCGATTGCCGGATGTTTGCGTTGAACAGTCATTATACCATGCCTCGAAATACCGTCTTGATGCGGCTTTGGCTACAATGGCACATGCCGACCGGTTTGTGAATCCCCCGATTCGCATAGCGGCGGTATTTTACTGCAATACCTGTGACTTATTGGACTCTATACAAAAGGAAACCCTCTGGCGGGGCCAGAGGGTTGCTGTTTTCTTGGTCTGTGTGGCGCAGGCGAGCCCGCCGCCGGTCAGGCCTTGCCTTTGTAGATGTCGACCAGTTTGGCCAGCATCGCCAGCGCGTCTTCGCGGCTGCGCTGGAAGGTGTTGCGCCCGATGATCGAACCGTTGCCGCCACCATCGCGAATAGCGCGGGCATCGTCGTAAACACTGTCGGCACCTTTCTTCGAGCCACCGGAAAACACCACGATACGGCGACCGGCAAAGCTGGCGTCCATGCAATGTTTCACACGGGCGGATTGTGTTGCGATATCGATCTTTTCGTCCTCGTAGACCTTTTTGGCTTCGGGCAGGAACAAATGATCGGTGGACAGTTTGATTTTGATGATATGCGCGCCCAGCAGGGCGGCGATTTGTGCGGCATAGGCGGCAACATCGATCGCGGTTTCACCGTCTTTGTCCAGTGCCTCGCCGCGCGGGTAGGACCAGATCACGGTTGCGATGCCTTTGGCCGCGGCCTCTTCGCGCATGGCCGAGATTTCCTCGAACATCTCCAGCCCCATTGAGGAGCCGGGATAGATGGTAAAGCCGATGGCCGAGGCCCCGATGCGCAGGGCGTCGTCAACCGATGCTGTGATGGCCTGATCTTTTGCGGCGTCGGACGGGATCAGCGAATTGGCCGAGTTGGCCTTCAGGATCGTCGGGATTTGTCCGGCGAAAGTATCGGCACCCGCTTCCAGCATCCCCAAAGGGGCGGCATAGGCGTTCAGGCCGGCGTCAATGGCCAGTTGGTAGTGGTAATGCGGATCATAAGCCGCAGGATTGGGCGCGAACGAGCGTGCAGGGCCGTGTTCGAACCCCTGATCAACGGGCAGAATGATCATCTTGCCGGTGCCGCCCAGTTTGCCGTTCATCAGGATGCGGCAGAGGTTGGCCTTCACACCGGGGCAGTCGGCCTCGTAATTCGATAGAATCTTCTGGACAATCCGTGTCGCTTTCATCGTAAATTCCTTTCAAGAGCAGCAGGTTTTCCCACTGCTCTATAAAGGTATACGGTGGTGTGCAATGCTGTTGGCGCTATCAGTCCCTAAAAACCTATGCCCCTTCCAGTGCCGCGACCCCGGGCAGGGTTTTGCCCTCCATCCATTCCAGAAACGCACCACCGGCGGTCGAGATATAGGTGAAATCATCGGCATAGCCCGCAGCGTTGATCGCCGCGACGGTATCGCCGCCGCCTGCAATCGAGACCAGCGCACCGGCCTTGGTCTGTTTGGCGATGTCAAACAGCATGGCAAATGTCGCGGCGTGAAAGGGGGGCATTTCGAACACGCCAAGCGGGCCGTTCATAATCAGGGTTTTGCTGGATTCAATCACGGTTGTGATCCGTTCAACGGTATCCGGTCCGGCGTCAAGGATCATTGCATCCGGCGGGCAGGCATCGGCTGGCAGGACTTCGTAATCGGCGTTTTCCTTGAATTCGCGGGCGACAACGATGTCGGTCGGCAGGATGACTTCGCAATTCACATCCTTGGCCTTGGCCAGAATTTCCAGCGCAGTGTCTTTCATTTCGTGCTCGGCCAGCGATTTGCCAACATCCACCCCTTGGGCGGCCAGAAATGTGTTGGCCATACCGCCACCGATGATCAGAAAATCGACCTTGGACACCAGATTGCCCAGCAGATCCAGTTTGGTAGAAACCTTGGCCCCGCCAACCACGGCACAAACCGGGTGTTCGGGGTTGCCCAAAGCGGCTTCAAGCGCGCTTAGCTCGGCCTGCATCAAACGGCCAGCACAGGCGGGCAGCAGATGGGCGATGGCCTCGGTCGAGGCATGGGCGCGGTGGGAAACGGAAAAGGCATCGTTGCAGTAAACATCGCCAAGGCTGGCCAGATCGGCGGCAAAGGTGGGATCGTTGGCCTCTTCGCCGGGGTGAAAGCGCAGGTTTTCCAGCAGCACAATGTCGCCGGGGTTCATTTCATTGATCCACGATCCGGCGCGCTTGCCTTCGGTTTCGTCTGCGAAAATCACCGGCTGGCCAAAGGCCTCTTCCAGTGCGGGCAGGGTGACCTTCAACGACAGTTCCGGCACCACCTTGCCCTTGGGGCGGCCGAAATGCGCCATCAGAACCGGCTTGCCACCGGCGGCCTGAATGTCCTTGATCGTGGGCACAATGCGTTCAATGCGCGTGGCATCCGTGACCACACCATCCTTGACGGGCACGTTGATATCGACCCGCACCAGAACCGTTTTTCCATCCAGATTGATATCGTCGAGTGTTTTCCAGCCCATGCCAGACCTCCGTTGGGTTTTGCGCCGTTTCGTGCCCACAGAACCCTATCACACATACAGGGTCAATGTGGCACAGTGTATTGCCCCTTTAAAAACCGCGCCATCCCGCATAGGTTCCCTGCGAATGAACACCCTATCAAAGGAGCGCCCGATATGGCCGAGATCAAAGACCCCGAAAACACCATTCTGATGGAACTCAAAGACGGCACAGTCACTATTGAACTGTTGCCCGATGTTGCGCCCCAACATGTCGAGCGGATGAAAACGCTGACCCGTTCCGGTGCCTATGACAACGTCTGTTTCCACCGGGTGATTGACGGTTTCATGGCCCAGACGGGTGATGTGGCCAATGGCAATATGGAAAAGGATTTCAACCTGCGGGCCGCTGGAACCGGTGCGTCGGACTTGCCCAATGTTCCGGCTGAATTCTCAAAAGTGCCCCATGCGCGTGGCAGCATTGGCGCTGCGCGGTCGCAAAATCCAGATTCCGCCAACAGCCAGTTTTTCATCAACTTTGGCGCCAATGATTTCCTGAACGGTCAATACACCGTTTACGGTCAGGTGATTGATGGCATGGACCATGTCGACAAAATCGCCCGTGGCGAGCCGCCGATGAACCCCGACCGTATCATCAGCATGAAGGTGGCCGCCGATGTTTAAGGGCTTTGGTTTTCCGATTGCCATGCTGGTGCTGGGGGCGGCAATATGGGGGACGTTTTTCCTCTATGATGGCGCCAACGGCAAAGCATTGGCCGAGGACACCCCCGGCCCCAATCTGGTGATCGAAGTGGCGGCCAGTGACGGCACGCCCAAAGGCACGCTGGTGATTGACCTGCTGCCCCATGTTGCGCCGGCCCATGTCGAACGCATCATTGCGCTGGCAAAATCCGGTGCTTATGACGGCGTTGTGTTCCACCGTGTGATTGACGAATTCATGGCCCAGACGGGGGACGTGCAATTCGGCAAGCAGGGCGGCGACATTGCTGAAGCGGGGCGTGGTGCTTCGGATATGCCGGACCTGAAGGCCGAGTTTTCCAACATCCCGTTCAAACTGGGCACTGTCGGCATGGCACGATCCAACAATCCGGATTCGGCAAACAGCCAGTTCTTTATCATGTTTGGACCGGCCAAAAACCTGAACGGTAAATATACCGTTGTTGGCCGTCTGATCGACGGGTTGCCAACGCTTTATGATATCAAGCTGGGCGACAAAGCGATGAACGGTCTGGTTACGGAACCCGACTATATGGCCAAAGTCACCGTCGTTGACGAATAAACCCTTGAAGGGGCGGGCCTGACGCACGCCCCTTCAAACCACCGTGAGCAGGCCTATCCTTGTGTCTGCCGCTCTGGCATCCTGCATCCACCCCAACCAGGAGGATGCCTCATGCACCGCCATCTACGCATATTTCCATTGATTGCCGCCGTTGTCACAGCCCTTGTCACCACGGCCAGCGCCAATCCGGACCTGTGGAAATCCGAATGGCCCAACACCGATTTTTCCCGCAGCAGCGTGACAGACTGGAGCGAAATCCTGTCCGGCGGTCCGCCCAGGGACGGGATACCGGCGATCAGCAGCCCGAAGTTTCGCAAGGTCGCAAGCGAAAACCGCATCAATGTGCGCGAGCCGGTGATCACGGTTGAAATCAAGGGGCAAACCCCGCGCGCCTATCCGATCCGCTATCTGCTCTGGCATGAAATTGTAAACGATGTGGTGGGCGGTGTGCCGGTGGCGGTAACGTTCTGCCCGTTGTGCAATTCGGGCATGGTGTTTGACCGGCGGGTTGGTGGCAAAGTGCTGGACTTCGGCGTGTCGGGCAAGCTGCGCAATTCGGATATGGTGATGTATGACAAACAGACCGAAAGCTGGTGGCAACAGGCGATCGGCACCGGCATTGTCGGGGCAAACAAGGGCAAGGTGCTGAAACAACTGCCCAGCTGGATGGAAAGCTGGGGCGAGTTCAAGACCCGCAATCCGGATGCCCTTGTGATGGACGAACCTGACTGGAGCCGCAGTTACGGGCAGAACCCTTACGTCAGCTATGACAGTTCCGCGCGCCCCTTCCTGTTCAACGGGGAAATGCCGCCGCATGGGATTGCGCCCTTGATGCGGGTGGTGCGGGTCGGCAAGCGCGCCTGGCCGATGAGCCGGTTAAGTTCCGAGGGCGAAGTGCGCGAAGCGGGTCTGGTGATCAGCTGGGCGTCGGGTCAGGCCTCGGCGCTGGATACGCGGCAGATCGGCAAAGGCAAGGATGTTGGCACCGTGCGGGTGCGCGACGCCAAAGGGCGCGATGTGCCCCATGACGTGATGTTTGCCTTTGCGTTTCATGCGTTTTTCCCGAAGGGAAAGTGGATGCTGGCAAAATGAGAGTATGAAAAAGCGCGAAGATATCTCCGCGCTTTCAAGGACACCAGGTTATTATTCCAGAATACCACCAGAAACCGCCAACCAAGAGGCATAATTAGGAATGGCCGGACGGGTGCGTAACCGTTGGGAAGAACGATTTCCAAATGACCAGTTGACCCCGATATTTATCCGCTTGTCGATGGCAGAATCCCGTTCTCCACCTTGGTAAAGATCAGCATATGCCAGGTTGGCATAGGCCGACCATGCGGGATTGTTGAACTGGTATGTCCCGCCGATAGTGAATTCTTTCACAATTGCGGCCTCGTCGCGCGGGACATCATCATCCATAACACCGTCACCATAGCTGACAGTCGCATTCATTCCGAACCGGTTGTTAAACTGATAATTCATACCCAGGGCGACATGGGTAAACTTGCTCATGCCATCAAAGCCATCGTCATCGGTTCCGCCAGTTCCGTCCAGATACCCAAGCAAACCGTTGAGCGAGAGTTTCTGATTCACGCGATAGGTTCCACCAAGGCCAATGAAATAGCGATCATTTGTGCCATCATTATCATTTTCCGATGTGACATATCCAACAAATCCTTCAATGTCATAAACCCCAAAATCGCGGCCAGCCCGTAGTGCAATCATGCGCCCGCTTGATAAAGCATCGCTAGCGACCGCGGCATCGGTTTCCTGGAGTCTGGCTTCTCCTTCAATAAAGTATCCATTATTGAACTCTTTCCCGACAAACCCGTTCAGGATCACTCCGTTGGCATATTTGGGGAGGCCAGCAATGTCCGTTCTTTCGACGCTGCCATTATTGAGGTTCAGCCCTATTGATCCGTATATATCCTGTGAAGACGCCTGAACCGCAGATAAACCAAGTACAAACACACTGATCGTAAAAGTATTAAGGGTCATAATTCCCTCCTGTGTTTTTTTAAAAATAGCAAGTAATGCAAGTGTATTATATGCCGGATACAGCTTGCGTGCAAAGGGCCAGCGGCATGTTGTCCGTCTTATTTACTTGACGTTGCGTAAATGCAATGCCCGTGTTTCTAACCGTCGGTCAAAGAAACCAACGCATGACGTTTCTTTCCTGCCGACAGTTTGACCGGTGTGGCCAGATCGGCAGTTGTGATCATATGGCCGGCGCTTGTGACCGGTTCGTCATTCATCTTGGCGCCGTTTTCATTGATCAGGCGTTTGGCGTCCTTGCCGGATTTGGCCAGACCGGATTTGACGAACAGTTGCACGATGGAAATGCCGTCGCCGATATCGTCCGCGCTTAGGGAAAGGGTGGGCAGGTCATCGCCCACGCCGCCTTTCTCGAACACTTCGCGCGCGGTGGCTTCGGCTGTTCTGGCGGCCTCGGCCCCATGGGCCAGTGTGGTGACCTCGTTGGCAAGGCGGATCTTGGCCGCGTTGATCTCGGCCCCTTCCAGTGCGCCAAGGCGGTCGCATTCCTCGACCGGCAGTTCGGTATACAGTTTCAGGAAGCGGCCGACATCGGCATCGGTGGTGTTGCGCCAGAATTGCCAGAATTCGTAAGGGGAGCGCATGTCGGCATTCAGCCAGACCGCGCCGTCCTGCGATTTGCCCATCTTCTTGCCGTCCGAGGTTTCCAGCAGCGGGGTGGTCAGGCCGAAAATCTGGTTGTCCAGCACGCGGCGGGTCAAATCAATCCCGTTGACAATATTGCCCCACTGGTCCGAGCCACCCATTTGCAGCAAACAGCCATAGCGGCGGTTCAACTCAAGGAAATCATAGGCTTGCAGGATCATATAGTTGAATTCAAGGAAGGACAGCGACTGTTCACGGTCCAGCCGCGATTTCACCGATTCAAACGCCAGCATCCGGTTGACCGAAAAATGCCGCCCGATGTCGCGCAGGAACGACAGGTAGTTCAGATCATCCAGCCATTCGGCGTTGTTGACCATTTTTGCGTCCGTCTCGCCATCGCCAAAAGCGACATAGCCGGAAAACACCTGTTTGATGCCGGCGATATTGGCGTTGATCTGATCCTCGGTCAGCAGGGGGCGTTCATCGGCGCGGAAAGACGGATCACCCACCTTGGTGGTGCCGCCGCCCATCAGAACGATCGGTTTGTGGCCGGTTTTCTGCAACCAGCGCAGCATCATGATCTGGATCAGGCTGCCCACATGCAGCGATTTGGCGGTGGCGTCAAAGCCGATATAGGCCGGCACCACGCCTGCGGTCAGGGCTTCGTCAAGCGCCTGGTAATCTGTGCAATCGGCGACAAAGCCGCGTTCCAGCATCACCCGCATAAACTCTGATTTGGCGTGGTAGGTCATGGTATCAAATATCCGTTCTCATGTGCGTTGCGCCCTGATATATCGGGGACAGCGGCGAAGGGAAAGAGGATGTTGAAAACAGGACCGGTCTGGGCGCTTGGGGCGATGTCGGGCACCTCGCTTGACGGGGTGGATGCGGCGATGCTGCTGACCGATGGCAAAGCGATTTTCGAGTTTGGCGAAACCGCCTATCAACCCTATTCGGACAAGGACCGGCAGGTGATTTCCGCAGCCTTTGGCAAATGGCCCGGGGACGCGGGTGTCGAGGCGGCAACCGAATTGGTCGAGGCCATACATGCCGAGGTTCTGTCCGGTTTCAAAAAGGCAGAACTGGTGGGGTTTCACGGCCAGACACTGGCGCATGATCCGGGTGGGCGTGGCACCCATCAGGCGGGCGACGGGCAGCGGCTGGCGGAATTGCTGAACAAACCGGTGGTCTGGGATTATCGCAGCAGCGATGTGGAGATGGGCGGGCAGGGCGCCCCGCTGGCACCGTTTTTCCATTTTGCCTGCGCCAAATGGATCAAGGCCGATGCGCCGCTGGTGTTTTTGAACCTTGGCGGTGTGGGCAATGTCACATGGGTGGACCCCTCGAAATCCGCGCCCGAGGAAGAGGGCGCGCTGCTGGCGTTTGACACTGGCCCCGCCAATGCGCCGATCAATGATCTGGTGGCACAGCGGTTGGGGCAGGACTGTGACCGCGACGGGCAGTTGGCGGCGCAGGGGGTGGTCGATATGGCGCTGGTGCGGGCGTTTTTGAAGCGGGGGTATTTCCATCAGGTTCCGCCGAAATCGCTGGACCGGAACAAATTTGGCGATCTGTTGCAACAGGTATCCGGCCATAGCGATGCCGATGCAGTGGCCACGCTGACCGCGATTGCCGCAGCCTCGGTGGGCAAGGGGATGGAACATTGCCCCGTGCCGCCAGAGCGGGTGCTGGTCTGTGGTGGCGGGCGGCACAATCGGGTGCTGATGGCGCTGCTGGCCGGGGTGTTGAAATGTCCGGTCTTGCCGGTCGAGGAGGTGGGGCTGGACGGTGATATGCTGGAGGCACAGGCCTTCGCCTATCTGGCGGTGCGGGTGATGCGGGGCCTACCGACTTCGGCGCCGATGACCACCGGTGTGGCGGCGGCGGTTGGTGGTGGCAAGGTCGGCAGACCGGGCAATATAACCTAGGGGGTAGACTTATAACCACCCTTTGTTCGGGGCACAGTGATATTGCATCCCGAATTCATACCATTCACGATTATGGAAGCGGTCATGGATGCGGCGCAGGCACACCTTGCCGCCGACATCGCGATCAGGCTGCCAGTCGGAATTGCGCACGTGCACTTTTATTCCATTCGTCAGGATGACGGTGTAATCATACCCCTGCATCCCGACCCGTTTATCCACTTCGATAGAGGTTATTTCGGCACCTTGGTAACCCAGATTTTCCGGTGATTGTAGATATTTCAAACCTTTGAATGCAACAAAACCCATCACGGCAAGCAACATTAGAACATCCCTGGAGGAAGGAAGGTTTCCAAGAAAATGAACTTTGAACCATATTTTAAATCCATTATTCATACCCATTATATGGGGTGTAATTGGGCAATTACAATAGGTTACGCGGATAATGTTCTGCTTTGCTGACCTATATAGGAATTTCGAACCCTGCGTCGACCATCTCGAACCCTTCGAACCTAAATGCGGGGGAAACGGTGCAGCCGACCAATGTATAGTCGCCGGTGCTGCGCGCGGCTTGCCAGTGGTGGGTGGGCACGATCAACTGCGGGGACTGGCCGTTCAGAACATCCGGTCCGAGGGTGAAATCGCGGGCAGGGCCGGCTTTGGTTTCGGCCATGCTGAGGGTTAATGGCGCACCCGCATAGAAGTGCCAGATTTCAACCGCGTCGATCCGGTGCCAGCGGCTGACTTCGCCGGCTTTCAGCAGGAACAGGATTGCGGTGCCGTCGGGGCGGGTGCCATCGGTGGCATCGGCGATCCATGTTTGCCGGTAATGTCCGCCCTCGGGGTGGGGGGACAGGTTTAGCTGCTGGATGATACGGTTTGCGGTTTGCTGCATTGGTTTGTCTAGTAATTGGCAGAGCTGGAATTGGCACTGGTCTGGTTGCTGTCCGCCGCCCCCTTGCTGACCTGTGCCAGCATGCCCAGTTCGCTTTTGCGAAGGTAGGTTTCCAGCCGTCTTAGCGACGGATTGGTTTTGTTAATGTACAGGATTGCTTCTTGCATCGCCTTGATCAGCATGTCTTCCGGTATCAGCTTGGGCAGCGGGGTGTTGGGGGGGCCGTTTGTGAGTGGTGCCGATAGAACCATCAGGCCGGGTACGGCCCGCACTTTGGGGGCTGTGCCGGGCATGTTCCAGCGGGGACCGGCCAGATAGACGGCCGCATACATGATTTTGGCCTTGGTTGCCGGTGTGCCGTCAACCCGCAAGGCATCGTAGAACATCCTGTGCACGTTTTGCCAGATATCCGAGTGATATTGCGGCAGGGTTTCATTACCGACCCCGCAATAGGCATCATGCAAGGTGGCGGCGTTGATGAATTCTTTGCTGCGCGGGGTGCCGATCAATTTGAAAAACATTTTCGGGATCGAGGCCCCATCGGTCAGCGTATTGCGCGGCGCGACCCATTTGTTTGGCCGTGCATCTACGAATTCGATTTCACGCGCGGTCCGGAAGAATGGCAAGGGCCGGTCCTTTAGCCGGATCGGTTTGGATTGCAGCACAACGGGTGCATTGATGTAATTGCACTTACCGGTGCTTTTGGTTTCGCAGGGGTTTGCAGGCAGCACCGGAACACGGGCATCCTTCATTGCCTGTGTTTCAGGGATCGGAACAACACATGCCGAGGTGAGCAGGGCAAGAACAAGCAGGGATTTATGCAATTGGAACTCCTGAAAATACCAGAGCGTAATGGAATCTATGCTGGATAGTGCCGCGAAACGGGTTTGCTTACAAGCGGAGCATTTCGCCAAACCGGCAGAATAGCGCCTGCCCCAAGGTGGGTAAGATGGGCGCAACCGTGGGTGGTTGCGCCAGAGTGTTATTTCAAAACCGAACGTCCGGCATATTTGGCGCTTTCGCCCAGCATCTCCTCGATGCGGATCAACTGGTTGTATTTCGCCAGCCGGTCCGAGCGCGATAGCGAACCGGTTTTGATCTGGCCGCAGTTGGTGGCAACCGCCAGATCGGCGATGGTGGCGTCTTCGGTTTCGCCGGAGCGGTGGCTCATCACGCAGGTCATGCCGGCACGGTGGGCCATTTCAACAGCTTCAAGAGTTTCCGACAAGGTGCCGATTTGATTGACTTTTACCAGAAGCGAGTTGGCTGCCTTTTTCTCGATACCCGTGGCGATACGCTCGGGATTGGTGACGAACAGATCGTCACCGACCAGCTGGATTTTGTCACCCAGTGCGGCGTTCAGGGCGACCCAGCCGTCCCAGTCATCCTCGCTCATGCCGTCCTCGATGCTGACGATCGGGTAATCAGCCACCAGCGCCTCGAGATAAGCGACGTTTTCGGCGGCGGTCAGGCTTTTGCCCTCGCCTTTCATTTCGTATTTGCCATCGACGTAATATTCACTGGCGGCGCAATCCAGGGCCAGATAGATGTCTTGGCCGGGTTTGTAGCCTGCCTTTTCAATCGCTTTCAGGATGAAATCCAGCGCGTCGCGGGTGGATGACAGGGCAGGGGCAAAGCCGCCCTCGTCGCCGATACCGGTGTTGAAACCGGCGGCTGACAGTTCTTTTTTCAGGGTGTGGAACACCTCGGCCCCCATGCGGATGGCGTCGCGGATGTTTTCGGCGGCCACCGGCATGATCATGAATTCCTGAATGTCGATCGGGTTGTCTGCGTGTTCGCCACCGTTGATGATGTTCATCATCGGCACCGGCAGAACGCGGGCCGCGGTGCCGCCGACATAGCGGAACAGCGGTTGCGCGGCATCATCGGCGGCGGCTTTGGCCACGGCCAGCGACACGCCCAGAATGGCGTTGGCGCCCAGACGCGATTTGTTCGGGGTGCCGTCCAGTTCAATCATCATCGCGTCGATGTTTTCCTGTTCGCTCGCGTCCATGCCGACCAGTTCCTCGGCGATTTCACCGTTGACCGAGGCAACCGCCCCCAGCACGCCCTTGCCGCCATAACGGCCGGCATCACCATCGCGTTTTTCCACCGCTTCATAGGCACCGGTCGAGGCCCCCGAAGGCACCGCCGCGCGGCCGATTGTGCCGTCTTCCAGAATAACATCCACTTCGACGGTCGGGTTGCCCCGGCTGTCCAGAATTTCGCGGGCGAAAATGTCGATGATGGTGTTCATTTCGGGGGTGTCCTTGCTGCTGTCGGTTTCGCGGTAGCTATAACAGCAAATGGGCGAAAGTAAACAGGGACTGATAGCGCTAACGGCACCGGTTTAACTGTCTTTCCCGCATGAATGTATAGATTCCGGCGACGATGGTGACGGTTGCGCCAAACAGGGTCCAGAAATCGGGGCGTTCGCCAAAGACGATGGCGCCGATAATCAGGGCAAAAATAATGCGCGAATAGCGGAACGGGGCCACGACCGACACATCGCCCAGCCGCATCGCCGCGGTGATCGCCCAGTAGCCTGCCACACCGACCAGCACAAAACCCGCCACTTGCCCCCAGTTCAGCAGGCTCATCGGCAGCGGGGTCTGGCCAAGCGCCATCAGGAACAGCCCCGCCGGCAGCAACATCGACATGCCATAGGTCGACACCCGCAGGGTGGGCATATCTTTTGGCACCATGCGGGTGGCCACATCGCGCATCGCCAGCGCAAACAGCCCCGCAACAGCCCACAGCATGTTGTAATCAAAGGTAATTCCACCGGGCCGCAGGATGATCAGCACGCCGGAAAATCCGATGATTATCGCCGTCCATCGCCGCCAGTGGACGGTTTCGCCAATAAACACCACCGCCATAAGGGTCACGGCCAGCGGGGTGGCCTGAATGATCGCCGAAGCCACGGACAGATCGATTTTTGACAAGGCCGTGACATAGCAAATGGTGCCGATGATTTCGCTAAGGTTGCGCAGCATCACCGGCCACAGCAGGAATTCCCGCGTGATCACCGCATGCCCCTGTGCGCGGGTCATCAGGGCAAAAATGCTGCCGCCCAACAGACCGGCCAGCGCCAGCAGTTGTCCGACCGGCAGATCCTGCGAGGCGGCCTTGATAAAGCTGTCGGTCAGGGTGAACCCCGCCATTGCCGCAATCATCAGGGCAATGCCGCGCAGGTTGGCTTTGGCGTGTGTCACTTCTTGATCGGCACGCCGTAGAGTTCCAGACGGTGCCCTTTCAGCCTGTAACCCAGTTTCTGGGCAATCTTTTCCTGCAGGGCTTCGATTTCGGGGTCGCAAAATTCGATCACCTGACCCGAGTTCATGTCGATCAGGTGGTCGTGATGCTCCCGATCCGCCGATTCATACCGCGCGCGGCCATCGCCGAATTCGTGTTTGTCCAGAATGCCCGCTTCCTCGAACAGTTTGACGGTGCGGTAAACCGTGGCGATGGAGATGCGCGGATCAATCGCGCTGGCGCGGGTATAGAGCGCCTCGACATCGGGGTGGTCATGGGCGTCTTCCAGCACATTGGCAATCACGCGGCGCTGTTCGGTCATGCGCAGCCCGCTGCGTTCGCATTTGGCGATGATGGTTTCTGGCATTGCAGTGGTCCTGATCGGGTTTTTGGCAAGGATAAGGGAAAACCTTGCAAGGCTCCAGCCCGATATTTTGTCGGGAAAACGGGTGCGTTTTTAATGTTCTTGATGTTGAAAATTATAATTAAAACAATGCAGTATCTGGTGAAAACAGATCCACTAAACCGGTTTAATGGTTTAATTATAGCGTGTCGCGCCTGATCGGTATCAAGCATTTATCCGGCAGGGCGAGGCAGCGCCTGCAACACAGGTGCGTTCGCCCGGCCGGATGAATTCGATTTGGCGCGACATGCTCTAAGTCAAAGAAAACCGCCCCGTGCAAGCCATGCGCGGGGCGGTGTTTCGGGTTTGCTGTTTTATCCGTAAATCGACGGCACGCCCAGTTGTGCGTGGATATGGTTCACGCCGCGTTTGTCCAGACCCAGTGCTGTGGCAAAATCATGCAGGTACTGCGCTTCGTTGCGGTTATCCAGATCAATGCCCATGATCGACATTGCATAAACCTGTGCTTCCATGCCGTTTGGCACCTGATCGGCCAACCCGTTTACATCAATCGGTGCCGCCAATTCCGCGTTGACGAAATCGCGTTCCTGCGGAGATATATCGCCCAGTTGGCCCAACAGTTTCTCGCGTTCGGAATCATCGATTTTGCCGTCCGATTTCGCCGCCTGGATCATCGCCTTCAGCATCAGACCTGCGGCGAATTCCTCCTCGGGGCTTGGCGCCTCGTCCGGTTCATCTCCGGCCAGCAGGGACTGGTTCAGCTTGTCACCAAACCCTTTTTGCTTGTTGGCGGATTTGTCTTTGCCGGTTGATTTTGCTTTGGGGGCTGCCGCTGCTGTCGCCGCTGCGCCGCCCATCAATCCACCCAGCAATCCGCCCAGATCACCACCGCCGCCTTTGGCCAGACCGCCCAGCAACCCGCCAAGGCCACCGCTTTGCCCGCCCATTCCGGCCAGCAGATCATTCAACCCGCCACTGGCATTGCCCCGGCTGGAGCGCACCCCGCCGTGGGGCTGGCTGGCGTCGCTCAGACCGTCCAGCAGACCGCCCAGACCACCGGCCGACGGCCCCGCCTGTTGCTGCCCGCCACCCAGAAGTGAACCAAGCATATCCTGCAACCCGCCCCCTGCTTGTGCCTGAGAGGCCCCGCCACCACCGGTCAAGGCATCCAGCAAACCACCGCCACTGCTTGCTTGGCTGGTGCGCCCTTTGCTTGCCATTGCGCCAACGCCTTTTGCGACGGCTACACCGAGGGCCACTTTGGCCAGTGTTTTCATAAGACTCATGGTATTCTCCCTGGTTACTGATACGTTTCACCCCCTTTATGACACAAAATTACCAAACCCTTTAGGGGAAATTTCCTGACGAAAGGTCAGCTTGGGGGCGTCAAATGCTTGATGGATGGCATACATTATGATAATTGAATGTAATCAAAACCAACCAGCGCGACGAAACAGGGAGTGCAAAATGTCATTTGAATTTGACGGCAAAACAATCGAAACCGACGACAACGGCTATCTGGTCAATCAGGAAGACTGGTCCGAGGACATGGGCAAACACATGGCCGAACTGGAAAATATCGAACTGACAGACCGCCACTGGGACGTGATGAATTACCTGCGCGAGGAATATTTCGACAATGGTCAGGTTCAGCCCAACACCCGCGCGATCATCAAGGCGATGTCGGCGGCCTGGGGTGAAAAGATCAAGCAGGGGGATTTGTATAAATTGTTCCCGTTGGATCCATCCAAACAGGGCGGTCGCATTGCCGGCCTTCCAGAAAGCCGGCGCAAGGGCGGGTATTGATTTTCGCGCTGTCCCGCACCTGATGCCTGTCCCGCACTTGATGCGGGACCTGCTACAAACGACAAACAAAACAGGCCCCGGATCATGTCCGGGGCTTTTTGATGTCTTGCCCTAAACCAACTCCGGTTCCCGCCCGACCTTTTTCGCAAGCGGTCCCACCGTCAACCCCTGCACGATGATCGAGAACATCACCAGAATATAGGTCGCCGCCAATATCAGCGGTTTCCACTCGCTGGCGGGCAGGGACAGGGCAAGCGCCACCGAAATACCGCCCTTCAACCCGCCCCATGTCATGATCGGGATCACCCCTTTGGAAAAGTCGCGGAACGGTTCCAGCATCAGGACCGGCACGACAACCGCCACCAGACGGCCAACCAGTGATAGCCCGATTGCCCCGACACCGGCGGTGATGGCGTCCGTGTTGAAGGCCACGGCGAACACCTCGAAGCCGATCATCAGGAACAGCACCGCATTCAGGATTTCGTCGATCAGTTTCCAGAAGGCATTGACGTATCTGCGGGTTTCCTCGCTCATGCCGTGTTTCATGCCGACATCGCCGATGAACAACCCCGCCACAACCGCCATGATCGGTGCGGACATATGCAGGTAAACTGCCAGCTCGTATCCGCCAAACGCCAGCCCCAGCGTGATCAGCACCTCCAGCGAATAGTCGTCAATCAGCCGCATCACCCGAAAGGTCAGCCAGCCCAGAACCCCGCCCAGGACCGCGCCGCCGATGGCCTCTTGTCCGAACAGTTTCAAGGCGCTTACCAGTCCTGATGCATGGGCCTCGCCACCTGTTGGAAACGCCATGCCCACCAGCACCAGAAACACCACATAGGCCACACCATCGTTGAACAGGCTTTCGCCCGCGATCTTGGTTTCCATCGATTTCTTCAGATTGGCCGACCGCAACACCCCCAGCACTGCCACCGGATCGGTCGGCGAAGCCAGCGCGCCAAACACCAGCGCCACGATCAACGGCATCCCTGTCAGCCAACTAAAGCCAACGCCAATGACGGCCGTCGACAGGCCCACGCCAACGGTGGCCATCAAGGCCACCAACACCCATTCGCGCCGAAGATCGCTCATCTTTACATGCAGTGCACCGGCAAACAGCAACAGACCCAACATACCTTCCAACAGCGAGGACGAGAACTCGATCTCCTCGACAATGCCGCGCACCTTGTCGGCCATGCCCCAATGCGGCAGGGCGTAATCCACCCCCATCACCGCCAAAGACGCCAGAAAAGCCACGATCAGGATGCCGATCGAAGGGGGCAGTTTCAGGAACAGATAGTTGAACGCGCCAAAGGCACCGGCCAGCACGATCAGTAGCGAAGCGATTTGCAGTAGTGTCATTCGGTCTGTCCCCAATTGCGTTTCATGGCTTCCTATCACACCCGCCATGCAAAATGGAACTTGCAAGATCGGCCCGACCGTGCGCTGTTGACGAAAAAGCCGGAGGCCTGATGCAACGCAAACCAAATATCGACATGTTCGGCGCGATTTCCCTGATCGGGTTTTCGGTGCTGCTGGGGTTTAATCAGGTGGTGATCAAAGTGGTAAACGGCGGCTTGCAACCGGTGTTCTTTGCCGGATTGCGCTCGCTCGGGGTGATTTTCTGCGTCTGGCTGTGGATCCGACTGCGCGGGCGCAAGCTGGATTTCAAACCGGGAACCATCGGCGCCGGTATCCTGATGGGCGTGGTTTTTGCATTCGAATTTATCTGCCTGTTCATGGCGCTGGATCTGACCAGCGTCACCCGCACCACGGTGATCTTTTACTCCATGCCCGTCTGGCTGGCGATTGCCGCGCATTTCCTGATGCCGGGGGAACGGATCACGCCGATCAAGGCGGCGGGGCTGTTGATGGCGTTTGCCGGTGTGTCCTGGGCCATCATTTCGCGCGGATCAGGTGGCGAAGGCAGCCTGACAGGCGATCTGTTCGCCTTGGGTGCGGCATTCGGCTGGGCGGGGATCACACTGGTTGCCCGCGCAACCCGCCTGTCCGAAGTGCGGGCGGAAATGCAGGTGTTCTGGCAGGTGCTGGTTTCGGCCCCGATCCTGCTGGCGGTGGCGCCGCTGTTCGGGCCGCTGGTGCGGGATCTGGAACCGGTCCACCTGTGGGGGCTGGGCTTCCAGATCGTGGTGGTGGTGTCGGCGGGGTTTATCTTCTGGCTGCGGCTGCTGTCGATCTATCCGGCGTCCTCGGTGGCCTCGTTCAGCTTTCTGACGCCGATTTTCGGGGTGTTTATGGGCTGGCTGTTGCTGGGCGAGACCCTCAGCCCCTCGCTGATCCTGTCGCTGGTTCTGGTGGCGGGGGGGATATTGCTGGTGAATAGACCGGTGCGCGCCCCACAAGCCGTGCCCTAATCCACCACCACATCCGCCCAGACCGGCAGGTGATCCGACGCCCGCCGTGACAGCGGTGTTTGCACCACGCCTGCGGTTTTCATATGCACGCCGCGATCAATCGCGAACCGGTCCAGCGCGGCCACGGGGCGGGCGGCGTGGAAGGACAGGCCGGGGGCGTGGATGGTGAACTGCTCTTTCAGCGGCTCCATCCCCTTAGCCGGTGACCATTCGTTGAAATCGCCGGTGATCACCGTGGGCCGCGCGGGGAGGGGGGCAAGGGCGGCCAGTATCGCCGTCATCTGTTCCAGCCGGTAACGCCGGATCAGCCCCAGATGCACCGCCACCAGTCGCAGCGGGCCAATATCGGCCACCACCGCACCGCGTGGCTCCAGCCCGGGCAGGGACAATCGCTGGATCGCGCCAACCTCCAGCCCTTCACGCACCAGCACCGCATTGCCGTGCCAACCCAGCGACACGCCGGTCTCGTCCAGCACCAGCGGCACAAAATCGCTATAGGCGCGCACCATATCGGCGGGCAGGGCGGCGGGGCGTTTTCCCAGACGGCGGTCGGCCTCTTGCAGGGCAACAATGTCGGCGCCGATGCTGTTGATCACCTCCAGACTGCGCGACGGGGTGCGCCGGCGGTCAAGGCCAACGCATTTGCGCAGATTATAGGAAGCGATGCGAAACTGCTGTGTCATACCCGCTATATAACCGGTTTTCACAATCATTGAAGCCAAGGGCTGCGCGACATATCATCAAGCTATGAAACTGGGCAAGCAAAGCTATGTCGTCTACCTGATCTGGGCCGTATTGGCGCTGGAATTTGTGGTCTCGATGTTTGAGGGGCGATATTCGCTGGCGTTCATCGCGTTGGCCACCCTGTCGCTGTCACTGGCTCCGATGATCTTTGCCGACCGCTTCCACATCCGCCTGCCGGTGCGCTTTTTCGCCGGGATTGTGTTGTTCATATTTGGCACCGTCTATCTGGGCGAGGCCTTTGATTTCTATGAGAAATACTGGTGGTGGGATGTGCTGCTGCATGGCGGCTCGGCACTGGGGTTCGGCTTGATCGGGTTTATCTTTGTGTTCATCCTGTTCGAGGGCGACCGCTATGCCGCCCCGCCCTGGGCGCTGTCCTTTATGGCCTTTGCAATTGCCGTCAGCATCGGTGTGATGTGGGAGATTTTCGAGTTCGCCATGGACCAGATATTCGGTCTGAACATGCAGAAATCCGGCTTGATTGATACCATGTGGGACCTGATCGTCGACGTGATCGGCGCTTTTATCGGGGCCTGGGCCGGTTACGGGTTTTTGCAGGGGCGTGACAAAAGCGGGCTGGCGGGGATGATCCGCGAGTTTGTGAGCAAGAACCGGCGGCTGTTTCGGCGGCGCAAGAGGTAGGGTTTGATATTTGTGAGGTTTAGATGAAGGCATTATTCTTAGCGATACTCATTACACCGCTATTTTCTTCTGGTGTTAGCGCTGAACCGCTGAAGGTTTTTCGCGACTGTGATGTGTGCCCGGAAATGGTCGAGTTGCCGCTCGGGGAATTTATGATGGGCGCGCCGGATGATGAATTCAGAGCCATTGCCTACTTTACTGGACAGGGCATGCAACGTGCCACCCCCGAAAATCCTTTTGTACCAGAGAATGAAGGCCCCCAACACAGAGTTGTTGTCGATATTCGCATCGCTATGGGAAAGAATGAGGTTACATTTGACGAGTGGATGGCATGCGTAAACGACGGCGGGTGTGGCGGGTATACTCCACCTGACACTATAGGCCCGAATGGCACGCTTGAGGGAATCAAGCGCGCACTGACTGACCCTCGATTCATCCATACGCCGTCGGAAATAGATATTGCTGCGGTTACGGGTAATCCCAAAAAGCTTCTCCTTAGTGGGCGATACCCCCTCAATAGAGTTTCCTATCTGGATGCAGTGGCCTACACGCAATGGCTCAACCAAAAGCTTGGCACTGACGCTTACAGGCTACCGACCGAGGCGGAATGGGAATATGCGGCACGGGCCGGGACAACAAGTCGGTTTGCGCAAGGCTTCGAGCCAAGACCTGAACAAGCAAATATTTCGGGAGAGTTTACAGAATTAGAACTTCAGCAGGAACGGCTCGACCTTCGGACGTTGGGCCATCCTGTGCCGGTTGACGAACTTGATGCAGCAAATCCGTGGGGACTACGGCATATGTCAGGGAATGTCGGTGAGATCACACTGTCCTGCTATCCGGCTGATACAAAACACCTTCCAGTGTGGGGGACAACGCGTGAGTGGTTAATACAAAGCGTCGATGATAGCTGTGATCGGGTGCGTCGAGGGGGTGCGTTTTCAAGAGGTATGTTCCGCGCGCGTGTCGCATGGCGCACGGGGATCGCGGAAACGCTTCGTCTCCAGTCATTCGGATTTCGGATTGTTAAAGAAATAGAGTGAGGTAGCAAAAACTATGGGACAGATTGGTGGTACTTGGTATTGGGCTCCGGGAGACAATGTATCATCTCTCAAAACGGGTTTGGGAGAGATTACATTAGAAGGGTTTTACGGAACCCCGCAAGACCGCCCAGGTCATAGTGGTGTTGCCAACTTACCCGGCTCGACCGGGTTTGGTATTTATTAGTATCACCGGAACTTCTGACCTTGACAGACTTGACATAGTTTCTAGCGGAACAATTTCAGACATTGCGTCCGCTCGGATCACATCGGCGGCCGGTGTTTGCGCCAGACGGAAAGGGGGCGAAAGTAGCTTCATGTCCCGCAAAATGTCTGCTGCACCTTTTCGTCCTCGGTCGGTGGTCGCCGCAAATCCGCATAGTCCGCCACATCCTCGTAGGGTTGCGCCAGTGCTGCCATCAGCCGTTCAAACGGGGCGTAATCGCCGGTCACGGCGGCCTGGATCATCTGTTCTATCCGGTGGTTGCGCGGGATCAGCGCAGGGGAGGTGGCGCGGATCAGGGCTTGTTGCTGCGCCCAATCCGTTCCCTCCTGCGCCAGACGGGCCTGCCAGCGTTTGTGCCAACCGTCATAGAGCGCCGGATCAAGGAACTGGTCGCGGGCGTTTCCATCCGCCAAAGCGCGGAAGGTATTGGTGAAATCGGCCTGCCCCTGCGCCATGCGGTCCAGCAGGTCAATCACCAGTTCATCATCCCCCGCCATAGCGCGTTTCAGGCCCAGTTTGGCGCGGTGTTCGGTGATCCAGAACGCCAGAAACTGGTCTCGGAACCCGTGCAGGGCCTCGGTGGCCTGTTTAACGGCGGCGGCCTCGTCCCCCATCAGCGGGATCAGGCTGGTGGCCAGTTGCGCTAGATTCCATACGATGATTTCTGGCTGCTGGTTGAAGGCATAGCGCCCCGCGCGGTCGATCGAGGAATAGACGCGGGCGGGGTGGTAGGTATCCATGAACGCACAAGGGCCGTAATCGATGGTGAGGCCGCCGATATGGGTGTTGTCGGTGTTCATCACCCCATGGATAAAGCCGATGCCCATCCAGCGGGCAATCAGACTGGCCTGCGCGGTGATCACCGCTTGCAGCAGGTCCATCGGGTTTTTTGCGTCGGGGTAGTGGCGCTTGATGGTGTAATCCGTCAGGGCTTGCAACGCTTCGGTGTCTTGCCGCGCTGCGAAATACTGGAAGGTGCCAACGCGGATGTGGCTGCTGGCAACGCGGGTCAATACGGCACCGGGCAGGGCGGTTTCGCGCATCACATCTTCGCCCGTGGTGACGGCCGCCAGCGCGCGGGTGGTGGGGATGTTCAGGACTGCCATGGCCTCGCTCACCACATATTCGCGCAGCACGGGGCCAAGCCACGCCCGCCCGTCGCCGCCCCGCGAAAACGGGGTGCGGCCCGAGCCCTTTAGCTGGATGTCCTGCCGTGTGCCATTTGCGTCCAGCACCTCGCCCAGCAGCATCGCGCGCCCGTCGCCCAGTTGCGGGGACCATCCGCCGAACTGATGGCCGGCATAGGCCTGTGCCAGCGGATCGGCCCCGTCAGGGATGGCGCTGCCCGACAGCACGGCCACACCGGCAGGCGCGCGCAATTCGCCCGCCTTTATCCCCAGTTCCCGCGCCAGAGTTTCGTTCAGCGCCACCAGTTTCGGGTTTGCCACAGGCGAGGGGCCGATGCGGGCGTAAAACTGATCCGGCAGTCGGGCGTAAGAGTTGTCAAAGGGGATGCTCAGGGGCATGTGGGGTCCTTGGGGCAAGGGGGCTGATCGCCCCCGTTCGCTGCCCCATGACTATAAGTTGGAACGACCCGCCGGTGCAACAGCGGGGATAGCCGCTTTAGACCATTAGAAAAATTAATGGTAACTATAGAAATATATAAATATTATTAATGGAAGGGGTTTGCTACCTTTCTACCGGATCAACAAAACCGGTTCATGGGGCCAGTTTTGATCAGCGAATAATCAACAGGAGGATCAAATGGACGGAAATGATATGGGTCAAATGGGGCGCTGCCCGGTTGCGCACGGGGCGACGAAAATAGGGGATAGATCAAACCGGGACTGGTGGCCGAACCAGTTGAACCTGAAGATTCTGCACCAGAACTCCGATGCTGGAAACCCGATGGCCAAGGATTTCAATTATGCAAAAGCGTTTGGTAAACTTGACCTGAAGGCGTTGAAAAAAGACATTTATGCGTTGATGAATGACAGTCAGGACTGGTGGCCAGCCGATTACGGGCATTACGGGCCGTTTTTATCCGCATGGCCTGGCACAGTGCGGGCACCTATCGAACGGGGGATGGCCGCGGTGGAGCGGGAACCGGAAACCAGCGGTTTGCCCCGGTCAACAGCTGGCCTGACAATGTAAGCCTTGATAAGGCCCGTCGGCTGCTTTGGCCCGTCAAACAGAAATATGGCAACAGCATTTCCTGGGCCGATCTGCTGATCCTTGCGGGCAATTGTGCGCTGGAATCGATGGGCTTCAAAACCTTCGGCTTTGCCGGTGGACGCGAGGACATCTGGGAGCCCGAAGAGGATATCTACTGGGGCGAAGAAACCGAATGGCTGGGCGACCAACGCTATACCGGCGAGCGCGAGCTGGACAACCCGCTGGCCGCAGTGCAGATGGGGTTGATCTATGTGAACCCCGAAGGGCCGAACGGGCAACCCAGCGTGTTGGCCTCGGGTCTGGACATCCGCGAAACATTCGCCCGTATGGCGATGGACGACGAGGAAACCGTGGCGCTGGTGGCTGGTGGCCATACCTTTGGTAAATGCCATGGGGCAGGGGATGCGGCACAAGTCGGCCCTGAACCCGAGGCGGCCCCGATTGAACAAATGGGGCTTGGCTGGAAAAGCGATTATGGCACTGGCCACGGCCCCGATACAATTTCAAGCGGCATTGAGGGGGCCTGGACGGCCAAGCCGACCACTTGGGACAATGGATACTTTGACCTGCTGTTCGGGTATGACTGGGATCTGGTCAAAAGCCATGCAGGTGCCTGGCAATGGGTGCCGGTTGGTGTGACCGAAGACGACAAAGCCCCGACTGTGGATGGCAAGGGGGCCAAAGTCACCACAATTATGACCACCGCCGATATGCAATGCGGATGGATCCGGTCTATGGGCCGATTTCCAGACGCTTTCATGAAAACCCCGCAGAATTCGCCGATGCTTTTGCTCGCGCGTGGTTTAAATTAACCCATCGCGATATGGGGCCGCGTGTCCGATATCTGGGGGACGAAGTACCGGACGAGGAGCTGATCTGGCAGGATCCGGTGCCCGCAGTTGATTATGATCTAGTAGACAATGATAATATCGCCGATCTGAAAGGTAAAATCCTGACTTCGGGTTTGACGGTTGCGGAACTGGTTTCCACTGCATGGGCGTCTGCCTCGACCTTCCGCGGGTCTGATATGCGGGGGGGGGGGCAACGGTGCGCGCATTCGTCTGGACCCACAGAAAGGGTGGCAGGTGAACAACCCCGAATAGCTGGCCAGAGTGCTGAAAGTGCTGGAGGGTCTTCAGGCAGATTTCAACACGTCAGAAAAGGGCGGCCAAAAGATTTCGTTGGCCGATCTGGTCGTGTTGGCGGGCAATGCAGCGATTGAACAGGCGGCAAAGGAGGGCGGGCATGATATTGACGTGCCTTTCACCCCGGGGCGCACGGATGCAACGCAGAAGCAGACCGATGTTGACTCGATGTCCGTGTTGGAACCCTTTGCGGACGGCTTTCGCAACTACCTGAAAAAGCCCTGCGCGATTTCGGCCGAGGAACTGCTGATCGACAAGGCGCAGTTGCTGAAGCTGAGCGCACCGGAAATGACGGTTCTGGTCGGGGGGATGCGCGTGCTGGGAGCAAATTATGATGGCAGTAAGCATGGGGTGTTCACGGATAACCCTGGCAGGCTTGGCAATGATTTCTTTGTCAATTTGCTGGATATGGACACCGAATGAGTGCCGGCCAAAGAGTCAACCGAGCTATTTAAAGGGCAGGACAGGGCCAGCGGCAAGGTGAAATGGACGGCCACCCGGGTTGACCTTGTGTTTGGCGCCAATTCACAGCTTCGCGCCTTGGCCGAGGTATACGCACAGGCTGATAACGAAGCCGCGTTTGTGCGGGATTTTGTTGCAGCCTGGACCAAGGTGATGAATGCGGATCGTTTCGATCTGGCCTGAGCCGGTGTCCTGAACAGGGGTGCGGCAGCCTTTCGGTTGTCGCTCCTTCGTTTTCTTTGAAAGAAAACGGCCGAAATCTTTCAAAGATTTCGGGGCTTATGTCGGGGCAAACCTCTAAAACCGCCGTGTCATCAGGCGATAGTCGTCGCGGGCCGTAAACCCCAGCCGCGAATACAGTCGTTTTGCCCCCTCGTTGTCGTGCATCACTTCCAGATGCAGCGCCTTGACGCCATAGTCGGCCAAGGCCGGCATCAGGGTGCGTAGCACCTCGCCACCCATGCCCCGCCCGCGCACGTTTTCGCGGATGTAGAATTCGTCGATATACCCGATGATCCCGCCCATTTCCACAGAATAGCCAAAGGACACCACGATATAACCCACCGGCCCGTTCTTTGGCCCGATCAGATAGGCAGCGCCATGCGGTATACCCTCGAGCAGCGGGGTCAGGGCCGCTGTGCGGTCCTCATCGGTCTGGGCTATCCCCTCTTGTGCGTGAAAGGCGGCGACAAGGGATTGCAAGCGGGGCAGATCATCCGCTTTGGCCAGATGCAGGGCGGCGCTCATCGTTGGCCCCACAGGGGGGAAGGGTGGTTCATAATCAACATGCATCCTTATTTGACGAGTTTCCCGGTCGGATAAAACCCGGCCTTCGAAAATTCCACGATCGGGCTTGCCGTGACCCGTATCAGATTAACGTCAAAAGAAAAACCTGCCCCTGCAGCCACTGGTCATAAAACCGCTTAGAAAAACGGCGTGTCAGTCGTCCCCGAATATACGCTGGTTTTCAAGGAAGAATTTCGGGAATTTCCCACTGTAGTGGCCCTGAACCCTGACACGTTCGCTTCCTTGAACCGGCTTATAGGTATCCCAGTTCAGGCGGGTCAAATCTGCTGTGATGTCAAAGCTGATTTTGCCGTTGTTGCGGAAAACAAGGTTATCAACGCGGATACTTTTGCGGTTGTCATAGGGGTAGGTCGCTAGCGGCGTATCCCAGGTCTGGTCAACCAGAATGACGCGCACAGGGATCAGGTTGCCGGTTTTCGGGTCAAGGTCAAATTCCACCGAGAAAACCGGCGGCTTCCCTTCGCTATATTCTTTCAACCCCGCAGTGGCCTGAACGGTATAGCTTGTGACAGTGCCACCTGCCATTGCTTCACCAAAAGTGAAGTACAGGTCGCTGTATTCGTCGGCTTCGGATGTGACCGAGGTTAGGGTCACAGGGGTGCCATTCACACTCAACTCGTATTTGCCGATGCTTTCGTAACCCTTTGGAAAATCGGATGCCCATGCGGGGAAGGCCAGTAGGGCTGTGACTAACGCTATTGCCTTTTGCATCAGTTGCCCTCCCGTTCGCTGGCCGGAATTGTGCCGCTAAAGCTGCCTTCGATATGGGCCCCCTTGGCGCCTGCAACCGGTTGTTCGCTCTGGGTTTCAACCCGCTCCAGATCGGCCGAAAAATCAAAGCTGATGGTGCCATCATCACCAATCAGCAGGTTTTCCATCCGGTGTTGACCGTTCGGGCCATCGGACGTCAGCATGGTATCGTATGATTCATCAAATACTTGAACAAACATAAGGTCCAACGGGCCGCCGGTAACACCGCCTTGCAGTGACATGCTGATGATCGGCAGGCCATATTCGTCGTCTTTATCCCCCGCAGATCCGTCAATAAGCAGCAATTTAACCCCGCCAGGGGACATAGCGCGAATGCCGCTGTAATCGTTTTCTTTGTCGAAGACGCTGACAAACTCGATGTTGTTGCCATTCAGTTCGACAGTAAATTTCCCAATCTCGTCGTAATTGTCTTTGCAAGCGCCTAGGGCAAGAACCGAGGCTGCCAAAAGGGCTGGAATGAAACGCATAATAAAAGTCCTTTGGTTGTAAATGTGATCGAAGGCTAGCAGGCGCGGGGCAGGGTGGCGATACTGGAATTCCTGACCTTGGCGCCATGAGGTCAAAGAAAGGGGAGGGCGGCAAAGCACCTAAAAGCTTGATCGAAACAGCGATTTCCACTTAGGGTGAAAACATTACGCGTGAAATATGCAGCTGACTGGAGATCAAATGCTATTAGAAACACCCCTATGGCGGCAAACACCGCCTGCCGCTTTTCCTGTTTGTCTCGGGTTTATGTCCCTTGCTCTGGGCTGGACCAATGCATCCCATGTAATGCCAGAGATTTCCGAAGATATCGGTCATTTACTACTGGCGGCATCAACGGGTTATTTCATCTGGTTCTTTGTGTTTTATCTGCGAAAGTTTATGTCGCGCCCGAAAGTTGTGCTGGAAGATATGGGATCGGCACCGGCCCGGGCCGGAATTGCGGCAATGGCAATGTCGATGATGTTGCTGGCGGCGGCGCTGTTGCCATTTGGTATTTCGGTGCCTCTGGTCTGGTGGACAGGTGTTATCCTGCAGATCATTGCAAGTGTGGTCGTATTGCATGCCATTTGGGACGAGCCGCCTGAAAAGCGCCATTTCTCGACCTTTCAGTATCTGACCTTCGTTGGCCCTGTGGTGGGTCCGCTGGCCGGTGTTCAGCTGGGCTATGTCTGGGAGAGCGAGTTGCTGATCGATGCAGCCCTTGTGGCCTATGTGATTGTGACTGCGGGCATCATACTGACAATCCGCCGCGATCCCGTTCCGGATAAACTGCGCCCCTCGGTAATGATCTTTCTCGCGCCCTTGTGCCTGTTTGCACTGGGGTACGGTGTTTTGGGGTACGATACGGCATTTACCGTATTCTACTGGGCTGGCAGCATTGTCGCCTTTGGTTTGATATTCCTTTTGCCCTGGATGACGCGCGGTGGTTATACGCCTGTATGGGGTGCCTTTACCTTTCCGATTGCGGCGTTCCTGAATGTGCAGGTTATGGCCGTTGCCAAAGGGCACGGTATCTGGGCAGAAGTCGGGGTATATGCAGGGCTTGTCATCGGCACGCCTGTGGTTCTCTATATGGTTTACCGAACTGTAATGGAGTGGGTCACCGGGGATCTGTCCAGAAAATCCGGGGCGGCAACAGCCTGACTGGCATTAATAAAATTACTGAAAGAAAACAAAAGCCTATCCTTTTGGATAGGTTTTTGCATTCATCATGAAAACCGCACATTTCCTCCGCAATCGTGACAGCTTTGCACCATTCTAGGGCAGAGTGAATATTGGAAACGCGAATTGTGAACTAGTATAAGGAAATGTAATTATGAGTGGTTTTTTTGCGGGTCGCACGCTTGCTGTTAAATTATCGACAGCGGTTATGGCAACATTGTTTTGTGGCACATTGCAGGCCACTGCCCAGGATGTTGGCATCACAAAAGACACAATGGAAGTCGAGTATACATTCAATGGCCAAACATATGTCATCAGTCGCAATCAGGATCAGAATAACCGTATTCCAGACCGGTTCGCCCTGACTTCGCGCCCATGCCCCAGTCATTGTCTTCAACCGATGTCTATTCAAAAGGATGTTGAGACAGTAAGCGAATTGGAACTGCTGCAATTCTTGCAAGATTATGTCAGCACGGGCAAAGGTTTCTTGATAGATTCCCGTGGCACCAAGGACTTCGAGAAGGGCACGATCCCCGGGGCTGTCAATCTTCCATCGGATGTTTTTCTACCGGAACCGAACAACGTATTTTTTGATTCAGTAATGACAATGCTAAGTGGCGAAAAATCGGATTCTGGCGAATGGGTTTTTAATAATCCAAAAGACCTTATGCTGTTTTGCAATGGTAAAACCTGTTCGCGTTCCCCCAAAGCGATCCAGAACCTTTTGGCAATTAATTACCCACCGGAAAAGCTCCATTGGTACCGTGGCGGATTGCAAGATTGGACCGGTTTGGGGTTGTCGGTCGAATATCATTAACAGACCCATTAGATTGCTGTCAAAAATGGCATTCCAAGCAGTTTATTCTGCTTTGGATGTCTGACAGAAGTCTATAATAAATGATTAAAAACAGTTTGTTAGATGTATTTCTGGTATGATTTCGCATTGTCTTAAAATGTTCATAATTCCTCCGCAATCATGACCGGATTATTCGGTTATTAGGCGCAGCGAACGATTAAATCGTAATATGTGAATAGGTAAAGGAAATGCAAATAATGAAAAATATATTGGCGGGCCATAAATTGGCAACAAAACTTTCAACAGCTGTCATCGCGACATTGTTTTGCGGTGCATTGCAGGTAACGGCCCAGGAAGTGCGCATCACAGCAGACATCATGGATGTAGAATATACATTCAACGGCAATACATATGTCATCAGCCGGAACCAGGATCCAAATCACCGGATTCCGGATGACTATGCGAAAACCTCGCGCAGCTGTCCGAAATTTTGTGTGCAGCCTATGAAGGTGCATGAAGGGGTTAATACGGTTGGCGAACTGGAGCTTTTGTCCTTCCTTCAGGAATATGTCAGTACCGGCAAAGGTTTTCTGATCGATTCCCGCACAAGCGACTGGCATGACAAGGGCACCATTCCGGGTGCTGTGAACCTGCCGTTCAACGTATTCGTTCCCAGCGAGGAAAATGTATTCTTTGATTCCGTGATGGTCATGCTGGGCGGGAAACAGTCCGAATTTGGCGAATGGGAATTTACCGATCCAAAAGAATTGATGCTGTTTTGCAATGGCCCTTGGTGTGGGCAGTCCCCGACCGCCATCCGCAACCTGCTTGCCATCAACTACCCACCTGAAAAGCTGCATTACTACCGTGGTGGTATGCAGAATTGGTACGGTATGGGGTTTTCGGTCGAGGTTCCGAACTCTGGTTCCTGAACAGAAACCTAACCGAGCAGAAGCATGATGTTGATCGCTTTCTGCTCGGTTTTATTTTGGATTAAAGCGTTAGCAGGTAACACCCCGTGGGTTGCCTTGTCAGCATTTTCTCGATTTCGGCCCATTGACCGGTCTCTTGCATACGCAATACATGATCTTGATGCAGGGCTTTTGAATCCCACGTTTCAAACAATGTGAATTTGTTGTTTTCAGGGCCATCGTGCCTGAAAATATTGACGTTCTGGCATCCCGCAACTTTTGGCAACTCGATTTTAACCGAGCCAAGCATGTCTTCAAAACTGGAAATGCTGTTTTGATTAACCTCGAAGGTTATTAGGAACTGGCATTTATCTGGCATTGGTATATATCCCGATTTCTGTATTGTTTCTGAATTTGATCGTATAAAACCCCTTATTGTCAGTATTAATCCAAGGATAAACGGGAAAATACAAAATATGCCTTTTGAATATGGAAAGATAAATTGGGACGATATCCGCCTGTTTCTAGCCATCGCCAAAGCGGGAGGCCTGTCAGCGGCGATACCTGAAACCGGGCTTAGTGCACCCACTCTGAACCGGCGAATATCCGAGTTTGAAAGGGCATTAGGAGTGCAACTCTTTGAGCGCAAAGCTAAAGGGTATACATTGACCGGCGCGGGGCAGGATCTTTTGGAACAGGTCGAGCCGATGGCAGAGCACGCGCGCAAGATCGGGTTGTGGCGCGAGGGGCTAGATCCGCGTCCGCGCGTGCGGATTGCCTGTGGCTATTGGACCGGTGTCTATATCGCCCGAAATCTGGCCGCATTGCAGAACAGTATGGATGGTGCTGTGCGTATTGATATTCTTTCGGGCGCCGGTTTCCTTAATCTGTCACGTCGCGAAGCAGATTTGGCGGTGCGCAATGTTCTGCCTTCGCAACAGGGATTGGCACGCCGTCGAATTGGCCGCGTTGATTTTGCGCTCTATGCAGCCCCGACATATCTGGACTCCCATCCAGACGCGCGAACACCCCAACGCGCGAAAACTTGCGATTGGGTGGTGCCAACCCCTGCGGCGGCGACCGGTGTTTCTGCGCGTTGGCTATCGCAGCATCTGGAACGACCCGCTTCTATAACCTGCGACACGCCGCACGCTTTGCTTGAGTCGGCCTGCGCTGGCGCCGGTCTGTGTGTGTTGCCCTGTTTCGTGGGAGAAGGGGATGTGCGATTGCAACGGTGCTCGGAAACCATCGAAGGATTGGGTCACACCCAGTGGTTGGTCAGCCATGATATCAGCCGCAAAGAACGCCCGATCAGACGTGTGGCGGCGGCACTATATGATCTGTTTGCGCGGGATTTGGCGCTGTTTATGGCACCAGATACAGTGTGAAGTTCAGGATATTCCACAATCAGGGCTTCCCACCGCGCGCAATCCATGCAATAGGGACGCGTCAAATGATGCTTTAGCAAGGAGGCTCCCCATGGAGATTCGCGAAGCCCTTTCGTTTGACGATGTTCTGCTGGTTCCGGCCGCGTCAAACGTGCTGCCTTCCACCGCCGACACGTCCACACAAGTGACCAAAACCATCCGTCTGAATATCCCGTTGCTCAGTTCCGCCATGGACACTGTGACCGAGGCCAAAATGGCCATTGCCATGGCGCAGGTGGGTGGCATGGGCGTGATCCACCGCAATCTGGATATCGAGGAGCAGGCGACAGAAGTGCGCCGTGTGAAACGGTTTGAAAGCGGCGTGGTCTACAACCCGATCACCCTGACCCCTGATCAGACCCTGGCCGATGCCAAGGCCTTGCAGGACCGATACCGCGTCACCGGTTTTCCGGTGGTGGATGAAACGGGCCGCGTGGTTGGGATTGTCACCAACCGCGACATGCGTTTCGCCACCGACGAAAAAACCCCGATTTCCGCGATGATGAGTTCGGACAATCTGGCACTGCTGCACGAACCTGCCGATCTGCACGAGGCCCGCAGCCTGATGCAGGCCCGCCGGATTGAAAAGCTGTTGATCACCGACGGGCAGGGCAAGCTGACCGGACTGATGACGCTGAAGGATCTGGAGCAGGCGGTGCTGAACCCGCAGGCCTGCAAGGATGATCTGGGGCGCCTGCGTGTGGCTGCCGCCAGCACCGTGGGTGATGCCGGTTTCGAGCGCACCAAAGCACTGGTCGAGGCTGGCGTGGACATGGTGGTGATCGACACGGCGCATGGTCATTCAGAAGGGGTGGCTGTGGCGGTGGAACGGGCCAAAACCCTGTCCAATGACGTGCAGATCGTGGCGGGCAATGTGGCCACCGCCAGTGCAACCAAAGCCTTGATTGCCGCCGGCGCGGATGCGGTCAAGGTCGGCATTGGTCCCGGGTCAATCTGCACCACGCGGATCGTCGCTGGTGTGGGGGTGCCGCAACTGACCGCGATCATGGACAGCGCGCGTGGAGCAGCTGAGTCCGGCACGCCGATCATTGCTGATGGCGGCATCAAGTTTTCCGGCGATTTTGCCAAGGCGGTTGCCGCCGGTGCCCATTGCGCCATGGTGGGCAGCATGGTGGCCGGCACGGATGAATCCCCCGGAGAAGTCATTCTATATCAGGGCCGTAGCTTCAAAAGCTACCGTGGCATGGGCAGCCTTGGCGCGATGGCGCGGGGCTCGGCGGATCGCTATTTCCAGAAGGACGCGGCGACAGATAAACTGGTGCCCGAAGGGATCGAGGGGCAGGTGCCTTACAAAGGGTCTGCCGGTGCGGTGATCCATCAGCTGGTTGGCGGATTGCGGGCGGCCATGGGCTATACCGGCTGCGCCACGGTGGACGAGATGCGCACCAAGGCCGAGTTTGTCAAGATCACTGGTGCTGGGCTGAAGGAAAGCCATGTGCATGACGTCCAGATCACCCGCGAAAGCCCGAATTACCGGATGTCGTAGGGCGGGGTTCACCCCCACCGTTCGAATCGAGGCACAGAAAATTGTTGAAACCAGCGGCGGGGTGAACCCCGCCTTACGAATGGAACGACCCTATGACCCCAGCCGCCCGCCTTTCCGCCGCCATTGAAATTCTTGGCCATATTCTGGACGGGGACGCTGCCGAAAAGGCCCTGACCAACTGGGCACGTGGTTCGCGCTATGCCGGCTCCAAGGATCGCGCGGCGGTGCGGGATCATGTGTTCGGCGCGCTGCGTTGCAAGCGCTCGTTCACCACGCTTGGCGGGGCGCAAACAGGGCGTGGTATTGTGCTGGGCATGCTGCGTGCCCAAGGTGTAAATCCGGATGAAATGTTCACAGGTATCGGCCACGCGCCCACGCCTTTGACCGATGAAGAACGGGCGCAGGGGGACACACCCGAGGGCAATGCCGCGCTGGACATCCCCGACTGGATCGCCCCGCAACTGGCCGCCAGTCTGGGCGATGATTTCACCGCCGTCTGTCATGCGCTGCAAAAACGCGCACCGGTGTTTCTGCGGGTTAACACGTTAAAAACAAACCTGAAACAGGCCGCCATTGATCTGGCGGGGGAAAACATCCAGACCACCCCGCACCCCCTGTCCCCGACCGCGCTCGAGGTCACTGAAAACCCGCGCCGCGTGCATCTGAGTGCGCCCTATAATGACGGGCGGGTCGAGCTACAGGACGCCGCCTCGCAAGCGGTGGTCGATCTGTTGCCGCTGCGCCCCGACATGCGGGTTCTGGACTATTGCGCCGGTGGCGGTGGCAAGGTGCTGGCAATGGCCGCACGCGCCTCTGCCAGCTATTTCGCCCATGATGCCAACCCGCAACGGATGAAAGACCTGCCTGATCGCGCGGAACGTGCCGGAGCATCCGTGACACTATTTGAACCGGAAGACGTGGCCGCTAGCGGCCCCTATGATCTGGTGCTGTGCGACGTGCCATGTTCCGGCAGTGGCGCGTGGCGGCGCTCGCCTGCGGGGAAATGGGAGTTCAAGCCGGAAAAGCTGGACCAGTTGCGCGAAATTCAGGCCGAAATCCTGACCAAAGCCGCCGGTTTGGTCGCGCCAAACGGGGTGCTGGCCTATACCACCTGTTCGCTGCTGGACGCGGAAAACAGTGAACAGATTGAAGCGTTTACAACCGGTAGCGACTGGAAATGCACCAGCCAGACCCGCTTTACCCCGCTGGACGGTGGCGACGGATTTTTCTGCGCTCTCTTGACGCGGTAGGAAAACCGGACATAATCAACCCAAAGTAGCGGCTCTCCGCTTTTCTGATTCAAGCTTAACGCATGCTTAAGACCTTGTGTTGGAAATTAAGAGTCCACGAATCAATCAGCGGGGGCTTTCGGTGGCTCACACGGCGCAAACGCCTGAAATTCAAATCCGCAAAGCGGGTATTACCACAGGCAGGGTGATTTACCTTGGCCTGATAGGGGCTGTGCTCATTGCGGTTGCATTTTTTGTGCCAGATCCGGCGACGGGTCTGGTTCTGATGGCCGCCGGGCTGACGCTCGGGTTTGTCGGGCTTGCCGTGACGGGATGGACCTATTGGAGAAACCGTGTGCAAAAGGCAGATATTGCCACTCTGGCAGGTATTGTCGGCAATGATGCCTCGCCCTGTTTTGTCACCGACCAGGACGATGAAATCATATATTTCAATCGTGCGGCAACAGACCGGTTTTCAGCCGTAACCGGCAGGCCCTTGTCTTATGTGTTGCGCTATATGGTGGCCAATCCGTCCGCCATGCTTTTTCGTTTGCAAAACAAGGCACAAGCCCTTGGTGCCGCGCAGGAAGATATTGTAACGCGCGACGGAATGCTTGGGCTTATGGTGCACCAGATATCCGGTGACCGCTATCTTTGGCGGCTGGACGCGGAACAAACGGGGCAGGGGCGTGGTGATATCGGCCTGCCGATGCTGACGGTTTCCAAATCGGGAACGGTTCTGTTTATGAACGATATCCTGTGCAGCTTGCTGGGCGGGCGCATGGAAACGCTTGAGGCTGTGTTTAACGACCTGCCTTTGGTCAGCGGTCAGGAACACCAGATTGCGGGTAAGGATGGGCCGATCCGGGTGCTGGTGGCGGAACTGGAAGTGGCCTCGGACCGGCGCGAGATTTATTTGCTGCCAGGTGTTTCGGATGGGCAAAACTGCAATGGCTGGCAGTTTTTTGATGAACTGCCGATTCCGATGATCAAGATATCGACCGACGCCAAAGTTGTTCAGGCCAACCGCTTGGCGCGTAAATTGCTGAATGATCCGATGTCCGGCGCCACAGAATTGGGAGATCTGGTCGAGGGGCTGGGACGCTCGATTTCCGACTGGATTGCGGATGCGATTGCCGGACGAGGCTTGTCGCGCTCCGAGGTGTTGCAGGCGCGCAAGACGGATAAAGAAGTGTATTTGCAAGTCAGCCTGAGCCGGATCGAGGAAAATGGCAATCCGGTACTGATTGCGGTGCTGAATGACGCGACCGAGTTGAAAACCCTCGAGGCGCAATTCGTGCAAAGCCAGAAAATGCAGGCAATCGGCCAGTTGGCGGGGGGGGTGGCCCATGATTTCAACAATCTGCTGACGGCGATTTCCGGCCATTGTGATTTGCTGTTGCTGCGGCATGATCAGGGGGATCCGGATTATGGCGACCTGATGCAGATCAACCAGAACGCCAACCGTGCCGCCAGTCTGGTTGGCCAGTTGCTTGCCTTTTCGCGCAAACAGAATCTGCAACCCGAGGTCCTTGATCTGCGGGATACATTGTCGGATCTGACCCATCTGTTGAACCGGTTGGTCGGGGAAAAGGTGATGCTCTCTCTGTCGCATGATCCGGGTCTGCGCCCGATCCGTGCCGACAAACGCCAGTTGGAACAGGTTTTGATGAATCTGGTGGTGAATGCCCGCGATGCGATGCCGGAAGGTGGCGAAATCCGGATCGAGACCGAAGGCGTGACTTTGCCCCATGATATGGAGCGCGATCGGGCACGGGTCATTGCCGGTGATTATGTGGTTGTGAAAGTCAGCGATGTGGGGATCGGGATATCTCCGGACAAGATCCACAAGATATTCGAGCCGTTTTACACCACCAAACGGGTTGGCGAAGGCACCGGGCTGGGGCTGTCCACGGTGTATGGCATTGTGAAACAGTCCGGCGGTTTTGTGTTTGTTGACAGTGTTCCGGGGAAGGGCACCTGCTTTTCGCTGTATTTCCCAGCCTATGACAAACACGAACTGGCTGGGCAAGATACGGGCTCGCAAAAAGCGAAACCCAAAACCAAGCAAGGCGAGGGGATCATTCTTCTTGTCGAGGACGAAGCCCCTGTGCGGGCCTTTGCGTCACGCGCATTGCGATTGCGGGGATATACGGTTCTGGAAGCGGAAAACGCCGAAGAGGCGTTAAAAACGCTCGAGGACGAAGGGTTGAAGATCGACGTCTTTGTAACCGATGTCATCATGCCCGGAATGGACGGGCCAAGCTGGGTTCGCAAAGCGCTGGAAAAACGACCGGACGTCAAGGTGGTGTTCGTGTCGGGGTATGCGGAAGAAGATGTTGTCGATCACCAGTCAAAAATTCCCAATTCGGTATTCCTGCCGAAACCTTTTTCTTTGGGTGATCTAACCGCAACGGTGCAAAAACAGCTTCATTAGCGGCCCTGCGGTGCGGTGTTCGGGGGCTGGCCTGTTGAAGGGTTCAGTTTTCGATGTCCAGAAAATCATGTTGATGTAATGGGTTGCCGGATAAAGCTAAGGCGAAAATCCATTAACTTATCGCGGGTAATCACTTTTTAACCATTTTATATAAAATTGTAATTATGAAAAATGGGATTGCAATGTTCTCTTTTTACCCCCATAAGAAATGAGAACATGATAGGAACATTTACGGATTGCTGCGCTTGCGTGGTTATGAAATAAGGGACGGGAACAATGGCAACGGCAGATTTATTGAAAATGGCAGACAAGCGCGACACCGACAAACAAAAGGCGCTGGATTCAGCGCTGGCCCAGATTGAACGCCAATTTGGCAAAGGCTCGATCATGAAACTGGGTCAGGAGGGCGCGGTTCAGGAAATCGAGGCCACCTCGACGGGTTCACTGGGGCTTGATATTGCCCTTGGGATTGGCGGCATTCCCAAAGGGCGGGTGGTCGAAATCTATGGGCCGGAATCTTCGGGCAAAACCACCTTAACTTTGCATTGCATTGCCGAAGCCCAGAAAAAGGGCGGGGTTTGCGCTTTCGTTGATGCGGAACATGCGCTGGACCCGCTTTATGCAAAAAACCTGGGTGTGAACACGGATGAATTGCTGATCTCACAACCAGATACGGGTGAGCAGGCGCTGGAAATCACCGACACGCTGGTGCGTTCAGGGGCCGTTAGCATGGTGGTGGTCGATTCAGTTGCCGCGCTGACACCCAAATCCGAACTGGAAGGCGACATGGGCGATGCCAGTGTTGGCGTCCATGCCCGCTTGATGAGCCAGGCGATGCGTAAACTGACCAGCTCGATCTCGCGATCCGGTTGCACGGTTATTTTCATCAACCAGATCCGCATGAAAATCGGCGTGATGTTCGGCAGCCCCGAAACCACGACGGGCGGCAATGCGCTGAAATTCTATTCCTCGGTGCGTCTGGATATCCGCCGGATTGGCGCCCTGAAGGACCGTGATGAAATTGTTGGCAACGCCACCCGCGTGAAAGTTGTTAAAAACAAGGTGGCACCGCCGTTCAAACAGGTAGAATTCGACATCATGTATGGCGAAGGCATCTCCAAGATGGGCGAATTGCTGGACCTCGGGGTGAAAGCCGGCATCGTTGACAAATCCGGTTCCTGGTATTCCTACGGGGATGAGCGCATCGGGCAGGGGCGCGAAAATGCCAAGACCTATCTGAAAGAACACCAGCGCATCGCCTATGAGATCGAGGATAAAATCCGCGCCGCCCATGGGCTTGATTTCGAGATGCCGGAAATTTCCGAAGACGGGGACGTTCTGGAAGCGTGAGTTAACGCAAGATTTACGAACAGGGCCGCGGGCAAATTGCCTTTGCGGCCCTTTCTTACGGTGGACAGGCGTGGCGGGGGGCGATAAACGGGTTTGACCCGACCTTCAGCCCAAAAAGAGCCTGATATGCGAAGCCTGAATGATATCCGAAGCACATTTCTGAACTACTATGGAAAGCAGGGGCACGAGATCGTGCCAAGCTCGCCCCTGGTTCCGCGCAATGACCCGACGTTGATGTTTGCCAATTCGGGCATGGTGCAGTTCAAAAACCTGTTCACCGGCGTTGAAACCCGCGAGTACAAACGCGCAGCCTCGGCGCAGAAATGCGTGCGGGCGGGCGGCAAACACAACGATCTGGACAATGTTGGCTATACCGCGCGGCATCATACGTTTTTCGAAATGCTGGGCAATTTTTCCTTTGGGGATTATTTCAAGGACGAGGCCATTGCCTTTGCCTGGGAATTGATCACCAAGGAGCTGGAAATTCCGGCCGAAAAACTGCTGGTGACGGTCTATCACACCGATGACGAGGCGGCGGCAATCTGGAAAAAGGTTGCGGGTATTTCCGACGACAAGATTATCCGCATTCCAACCAGCGACAATTTCTGGTCGATGGGGGCAACCGGCCCCTGTGGCCCGTGCTCCGAGATTTTCTATGATCACGGCGACCACATCTGGGGTGGCCCACCCGGCACGCCTGAGGAAGATGGCGACCGGTTCGTTGAAATCTGGAATCTGGTGTTCATGCAATATGAACAACACGAGGATGGCAGCCGCACCGATCTGCCGAACCAGTCGATCGACACCGGCATGGGGATCGAGCGGGTGGCGGCGCTGTTGCAGGGCACCAATGACAACTATGCAACCGACCTGATGCGCAGCCTGATTGAGGCAAGCGCGCACGCAACTTCGACCGATCCGGACGGGCCGGGCAAGACGCATCATCGGGTGATTGCAGACCATCTGCGCTCGACGTCCTTCCTGCTGGCGGACGGGGTGATGCCCAGCAATGACGGACGGGGCTATGTGCTGCGCCGGATCATGCGCCGGGCAATGCGGCATGCGCATTTGCTGGGGGCGAAGGATCCGCTGATGTATAAACTGGTGCCGGAACTAGTGAAACAGATGGGCGCGGCCTATCCGGAACTGGGGCAGGCGCAGGCCTTGATCGAGGAAACCCTGCATCAGGAAGAAACCCGTTTCAAACAGACGCTTGACCGTGGTCTAAAGCTGTTGGATGACGAATTGGCGGCCCTGCCCGAAGGGGCGGATTTGCCTGGCGAGGCAGCGTTCAAACTGTATGACACCTATGGATTCCCGCTGGATCTGACGCAGGATGCCCTGCGCGAAAAGGGCCGCGCGGTGGATACCGACGGGTTTGACGCAGCAATGCAGGCGCAAAAGGAAAAGGCGCGCGCGGCCTGGGCCGGTACCGGCGAGTCGGCGGATGCCGCGATCTGGTTCGATCTGGCACAGGAGCATGGCGCGACCGAGTTTCTGGGCTATGACACCGAGGTCGCCGAGGGGCAGATTTTGGCGCTGGTGCAGGATGGCAAGCCGGTGCAATCGGCCAAGGCTGGGGAACAGGTGCAGATCGTGCTGAACCAGACCCCGTTCTATGCCGAAAGTGGCGGGCAGGTTGGCGACAGCGGTGTGCTGAAGGTCGATGGCGGCGCAGCACAGATCACCGACACCAAAAAGACCGCGGATGTGTTCATCCATATTGCCGAAGTGTCCGAGGGCGAGTTGCGCGTCGGGCAGGGGGCTGAACTGGAAGTGGATCACGCGCGGCGCGGGGCCATTCGGGCCAACCACTCGGCCACGCATCTGTTGCACGAGGCCTTGCGGCAGGCGTTGGGGGATCATGTGGCGCAGCGTGGGTCGCTGAATGCGGCTGACCGGCTGCGGTTCGATTTCTCGCACGGCAAGGCGCTGACAGAGGAACAGTTGCAATCGGTCGAGGCCGAGGTGAACGAGTATATCCGCCAGAACACGGCTGTTGAAACCCGGATCATGACACCGGATGACGCGCGCGGGTTGGGGGCGCAGGCGCTGTTTGGCGAAAAATACGGCGACGAGGTGCGCGTGGTGTCGATGGGCACCCAGACGGGCAGCGGCAAGGGCGCCGATAAAGACACCTATTCGCTGGAGCTGTGCGGCGGCACCCATGTGAAACAGACCGGCGATATCGGGCTGTTTGCGCTGTTGGGCGATAGCGCGTCTTCGGCCGGTGTGCGGCGGATCGAGGCGCTGACCGGGGCTGCGGCGCTGGACTATCTGGCCGGCAAAGAACGGGCCTTGGCCGAGGTTGCAGGTTTGCTCAAGGCGCAGGCGTCCGAAGTTGGCACGCGCGTCAAGGCATTGCTGGACGAGCGCAAGGCGTTGCAAAACGAAGTGGCGCAGTTGCGGCGCGAGTTGGCGATGGCCGGTGGCGCGGGTCAGGGCGGCGCGCAGGATGTTAAGGAAATCAACGGTATCAAATTTATCGCGCAGGTGTTGAGCGGTGTCAGCGGCAAGGATTTGCGCGCGCTGATTGACGAGCACAAGGCCAGGATAGGGTCGGGTGCGGTTCTGTTAATCGCTGATACCGGCGGTAAGGCTGCTGTGGCGGCAGGGGTTAGCGATGATCTGACCGACCGCATTTCGGCGGTGGATATCGTCAAGGTGGCGGTTGCGGCATTGGGCGGGATCGGTGGCGGCGGCCGCCCCGATATGGCGCAAGGCGGTGGCAAGGATGTTGAAAACGCCGAGGCCGCGATCAAGGCGGCAGAAGAAATTTTGGAGGGATAGTGAATGGTTGCTTATGCGATGGTGCACATAGATGTGAACGACGCCGAAAAATATGCGAAATATGCAGAGCTGGCGGGGCCGGCGGTTGCGAAATACGGCGGCGAGTTTTTGGCCCGCGGCGGCGAGTGTTTCCACATGGAGGGCAAAGGCCGGTCGCGCAATGTGATTATCCGGTTCAAGGATATGGAAACGGCAAAATCGTTCTACCATTCGCCGGAATACCAAGAGGCGCTTTCCTATGGCTTGCCTGCGGCGGATCGCGAATATACCTTTGTCGAAGGTGTGTAACGTCGTTTGAAAACTCTGAACGGGGCCTTTGTGGCCCCGTTTATTTTGTTGCTGCACTGATTCACAGTTGCCGGGCATCAAAAACCTAAGGGAAAAGCGCGGATTCCCGTTGGAATAGGCAAGAACATTCCCTAACGTAAACAAAATCAAGAAAAACCGGAAAAATACCGTGAATTTTTCGTGTATCTGCAAGGATTCCCGAATTCACGCTCGGTCGGTTTTCAGGCTTGTGCTATCTATAGTGTACTGAATAGTCGGATCGGAATTTGATCCAGAAATTTATTGAACGGTTAAGATAAGCACAAGTTTTTTAAGCATTATTTTATAATTTGCGATACGTTAAATGCCAAAGTAATTACCTCCCTGTCGGCGGCGCCGGATACCGAATTCCTGACTAGCAGCAGGAACCGGTTCTGGCGTATCCTTCATGGAAAAGCGTGAAAATTCCACCTAAACCGAGTATCGGATACACCGGAATTTGCCCGTTATTTACACGTTATAATGCCAGCAGTTTTTCGAGCGTATCTACCGGACATTTCAGGCTCCCGTCATCTGGTGACCAGCGGCCGGCGTCGCTTCCGGCTTGATGCCAATAGGTGTCGGGGTCGGAAATCAGCATGCCGATAATGGTGTCACATAGAATATAACTGCCAAGCGAACCAATCAAACACCGTCCATCCTGCAGTTCCATTTCGTTAACCAGAAACACCCAGATCGGCATTTTCGCGGTGTTCATATGCAGCTGTGGCTGGGCCAGCACGATGCCGGTGCGTTTGAATATGTCTTGAATGGCATCCTGTGCAGACGGGAAGCTGTGCAGGTTCAAATCATAAATCAGCGACATCGGGGATGGCTTATCTTTCAGAGTGCCATGACATAGATACAAAGCGAGCGGGACCGTCAGGAAAATGAATTCTTTTGGATAGGTTTGTTCACGGCTGCTCTCCAACGCATTTTGACGTTTGAATTCGGAGTATAGCGGTGCTTTGGAATTCAAAATTTCGGTTTGCAGGTTTTCGTCGATCATGCCGGGTAAAACCAGATTCATCAGCATCCATTGGTAATGATAATGGGCCTCTGTCGTGGCGCGGGCAATCGCGGCTTTGCGCGTTTGACCTGCGGATTGGAATACCACGACCAGCATATCAAACAATTTCTGAAAGGCATGTTCAACCCTGCTTGTTTCAGGGTTGTTTGCCTGCTGGATATCGTCGTCGATCCGGGCAATCCAGTCGGGTGCAAAGATATGGTCCCCGCCATCCGGGGGGCTTGTGTGGATCGTTGTTGTGAAATTCTTAAAGAACAACTGCCCCAGTACCAGCGCGAAATCGGTGCCCTCCTTTTCAGAGGGCAGGGCCGCCAGCAGGCTGCTGGTTGTTTGTTCCTCGAGCATTCTTGTGTCGGTTTCCGGGACGGTCAAATGTTTGATATTCTGGAATAAAGACGCTGTATTCAATTTGTTTGCACTGCATAATAAGGAGAGCATGATCATTTATTATCACTTTGCTATCTATGGATTAAATGATGAGAGTGGTTGTTTTCGGTAGCAAGATATCGACAGTTTCACCCGCCTGCGCCAACCGTGCGCCTATTTATCGTGAATATATCGTGAATAATGGCGTGATCTGAAAAAACGCCGTTAACTTTTACAAAAAGCTGTCATTTCATTTCGGGATTACGTTACGGCAATTAATTTTAAACTATCGTTATCGCTTATATTTTGGAGGCACTGGGAATGAAACGCATCGGTCTCGACGAGACAGTTGATACATGTACATCAAAGACCCTTTCGCATGTTTCCGATGCAGCAGGGGGCGTACCCAATAGGGCGTCAAATCCGGGAAAGTTTACAGGTTTGGGCCAATGTGTTAACAATAAGTTAACAAATTATCCCAATACCAAAACGCCGAACAAACATGAAAAAACCCTATCAGATATGGACGAAACAACTGTCGACTCCACTTACAAACTGAATATATGCGGCAGCTTTCGGGTGGTTTCGCCCAACGGTGAGCGACTGGAAGTCGTCAGTAAGAAAGCGCGCGCAATTTTGGCGATACTGGCGCTTTCCCCCAATCTGGAGCGGCAACGCGGCTGGTTGATGGACCGGTTATGGGGCAGCCGTGAAAAATGCCAGGCCCAGGCAAGCCTGCGGCACGAGCTTTCGACCTTGCGCAAGATATTCGGACCACCGGACACCAGCCCGATCGAGATCAGGCGTGACTGTGTGCGCTTGATCAAGGACCGGATCCATGTTGATGCCCTGGAAGGCGACGCGGACGGTGAATTGCTGGAAGGGATCGATATTGTTGGCGAAGACGGGTTCGAGGACTGGCTACGCACGGCCCGTTCCGCGACCATGCAACCGGCGCACCGTAATCCGCTGCTGCACAGGTTGTCCGGCGCCATTGCCCCGTGTCATACGATCAAGATCGGGTTGCAAAATGTCATGACAGCCCCCGAAGACATGCGGGCCGCGACCACCGGAAATATATTGCTGGGAAAAATCACCCATTTCTTCATGGAATTCGGCGGTTTCGAGGTGGTCGATTTACGCGGCCCTGACCAGAATACCGCGCCCTGCGTGATACCGGATGTGTATTTGCAGCTGTTTGCCCAAAGCAATGATTTGCGGGTGGAAATATCGCTCAACCTGTTGCGGTCCTCGGACAAATCGATCATCTGGTCGCAGGTCCGGCACATTCCGGTCACCGAGCAGGGCAATATTACCGACTGGAGTCTGGCAAACGAATTGTCCGACCAGATATTCACCAAACTGGCCGCCCAGCCCGAGCAATTCTCGACCGAGCCACATCTGGCCGCGGCATTGGCGGTTCAGGGGATCAACAGCATGTTTTCCCTGACCGCGCGAAATCTGGATTTGTCGGACAAAAGCTTTGCCCTGGCGTGTGATTTGAATGAAAGCTCCAGTATTCTGGCGTGGCGGGCCTATCTGGGTGCCCACTGGATGGAAGAACAGGACAGTTGCGAGCGCGAGGATATTCTGGCGCGCACATATGAATACGCGGAACGGGCACTGGCGCTGGATCCTTATAACGGTCTGACGCTTTCGCTTTTGTCCTTTGTATCCGCCTTTGTTTTTCGCGATTTCGAGCAGGCAACCGAGCTGATTGACCGGGCGCATATGGTTCAGTCCGATCACGTCATGACCCATGATGCGCAGGCATTGTTATTGCTGTACAAGGGCGATCTGGTGGCGGCGCGAAAATCGGCGATGAAGGCCGCCATGCTGGGGCGGTTTTTGCCGCATCGCTATGCGTTTGTCACCACCCTGTGCATGATCGACACCCTGAACGGAGATTACCGCTCGGGCATTCGAAATGGCAATCTGGCCCTGTCATTACAGCCGAAAAATACCGGCAAATACTATCCGCCCACCCTGCGCTATCTTGGGGCCTGTTACGCACAAATGGGGCAGATCGGGCGGGCACGCGAAACCTTCGGACAGCTTGCGCGGGTCGAGCCGCATCTGTCCTCGGCCATTATCGGCACGCAGGAATATCCTGTCCCGTCTGCACAGGCGGCCAATGTGATCGGCAACAGCCTGCTGCTGTGCGATTTGTAAATGCTATTATTTAAGGAATATGATTATGCCAGATACTATTGTGTATCCAAAATTTTCCGACTCAATCAGTGGTAATTTGCTGGTCTACAGAAACAGCAAACTGGTCCATGTGGAACCGGGGGGGCAGTCGCAACTTGTCAGCACTTTTGGCACCGGATCGGGCGAGGGGGCGGGGGCGGCGGCAAGCGGTTCCGGTGCGCTTAGCCGGTCCAGATCGCGCAGCCGGTCCCGCAGCCGCAGCCGCTCAAGATCACGCAGCCGGTCGCGGTCGCGCAGCAATGTAGCGGCAGCCGGCGGTGGTGCACCGTTACAGAACTGGTATGAATTTCGCGAGTTGTTCTGGGCGCAACTGCCAGAAGAACTGAAAGCAAAGCGGTTTGCCTGGGAAAACCTGCCATTGCCGGCCCCGCCGGATCAGGATGAAACATTTACCAAAGAGATCAGACATTTACATAAATACCAAAAGCGCCTGATGAAAGACCCTTTGCGCCAGTCCGAAATCATGGATCAGGCCACGACCGAAGATATCAGCGATATTTTGCGGCCGATGGGGATTGAAGAACTGGGCGGCTATGGGGCCACAGAAACCCTGATCCGGACAATCATCGACGTCGCGGGGGTGGTCGGGTTTCATTACAAGGACAAATTCAGCCGCACACGGCCAAACCTGATTGATCCGACATTGCGCCCCTTTGTCGGCAATCCGCCGCATAATGCCTATCCGTCAAACCACACATTCCAGATGTATTCTGTCGCCGAGGTTCTGTCGCGCATGGTACCCGAAGTCGGGGCGATGCCGGAGTTGTTCTTTGTCGCGCAACGGGTGGGGGAAAACCGCGAATATGCCGGCATCCATTATCCGTCGGACACTGACGCAGGGCGATTGCTGGCCAAATGGTTCTGCCCCTACATGATCGAATTATGCCGCGAACAGGTGTTCGCCGCGATGCAGGAGTGGATATAATGCCGGACATTGATCTGAACCGTGACAGCGAATACGCCCATTACCTATGGCACCTGCATGATGCGGGCGTCATCACCCTTGAACTGGCCGATGGTGGCGATCTGCCCCGTTACGAGGTCAGCGGCAGTGTCTGGGATGATCTGTATGATGATGCGGTTGATCCGTCGCTTGTGGCGATGATCGACAACGGCTGTTCATCACAACACCCGTATTTGCCGCCTGCGGGGGATGCGGGCGGCATGGTCGAGGGCATTGACTTTGCCACCCATGATTTCGGGGCGATCATCCGGCCTTTGGGGGCTGCGGAAAACCCGCAAGATTGCACAACAGACCGCGAAGGCCGCCGGAACCATTTTGATGCGGCCAATACGGCCGATCCCCAATTCTGGCAGCGTATTAATGATTTTGATCAGGCCACTGATATCCCGGGGGTAAGTGACATCATTGATGCGCTTGAAATATCCGCCGGTGTTGTCCGCTCGGTCACCACCTATGCGGATGATCTGCCAACACATGGCACATTGCTGGCCGGTGTTGTGGGGGGGCGCGCGCCTGCCGTGATGCCCGAAGAATGCGCCGAGGCCATTGCCTATTTCGGCGCCGATCCCCGGTGCCGTCTTTTGCCGCTGAACACCAGTTTTCGGCCCGAATTCATCGGGCTGATCCATGCGCTGCTTTATGCGGTTGGCATGGGGGCAGATGTCATCTGCATCCCGCGCGCGATTTATATGCCAACGGCCAAAGGCAACAAGGTCGATCCACATCGCCCCAAAGACAAACGCGCCTCGCGGATTGATACCGATCCTGTGCTGAAACAACAGGCCGCCATATTCGAGGCCCTGTTGCTGGAAATAGCCGCGCGGGTTCCGGTGATCGTTGCCGCAGGCAATAACGGGTTCAAAAGTGAAACGGTCTATCCGGCGTCGCTGGCCGGTCCTGACAATGCGCTGATCTCGGTCGGGGCAATCAACGGCAAACGCAAGTTCAGTTCCTATACCAACACAAGGAATGTGACGGTCTATGCCCCCAGCGACGATGCGCCGGTCTGGACCCGCAGGGAACTGCGCCTTGATCCAAAGGGGCGCACCATGCACGACCATGAGGTAACACAGGCTGAATCCGAGCCAGAGGAGGCAGGCGATTATTCCACATGGGGTGTCCTGTCGACAGATGTGCCCGGTGCCTTCGGGGCCGAAGATGGCGGCGTGTCAACGATCGAGGAAACGGGTTATGACTCTTTGATTATGCAGCGTTCGCAGTTTGCCTCGTTCGGGGGCACATCGGCGGCCAGCGGGATTGTGGCCGGTGTCGTATCCCTGCTTCAGGCAAAGCGGCGCAAGGAAGGGCAGGCGCCGATGACCGGTACGGAAATGAAGCTGCATTTGCAAACCAACTGCCCCGATCTGGCGATCGGGCTGGATGGTGCCACGGTCAAACGGATTGATGCCGACAGCTGCCTGCAAGCGATATAGGGTGAGGATTTGTTGAAAACCCGTGGTAGGCCCGGCAGGACTCGAACCTGCGACCAAAGCGTTATGAGCGCTCTGCTCTAACCAACTGAGCTACAGGCCCACTGTAGTCATGGGCGCATGGGTATTTGTGTGCAGCGCTTTGGTCAAGGGGTGTTTTGTCCGTTATGATGGACAGAAGGGGGCATAGTTGTTACTGCGCTGCTAAACGGATTCTATTCCAAGGGGTGCTGCCAGATGACTTCGGGTAAAAACGGTTTGACATATGCCGATGCCGGTGTGGATATTGATGCGGGCAACGCATTGGTCGAGCGGATAAAACCCGCTGCCAAACGCACCAAGCGCCCCGGGGTGATGTCGGGGCTGGGCGGCTTTGGCGCGCTGTTTGACCTAAAGGGTGCGGGCTATGTTGATCCGGTGCTGGTGGCGGCAACCGACGGGGTTGGCACCAAGCTGCGCATCGCGATTGATACCGGCAATGTTTCCACCATCGGCATTGATCTGGTGGCGATGTGCGTCAATGACCTGATTTGTCAGGGGGCCGAGCCGCTGTTTTTTCTGGATTATTTCGCCACCGGCAAGCTGGAGCTGGATCAGGCCACGCAGATTATCGAGGGCATCGCCAAGGGCTGTGAATTGTCCGGCTGTGCGCTGATTGGCGGCGAAACGGCGGAAATGCCGGGGATGTACCACGATGGCGATTTTGATCTGGCCGGTTTTGCCGTGGGCGCGATGGAACGCGACACGGCCCTGCCTGATGGCGTGGCGGCGGGCGATGTGCTGTTGGGGCTGGCCAGTGATGGCGTGCATTCCAACGGGTATTCTCTGGTGCGCAAGGTGGTCGAGGTTTCCGGCCTGGGCTGGGATGCCGATTGCCCGTTTGGCGATGGCACTTTGGGCGCGGCCCTGCTGGCGCCCACACGGCTTTATGTGAAATCGACGCTGGCGGCGATACGGGCAGGGGGCGTGCATGCGCTGGCCCATATCACAGGCGGCGGGTTGACGGAAAACCTGCCACGGGTGTTGCCCGAAGGGGTGGGGGCGCAGGTGGACCTGTCGGCATGGGACTTGCCGCCGGTGTTCAAATGGCTGACCAAAACGGCCGGAATGGAGCAGGTCGAACTGCTGAAAACCTTTAACGCCGGGATCGGCATGGTGCTGGCCGTATCCGCGGATCGTGCCGACGCCATCACCGACCTGCTGCAAGCCGAGGGTGAAACGGTGTTCCGCATCGGTCAGGTGGCCGATGGGGCGGGTGTTTCCTATACAGGTGCGCTTTTGTGAGTAAACAGGTGGCAATACTGATTTCGGGCGGCGGCTCGAACATGGTAGCGCTGGCGCAATCCATGACCGGGGACCACCCCGCGCGCCCCGTTCTGGTGCTGGCCAATAATGCCGATGCCGGTGGCCTGCAAAAGGCATCCGATATGGGGATTGCCACAGCCGTGGTCGATCACCGTCCCTTTGGCAAGGATCGCGCGGCGTTCGAGGCCGCGTTGACGCGAACACTGGAACAGGCGCGGCCCGACATCATTTGCCTTGCCGGTTTCATGCGGGTGCTGGGGACCGAATTTGTCACCCGCTGGCAGGGGAAGATTTTGAACATCCACCCGTCATTATTACCCAAATACAAAGGGTTGCACACCCATGCCCGCGCGATTGAGGCGGGGGATGATCAGGCCGGATGTTCGGTGCATCTGGTCACAGCCGAACTGGATGGCGGCCCCGTTCTGGGGCAGGCGCGGGTGCCGGTTTTTCCCGATGACACGCCCGATACCCTTGCCGCGCGGGTACTGCCGATGGAACACCGGCTTTACCCCGAAGTGTTGCGCCGGTTTGCGGCAGGGGACCAAACGGTGGTCAATTTGTCCTGAGGCTTTCCATTTCTGGTGAAATTGCGTAAGACACCGCCAACCAGTCCCAATCCGAGCAACAGAGCTTCATGAAAACCCTGACCACCACGCAACAGTTGGCCGATTTCTGCGAAATGGCCGCGAAACACCCCTATGTGACGATCGACACCGAATTTCTGCGCGAACGCACCTATTATTCCAAACTGTGCCTGATCCAGATGGCGGTCAAAGGCGATGACAAGGACTGCGCGGTTCTGGTTGATCCGCTGGTTAATGGGCTGTCGCTGGAGCCGCTCTATGAGCTGTTTCGTAACGAGGATGTGGTCAAGGTGTTCCACGCCGCCCGCCAGGATCTGGAAATTTTCTTTATCGAAGGCGGGGTGTTTCCCAAGCCGCTGTTCGACACGCAGGTCGCCGCGATGGTGTGTGATTTCGGCGAGCAGGTGGGCTATGAAACACTGGTGCGCAAGATTGCCAAGGAACCTCTGGATAAATCGTCCCGCTTTACCGACTGGTCGCGCCGCCCGCTGACGGATGCGCAGAAAACCTATGCGATTGGCGATGTGACCCATTTGCGGGTGATCTACGAATTCCTGAAAGACAAGATTGAAAAAACCAATAGAACCAAATGGGTAGAGGAGGAACTTAAGGTTCTTCTAAGCCCTGAAACCTATATCATCCAGCCGGAAAATGCGTGGAAACGGGTGAAAACCCGCAGCAATTCGGGCCGCTTCATGGCGATTGTCAAAGAGCTGGCGGCGTTTCGCGAAACCTATGCCCAAGGGCGCAATGTGCCGCGCAACCGTGTTTATAAAGACGAGGCAATGCTGGAACTGGCCTCGACCAAGCCAAAGACCATGCAGGATCTGGGCCGTTCGCGCCTGCTGCAACGCGAGGCCCGCAAAGGCGAGATTGCCGAAGGTATTCTGGCCGCTGTGGCCAAGGGTTTCGAAACCGATCCGGCAGATTTCCCCAAACCCGACAAGTCGCGTGAAAAGCTACAGGTGAATCCGGCGTTGGCCGATTTGCTGCGGGTGCTGTTGAAATCCAAGGCCGAAGAGGCCGGCGTGGCGCTGAAACTGATCGCTACATCCGCCGAACTGGACCGGATTGCGGCAGGGCAGCGCGACGGGAAATCGCTGTCGGGCTGGCGTAACGAGGTATTCGGCAAAGACGCCTTGCGCCTGTGTGACGGTGAAATTGCCCTGACGGCGCAGGGCACGGCAGTGAAGGTCGTAGACCTTTAGCGGCGGGTCGAGCGGGCGTTTTTCGCCCCGACCACACGGATCTGGCTCACGCCTTGCAGTTTGATGTTCGACACAAACCGCGCCACCACCACTTCGCGGCTTTGCGGCGTGGAAACCCGTTGAAAATCAATCGGTTCCTCAATGCGGAATTGATAGGTCAGCACACCTTTTACCGGCTTTTCATCATTTTCGGCAATCAGTTCGGCATCCCAATACCCCTGGGTCGGGGGCAGGCCGGTTGCACGGATGATGGCGCCGCCGGGTGTCTTTTCAACCGACATGGAAACCACTTGTTGCACCAACCCGCGCGGGTCAATGATCACGGTCGGGTCGGGCAATTCGGCAAGGGTTTCCTGCGTGCTGCCGCGTTTGAACCAGTTGAACGGGTTCAGTTTGGTGGCACAGCCTGTCAGCACAAGCGTGCCCAGCAATAATGCAGCAATCGGTGTTCTCATGGTGTCAGGCCCCTTCGTTCCATGTAACCGAATTAGCCGATTGCGCAGGGTTTGAAAACCCGTCTTGTGCGGTCTGGACCTTTCTGCTTTGGCCCACTATCTGATGGGACACAAAATGAAGGAGCAGGCAGATGGCAACCGAAGCCTTTGAAGACATCGCGGAGAATTTCGAATTTCTGGACGATTGGGAGGACCGCTACCGGTTCGTGATCGATCTGGGCAAGGCGATGGACCCGCTGGAGGACGCGCTGAAGGTGCCCGCGACCAAGGTCGAGGGTTGCGCTTCGCAGGTGTGGATCGCAGCACAGGTTGACGGCAGCGGGCCAGATGCGGTGTTTCGGTTTCGCGGTGACAGCGACGCAATGATCGTGCGCGGTCTGGTGGCGGTTCTGGTGGCGCTGTTCAACGGGTTGACCGTGGCCGAGGTGCTGAAGGTGGACGCGGGTGGCGAGTTGGCGCGGCTTCAATTGAACGATCATTTGTCGGCACAGCGCAGCAACGGGTTGCGGGCGATGGTGGAACGCATCCGCAAAATCGCGGGCGAGGCGGCGGCGGGTTAGGTCGCGACTTGTTCCAATGTGCTGGCCAGATCACCATATCCGGTAAAGCGCCGCTCGTATTTCAGCCCCAGGCGGCTGGCACATTCGCGGGCCTTTTCATCCAGATCGGGCGCATCGGTTTGCGCCTGATACACCAGTTTTTCGTAATTGCCGAAATACATTTCCAGCAATTCCGGGTGCCGGTCCAGCCCCATCGGTTTCCAGACAAAGGCATCAAACTGGCGCACCAGAAAATCGGTCAGGTAAAAGGCTGTGCATTCGTCTTCGGCAATTTCGGCAAAGGCGTCGTTGCCTTCGAAAAATGAATAGCAATGCGGCCCCTGCATCATCTCCACACCCAGTTCGGCGCATTTTTTCTGCAACATCCCGCCGGTGCCACAATCGGCGTAAACCACGAAGATCTCGTCATAATCCGCACGGTGTTTTAGCACCATTTCCTCGACCGCAGCGGGGATGCGGTCCGGATACAGGTGCAGGTTGGCGGGCAGGCAGGTCAGGCTGATGTGATCCCAGCCGTTGCGTTTGACCAGCGTCAGGATTTCATGTGCCAAGGCCCCGCAGGCCAGCAGCAGGATTCGCGCCTTGCTTGCTGTCGGAGCAAGGCCGCTTTCAGTCAGGGTTTTGTCATCCGGTGTCATAATTCCGCCTTGCCGGATCAGCCCGCCGCCATCTGGTTATGTTTGCGCAACATCAGATCCTTGGCCGTTTCCACAGCCACCGCCGCATCGCGGCAGTAAGCGTTGGCGCCTATGGCTTTGCCGAATTCCTCGTTCAAGGGGGCGCCGCCGACCAGCACGATATAATCGTCACGGATGCCTTTTTCGATCATCGTGTCGATCACCACTTTCATATAGGGCATGGTGGTGGTCAGCAGGGCGGACATGCCCAGAATATCGGCATCTTCACGGGTCAGGGCGTCCAGATAATCCTCGACCGGGTTGTTGATGCCCAGATCAACAATTTCGAAACCGGCGCCTTCCATCATCATCGAAACCAGGTTTTTGCCGATGTCGTGGATGTCGCCCTTGACCGTGCCGATCACCATTTTGCCCATGCGCGGCGCGCCGGATTCGGCCAGCAGCGGTTTCAGGATGGCCATGCCGCCCTTCATCGCGTTGGCGGCCAACAGAACCTCGGGAACAAACAGGATGCCGTCGCGGAAATCGGCCCCGACGATGGTCATGCCAGCCACAAGGGCTTCGGTCAGAACGCGGTAGGGTTCCCATTTGCGGTCCAGCAGGATGGTCACACCTTCCTCGATTTCCTCTTTCATGCCGTCATACAGGTCATCGTGCATTTGCAGCACAAGTTCGTCGTCAGACAGTTCGGACAGGATCAGATCATCTTCTTCGGCCATGGTTTCTTTCCCTGACTGGCGCGTGTCGCGCGGTTTTCTTTTGCCCAGATTGGCGGTTTGTCACCGGCCGGTATTGGCCACTTGCGACATGGACCGTTCCGGCAACGACCAAAACGGGGCTAACCCCTGTTGCGGCGGCGGTTTTTGCGGGCGGCGGGGGTGGCGTCATCGGTGCCGTCCGACGCCGAGGAGAACCCGCCAAGCACTTCGGCGATGGTTTCCAGTGTGGGGCGCGGGCCGGGTGTGTGGGCCTCGAGCGCGGCGCGCATGGCGACCAGATGTTCGGGCGTGGTGCCGCAGCAGCCGCCAATGATCGTAGCCCCGCAATCGGCGGCCAGACAGGCATATTTGCCCATCAGTTCCGGTGTGCCGTCATAGTGGATATGGCCATCGTGGAATTTCGGGATGCCGGCGTTGCCTTTGGCAATGATCGGGCGTTCCGACCCTTGCGCGGCAAAGCCGAGGATGGTGCGCAGAAGGTCTGCTGCCCCGACGCCACAATTGGCGCCATAGGCAATCGGCGGGTTTTTCAGCTTTTCGACCATATCGACCATGCCGGCCGACGTCAGGCCCATCATGGTGCGCCCGGCGGTATCGAAACTCATCGTGCCGCACCATGGCATATCGGCCAGCGCAAAGGCTTCGGCGGCGGCTTTGTATTCTTCGGGGGCGGAAATGGTTTCGCACCACAAAACATCGACGCCGCCTTCTTTCAGACCCTCGGCCTGTTCGTGGAAGATTTCGACGGCCAACTCGTGGGTCAGCTCGCCCATCGGGGCCATGATCTCGCCGGTCGGCCCAACCGAGCCGGCCACGATGATGGTCCGGCCTGCGGCATCGGCCACCTCGCGGCCCAGTTCGGCCGAGATGCGCGACAATTCGCGGGCGCGTTTTTCGGCCCCGTGCAGTTTCAGGCGCGAGGCATTGCCGCCAAAGCTGTTGGTCAGGAACAGATCGCTGCCCGCATTTACGGCCCCGCTATACAGGGCGCGGATTTTTTCGGGGTGCTCGACGTTCCATAGTTCCGGCGCATCGCCTGAACTCAGGCCCATGTTGAACAGCGTGGTGCCTGTGGCCCCGTCCGCCAGAATCCAGTCCCGTTCGGCCAGCATACGCGATAGGGCGTTGGTCATTGCAATAAACCTTTCATGCACGATTTCAGGCCGCACAAATGGCGGCCGGTTTGCGCTGGAATGCCACGACGGGCGGTCGGGCGCAATTGCATATTAATCATAATGATCTTGAGGCGGGCGATCGGCGGGGGAAATGGCGCAGGCTATGTCGAGGCCGGCCAGACAGAGGGCGGCCCGGTTCGGCGCGGCAATGTAGAGGGTTTGTTGATTGGGGGCAAAAGACATCTTGAATTGGCGCAAGCCATTGCCGGTGCCCTTATTCAGGATCTGTTGGAGCAACCGGTTCTGCTGCGGATAGGGCAGGGCAGCCAGCGACAGGCGCGGGATGTTGGCCGATGCCCCGTCCCGAATGGCCTGCATCAAAAGGGTGTGCATGGTGCCGTCGGGGGCATCCCCGTGCTGGCGCATCAGGTCCAGCGACCATTCGGTATGACAGGTATTCAGGGTGATGAACCCTTGCATCCGGTCGTTTCGCATCGCCAGATAGACCCGCTGGCTTTGCACAAAGTCAGGGTCAAATACCCCCATTGAAAACCGCCGCTCGCCACCGTTATGCCTGACCCATTCGTCCGAGATTGCCGCCATGTCCGGCAGGGGCAGGGTATCAGGGCGCAGGATCGAAATTCCGGCCGCTGCGGATTTGCGCAGTTTGCGGCGCAACTGGCGGTGGTTCGGGGTGTCGGGGGTGAATTTGCGCAGGTCCAGCCAGACCTCTTGCGCGATGGGCAGAACGTGAAACCCCATGCGGCGGGCGCGGGCGGCTGTGCGGGCGTTGCATTTGTAAAGACAGGGAATACGCGCCTGGGCAAAGGCGGCGCGGTGCAGGGTTTGCAGGGCGTCTGTTGTATGCTGTGGATTGAGCGGGTCCCGCAGGGCTGTCAGGGATTGGCCAGTGCGGGCCACGATCAGGGCAGCGGTGCTATCGGCTTGGGACAAAAGCATTTTGTCGCCCTGGCGCAGCAGATTGGCCTCGGCAAAGGGGGCGTTGGCGATCAGGTTGTTCAGGCGGGGGATTACGGCGGGTTTGGTCAGGGGAGCAGGTGTTTGTGTGGCCGGTTTAGCGCCGTGCGCCAGCAGTCCCAGCCCCAGCAGCGCCGGCAGGGCGTAGTAAACCGCCCGAAAGGCCAGAACCGCGCCCAGCACCGGTTCGGCCCCGACATCGGGCAGCAGTGCCAGCAGGGTTACCTCGAACGGGCCGACCCCGCCGGGGGTGCCGGACAGCAGTGCGGCGCCAAGGGCCAGCAGGAAGGCGGGGTAAAGCGTGGAAAAACTTGTCCCAACAACATCGGGCAACAGGATATAGAGCGTGGCAGCAGCGGCCATTGTATCCAGCACGGACAGGCTGATGATCGACAGGATCGCGGGCAGGGCGGGCCACCGGATGCGCCGGTTGAACAGTGTCAGCGGCGGGGCAAACAGCGACGCGGCGATCAATGCGCCGGCCCCCGTCAGCGGCACCACCACCAGCCATGGCGGCACGAGCGGGGAAAGCAGTGCCACAGCCACCCCCGTCACCACCGCCCAGCCTGCCAGAAAGGAAAGGGCCACCGCAGCGGACAGGCGGGTGGCCTGCCACAGGGACACGTCCGGCAACATCCGCCAGCGCACCAATGCGCCGGTGAAAACCCCCATGCCCAGTGTTTGCGAAATCGCGATTCCGGCGATTCCCGCGCGGTGGGCCTGTTTTTCGCAGGTTCCGGTTGCCAAAATCCGGTGCACCACGGCGTCATAACGGCCAACCGCCCAGAAACTGCATCCTGTGGCCAGCAGGGCACCGGCCCATTGCAGCGCGCCAACCGCATGAAACCCCTGCCAGATGGCCGAATGATCCAGCCCTGACAAACGGTCGTAAAACAGCGCAACGAAACCGGCAGCCAACAGCAGCAGGACCCCTTGGCGCGGGGCGTATTTGCGGACCTGCATGGCCAGAATGGATGGTGTCGCCTTTGGCATCGCGCCCCCTTTGCCCGTCAGAACAGGGGTGGGGATAACAGCGCAGGGTTGCCTTTGGCTTAACGTCTAAAATTTGATCTATAAAAAACGGGCATCCCCTGACAGGAACGCCCGTGCGTTTACTTTAATGTCGCCCGACAAGATGTTGAAATATCAGACTTCTGACATAACCTGTTCTTTGGCGACGGCCAGCAGTTCGGTCATTTTGGCGCGGATTTCATCGGCGCTGGATTTGTCACCCAGATCACCGGCAACCTTGCGCACAACGTCTTCGTGACCGGCTTCTTCCAGATCGGAAATAACCACTTCTTTGGCATAGGCCTCGGCCTCGTCACCGGATTTGCCCAGCTTTTCGGCGGCCCACAGCCCCAACAGCTTGTGAGAGCGCGCATTCACCTTGAACTGGATTTCGGCGTCATGGGCGTATTTGTTCTCGAAGGCGGTTTCGCGGTCGTCGAATGTGCTCATTATATCCTCGCTTGGGAAAAAGGTTCGTGTTCCTATCTGATATGCCCTTGCGCGGGCCATATCGCAAGGGGGCAGCGACAGTTTATCGCCACTTGCACCACATTGCGGGATTGCGGGATGGCAGGGCATGTCGTATAGGCGCGGGCAACAGGCACTTAATTTCTGCCCCGACCGGATCGGAGACCCCATGTCGCGACGCAAGATGATTTACGAAGGCAAAGCCAAAATCCTGTACGAAGGCCCCGAGCCTGGCACATTGGTGCAATATTTCAAGGATGATGCCACCGCCTTTAACGCCGAGAAGATGGATGTGATCGACGGCAAGGGCGCGTTGAACAACCGTCTTAGCGAATTCTTTATGAAGGGGCTGATGCAGATCGGTGTGCCGACCCATTTCATAAAACGTCTGAACATGCGCGAACAGTTGATCCGGCAGGTCGAGATCATCCCGCTGGAAGTGATCGTGCGCAATGTGGCCGCCGGTTCGATCTCCAAACGTCTGGGGATCGAGGAGGGCACACAACTGCCGCGCCCGATTGTCGAGTTTTCCTACAAGGATGATGCATTGGGCGATCCGCTGGTGCCCGAGGAATATATCATCGCCTTTGGCTGGGCCAGCCAGCAGGATCTGGACGATATCGTGTCGCTGGCGCTGCGGGTGAATGATTTCATGTCCGGTGTGATGATGGCGGTCGGGATCAAACTGGTGGATTTCAAGATCGAGATCGGCCGTGTCTGGGAGGGGGATTTCCAGCGGCTGATCGTGGCCGATGAAATCAGCCCCGACAGTTGCCGTTTGTGGGACGTTGAAACCGGCGAAAAGCTGGACAAGGACGTGTTCCGCCGTGATCTGGGCAATCTGGCCGATGCCTATACCGAAGTGGCGCGCCGCCTAGGTGTGCTGCCTGTAAACGGGCCGCAGCCCGGCAAACCAACGCTTGTCAACTAGGGGGATCAGGGGATGAAAGCGCGTGTGACTGTGATGCTGAAAAACGGGGTTCTGGACCCGCAAGGCGAGGCGGTGCACCACGCGCTGGACGCTTTGGGTTTTGACGGGGTGAACGGGGTGCGGCAAGGCAAGGTGATCCTGCTGGAACTGGCCGAAACCGATGCTGCCGCCGCCGAAAAAAACGTGGGCGAGATGTGCGAGAAGCTGCTGGCCAATACGGTGATAGAATCTTACAGCATCGAGATTCTGTGATGCGGGTCGGGATTGTCGTTTTTCCGGGGTCCAACTGTGACCGTGATCTGGAAGTTGCCTTTCGCGCTGCTGGTGCCGATGTCACGATGATCTGGCACAAGGAAACATCCCTGCCCAAGGGGCTGGATATGATCGGGGTTCCGGGTGGGTTTTCCTTTGGCGATTACCTGCGTTGCGGTGCGATTGCGGCGCAATCCCCGATCTGCCGCGCGGTGGTCGATCATGCCAAGGCGGGTGGCTATGTGCTGGGGGTTTGCAACGGTTTCCAGATCCTGACCGAAACCGGCCTGTTGCCCGGTGCGCTGCTGCGCAACGCCAACCTGAAATACATCTGCAAGACCATTCCCCTGACGGTGGAAAACACCGACAGCGCCTATACATCGGGGTACAGTCAGGGCGAACAGGTGATGTTCCCGATTGCCCATCACGATGGCAACTATACCGCCGACGCCGATACCGTTGCGCGTCTTGAGGGCGATGGGCGTGTGGCGTTTCGCTATGCCGACAACCCCAATGGTTCGACCGCCGATATCGCGGGGATCTTTAGCCAGAACCGCCGTGTGCTGGGAATGATGCCCCACCCCGAACGGGCGGCCGATGCAAAACATGGCGGCACCGATGGACAGGCGCTTTTCCGCGCGGTTGTCGGGGCGATGCAGCACGCCTAGCTTGAGGCGGGATGCGTTCAGGCGTAGACTGGCCCAATGAGCGGGAATTCCGATACAACAAAGACCGGGCCGGACCAACAGGGTAACCCCTGGCGGGTCCGGATCGCGATCCTGCTGCTGATCGCGATTGCTGTCGGTGTTGTCTGGGTCACCAATTCCCTGCTGACGGAACGCTTCACCGAAAGCACCCGTAACCGTGCGCAGGTCCGGATGACGCTCTATGCGGGGAACCTGATCAGCGAATTGAAGCGATCCTCGATTGTGCCGCAATTGCTGGCCCGTGATCCAACCCTGATCGGGGCGCTGAATTCACAGGATTTTGCCCAAAGCTCGCAACGGCTGATTTCCTATATTGACGAAATCGGCGCGGCGTCCCTGCTGTTGCTGGACAACTCTGGCCGCGTGGTCGCGGCGTCGGATCGTAGTCTGATCGGGGCGAACCACAGATCGGATGCCTATTTCGTAAACGCTGTGCGCTCGAACGACACAATTTTTACCGTAACCAAAGACGATAACGGCGCGGTGATGTTCACCTACTCGCGCAAGATGGAATACGCAGGTAGCCCGATCGGTGTGATCGTTGTCGAGGTGGACCTGAAACAGTTTCAAAACAGCTGGGCCGGCATTTCGGATGCGGTTTTTATTTCCAACAGCGAAGGGGAAATCCTGCTGGCAACCGAACCCCAGTGGCGGGGCCTGCACGAAGAAGAGGCGCTTCAACTGCGCTCTCCTTCGGCGGCGATCCAGCGGTCGATCCAGACAACAACCGACTGGGTTTCCCTGACCACATCGGCAAACCTGCTGGGGTCGGGCGTTATGCGACAAGAGGCGCGGATACCCTTTCAGGGGTGGAAAATGACCTCATTCACCACCTATGCGTCGGTGCGCCAGCGGGTGAACGGGGTGCTGGCGCTGGAAATCATGGGATTTGCCATCCTTTTGGCGCTGACGTTTTTCTTCCTGTCGCGCAAGGCGCAGGTGCAGTCGCGGTTTTTCCAGCGTGAATCGGCAGAACTCCGCCAGCTTAACCAGCGGCTACAGCGGGAAATTGCCGAACGCGAAAAGGCGGAAAAGAACCTTCAGGTGGCCGAACAGACCCTGGCGCAAAGCTCGAAACTGGCCGCATTGGGCGAAATGTCGGCAGCCGTTTCGCACGAGTTGAACCAGCCTTTGGCGGCGATGAAAACCTACCTTGCCGGCGCACGCCTTTTGCTGCGCCGCAAACGGCCGGAAGAAGCTGTTTCGTCGTTCCAGCGGATTGATGATCTGATTGAACGCATGGGCGCGATTACCAAGCAGTTGAAAAGCTATGCCCGCAAGGGGGGCGATTCGTTTGCGCCTTTGGACATGAGGGATGCAGTCAATTCGGCCCTGTCGATGATGGAGCCGCAACTGAAACGCCGCCATGTGGAAATCTCCAAAACCATGCCGCGCGAGGCAGTGATGGTGCTGGGCGATCGGGTGCGTGTTGAACAGGTGATTATCAACCTGTTTCGCAATGCACTGGATGCGACAAAAACCGTGAAGGATCCGCAGATCGACATCCTGCTTGCGGCCGGTGAAACCGCGCTGTTGACCATACGCGACAACGGGGCAGGGATCGAGGATCTGGATAGCCTGTTCGAGCCGTTCTACACCACAAAACAGGCAGGCGACGGGGTTGGCTTGGGGCTTGCCATTTCCTCGGGCATCGTGAACGACTTGGGCGGACGGTTGACCGCAAGGAACGCCACGGTGGGCGGGGCTGTATTTGAAGTGCAGTTGCCCATATTGTTAGATGAAACCGAAGCAGCCGAGTGAGACACTGAATTATGGCACAAGCAATGAAAATCGCGATTGTGGATGACGAGCAGGACATGCGCCAGTCGATCAGCCAGTGGCTGGCCCTGTCGGGGTTTGACACCGAAACCTTTGCCAATGCCGAGGATGCGCTGAAAAAGCTGGGGCCGGATTATCCGGGCGTGGTGGTCAGCGATATCAAAATGCCCGGCATGGACGGTATGCAGTTTCTGAAACGGCTGATGAGCGTGGATTCGGGCCTGCCGGTGATTATGATCACCGGTCATGGCGATGTGCCAATGGCGGTCGAGGCGATGCGTGTCGGGGCTTATGATTTTCTGGAAAAACCGTTCAACCCCGACAAAATGACCGAGCTGGCCAAGAAAGCCACCCAGAGCCGCCGCCTGACACTGGACAACCGCGCGCTGCGGCGTGAATTGGGGGATGGCACGGCGGTGATGAAAAAGCTGATCGGATCGTCGCCGGTGATGGAGCGCCTGCGCGAGGATATTCTGGATCTGGGGCAGGCCGATGGCCATGTGCTGATTGATGGCGAAACCGGAACCGGCAAAACGCTGGTGGCTCATGCACTACATGCGGTCGGATCACGGGCGGGCAAGAAATTCTCGCTGGTTTCCTGTGCGGCTTTCGAGGAAGAAGAGCTTGGCCGCCGCCTGTTTGGTCCAATGCTGGACGATGGCCCGCAGCCGCTGGTGGAAGAGGCCCGTGGCGGCACGCTGGTGCTCGAGGATATCGACGCGCTGTCGGATGGCCTGCAAGCGCGCCTGCTGACCTATATCAACGAGCAGGGCAGCCCTGCGGAAACCCGCATCGTGGCCATTTCCAACCTTCAGGCCGAGGATAAAACCGTCGAGGATGTGTTGCGCCCCGACCTTTATTACCGGCTGGCGGCGATGAAAATCACCCTGCCACCATTGCGCCAGCGGGGCGAGGACATCCTGACACTGTTTGCCCGCCTGTCCGAACAATTCGCCGAGGAATACGGCTGTGACGCGCCCGAGGTATCGGCGCAAGAGGCCGCACAACTGCTGCAAGCCCCCTGGCCGGGCAACATCCGCCAGCTGATCAACGTGGCCGAACGGGCAGTGCTGCAAAACCGTCGTGGCTCGGGCACCATTGCCAGCCTGCTGATGGCCGACAACGAGGAAACCCAGCCGGTGATGACGACCGAGGGCAAGCCGCTGAAGGAATATGTCGAGGCGTTCGAGCGGATGCTGATCGACAACACCATGCGCCGGCACAAGGGCAGCATAGTCAACGTGATGGACGAGTTGTGCCTGCCGCGCCGGACACTGAACGAAAAGATGGCGAAATACGGGTTGCAGCGGTCAGATTATCTGTAAATCATTGTTTATGCTATATTAACGAACACGCCGCGGGTTTTGAGGATTCAATGCCTGCGGCGCAGGTATTTAGGGGCAAGAAGAAGGCAAATTCACAGATTAACTATTTTCCCCATTGTAATTGCACCCCCATCCCCCTTATGTTCCATCCAAGGTGGTCAGCGCGACAGCAGTTGAACCACCGGACAAAAGTTTCGCTGTTCCCGAGGTTACGCAGAAAAAACACCTGCCAATTCCCGACAGAACAGACCGATTGGGTCGAAAGACCGGTATTTATGCCCTTGTGCCAACTGGCCGGGGCTTAACAGTTTGGACGCAAATATCAGCGTCCGGAGATAGAAACGCGATGCGACGCGAAAAGAATTCAGAGACTGCGACAGGGGCCGAAATGGCCGACCTGCGCATGTGCTGCGCGTCCCCCTTCGCCCTTACAAGACACCCCCTGCAATCAAAAAGCCCCCCGGGGTTACGGCGATTGCCGCGGTGCAATGAGAAAACATGGCTAAAAAGATGCTTATCGATGCCACCCACGCGGAAGAAACCCGCGTTGTGGTGGTTGATGGAACCAAGGTTGAGGAATTCGACTTTGAGTCTGAAAACAAACGCCAGCTAGCTGGCAATATTTATCTGGCAAAAGTTACACGGGTCGAGCCGTCGCTACAGGCGGCCTTTATAGACTACGGCGGAAACCGGCATGGTTTTCTGGCGTTTTCGGAAATTCATCCCGATTATTACCAGATCCCTGTCGCCGACCGCGAGGCCCTGCTGGCCGAGGAACGCGCCTATGCCAAGGCTATGGCCGAGGAAGACGAAAAACCCAAACCCAAACGCCGCCGCCGCTCGCGCTCGCGCAGCAAGGCCGAAGAGGTCAAGTCGGATGATTCCGTCGAGACAAAAGAAGTCGAGAACAACGGCGCATCCGGTATGGATGTGGTCGATCTGGGTGAAGAGTCCGTCGAGGGATCATCGCCAATGGAACTGGTCGCCGAAACACCGGTAGACACACCCGAATCCGGCGAGGCCGATGAGGCAGCCAAGGGCGAAACGCCCACCGACGCACCTGCTGACGATGTGAAAGCAGACGACGCGGATACGACGGATGATGCGGATGGCGAAGATGAACCGCTGGAAGCAACCGAAAAAGACGACCGGATTGAATCGGTGGCCGATGATGACGCCCCCGAGGAACTGCGCCGCGTGCGCAAACCCCGTCCGCGCCGTTACAAAATCCAGGAAGTGGTCAAGGTTCGCCAGATCCTTCTGGTGCAAGTGGTAAAAGAGGAACGCGGCAACAAGGGCGCGGCCCTGACCACCTATCTGTCGCTGGCCGGCCGTTATTGCGTATTGATGCCCAACACCGCGCGTGGCGGTGGCATTTCCCGCAAAATCACCAACGCCGCCGACCGCAAGAAACTGAAAGCCATTGCAAACGAAATCGAAGTGCCCGAAGGCGCCGGTCTGATTGTGCGCACGGCAGGTGCCAAGCGCACCAAATCCGAGATCAAACGCGACTACGAATATTTGCAGCGCTTGTGGGAAGAAATCCGTGCGCTGACGCTGAAATCCATTGCGCCTGCCAAGATTTACGAAGAAGGCAACTTGATCAAACGCTCGATCCGCGACCTGTATAACCGCGAGATCGACGAGGTTTTGGTGGAAGGCGAAGAAGGCTACCGCGTGGCCAAGGATTTTATGAAAATGATCATGCCGTCCCACGCCAAGAACGTGAAACTTTACAATGAATCCATGCCCTTGTTCGCCCGCTATCAGGTCGAAGGCTATCTGGCCAGCATGTTCAACCCGACGGTTCAACTGAAATCCGGCGGCTACATCGTGATCGGGATTACCGAAGCACTGGTGGCGATTGATGTGAACTCGGGTCGCTCGACCAAAGAGGGCAGCATTGAGGACACGGCGCTGAAAACCAATCTGGAAGCCTCGGACGAAGTGGCACGCCAGCTGCGTTTGCGCGATCTGGCCGGTCTGATCGTGATCGATTACATCGATATGGACGAGCGCCGCAACAACAACGCGGTTGAAAAGCGCCTGAAGGACCGGTTGAAGAACGACCGCGCCCGCATTCAGGTGGGTCGCATTTCCGGTTTCGGCCTGATGGAAATGTCGCGCCAGCGCCTGCGCCCGGGTATGATCGAGGCGACAACACAGCCCTGTTCGCATTGCCACGGCACCGGCCTGATCCGTTCGGATGAAAATCTGGCCCTGTCGATCCTGCGCCAGCTGGAAGAAGAGGGCACGCGCAAACGTAGCCGCGAGGTTCTGTTGAAGGCGCCTGTGGGCATCGCCAATTACCTGATGAACAACAAGCGCGAACATATCGCCCAGATCGAGGTGCGTTATGGCATGTCCGTGCGCATCGAAGCCGATCCGTTCCTTGTGTCGCCTGATTTCTCGATCGAGAAGTTCAAGACCGCCAGCCGCGTTGTCAAACAGGTCAGCGCGCCAGTGGTCTCGGGTAGTGCCGCGATCATGGATGATATCGATGATGCCGAGGTGGTCGAGGAAGAAACACCGGTGGAAGCCGTTGACGAGGGGGAAGCCGAGGCACAGCCCAAGAAGCGCCGCCGCCGTCGCCGTCGTCGTCGTGGCCGTGGTGGGGACAACGCCGAGGCAACGCAGAATAACGGTGAAGAAGCAGTGAATGCCGACGCAGCACCCGAGGGTGAAGCCATGGCAGAAGATGCGGCCAAGGACGAGGCGGCTACTGAAGCCCCAGCCGAGGCCGAGGAAAAAGCCGAGGACGAAAAGCCCAAGCGCAAGCCGCGCAAACGCGCCCCGCGCAAATCGGCCAAAGCGGCTGATGCGGAAACTTCGGAAGTGAAAACCGACGAGGCCGCTTCAAAAGAAGCTGCACCAGAGGAAGCTGCAGAAGAGCCGAAGAAAAAGCCGGTTCGCCGCCGTCGCAAGAAAGCGGATACCGAAGAAGCGCCCAAAGCCGGGGAGGCTGCAAAAGAAGCCCCTGAAGCCGAGGTCGCGGCCGAGGAAGAGAAACCCGCGCCCAAGAAACGCACACGGCGCAAGCCTGCTGCGAAAAAGGCCAAGGTGGACGAGGTTGACGCCAAGCCGGCAGAAGAAGCCGCGCCTGTAGCCGAAACCAAGCCCGAGCCGATAGAGGTAACACCCGAACCGGTTGCAGCAAAACCCGAGCCCACACCAGAACCCGCCCCCAAGCCAAAGGCAGACAAGCCCAAGCGCAAGGGCTGGTGGTCATTGGGCCGGTAACAACGGCAAGATAGAAAATGAAAAACCGGCGGGCCATGTGCTTGCCGGTTTTTTTATGCTCAGGCTTTGCGCACCAGATAGGTTTGGCCGTGCTCGCCCTGCGCCACTTCGATCAACTCGTGCCCCTGTTCATTGCAAAAATGCGGCACATCGATCACCGCTGCCGGATCATCCGCCAACAGCCGCACCACGGCCCCTGAAACATGGGTTTGCAGCCGCTTGCGCAGTTTCAAAACGGGCAGGGGGCAGAGCATGCCGATGGCGTCGATTTCTTCATCAATGGTCATGCCGAACTGGATAGGGCGGGATTTGTCACAAGTCCACGCAAATGTGACATTTCGGCAGGTGACGCGGCAGGAATGATCGCCTAAGAATGGGCAAACCAATTGGAAGGCCCCGTGATGTTCGGAATCGAAATTCTTGATGCAAGCCTGCTGCCCGCGATGTTTGTCGCTTTGATGGGTGGGTTGCTGTCGTTCCTGTCGCCCTGTGTCTTGCCGATCGTGCCACCCTATCTGGCCTATATGAGCGGCATGACCATGAGCGAAATGACCGGCGAAGGCGGCAAGCGCGGCGGGGCGATCATTCCGGCGCTGTTCTTTGTGCTGGGGCTTTCGACAATCTTTTTGTTGCTGGGGTTCACTGCCTCCGTATTCGGTGCGTTTTTTCTGCAAAATCAAGAGCTTTTCGCTAAAATATCCGGCGGGGTAATTGTGTTGTTCGGCCTGCATTTCCTTGGCATTTTCCGCATCCCTTTTCTGGACCGCGATACGCGGATTGACGCGGGGGATCAGGGAGGCTCGGCCTTTGGCGCCTATATTCTGGGGCTGGCATTCGCCTTTGGCTGGACGCCGTGTATCGGCCCGCAACTGGGCGCGATCCTGTCGATGGCGGCGTCCGAGGCCTCGGTGGCGCGTGGCACGGCTCTTCTTGGAATTTATGCGCTTGGGTTGGGTATACCATTTCTGTTGGCGGCGATTTTCATCCAGCGGGCGGTTGGTGTGATGAACCGTTTGAAACGCCATATGGGAATGATCGAAAAGGCGATGGGTCTGCTGCTGATTGCGGTCGGTATTGCCCTTATGACCGGCGCCTTCAGCGCATTTTCGTTCTGGCTGCTGGAAACATTTCCGGCACTTGCCAACATTGGCTAGCAATGCCGCGTCTTTGCGCTAAACTGCGGCCAGTTATGTAACGGGATTGCCAGTAGATGCAGGGTGAAGGCCAGACAGTCGCAAAGCGCAGGGTGTTCTATATTCCCGGCTATGACCCGATTCACCCGCGCCGCTATCGCGAATTATATCGGAGTGAAGGGGCGGAGCAGGCGAAAATTTCAGGATATACCCTTGATCTGTCCCCGAAGCAGGGCGGCGGGCGTTATGGCTGGCACGTTCAGGGCCGCATTGACGGCATGCAGGTGGAGGCCGATTTCGATGTGCTGGTCTGGTCCGATATCGTCAAATCCTCGATGGATCTGAATATCCCGCAAACCTATCTGGTGCTGACCCGCACGGCATGGACCTATATTGCCTCGGGGGCGTTGCGCCGGTTGATGTGGCTGCGCAAGGGGCCGGTGCTGACGGCGCTTTATCCGATCGGCATGCTGTTGTTGCAATTGCTGGTCGCGGTTTTTCTGGCGTGGTTTGTCGGGGCCATGATTGCCAAAGGCGTGCGGGTTCTGGTGGATTGGCCATTGGTTGCACGGATGCTGGGATGGGCGGCCGCACTACCGCTGATCGTCATGATCCTGCGCGGATTTCGCAAAATCGACAACAAGCTGTTTGCCTATTACCTGATGCATGATTACGCCTATTCCGCCCGCTCGAAGGGGCAAGACCCGCCAGAACTTGTGGCACGGATGGCTGAATTTGCCGATGAAATCTCCGCCGCGCTAAACAGCGATCTGGACGAGGTTCTGGTGGTCGGCCATTCATCCGGCGCGCATATCGGTGTGTCTGTGCTGGCCGATCTGATCCGCGCGGGCAGGGTGCCCAGGAATGGCCCCGCACTGGGGTTTCTGACGCTGGGGCAGGTGATGCCGATGGTGTCCTTCCTGCCCAGGGCATACCGCTTGCGCGCTGATCTGAAATACCTTTCCATGCGGGATGAACTGACTTGGGTCGATGTCTCGGCCCCCGGCGATGTCTGCGCCTTTTCCCTGTGCGATCCGGTGGCGGTCACCGGTGTTGCGCCAAAGGGCAAACGCTGGCCGCTGGTGATCTCGGCCGCATTTACACAAACCCTGTCCCCGAACCGCCGGGCCGCCCTGAAGTGGCGGTATTTCAGGCTGCATTTCCAGTATCTATGTGCCTTTGATCGCCCCGGCGACTATGACTACTTTAAAATCACCGCAGGACCGGAAACCCTGCATTCCCGTTACCGGAACCGGCAACCGTCAAAATCGCGCATTGACGTGCCGGCATCGCCTTTTACATCAGTGACCCCATGACATTACCCCCCAAACCCCCCTCGCGTGCAAACAAGGTTTCCTTTCTCCAGTATATCAAACTGTTTCGTCAGGATATTTTATCGGCCCAGCCTGCGCGTCTGTATCGGGCCTGGATGGCTGAATTTCGCACGCTGTTCTTTCGCTCTTACATGATCAACCAGCCCGGGCTGATCAACACGGTGCTGCGCGAGCGCCCCGATGATTTTCCCAAATCGGACCGGATAAAAGAGGGGCTGGCGCCGCTGCTGGGCAATTCGGTGTTTGTCACCAATGGCGAGGTCTGGAAGGCACAGCGCCGGATTATTGATCCGGCATTCGAGGGCGGGCGCCTGCGCGAAATCTATCCGGCGATCTGGGATGCGGCGGTGGCGGCGGTGGCGCGATTGTCGGAAAAGGCGGGGCAGGGACCGGTCGAAATGGAAGGGGTGACCAGCCATGTGGCGGCGGATGTGATCTTTCGCACACTGTTTTCCATCCCGATCGAAAATCAGGTCGCGGCCAGGGTATTTTCCGAATTCAAGGATTACCAGCGCAGCCAGCCGATAGTGAACTTCGCAGCACTGCTGCCGATGCCAAAATGGATGCCGCGGTTTTTCAACAAACGCACCAAAGAAACGGCGCGCAATATCCGCGGGTTGATTGCGCAACTGACCTATCAGCGGATGGAGGAAATGAAGGCTGGCACAGCGCCCGATGATCTGGCCACCAAGATCATGACCACGCCGGACCCTGAAACCGGCAAGTGTTTTACACCGGATGAAATGGTCGATCAGGTGGCGATATTTTTCCTTGCCGGCCATGAAACCAGCGCGTCCGCTTTGGGTTGGGCACTGTATCTTCTGGCCACCAATCCAGAGATGCAGGATCGTGTTGCTGCCGAGGCCGCCGAAGTGGTTGATCCCGAGGTGCCGTATTTTTCAGCGGTGTCGAAACTGAAGCTGACCCGCGATGTGTTCCGCGAAACGATGCGCTTGTATCCGCCGGTTCCGATGATGGTTCGGGAAAATACTTGCCCCGTGCAATTTCGGGGTCGTGATATCCGCAAAGGCGCGCAATTCGTTATCAGTCCGTGGCATCTGCACCGGCATGAACGCTTGTGGGACAGGCCGGATGAGTTCGATCCGGACAGGTGGCAAACGAAGGCCGGAAAAGCAAGCATGCGAGAGGCTTATATCCCGTTTTCCGCCGGATCACGGGTATGTCCGGGGTCGGGTTTTGCAATGATCGAAGGGCCGTTGATCCTTGCAATGTTGGTGCGCGCATTGCGATTCGAATCGGTCGAAAAGCCGGCTGTCATGCCGATTGCGCACCTGACTGTGCGCTCGAAAGAGGGGATTTGGCTGAAAGTTACGCTACGTCACGGCGAAAAACTGCCCAAATAGACATGAATATAGGCAAATTTCCCCCTCGGTTTTTCTGTCTCGCACGGCTATATTTTAACGAGTGATTAAATTTCGTGCCCAAGTTGAGGAAAGAGTATGTTTGCCATGTCTCGCAATACGCCGGCTTCTGTTAACGGTTTAGAAGAAGATGCATCGCCGCGTGCGGTGATCCGCATTGCTTTCCCTTCCTTTCGTAATGGGCGTGATAAAACAGATCTGAAAAATGCAAAGCCGCAGCCGACATCCCGTGAGGAACTTCTGGATCTGTTTGGTGACGAATTGCGCGGGCCGGTTAAATCCGAATAAATCGCCTCAGCGCAGACGCTTCAAAGCCTGCTGATAATACTCCAGAACAAACAACCTAATAGCCGAAGCCAGGCCCGTGTCCAGACCGCGGGCTTTGTCTATTTCAGCGGCAAGCACATTGATCGGCTGGCCGCGCTCGGCGGCAATGTCGCGAAAGGCCTTCCAGAATTCATCCTCAAGGGACACGCTGGTGCGGTGCCCTTTCAGGGTAAGCGAACGTTTTTTCGGCCGTTCGCTCATTCCTCGTCCATATGGTGCTGATCCAGAATCCGGCGGGCCTGTTCGCTGCGTGCCGCTTCCGCGATACGTTCGGCTTTGGTGCGACCGAATTTGACCGCATTGGCATCGGCCTGCACGCGCTTTTCTTCCCGCGCACGGGCCTTGCGGGCGCGGTTCAGGTTTACGATTTCATTCATCAGTCTTTTGGCCCGATCATGGTTTCGGGGCGCACGATGCGGTCAAAGGTTTCGGCATCGACAAAGCCCAGATTGATTGCTTCTTCTTTCAATGTGGTGCCGTTCTTATGCGCGGTTTTGGCAACCTTGGTGGCGTTGTCATAGCCGATTTCGGGGGCCAGTGCAGTAACCAGCATCAGGCTTTCGTGTAACAACTGGTCAATACGGGTTTTGTTGGCCTGAATACCGACCACGCAGTTTTTGGTGAATGTTGCAGAGGCATCGCCCAGCAACTGGATTGATTGCAGCACATTATAAGCCATCATCGGTTTATAGACGTTCAGTTCAAAATGCCCTTGCGAGCCGGCAAAACCGACAGCGGCGTCATTGCCCATCACATGGATGCAGACCTGTGTCAGGGCCTCGACCTGGGTCGGGTTCACCTTGCCGGGCATGATCGAGGAGCCGGGTTCGTTTTCCGGCAGGATCAATTCACCCAGACCACAGCGCGGGCCGGAGCCGAGGAACCGGATGTCATTGGCGATTTTGTAAAGCGAAGCGGCAACGGTTTTCAGCGCACCCGACATTTCCACCATTGCGTCATGGGCGGCAAGGGCCTCGAATTTGTTAGGCGCCGTGACGAAGGGCAGGCCGGTGATCCGCGCCATGTTGGCGGCAACCAGTTCAGCCCAGCCTTTGGTGGTGTTCAGGCCGGTGCCAACGGCCGTTCCGCCCTGTGCCAATTCATGAATGCGCGCCAAGGCCCCTTTCACCCGTTCGATCCCCATCGCCACCTGATGCGAATAGCCGGAAAATTCCTGCGCCAGTGTCAGCGGGGTGGCGTCCATCGTATGGGTGCGGCCGATTTTGATGATGCCGTCAAATTCGCGCACCTTGGCGTCCAGTGCGAAATGCAGCGTGGCCAGACCGGGCAGCAGAATGTCATGGGTGGCGGTGGCGGTGGCGATGTGCATCGCGGTGGGGAAGGTATCGTTTGACGACTGCCCCATATTCACATGGTCATTGGGATGCACGGGATATTTCGAGCCGATCTCGCCTTCCAGAATTTCAATCGCACGGTTGGCGATGACCTCGTTTGCATTCATGTTCGACTGGGTGCCGGAGCCGGTTTGCCAGACCACCAGCGGGAAATTGTCGTCCAGTTTGCCAAGGATCACTTCGCCGGCGGCCTCGACAATGGCGTTGCCTTTTTCCTTGTCCAGTTTGCCCAGTTCCATATTGGCCTGCGCGCAGGCCTTTTTGATCACACCCAGCGCACGGACGATGGCAATCGGCTGGCGTTCCCAGCCAATCGGGAAATTCATCAGCGAGCGTTGTGTCTGTGCGCCCCAGTATTTGTCGGCGGGAACCTCGAGCGGGCCAAAGCTGTCGGTTTCGGTGCGGGTGTTGTTGCTGGCGGACATGGATGGCTCCCTAAGTCAAATGGTTGCCTGTCTCTTACCGCAATCATACCGCTGGTCAAAGCGGCTTTTGTGATTAATTCCGCTGGCGAACCAAAGCGCGCTATTTGCGAAAACTGTCCAGACTGACGACTTCGGCATCCTTGGCTGGCGCATCAGGGGTTTCGGCCTCTTCCATTGGTGCCTCGGGGGCATCTTCGGTGTTTTCCAGCGGCACGACTTCGGCGTCTTCCTCGCCTTCTTCGTGGCTGTCAAACCGCAGGCCGAATTCGACCGAGGGATCCACAAAGGTAACGATGGAATCGTAGGGGATATACAGCGGCTCGGGATTGTCACCGAAATTCAGGGTGATGGCAAAACCGTTGTCATCCACCACCAGATTGTCGAACCAGTGCTGGATCACAATGGTCATTTCGCCCGGATAACGGTCCGACAGCCAGTCGGCGATCTCCACATCGGGGTGCATGGTGTCAAAGGTTATGAAAAAATGGTGCTGCCCGGGCAGGCCGGTTTTGGCAATATCACCCAGAACCTCTTTGATAAGGCTGCGCATGGCGCGGTGCATCAGGTTCCCATAATCAATGGTGTCGGTCATGTTTGCGTGTCCCCCTTAGCAAATCACCCTGCAAGCATAAACATATCCGGCGTGAAAGGAAGGGCCAAGCGGTCAAATAAATGACAGCGCGATCCCGCCAAGGGCGACAAGGAAAAGCACCTTTAGCAAATCCATATGCAGCCACAGGATCATCACAGCCGACAGCACCGCCAGCCCGACAACCCGCCAGTCCAGCGTGGTCAGGTCCGGCGTGAACAGGGTGACGGGGCCGTGCCGGATGGTGGTGACGGTGCCAAAAAACACATGCAGCGCAAACCACAGCGACAGGTTTAACACCACGCCAACCACGGCGGCGGTGATGGCCGACAACGCGCCGCGCAGGCGGGGGCGGGTGGCAATCCATTCGATGTAGGGCGCGCCGGTGAAAATCCACAGATAGCAGGGCACAAAAGTGACCCATAGCGCCAGCAGGGCGGCGGCCACGCCCATTGCGATGCCCTGTTCCCCGAACCCGGCGATGAAGGCAACGAATTCGGTCACCAGAATCAGCGGCCCCGGCGTGGTCTCCGCCAGCCCCAGCCCGTCCATCATTTGCGGCGTGGTCAGCCAGCCATGATCAAACACCGCCGCCTGGGTCATATAGGCCAGCACGGCGTAAGCTCCGCCAAAGGTGACCACCGCCAGTTTGGCGAAAAACACCCCGATTTGCGTTAAAAAGGTTGCGCCAGCGGCCCACAGAACCCCGACCGGCGCCCACCAGAGCGTCATCCAGATCGCAATGGTGCGCATCGGGTTCGCGCCCTTCGGGTGGGGCGGTGGATCCTCGGCGCTGCGCTGGGTCAGGTATCCGAACAGGGCAGCCGTGGCGATAATCAGCGGAAAGGGCAGGGTCAGGAAAAAGATGCCGACAAAGGACAGCGCGGCGATTATCCAATGCGCCCAGCCCTTTAGCGCCTTGCGGGCGACCCGCAACAGGGCCTCGATCACGATCACCACAACGGCGGCTTTGATGCCCAGAAACATCGCCTCGACCCAGGGGATTTTACCGTATAGGGCGTATCCCATCGCCAGCCCCAGCATCACCAGCGCACCGGGCACCACGAACAACAGGCCCGCGATCAACCCGCCCTTGACCCCGTGCAGCCGCCAGCCGGCATAGGTGGCAATCTGTGTGGCCTCGGGGCCGGGCAGCAACATGCAAAACGACAGCGCGTTCAGGAATTGCTGTTCGGTCAGCCACGGCCGTTCCTCGACCAGCTCGCGGTGCATCACCGCGATTTGCGCGGCGGGGCCGCCAAAGGACAGCAGACCGATGCGGGCGAAAACACGGGTGGCTTCGGCCAGTGTGGGGGATGCGGGCGTTGTCATGCCCCCTGCATCGGACAGGGCGCGGGGTGTGTCAATGGCCCGTGGGCAGCGGCAGGGTGCCACGGGTTTTATAGGTGCGCATGGCGAAATTCGAGCGCAGGTCCTTGACCCCCTCGATTTTCAGCAGCCGTTTCAGGATGAACCGCTCGTAGGCTTCCATATCGGGCGCGACCACTTCCATCAGGAAATCCATGTCGCCGGACACCAGATGGCAGGACACGACCTCGGGCCAGCGGGTGACGGTCTGCACGAAATGTTCGGCGTCGCGGTCTTGGTGGCGGGCGACCTTGACGGTGACGAAAATGGTCAGGCCAAGGCCCAGCGCCTTGCGGTTCACCTCGCAACGATAAGCGGCGATCACCCCGTCACGTTCCAGCCGCCGCACACGGCGCAGGCAGGGGGTGGGCGACAGGCCCACTTTGTCGGCCAGCGCCTGATTGGTCTGGCGGGCGTCCTGTTGCAGGGCCGACAGGATACGAAGATCGAATTCATCCAGTTGCATGGTGGGTTCTGCCAATATCATTGTTCTAGTAGCGGAATCTGCCAAACAAATCCACCTATGCGCAATATGCGCATGAATTTATCGGCAAGCCAAGCCTATTCTGTCCCCAATCAAACAGGAGATACCCCATGAGCGATTCCCGCAAACGCAACCGCCCCGCCGGTTTTGCCACCCGCGCCATCCACTTTGCCTATAACCCGCTGGATTACCACGGCGCGCTGAACCCGCCGCTGTTCATGACCTCGACCTATGCCTTTGAAAACGCCCGTCAGGGCGGCGATCGCTTCGCGGGCGAGGAGGCGGGCTATATCTATCACCGCGTTGGCAATCCGACCGTCAGCATTCTGGAAAAACGGCTGGCCGAACTGGAAGGCGGCGAGGCGGGCCTGTTCACCAGTTCCGGCATGGGCGCCATCACGGCGGCCTTCTGGAGCCTGCTGCAAGCCGGCGACGAGGTGATCGCCGACAAGACGCTTTATGGCTGCACCTTCAGCCTGCTTCAGCACCATATGACGCGGTTTGCCATCAAGACCCGTTTTATCGACATGTCCGATCCGGCCCAACTGGAAGCGGCGATCAGCGACAAAACCCGTCTGGTCTATTGCGAAACACCGGCCAACCCGAACATGCGGCTGGTGGACATCGCGGCGATTGCCGAGATTACCCGCAAGCACGAGGCGACGTTCATTGTCGACAACACCTATTGCACGCCCTATCTGCAACGCCCGCTGGAACTGGGCGCCGATCTGGTGGTGCATTCGGCCACGAAATATCTGGGCGGGCATGGCGATTTGCTGGCAGGGGCGGCCGTGGGCTCGCAGGATATGATTGACCAGTTGCGCTTTGTCGGGATCAAGGAAATGAACGGGGCGATGATTTCCTCGATGGATGCTTTTCTGGTGTTGCGCGGTATCAAAACCCTGCATTTGCGGATGGACCGGCATTGCCAGACGGCGCAGAAACTGGCCGAACTGCTGGAGGCCCATGACGCGGTGGAACAGGTGTACTATCCAGGGCTTGCGTCTTCGCCCTTCCATGAATTGGCCAAACGGCAGATGTCGCAATTCGGCGGTATGATCGCGCTGGAGCTAAAGGGCGGCATGGACGCGGGCCGCGACCTGATGGATGCGCTGGATCTGGTGACGTGTGCGGTGTCTTTGGGGGATGCGGAAACGCTGGTGCAGCATCCGGCCAGCATGACCCATTCTACCTACGAGCCGGAAGAGCGGATCAAACACGGGTTCACCGACGGGCTGATCCGCATATCCGTCGGGCTTGAGGATTATGACGACATCGCCGATGATTTCACGCAGGCGCTGGACGGGTTGGGTAAGTAGCTGCTTTAATCAAGAGCCTGATAGGCGGCGGTCATGAACTCTTCGTCTATCGGGATTTTCGATCCCAGATATTGCGTCATCACGATGCCGATGATGTCCTCGACCGGATCAATCCAGAAAAACGTGCTGGCGGCACCGGCCCAGCCACATTCGCCCGGGCTGCTGGGATACATCGCCGCGCCCATATCAGCCATCACGCGGCCGGCCAGTCCCCAGCCGTAGCCGCCAAAGGAAAACGGGCCGATCGTCATCGGTTTCTGACTGTCGGGCAGGCGGTCGGTCCACATCATTTCAACCGTTTTGCGCGACAGCAGGCGGCTGTTGTCAGGCGCCAGACCACTGGACAGGAAACGGGCGATCACGGTGTAGTCGTCCAGCGTTGAAAACAGCCCCATACCGCCGCGGGCGAAGTCGGGATTGTCGGCGGGATGTTCATAGGAAATGTCGGACGGGATCAGGGTTTGCGGTGCGGCGTCAAACGCGACCACATCATCCAGACTGAATTTTCCGAACATCGGCATGATCCGGTCACGCTTTTCGGCGGGCACCATAAAGCCGGTATCCGTCAGGCCCAGCGGATCAATCACATATTCGTCCAGAATGGCGGGCAGGGGCTTTTGCAGGATCACTTCCAGCACACGGGCCAGAATATCGGTGGCCACACTATAGAGCCATTTGCTGCCCGGCTGATAGGCCAGCGGCAGGATGGCGATGGTGTTGGTGAATTCCGCAAGCGGGATTGTGCCGTTGCGCAAGGGGGCCTTGCGATAGAGTTCTGCCACGGGGCAATCGGGGATAAAGCCATAGGAAAATCCCGCGCGGTGGGTCAGCAGCTGTTCAATGGTGATTGGCGCGGCCGGGGTGGTGGTGCCATCTGGGTTCAGCACCTGCATTTGCGCAAATTCCGGCAGATAGGCGGCCAGCGGGTCGAACAGGTGCAACCGGCCCTGTTCCATCAGCATCAGGGCAACGGCGGACACCACCGGCTTGGTCATCGAGAATATGCGATAGACCGGTTTGTCCGGCATCGGGATCTTGTTCAGCCCGTCCGCCATCCCGTAAGCCCCGCGCGCCCATTCCCGCCCGCCGCGCAGGATATTCCACTCAATGCCGCTCAGGGCACCGCTGTCCACATGGCGTTGGGCCGTTTGGGCGATGCGGTCAAATCTGGTGGTGGTCATGGTGCTGGCTCCTGCTTTGGCTGGCAGGAGTATTGCCGATCAGAAGGGGGGTGTGAAGCGGGGAAACTTGTGGGATGTGTTTGGGGATGACAAAAGGACATATTTGCTAAACCAGTTATGGTGTAAAGATTAGGCATTAGTTGAACGGGATGGTTGAATGTTGGGCGCTATTCCCTATAGTTGAGGAATGGAAGAAAAAGAAATAATTCTAACACTGCGTATTGATACAACAGAACCGATTGAGATCGACGCCTTTGTTGGGGCGTTCACATCACTTGCCGAAGAATACCGCCGTGAAGTTCGGGCAAATCAACCAGACGCAAATAATGATGCTCGGATATTTGTTAAAGAGATCAGGAAAGGTTCGATTGAGGCTGATCTTGTTCCATATATTGTTGCTGCGGCCCCTTTTGTTGCTCAGATGGATCAGGTGTTAATTGTAGAGCAGTTTGTTAGGACTTGGGGAGAACGCATCTCCGCACTTGCAAGTGGAAAGCTGGGCGGCTGGTCACCTAGTAAGAGTGAACTAAAAATACTTACTGATGCAACGGAAGCTATCGCAAGGGATCCAAATGCATCTTCGACCCTTGAGGCGGTCACGTTTGAAGACGGGAATCGTAATGTTAGGGCCGCATTCAAATTTTCAACACCAGATGCTCGTAAAGCAAAAGATACAATCGATGCAGTATATAAAGAGATTGATGCGCCTGAAGATGCTGAATACAAGCGCGTTTTAATGGTTTTCACGAGAACAGATGTTGGTGATGCTCGGTTAGGTAAGCGATCTGGTGAACGTGTGCTAATCGAAGAGGTATGCACTAGGCCGCTGGCTTTGATGTATGCATCTGAATTAGCTGAGGAAAGGCTAAAGCACGAAATTCGAGAGGCAGAGGATAATGTCTACAAAAAAGGGTTTGTAGTAGATGTGAATGTTCGACTTGTTAATGGTAAGCCTTCAGTCTTCGCAGTTACAAACGTGCATGAAGTGATTGATCTTCCTGATGATGAGGAAAGTTATGACTAACTCTACATGCCTAAGTTGCGTTCAAGAGAAAAGCTGGCAATAGGTGGTGAAGCTACCAAGCTATTGATAAATATAGGGTGAAGCGCAGGTTTCTGTTGCCAGGTACCTGCAAACCCCGCCTTAGGCTGCTAAGCGTAAGGACTTAAGATTTCGATAGATCGAACCGCTTACGCAGCCAGAGCCATCGGAGCTTTGTTGTCATTTGCAACTAGCTTAAATTGTACCGATAACGGTGGTAACTCACCGAGACAAAGCTAACCCCTTTAGACGTTCGTCGATCCTGTTTCGACCCCATGACTGCCAAATGAGCAGGTTTTGGTGGAGTCGCCGGGTACCGCCCCCGGGTCCGATCCGCTTATTACGAGCGCGTTTATGTCCATAGTTCCCGAAGGAACAGATCATATATAGGGGGCGGGCAAGCGGTTGAAAAGGGGCCTGCGGTTAATAATTGCCGTTTTCGGGGCGAAAGTGGCCGGTCATCTCATAGGCAAACAGGATGTCGTTTTCGCGCGTGCCCCAGCCGATGTTGTGGATGATCAGCGGGTTGCCGGATTGCGGATCAACCTTATCGCTGACAATGCCTACATGCGGGGTGCCGGGGCGCAGCATCCAGGTGACGATATCGCCGGGCAGGTAATCTTGCGGCTCGTCGGTCATCGGGACATCCGCGCGGTGGCGTTTGAAATAGGTGATCAGGTTGGGCACGCGGCGGTGGTCGATGTTGCTGTCGGGACGGCTCAACCCCCAGAATTTCGGATAGGACGAAAAATGCGCTTTCATATCGGCGTTAACCTTGGCTTGCAGGTCAAAGCTGTGCGCATCCCGCAAGGCGCGGATTACCACATCGGTGCAGACACCACGCTGGCGGGGGACATCGCCGTTCGGAAATTCAAGGCTTTGATAACTGCCGTCATAGATCAGCGTCACGCCAATCTGTTCGCGGGCTGACTGGATTAGGGCGGTGGACCATGGGGTTGTGACTTGTGATTGGGCTGCGGTTTCCTGCCCCGTGGCCGTTGACGAAAAGGGCAGGGACGCAAACAGGAAAAGCACAAGGATATGTTTGGTAATCAGTGTCATAAGGGGGCTATAGCGCAGGGCGGGCAGGGGTGAAAGTGTGCTTGGCAATATTGCGCCTGTTACAGCCACAGCGCGCCCAGACTGATCGCGCCGACAAGGATCAGGCTACTGGCCCAGACCACACCCAGATTGAACCAGCTTTTGCTGAGAAACCGGACCCCCAGCCAGCGGTGAACGGCAAAGGCGACAATGCCGCCCGACAGGATCATTGCGGCCGTATGCACCAGCGCCACCAACAATGACAGGCCTGCCGCGCGTGTCATCAGAGTGTTTGCCGCGATATGTCCGGCCGTTTGATCACCCGTGCCGCACAGCCCCAGATAGATCGGCACCAGCATCAGGGCGGCGCCATGGGCCAGCGCCACCAGAAAAGACCAAAGCGCCAGACGTGACGGGGGAATACGGGCCAGGAATCGCGGGTGACGCCGGTTGATCAGCAGATAGAGGCCAAGCGCAATGACCACCAATGCGGCAATGACACGGATTTCCACCTGCCATTGCACCAGCATGGTCATCAGGGCAAAGGGCAGCAAGATGCCGATCATCGCTGCAAAATGCCCCGCAGCAAGCGCGGCCAATGCACGAAACAAGGCGCCGCGTTGCCCTTCCATCAGGGCAGAAGAAACGGCCAATGGCCACCCCATGCCGGGGTTCACACCGTGATATATTCCACTGGCGACCACGGCCAGCCACAGGCCGGCCGTGCCGCTGAACAGATCAACCAAACCTTATGCCGAAGGGTAGCAAAAACTGTCGGTCGAGCAATCTCCGCCCTCGAGCCGGATCTGGTGCGCGCGGTAGCCATCAGGGAATTTGGTCCAGAATTTTTTGTCCAGTGTCAGCCCGCCGTCCTTGCCTGCGTCCGCCTTGACCATCGCGGCGGGCACGCCATCGGGATAGAACTGGTCATCCCATGTGGAATAGAGCGAATTGGTCCAGTAAACCCGCTTGCCATCACGGCTGACCTCGACCATTTGCGGCCCGCCCTTGTAGGCATTGCCGCTGGGATGGTCCGTCTTGCGGACAATGCCGCCGATATGCACCGATCCCACCAGTTTTGGTTCCATCGGGTCAGATACATCATACTGACGCATTTCGCCGGTGCCCCAGCAGGCGACATAAAGGAAGCGGTCATCCAGCGACAGATCAATATCCGTCACCAGCGGCGGCACCGCGCCAAAGCCCTTTAGCAATTCCGGCAGATCGTCGGCATCGGCCGGTTCTGGCGGGATGGTGGCGGTTTTCTTGATGTGGAATTCACCGTCCTCGCGCCACCACGTCCAGATCGAGCCCTCAAGGTTGGTGTTGTCGATCACCACCCCCAAAAAGCCGTATTCCTTGACCGGATCATGGGCCGGGCGGATCTCCAGCGCCATCTGGTGGTTTTCACCCAGATCAAGGGTTTGCATGTTCTTGCGCCCGCGCAGGTCCCAGAAATGGATTTTATGGCCGTATTTGCCGCCCATCAAATCCTCGGCGACGATACCGTTTTCAAACTGTGGCGGCAGGCCCCATTCGCTGGATACCATATAGTCACGCGGCAGGTTCCACCAGAAATCGTAATGCTTGTCCTGCGCGCCACGGTCCATTTCATAGCGCCCGATAATGTCGAAGGTTTCGCAATCCATGATAAAGATGCCGGGTGGTCCGTCGGTGCCGTCCTTGCCTCCACCACCAAGGGTGGAAACATAAATGCCTTCGGGTCCGCAATGGATGGTGTGGGGGCGGGAATAGCCAGTTTTGGCAAACAGTTCCTCGGGTTCGATGATCTTGTGGATTTTGGCCTCTTTCGGCCCGCCCTTCACATCAATGATATAAATCCGCGAGGACCGGATGCCCGGAATGATCAGGTAACGCCGCTCCAGAAAGGCGTGACCGGTCAGCGGGGACAGGGCAGACGAGCAGGCATTCCAGCCGAAATGGTGGAATTCATCGCCCTTGTTGGGCATGACAACCGTATGCACGATCTGGCCGTAGTCCTTTGATTTCGGGTCAACATCTATGATCGCCAGCGCATCTGGTTGCGATGCGTCCGGGCTAAGCAAAAGTGTATAGGCCAGTGTTTCAACGGGGGCTTCCATTGCCAGTTTCGCCGAGGCATGGAAAGTTGGATCAGGTCGTAAATTCATGGCGCGTTTCCTTGTTTTATTGAGGTTTTTTGGTAAAATACTCACAGATCGCGGCGAAATAACTGCCCGCGGACAAGCCATCAGTCTGCGACAAATTGACCCAACGTCAAGGGAAAAGAAGGCCCGTGTGGATTTCGGCGAAAAACAGCACCAGAGGTTGCTGACCCGAAATCTTTGAAAGATTTCGTTCTGTTTTCTTTCAAAGAAAACAGGTGCTACACGATAGGGCGTACTGCTTCCTGATTGCAAAACACAATGATCTGCCCCGCGTTTTCAACTGCGCGAAATCCACGCCGTTGGAGTTCGGTCCGAAACAGGTCCATCCCGACAAAGCGTTCAATATCGCGGGCCTTGCGGCGGATCACCTCGCCTCGTTGCACGGCTTTCGAGGCAAACATATCCTGCAGCCACAATTCGGGTGTCAAAGGTGAGGAATAATACGTCATACCACCATTTTGGCGCAGTATAGTAAACAGCCGGTTAACCACTATTGCCCGCGTCATCCACCAACGCTCTACAGTCAGGGGGTTGTGGAAACGGTCAGATCATCCATCAGCATTTGCCAGTAATGCCGGGTGCTGATTTCAATGCGGGTTATGTCGGGGATCATGGGTTGATAGTTGACAGGACTATAGGCCGACAGGCCCACAGCATCGGTCTGGATCAACTGATCGCCCCTGTAAAAGGACAGGATAACCTCTTCGCCTTCGCTTTTTGGCCAGGCGGCGGTCAGGTTGACCGACAGCAGGGAAAACGGGGTATAGGCATAAATCCGGGCCGGGTGGCCGGAACTGGTGTACAGGATATGGTTGCCGCTGGTGGTGCCATTGGCATAGCCAATGTTTCCATTACCCATATTCGCGCGCATGATATTCAGGTTGAACCAGTTCAATCCGCCATAGCCGTTGGGGGCCTTTTTCAAACCAGTGGGGGCCTGTCCTTCGAAATCAATGGTGTATGCGCGGTCGCCCTGTGAATGTTCAACCCCGATCAACCCGACATCAACCGGATAATCCCCAACCACGACAGGGCGCGATTGCCCGTTGGTGATCAGCTCGTAATTGCCGCGCTGGATGCGCCAGATGAACTGCTCGCCGGGCGTCAGATTGATGGTTTCCAAAGTTTTGCCATCCTGTTGCAACAGGATATGGCCGTCCTTGTCACCGCGATAGGTGCCGCGCAGGAATTTGTTGCGGGCCATGCCGATGGGGGTCAACATTTCCTGCAAACCAACACCGGCGGGTGACCCCGGTATCTCGATCAGCGTTGCCTGCTGGGTTTGGTTGTCGGTTGTGTTGCGCCAGCCGCGCGGCAGATAGGCCGTGAATTCATATTCGCCAGCTTGCGAGAGCGGAGAATCCTCATGTGTGGTGGACGCGCGGAAATTGGCAAATCCATTCAGGTTGGTTCTGGCCACCGATATGGGCATGCCATTCCTGGACAGGCTGACCACGATATCGGCCATCGCCCTGTCGCCGATATCGTACTGGCCGTTTTCATTAAGATCGTTGAACAAGTAGGCGGAAATATTGACCTTTCCACTACTGCTGTCCCAGTTTTGCCGCAGGGGATACAAAAGGTCATCATCTGCGGCAAACGCGGTATTTACCTGAGCCGCCAGAATGGCTGTTAGAAATAATGATCTGAAAATGGTCTTGCCCCTTACAAGTGCCCCGGTTCAGGGGGGTGAATTCGGGGATAGTGCCAAGATCACCCTCCGCTTGCAATATCCATTATCGGCAAACCATGGGGAACAGCAGGGCCGCCGGAAATAGTGTTTTCAGCTGTTCTTGCGCGCCATGACATCCCGGGCAAGATGCATGGTATAGGCTGCCAGTTCTTGCAGGGCCATGTCCGCATTCCCCCCTTCACCGGCCTCGATCGCATCGGCAATCCGGGTGTGCAGCGCCACGATCTGTTCGCGCGACCGGGCCGAAAAGGTGATCATGTTCATCAGGGGTTCGATTGCCTCGATCGCACCGGCCAACTGGTAGGACAGCACCGGATTGCCCGCCCCGTCCACCAAAGCCCGATGAAAGGCGACATCACTGGCGCAGAACCCTTCGTCCGAAAGGCCCGGTTGCCCCTGCCGGTGGATTTCCGCCCGCATGGTGGCCAGATGATCGCCCGTGCGCCGTTCGGCCGACAGCGGCGCGCAGGCCCTTTCCAGCGTGAACCGTGCCTCGCAGGCGGTTTCGAAATCTACCTCGTTCATTGACAAGAGCAGGGTCGAGGTGGTGATCTGCTGCCCATAGGCATCCTCGAACCGCAGCCGGTTCACAAAGGCCCCGCCGGTCGCCCCGCGCTGGGTACGGATCAGGTTTTGCGCCGCCAGCCTTTTTAACGCCTCGCGCACAGTGGGGCGGGAAACGTTGAATTTCTCGCTCAGCTCGGCCTCGCTGGGCAGGCGCTCATCCACAATCAGGGTGCCGGATACAATCGCGTCACGGATCGCCTCGGCAATCTGCACCGACAGTTCGCGGGAATTTTCCAGTTCGGTTTTCATAGAATTCATTTGTCAGACATTTGAAGCTGTGGCAAGGTCTGTCCAAATGTAAGACATTTAATGACTCGCCAGGGAGGATGCCGATGGGCACGAAAATAGACAGGATACTGGAAGCGGCCAAAGCGCATTGCGAGGATGTGATCAAACCCAATGTGGACGGCTGGAACGAAAAGGGCGTCTGGCCCCGTGCGGCCTCGGCCATGGCAGGTGCTGCCGGTCTGACCGGTCTTTATGCACCCGAGGAATGGGGCGGGCAGGGACTGCCGCTGGGCGAGGGTATCCGCGTTTACGAGGAACTGGGCAAGGGTGATGGCGCCTATGCCTTTGCCTTGTCGATGCACAATATCTGCACCTATGCGACCTGCGGGTTCGGCACCGAGGCGTTCAAGGAAAAGTGGGCCAAAGACCTAACATCGGGTCGCAAACTGGCCAATTTTGCCCTGACCGAGCCGCAATCGGGATCGGACGCGATGACCATGTACACCCGCGCCAAAATTAACGGCGATGGCACATGGACGATCAACGGATCCAAAGCATGGGTTTCGCTGGCGGACGAGGCGGATGTCTATCTGACCGTGGTCAAAACCAGCGACGAGCCGGGCCACAAGGACATGGCGATGATCGCCATCCCGAAAGACGCCGAGGGAGTCAGCTTTGGACCGCGTTACGACACACCATCCTATGAATTCCTGCCGCTGTCGGAAATGTATTTCAAGGATGTGGTGGTGTCCGAGGACAACATCATCCTGCCGATCGGACAGGGGTTGCAAGGCTCGCTGATGGCAATTGATATCGCGCGGGTTTCGATTGCGTCGGGCTGTTGTGGGCTGATGGAAACCGCGCTGGACACTGCACTGGCCTATGCCAAGAACCGCAAGATGTTTGGTGGCAAGAACCTTGATCTGGACGGAATCCAGTGGATGCTGGGCGACATCGCCACCAATCTGGAAGTATCCCGCCTGCTGTATCGCGAGGCCGCCAATGCATTGGGAACCGACCGTGGCCCGCTGATGGCCGCGCACGCCAAACGCTTTGTACCGGATGCGGCGGTGGATGCCGCCAACACCTGCACGCAGGTGCTGGGTGGCTCGGGCCTGTTGAAGGAATACGGGTTGGACCGTCTGAGCCGTCTGGCGCAGATGTTGCGGATCGTTGACGGCACCACCGAAATCAGCCGCGTGGTGATCGGGCGCGCCTTGCAAAAACGGGCCAAAGGCTTGCCGGATATTGCGGTGCCCAAGGGGTATGGGGAATGATAAAGCCCGCATATGTGCAAATGATGGCGCGCTATAGCCAATGGCAAAACCACAGCCTTTATGGCGCGGCTGATACATTGGATGATAGCGCGCGGCGCATGGATCGGGGTGCGTTTTTCGGCTCGATTCACGATACATTGGCCCATATCCTGTGGGGCGATACCCTATGGATGAGCCGCTTTGACGGGTGGGAGCCACCCACCGATAAAGCGGGTATCGTCATTGCCGATTGGGAGGAACTAAAGCAATCCCGCATGGCGGCGGATGCGCGTTTCATTGACTGGGGCGCGCGTATTTCTCAATCAGACCTTGAGGGCGATTTCTCGTGGCATTCCGCTGTCTTGCAGCGGGATTTCACCAAGCCAAAAACGGTTTGTGTGGCGCATATATTCAACCACCAGACCCACCATCGCGGGCAGGTTCACGCCATGCTAACCGCCGCCGGTGCCAAACCGGACGATACAGATTTGCCGTTAATCCCAGACGAATATCAGGCATAGAAAAAGGAAACCGACATGACATTCAACGCATTGATCGTCGAAAAGAACGACGAAGGCAAAACCAGCGCATCCGTGCAGCAGATTTCCGAAGACCAACTGCCCGAATCCGATGTCACCGTAGCGGTGGAATATTCCACCGTGAACTATAAGGACGGGCTATGCATCGGGCCCGGTGGCGGTTTGGTGCGCAACTATCCGCATATCCCGGGGATTGATTTTGCCGGCACCGTGGAAACCTCGTCGGACGACCGCTACAAACCGGGCGACAAAGTGGTGCTGACCGGCTGGCGCGTGGGCGAGGCCCATTGGGGCGGCTATGCGCAAAAGGCACGGGTGCGGGCCGACTGGCTTGTGCCACTGCCCGAGGGGCTGACCACACGCCAGGCCATGGCCGTGGGCACGGCGGGGTTCACCGCGATGCTGGCGGTGATGGCGCTGCAGGATCACGGGCTGAAACCCGGTCACGGTCCGGTGCTGGTGACAGGGGCTGCGGGGGGGGTCGGCTCGGTTGCCACCGCCATTCTGGCAAATCTTGGTCACGAGGTTGCAGCGGTAACAGGCCGTCCCGAGGCGGCCGATTACCTGAAATCCCTTGGCGCCACCCAAATCGTGCCGCGCGAGGACATCAACGAGACCACCAAACACCCGCTCGAGGCCGAAACGTGGACAGGCTGTGTCGATGCGGTTGGCGGCGACATGCTGGCGCGGGTGCTGGGGCAGATGAAATACGGGGCTTCGGTTGCCGCTGTGGGGCTGGCCGGCGGGGCGCAGTTGAACGCCACCGTCATTCCGTTCCTGCTGCGCGGGGTGAACCTGCTGGGCATTGATAGCGTGATGCAACCATTTGATAACCGCGTCAAAGCATGGCAACGGATCGCGCAGGATCTGCCGATGGACAAGCTGGAAGCGATGATCCAACCTGCGACGCTGAGCGATCTGCCGCAACTGGGCCGTGACATCCTGAAGGGGCAGGTCAAGGGGCGCGTTGTGGTGGATGTGAACGCCTGAATGAACTGAAAAGGGTTTCCCCGTTGCAACCACGCAATGGGGGAACCAGCCTTTTGAATAGGGCTTTGGCTATATCCTAGAAAAGCCCGTTATCGTTTTTCGACGTATCCGGCACGATTTGCAGCACATCCCAGTGCTCGACGATTTTACCCGCATCATCAAATCTGAAAATGTCGATGCCCGCGTAATCATCGCTGTTTGGCCAAATCTGATGGCAATGCAGAACGACATAATTCCCTTCTGCAATCGCCCGTTTGAAATGCACGCTCTTGCCCGGATACTCCTGCGCCATCTGCTCGAAATAGGTGATGAAGGCGTCTTTGCCGTCGGCAACATGGGGGTTATGCTGGATATACACGTCGCCTGCATATTTCTCGATCGCCTGGCGGGGCTGGCACTTGTTGAACATTAGGTCATAAAAGGCTTGGGCATTGGCTTTGTTTGCATCGGGGGTCATCGGCATATCCATCTATATCGGGGGGGTGCGGCAAGTGGTTCTGATCCCCCTTGCCAGTATAGTTTATTCCGCAACCTTGTAACCCGCAAACGCCGCGTCCACCTCGGTTGCCGCCAGGTGGTTCACGAAATTCGAATAAGTCTTGCAGGCAATCGCCTGCACGATCCCCAGCACATGCTGCGATGTGAACCCTGCGGCAAGGAACGTATCCACTTCGGGTTTGTCCGGCATGCCGCGCTTTTCGACCATGCTGCGGGTGAATGTGGCCAGCGCGTTCAGTTTGGCATCGGGCAGGGGGGTGCCTTCGCGCAACGCCGCCAGATCAGCGGCGGGGAGTTTGGACAATTTGTCGGCAATCATCGAATGGGCCGCCGTGCAATAGGTGCAACCGTTCACGGCACTTACACTCAGGAACACGGTTTCTTGTTCAGGCGGGGTGAAGCCGGCGTCGTTGCGAAAGCTGGCATAGGCGGCCATATAGCCCTCGAGCACCCCGGGCAGCGCCCCCATATAGCCATACATATTCGGTATAAACCCCAGTTTTGACTGGGTACTTTTTAGAATTGCCGCAACAGAAGCAGTGGCAGTTTCGGGGGTCACAGGGGTTATGTCGAGCAGGGGTTGGCGTGTCATGCAGTGTCCTTTTTTAATAATAGAATGATCGTTACATATATTGCGCGACGCCCCATAGCCAGTTAATAATAGAACGATGAGTTCAAATATAAGTGATCATATCCCCCAAAGCCGCCCACGCGGTCGGCCGCGCGGTTTTAACAAACCCGCCGCGCTGGACGCTGCGATGCGGGTTTTCTGGACGCATGGCTATGCCGGGGCCTCGATCGGGATGTTAAGCGATGCGATGCATGTGCCGCGCGCCACGCTCTATCAGTTGTTCGGCGACAAAGAGGGACTGTTCAAGGCGGCGGTTGCCCATTACGGCGAGGTCAGCTTTGCCTCGGTGATGGAGAAACTGGACAGCAGCGGTGATCTGCACACCGATCTGAACGGGTTTTTCACCGGGCTGATTGATTTTGCCACCAAAGACCCCGAAACGCTGGGCTGTCTGATTGCCGTGGCGCTGGCCGATGCGGCAGGCAGCAACAAGAACATGCGCGATATGCTGGCAGGGCGGTTCGGCATGGTGGAAAACACCCTGAAAACCCGCCTGCAACGGGCACAGGACAAGGGCCAGATCCCTGCCAGTCCGAATGCAGGTGATCTGGCGATGATGCTGGCCGCCACCGCACGCGGGCTGATGGTGCGGGCACGCACGGGGTGTGCTGCCGAAGAAATGTATCCGGCGGCGCGCACTGTGGTTGACCTGTGTTGCGGGAAATAGGCCAAGGGTTTGATTTTGCATTTACAAGATCGGGAATTCCCCCCAAGGTCGGGGAAATTCTGACACGCTTGAGGATATGAAATGCAAAAGCCGCTAGACACCGATTTTGTGCGGGACCAATTCCCTGCGTTCAAGGAGCCGTCATTGCAGGGGCAGGCGTTTTTCGAAAATGCCGGCGGTAGCTATACTTGCAAGCCGGTGCTGGACCGTCTGTTCCGGTTCTACCACAGCCGCAAGGTGCAACCCTATGCCCCCTACGAGGCATCGCGTCTGGGCGGGGCGGAAATGGACGAGGCGCGGCAGCGACTGGCGGCAATGATGGGGGTGGATACGGATGAATTATCCTTTGGCCCTTCGACCACGCAGAACACCTATGTTTTGGCACAGGCGTTCCGGCAGTATCTGACGCCGGGTGATGCGATCATCGTCACCAATCAGGATCACGAGGCCAACACCGGCCCGTGGCGGCGATTGGCCGAAGAGGGGTTCGAGCTGCGCGAATGGCAGATGGACCCTGAAACCGGCCATCTGGACACGGCGGATCTGGAAAAGCTGCTGGATGGCAAGGTCAAGCTGGTGTGTTTTCCGCATTGCTCGAACGTGGTGGGGGAAATCAATGATGTGGTCGCGATCTGCAAAATGGTGCGGGAAAACGGCGCCTATTCCTGTGTAGATGGGGTTAGCTATGCCCCGCATGGCTTTGTTAATGTTGATGAAATAGGCGCAGATATCTATCTGTTTTCGGCCTATAAAACCTATGGGCCGCATCAGGGCATCATGGTGATCCGCCGCGCCTTGGGAATGGAGCTGCCCAATCAGGGGCATTATTTCAACGCGCCTTGCCTTTATAAACGCTTTACCCCTGCGGGGCCAGATCATGCGCAGGTCGCCGCCTGTGCTGGCATGGCCGATTATGTCGACCAGCTTTATGCGCATCACTTTGACGGGGCGGCGAATGCGGCCGGACGGGCCAAAGCGGTGCACGGGCTGATGCGCGGTGCGGAAACCGAATTGATGCAGCCGCTGCTGGATTATCTGGGGCAAAAGAATTCCGCCCGCCTGTTGGGACCAACGCAGGCCAAGGGGCGCGCGCCAACGATTGCCGTTGAACTGGAGGGTAATGCCGAAGCCGTTGCCGCCGCACTGGCGCCGCTGGGAATTATGGCAGGCGGCGGTGATTTTTACGCCGTCAGGGCCTTGCAGGCGCAAGGGATTGACCCCGAAAAGGGTGTTTTGCGATTGAGCTTTGTGCATTACACATCCAAAGCGGAAATCGACAAGCTGATCACAGCGCTTGACCAGACGCTTTAGGACGGGGATTATCCGCCCAATAGTTTTACGGAGTAGCGAGATATGCCCTCAGCAATACGTTTGGCCGGATTTGTTGTCTTTGCGGCAATGGGTTGGGTGGTTTCGGAAATGATAATCCCCTTGATGCCCGAAGGTAAAAATCCGGGTTGGTTTTCAATCTATAATGCCATTCTGGGGGCCATTCTGGGCTGGACCATGATGAAGCCGGCAGTGGCCAGAAGCCCCAGCGGCCCAATGGGCGCGGGGATTACCACAGCAGTTGCGATTGTTGTCTGGGGGCTGTTTTTCTATGCGCTGGCGGAAATGATCAAACAATCCATGCGGATGCGCTATGACGGGCCGGTCGAGGCCGTGGTCAATATCTTCCAGATCATGATGGAATACGGGGTGATGATCGCGGCTCCTGCTGTGATTATTGCTATATTCATTTTTGGCGCTATTGGCGGATTGTTTTGTGGCGCGGTTGCTAAACGCTGGCCTTAAGGGATGGAAAACCTGTTTCTTTACGGACCATTGGCGTTTGTTCCTTTGCTGGAAACGGTGGTTGGGCATAGGTTGAAATCCGGACTGGCGGTGGATGCAACCCTGACGGATTATGCCGTCTACCGGGGCAAAGAGTCCGCGTTTCAAATTATTGAACCCCAAACCGGCACCAGTGTAAAAGGGCTTTTGCTGTCTGGTCTGAATGCAGAAGAGATAGCACGGCTGGATTTTTATATGGGCGGGTTTGATAACAATCTACGCCCGCTACAGGTGGAAACAAAGAACGGTCCGGAAATGGCGCAAACCTATTTTCCATCACAGCCACATACCTATGGTGCTGAATGGAATTTGAACGATTGGCAGGCCGAATGGGGTGATCTGACAGTTCTGGCGGCCAAAGAGGCGATGGAATATTTCGGCCAGATCACTGCGGACGAACTGGCCCGCCGTTTTCCCGCGATCCGCCGCCGCGCCGCGTCATATCTGCGCGGGCAGGCAGATACGCTCAAACCTATCGCTTGGTCCCCGCGCAGCCGTGACGATGTTTTGGTCAAGGACAGCCGCATGGCCTATAGTAATTTCTATGCGATGCGGGAATACGACATCCGCTTCCGCCAGTTCGATGGCCAGATGAGCGATGTTCTGGATCGGGCCAGCTTTATCGGATTCGATGTAGCCATCGTGTTGCCCTATGACCCTGTTCTGGATCGGGTTTTGTTGGTGGAACAATTCCGCCTTGGCCCCTATGCCCGCGGCGCGCGATACCCGTGGGTGCTGGAACCTGTCGCTGGGCACATTGATTTGGGGGAAACTCCCGAGCAAGCCGCACGTCGCGAAACGGTTGAAGAGGCAGGGCTGACGTTAAGCGAGTTGATCCCGATTGCCCAAACCTATCCGTCCCCGGGCGCATCCAGCGAGTATTACCACATCTATCTGGGCATTTGCGATTTGTCGGGGCAGGGTGGCACCAACAGGGGCGAGGTTGAGGAAAACGAGGACATCCACAGCCATATCTTAAGCTTTGACGAATTGATGCAATTCGTGGATTCCGGCGAGGCCAACATCCTGCCGTTGGTATTTGCCGCCAACTGGCTTGCAAGAAACCGTGACCGGCTGCGCAGTGGCGCTTGAATACCCCCCGCCGGCTGCATAGACATAGTATAGGTCACAAAAAGGCACAGGCTTTGGACATTTGCGAAAATCTGGAACAATCCATCGGCAACACCCCGTTGATCCGCCTGAATGCGGCGAGCGAGGCCACGGGCTGTGAAATTCTGGGCAAGGCCGAATTCATGAACCCCGGCCAGTCGGTCAAGGACCGTGCGGCGCTTTATATCATCAAGGACGCCATTGCGCGCGGCGATCTGTTGCCCGGCGGCACGATTGTCGAGGGCACGGCGGGCAATACCGGCATCGGGCTGGCGCTGGTCGGGGCCTCGATGGGGTTCAAAACCGTGATCGTGATCCCCGAAACCCAAAGCCGCGAAAAGATGGATATGCTGCGTCTGGCGGGGGCCGAACTGGTGCCCGTGCCCGCCGCCCCCTACCGCAACCCGAATAATTTTGTGCGCTATTCCGGTCGTTTGGCGGAAAAGCTGGCACAATCCGAGCCCAATGGCGCGATCTGGGCTGACCAGTTCGATAATGTGGCCAACCGGCAATCCCATGTGGAAACCACCGCGCCGGAAATCTGGCAGCAGACAGATGGCAAGGTGGACGGGTTTATCTGCGCTGTCGGCTCTGGCGGAACCTTGGCGGGTGTGGCCGAGGGGCTGCGTGAACGCTCCAAAGACGTGAAAATCGGTCTGGCCGATCCCGAGGGTGCGGCGCTGTTCAGTTATTACACCACGGGCGAGTTGGCCAGCGAAGGCGGCTCGATTGCCGAAGGGATCGGGCAGATCCGGATCACCAAAAACCTTGAGGGGCTGACGGTCGACATGGCCTATCGCATCCCCGATACCGAGGCCTTGCCGATCATCTTTGATCTGGTGCAACACGAAGGGCTGGTGCTGGGCGGCTCCAGCGGTATCAACATTGCCGGCGCCATCCGCATGGCGCGGGAAATGGGGCCGGGGCATACCATTGTCACCATGCTGTGCGATTACGGCACGCGCTATCAATCCAAACTGTTCAACCCCGAATTTTTACGCGAAAAGGATTTGCCGGTGCCTGAATGGCTGGACCGCACGCCCCGCGATTTACCAAAGGTGTTTCAAGACTGATGCGGTATATGTTTCGGATAATTGCGGTTGTTGCGCTGGTGCTTGCCGGTTTTCAGGGCCTGGCCGAGGATGCGGGGCAGGGGGACAATAGCGGGCGTTCCGGTTCCGGAAGCTATCAGAAAACCATAACGAACACCCTGTCGGCCTGGGAACAGACGGCGAAACGTGCCGAAGAGGCGATTGATGCGGGGCGCGCATCGACCGCGGCGCTTGAGGAATTGCGCGGCCAGCTTGTTGAATGGCGGGACAAGTTTCTGGCAGCGCAAACCACAAACAAAAGCGCGATTGATACATTACAGGCGCAGATAACGGCCCTTGGCCCAAAACCGGAAAGTGGCGAGGAAACGCCGGAAATTGCAAACCAGCGCAAAGATCTGGAACAGCGTCTGGCCCAGTTGCAGGCCCCCGTCAAATCGGCCGAGGTGGCCTATAGTCGGGCCGACGGGCTGATCCGCGGGATCGACCAGATCATCCGCGCCCGTCAGGCCGATGCGTTGCTGGAACTTGGAGTATCCCCCCTTAATCCGGTGTATTGGAGCAAAGGTATTGCGGCACTGCAATCCTCGTTCAAGGCCATCCGAAAAGAGCTGACAGATGCCTGGTCCAGCCCCGCGCAACAGGTCCAGTTCAAGGCAAATCTGCCGCAGGTCGTGTTTCTGCTTATGGTGGCGTTGTTGTTGCTGGGGCGCGGCCGCTACTGGATGGAAAAGCTGACCTTTTCGATGCAGACAAAGGATCGCACACCGGCCCGCTGGAGCATGGCATTTTTCCTGTCGATTGCACAGGTGATCCTGCCGCTGATCGGCCTGCTGGCGCTGGTCGAGGCCCTGTATGCCACCCAGATGGTCGGTGTGCGCGGCGATATTGCTTTGTCCGCATTCGTGGCGCTGGGTGTCTTTTTCCTGTTGGCCCGCTGGCTGGGCGGACGGATTTTCCCCAAAAGCGAACATATCACCCCGCCTTTGAACCTGTCCACAACACAACGACGCAGAGGCCGTTTCTATAGCGCAACTCTGGGTGTCTTGCTGGGTCTGCAAGCGATGGTTAAATCCATCGCCAGTTTCGACAACTGGAGCGTCGAAGCCCAAATCATAGTCATCTTTCCGCTGCTGGTCATTGCCGGATATGCGCTGCTGCGTATATCGAAACTGTTGCGCCTGCATGTGCTGAACGAAAAGGTCGAAGGCGAGGAACGCAGCTACAAAAACCGCATCATCTATTATCTCAGCCGGATCGTTCTGGCGCTGGCGATTATCGGCCCGCTACTGGCTGCCATCGGCTATTTCGAGGCCGGACAATCAATCATATTCCCGACCGCGATGTCGCTTGGACTGCTCGCGTTCCTGCTGATCCTGCAACGCATGATCCTTGAAGTATACGGGTTGATCATCGGCAGCGAGGAACGTGCCCGCGAGGCGCTGATCCCTGTTCTTTTGGGCTTCATCCTTGTGCTGGCCTCGACCCCGCTGTTTGCCCTGATCTGGGGGGCAAGGGTCACGGACCTGACCGAGATGTGGGCGCGGTTTCAGGAAGGGTTCAGTTTTGGCGGCACACGGATTTCGCCATCCGATTTCCTGACCTTCGCCATCATTTTCGTGATCGGTTACATGGTCACCCGCCTGATACAGGGCACCCTGCGCACCACGGTTCTGCCGAAAACCAAACTGGACGTGGGCGGGCGCAATGCGATTGTATCAGGCGTTGGCTATATCGGGATATTCCTGTCGGCGGTGGTGGCGATCACGGCGGCGGGGATTGACCTGTCGTCACTGGCCATTGTCGCCGGTGCGCTGTCGGTCGGTATCGGTTTTGGCTTGCAAAATATCGTGTCGAACTTTGTGTCCGGCATCATCCTGCTGATTGAACGCCCCATTTCTGAGGGCGACTGGATCGAGGTCGGCGGCCAGATGGGCTATGTGCGTGATATATCCGTGCGCTCGACCCGGATCGAAACCTTTGACCGCACCGATGTGATCGTGCCCAACTCGGACCTTGTGTCGGGGGTGGTGACCAACTGGACCCGCGGCAATTCGGTCGGGCGGTTGATCGTGCCGGTCGGGGTGGCCTATGGCACCGATACCAAAATGGTCGAAGGCCTGCTGCGCGATATCGCCGAGGCGCATCCGATGGTGCTGGCCAACCCCAAGCCCTCGATCATCTTTCAGGGGTTCGGCGCGGATTCACTGGATTTCGAGATCCGCGCCATCCTGCGCGACATAAACTGGAAGCTAAGCGTAAAATCCGACATCAACCATGAAATTGCCCGCCGGTTCACCGAAGAGGGGATCGAAATACCCTTTGCCCAACGCGATGTCTGGCTGCGCAATCCCGAAGCCTTGCGGCCCAAATCGGAAGACGAGTAGCCTTGATGTTGGCGGGCAATTCTGCCCAGTTGTATATTTGTTTATTATTGCCTCGGGGGGTCCCATGAAAAAGATGATTGAAAACAGACAGGTTATTCTGCTCCTGTATATCGTTGCAATGGTGGCCGGGTATTTTGCCTTTCGCCTGCTTTACGGAGTCAGTGACAGTTTTCCTTTCAGTCAGGAATTGTTGTTGGTGTTTCTGGGGGCAATCGCCACCATCCTCATCACGGCCCTGTTGTTGAACCAGCAAACGGAACTGGAGCTGCGCAAAGAAGGGCAAGTGCTGCTGTTGGACCAGAAAAGCACAACCTATATGGCATTGATCGAGCATATCGGGGAAATCGTCGAAAAGGGGCGGCTGGATCCAGAAGGGGTGGCAGAATTGCGGGTGCTGAACCACAAGCTGGCGATGATCGGCAGTGCGGATGTGATTGGCCAGTTTAGCGATGTATTGCGGCGTCTGGATGACTCGACTGCGGATCAGGCGATCAGTGATGCGGAACAGGCGCAGATTATGCAGAGCGTTGCGGTGCTGAACTATCACATGCGTCGCGATTTGCTGGGCCGGATCGAAGGCGAGGATGACCAGCAGGTGTTGCAGAAAATTGTCGCAAACAGCAATGATCTGGAAGACTAAATAACAGGTCCTGATCCTAGCAATAGAAAATGGAAAGAGGCGCCGATTTTACGGCACCCCTTTTATGTATCAGGCCTGATTTGCCAGCTTGCGCAAGGCCAGCGCCAATGCGATTTCAAGCACACCATGCAGCAGCGCATAAAACCCGATCATCCAGCCCATTGTCACCAGACCGGCAGCAGGGTTGCCCCACAACACGATCGGAATGGCGATCCCCAGCCCAAGGCTGATCAAACCCGAAAGACCCAGCATCCATTCGCCCTCGATCTCTTTGCGCAAGCGGATTGCGGCGGCCAGCTCCAACACACCGGTAGCGATCGACCAGATCGCCAGCATGGTCCATGCGAAAATCACCAGCGATACGGCGGACAGCCCCGGCAGGATCAAAACGATGGCACCGGCAAACATCCCCAGCACACCGCGCAGAACCAGAGGCCAGAAGTGACCGCTGTTGCTGTCCTTGCCCTGAATCGCCGCGATGATCGACAAGATGCCGTCTGCCATCGCATAGGCGCCAAACAGCAGGGTCATGGCATAGACGGCCCCCAGCGGGACCCAGAAGGCCAACAGCCCGAACAGGACGGTTACCAGCCCGCTTGCCAGCACCCATCCCCATTTTGGTTTCAGGACACCAAGGGCGACAAATCCGCCTTGAATCCCTTTGTTTTCAGTTTTCTGTTCCATTTTTTCGTTCCTTTGAATGATGATCTCGTATCGCGTTGTTGCGACGACGGAGGGGCCCCGAAACCGGGGCCGGTTTTCTTAGTGCTTACCTAGGGTAAGCTTGCTCTGTTTCAAGATGAAGAAAGAAAAACTCGCCTCTTGCACTCGCAAATCTTCAAGCTATAACAGCGGCAACGGACAGGTGGCCGAGTGGTCGAAGGCGCACGCCTGGAAAGTGTGTAGGCGGGAGACCGTCTCCAGGGTTCGAATCCCTGTCTGTCCGCCACTTGCCTTCATTGAAACACGGATATGCCCCGATGCGGGGATGATTTTCTTTATGTTTCAAAGGGGTTTAGGTCCGGCGACCGAACCTGCGAGAATGGCGAAACGCCTCAATTCGCTCTCTAACCCCCGTTCCTCTCTTTTCGACCGAACCTCGGGGCGATTTGGTTCGGTCTATGAAAGTCCGATAAAACAAGGGTTTTTGGTGAATTTCGCGCCCGACCGGTTGCAGCGCCATCAAATCCTCTCACGCGATCAGAGAAAACAGAAATGGACATGGTGGGGCAAAAAATTGTGTGGCAATGAAAAGAAAGCTCTGTTCATGTGGCGTCCGGTTCTGAAAATGTTGTGGCCAGCGCCTTGGAAAACCGTTTCAGGGTAGCCATGTCAGCGTCGCCGTGGTCGGGGTTGAGCTGGGCGATGGTGACGCCGGAAAACGCGGGATGGGCGGCGAGGTGGGCCAGCGCGCTGGTGGCTTGCGCCAGGGTTGCGCCTTCGCCGTGGCGGTAGTTTTCGCCCAGGGGGCATTCGGCGAAGTCGATGACATCCACATCAAAATGCACGACCAAGCGATCAACAGGGCCGAGCAGGGCGAGCGCGCGTTTGGCGGCGGCGGCGGGGTCGGCCTGCAATTCGTCCAGAAACACCACATTCATCCGGCGGCGGATCATCGCCTCGCGCTCGGCGTTGGAATTCGAGCCTTCAAAATCCCAGCCGAGAAACACGATCTGGTCGTTTTGCAGCAAGGGCGCGCGACCGTCGAAACCGGCAAATTCCGCCACCGTGCCGTCCATTTCAAGCATATGCGCCACGCCCATCCAGTCGAGCGCGCCGCTATCGACGGTTTCGGGGGTGTTCATATCGCCGTGCATGTCCAGATAGATGACGCCGATGCGCTGGGTGGTGTCGCGGCTGGCCCCGGCAATCGCACCGACGCCATTGGTGCAATCGCCGCCCAGCACCAGATAAGTCTCGCCATTGACCACCGCTTGCGCCACGGCGTCGGCGACGTTGCGGGCGTTTTCCACCACCTGCGCCACGTTGCGGGCGCGCGGGTTGCTCGGGTCGGCGTGATAGCGAAAACCGGGCAGGTCGCCGGTATCTTTCACGGTTATACCCGCCGCCTGCATGTCGTCGAGCAAGCCCGCTGCGCGCAGCATTGCGGGGGTTTTTTCCTGTCCGGGGGCGTGGGCGGCGACACTAGAGGGCGCGCCGATCAGGGTGATTTTTTTGGTCATGGGGTCTATCCTTTTTGCGTTTTGGGCCTTTTGGGTTTCGGGCTTAGCCCTGTCATTTCTTGAAAAGCGGCAGCGGCGAGGGGCACCAGTGGTCGATCTGGGTGAGCTGCGCGGCGGTGCAATCGCCCTTGAGGGTAAAGCCCATATCGACACCGGCCTCGGTCAGCACCTGAAAATGCACATGGTAAAACCAATAGCCGTTTTCGTGGAAATCCCCAAGTTGGGCGAAGGGCGCGCCTGCTTCAATGTGCTGACCCGCCGCTGGCAGGTTGCCTTTGGCGAGATGGCCATAGAGCGTGTAAAACGGCGTAAAATGCGGGCTTTCATGGCGCAGCAGCACATAGCCGCCGTAATTGCCATCCCCTGCCTCATAGCCGCTTTCGGCCACCACCGCCGCCAGTGGCGCATGCACCGGCGTGCCTTTGGGCAGGATGACATCAAGGCCGAGGTGAAAGAAGCGCTTTTCGCCGGAAAATTGCGGTGTGCTGCCCAGCAACAGCTCGCGGTTTTCCATATAGGCCGACACTCCCCACATGTGCCGCCCGTCCATTGCCGCATCGAGCTTGCGCTGGAAATCTTGCTGGTCGCGCACGTCGATATCGTGGAAATAAGGCGAGCTGGGCGACATGTCGACAAAGAAGGGATCGCCCTTCAAGCCTTTGAAAAGCGGGTGGATATTCACGCGGTCGCTATAGGCGATATAGGGGTAATGCAGCATGGTTCGGTTAGCCCTCCAGCACCAGATCAGCGGCGCGTTCGCCGATCATGATGGATGTGGAATTGGTGTTGGCATTGGTGATCACCGGCATGACCGAGGCATCGGCGACGCGCAGCCTGTCAACGCCGTAAACCCGCAGATCGCTGTCCACCACCGCCATCGGGTCATCGCTTGCGCCTATTTTGCAGGTGCCGACGGGGTGGTAATCTCCGGCGACGTTTTCCTCGATATAGGCCTGCACATCGGCGCGGGATTTCACCTGAAAGCCCGGTTCGATCTCGTCTGCCATCAGGGCGCGCATGGCGGGCTGGTTCATCACCTCGCGGTTCAGTTCGAACGCGCGGTGCATCATGTTGGTGTCATAATCCGTGGACAGGAAATTGCACAGGATGCGTGGCGCGGCCAGCGGGTCGGCGCTGCGCAGCTTGACCCAGCCGGTGCCTTCCACCGCCACCGGCCCGCAGGAATTGGACCAGCCATGGGTCATCAGCGCGCCGCCCTCGGCGTGATCAATCACCAGCGGGCAGAACTGGAATTCGATGTCGGGATAGGGTGAGGTTTCATCGGCGCGCAGCAGCGCCGCCCCCTCCATATAATTCGTGGCCCCCGGGCCGCTGCGGGTCAACAGCCAGCGCAGACCGACCAGCCCCTTGCGGTCCAGCCGCTGATAGCGGATCGGGGAATCCTTGCGCTTGGAAAGGTATTTCGGATAGAGGATCGGATGGTCCTGCAGGTTTTGCCCGACACCGTTCAGGATTTGCGCCGGTGTGATCCCGTGCTGCGCCAGTTCATCCTCCGGCCCGATACCCGACAGCATCAGGATTTGCGGCGTGTTGAAGGCCCCGCCGGAGAGGATAACCTCCGCTTCGGCCTGCGCGCTGTGGGCTTTGCCGTTGCGGATATACTCGACCCCTGTAGCCGCGCCGTTTTTAATCACCACACGGGTCACTTGGGCGTGGTCGATGATGGTCAGGTGGGCGGTGTCGGCCACATGTTTTTGATAAGCATGCGCGGTCGAGGCGCGGGTGCCGTTTTCAATATTCATCTGGAAATGGCCAAACCCCTCGGGCGCATCGCCGTTCAGATCATCGCTGAGCGCAAAGCCCGCCTGCTGACCGGCCTCAAGGAATGCCGGATAATAATCGCACTCCATCGGGCCTTTGACCACATGCACCGGCCCGTCGGTGCCGCGCAAATCGCTCGGGGTGCCGTGCCATGTTTCCAGCCGCTTGAAATAGGGCAGCACCTCGTCAAAGCCCCAGCCCTTGGCACCGGCGCCGACCCACGCGTCAAACACTTTGGGGTGCGGGCGCAAATAGCCCATGCCGTTGATGGCGCTTGAGCCACCCAGCACCTTGCCGCGCGGCTGATACATGCGCCGCCCGTTCAGATGCGGCTCCGGCTCGCCCTCGTATTTCCAGTTGATCGCGGGGTTGAGGAAGGCATAGCCATAGGCGGCGGGCATATCCACATGCCAGAAATTGAACAGGTTGCCCTTTTTGCGCCCTGCTTCCAGCAGCAGGGTTTTCTTTTTGGCGGCAGACAGGCGCGCCGCCAGCGCCATGCCAGCCGAGCCGCCCCCGACAACGATATACTCAAAATTTTCCATGCTATTCCGCCTTTCCGTCTGCGCGCAGCCATGCGGGCACGCGGTCTTGCGCGATCAGCGCCTCGATGCTTTGGCGCGGGCGCACCACATCGAAATCCGCACCATGCACCAGCACTTCGGGCACCAAAGGGCGGGCGTTATAGGTGCTTGAGAGCACCGCGCCGTAAGCGCCAGCGCCCATCAACGCCAGCAAATCGCCCTGCGCACAGGCCACCTTCCGGCCCTTGGCCAGAAAATCCCCCGGCTCGCACACCGGCCCGACAATGTCGGCGGTGATCGGGGCGGTGGCCTCCTCGCAGAGCGGCAAAACCGCGTGATGGGCGTCATACATGGTCGGGCGGATCAGGTCATTCATCGCCCCGTCGACCACCACATAGGTTTTTTCCGGCGTTGGTTTCAGGTGCAAAACACGGGTGACAAACACCCCTGCATTGGCCACAATAAACCGCCCCGGCTCAAGGATCATCCGGCAATCCAGATCGGTGAAATGCTTGTGAAAAATCGTAGCGTATTGGGCCAGCCGCACGGTTTCCTCCCCCTCGCTATCGCCCTGATAGGCCACGCCCAGCCCGCCGCCAAGGTCCATATGGTCCACCACATGCCCCGCTGCGCGCAAGGCATGCACCAGCTCCACCAGCCGCGCAAAAGCCGCGTCAAAGGCTGGCAGGTTGGTGATCTGGCTGCCGATATGGGTGTCGATGCCGGTGAGCGAAATATTGGGCAGGGCGCGCGCCGTGGCGAAGAAATCCAGCGCTTGATCCCAGGCAATGCCGAACTTGGTGCCGGATTTTCCGGTGGTCAGTTTGGCATGGGTTTTGGGGTCCACATCGGGGTTGATCCGTACCGACAACCGCGCGGTGACGCCAAGGCGGGTGGCGATATCCGAGATCATCTGCAATTCGGACAGGGATTCCACATTCAGGCAGAGGATGCCTTGCTCAAGGGCAAATGCGACCTCGCCTGCGGATTTACCGACGCCGGAAAACACGATCTTTTCCGGCGCAATACCTGCGGCCAAGGCACGGCGCAACTCGCCTTCCGAGACCACTTCCGCGCCCGCGCCTGCCTGTGCCAGCAAGCTCAGCACCGCTTGATTGCCATTGGCCTTGAGGGCAAAGCAGATCAAGGCATCGAGATCGGCAAGAGCCGCATGAAAGGCGGCAAAACGGCGCTGGATGGTGGCCGCCGAATAGGCATAAAACGGCGTGCCGACCTGTGTGGCAATATCGGCAAGCGCCACGCCCTCGACCTGCAACGCGCCGTTTACATAGCGGATATCTGCGCTCATTCGGCCCACCCGCTCACGGATTTTACTTCCAAAAATTCCTCCAGCCCCCAGACACCGCCCTCGCGCCCATTGCCCGATTGGCGTGTGCCGCCAAAGGGCGCACCGGCCCCGCGCGAATTGCCGTTGATTTCAACCATGCCCGCCCGCAAGCGCCGCGCCATGCGACGGGCGCGCGCGGCGTCACCGGTTTGCACATAATCCGTGAGGCCATAGGGGGTGTCATTGGCGATGGAAAGCGCCTGTGCCTCGCTGTCAAACGGGATCATCGACAGAACGGGGCCGAAGATCTCCTCGCGTGCGATGGTCATGTCCGGGTCGACATCGGCAAACACGGTCGGGCGCACGAAATAGCCACGGTTGAGGCCCGCAGGCCGACCAACGCCCCCCGCCACCAGCCGCGCGCCTTCGTCAATACCGGCCTGTATCAGCCCCTGAATCTTGTTGAACTGCACCTCGGAGACCACCGGCCCCAGATGCGGGCCCTTTTCCTGTGCCTGCGCCACCGCCATGCCCTCAACCACTGTGATGGCGGTCTTGACCGCCGCGTCATAAATGTCGCGCGCCACCAGCATCCGCGTCGGCGCATTGCAGGACTGGCCGGTATTGCCCATGCATTGGCGCACGCCGCGCGCCACGGCTTTTTCATCCGCGTCGGCAAAGATGATATTGGCTCCCTTGCCACCCAGTTCCAGCGTCACCCGCTTGACCGTATCGGCGGCAGATTTGGTGATCGCCGCCCCCGCGCGGGTCGAACCGGTAAAGGAAATCATGTCTATATCGGGATGGGCCGAAAGCTGGCTGCCCACGCCGATACCGTCACCATTCACAAGGTTGAACACGCCCGCCGGAAAGCCCGCCGCATCCACCATTTCGGCAAACAGCATCGAGGACAGCGGCGCGATTTCCGAAGGCTTCAGCACCATGGTGCAGCCCGCCGCCATCGCCGGCAGCACCTTCAGCACCACCTGATTCATCGGCCAATTCCACGGCGTGATCAGCCCGACCACGCCAATCGGTTCCATCAATATCCGGTCATTCGGGGCATGGTCGCCCAGCATCCGGTCAAATTCATAGGCGCGCAGAGTGTTGATCGCATCCGCCATATGCTCGCTGCCCGCCTCGGCCTGTGCGGCCAAAGCCATGTCAATCGGCGCGCCCATCTCGAGGCTGATCGCCTCGGCCATCTCGCCCTTGCGGGATTCATAGATTGCCGCGAGCTTTTCCATCAGCGCCAGCCGCGCGGCCTTGGGCGTGAACATCCAGTTATCGAACGCCGCCCGTGCGGCGGCAACGGCGCGGTCCGTGTCGGCCTGATCGCCCAGTGAGATCACCGCACAGGGTTCCTCGGTGGACGGGTTGATCACCTCGAAATCCTGTGCGGTTTCCGGCGCAGACCACGCCCCGTTGATGTAAAATGCGCGCTTATCCAGCATGGCTTTGCTCCGTTGTTTGGTGTTTTTCGCGGTGAGCGCGCACCCGCGCCAGATTTCCGCAGGTTTTTGTGTCGCACCAGCGCCGCCGCCGCGCCTTGGTGCGGTCGACAAACAGCCAGTCACAATCACAACCGTCGCAGGTTTTGATCAGCAAATCCTGCCGCCGCGTCAGCAGATCGGCGATGCTGTCCACGATCCGCGCCAGCAGGTCCTTGGCGGTATTCACCGCGATCACCTGCCGCAAAACGCCGGTATCGGAATCGATCACCGCCTTGTAGCGCAGCCCCGAAATGGCGGTTTCAATGGCTTTCTGCGCCTTGGCACCCGCCGCCTTGCTCACCTGTTCGCGGTTCAGCAAAGCCCACAGGCTTTCGCGCAGCTCCAGCACCTTTTGCCAGACCTCGCCCCCGTCAAGACGCGCCAGAACCGCTTCCTCCGCAATGTCCAGAATACCTGCCACACGCGCCCACGCGACCACCGCTTGATAATCGACCAAGCGATCCTGGGGATCGGCCTGACCGCGATATTTCACGGAATTGACCAGATCCAACGCCGGATGCCCGGCCACAAGGTGCAAGCCCCTGAAGCTTGGAACGGGTATTATCGTCTGGTCTGGCATGATGGCATTCTTGAATCAGTAATTGGTTAAGTCATATTTAACTCATTACCTAAATTCCACAAGGGACAAAGTATGCACGATACCTCGCGCCTTCATTATGAAGAACCAGCCGCAGTTTTCGGCCGTTCAGTTCAGGCGTTTGGGGCTGGTGGCACAAATGGAACGGGTCGATAGAGCCTGAACGGATCAGACTTCAATGCGTATATTATGGTTTGATGGTCCTCCAAACACTGCATATTCCTATTCCCCCCATGGTTTCGCCGCAATATCAATCAGGCCGGAGATCTTCACAGCCGGGATTTCCTGCTTCACGACCAGCCGATCAACAACCATTGGTGCGAGATAGGCGATCCGGATCTGGCGGCTGACGAAGCGGTCGGACAGACCCTCGGCGGCCGCGAGATCGCTGATCGTGTTCGCCTCTCCGGTTTCCAGTTTCCGCCGCCATTCCCATGCGCGGGTCAGGGCGCGCAGGATGTGGGGATCCTGCTGGCGATCTTCGGCATCGAGCCGGTTCTCGGGCGGCAGGATCTGGGTGCGACCGTTGCGGCGGCGGTATTCCAGTGGCACGAAAATGCGGATGGTGTCTGGGGTGGTCATGCGCTTGCCTCCTGCCCAGTCATCAGTTCGCTGGCCAGCCCCTTCAACCCGTCGGCCCGCAGGTCGATCGATAACCCCTCGCCGGTGACGGTCACGCGTTGCACCAGAAGCTGAACGATACGGGCGCGCTCGGTGTGGAAAAGCTGGGTCCAGAGGTTGTCGAAATCCTGCAGGGCGGCGGCGACCTCGTTGGTATCGGTGCATTTACCCAGTTCTGTTGCCGTTCGGGCGGTAATTTCAGGCGAGCGCAACACGCGGCGCAACTCGCGCACCACGGCCCCTTCGACCATGCCGGCGGCGAGGCGCTGTGGCGCGGCCGAAGGCGCGGTGTGGCGGACCTTCAGGTAGTCGGTCGAGACGTAATAGCAGTATTCCTTGTGCTTTTTGCCGGTGTGATGCGGGGTCATGGCCGCACCGTTTTCATGGAAGATCAACCCGCGCAGGTAGGCGGGGTTCTTCGGTCGCCGTCCGCGCCGGTGCTTGCGGCCATTGGCTTTGAGCCGTTCCTGCACACGGTCCCATGTGGCCTGATCGACGATGGCTTCATGCTCGCCCTGAAAGCTCTTGCCCTTGTGGCGCGCCATACCCGCATAGACCGGATTTTGTAGCATGCGGATGACAAATTGTGAATTCGGTGGATTACCTGCCTTGGTGGTCACGCCCTTAGCCTGCAATTCCCGCGCCAGCAAGGTGCTGGAGCCGAGATCAATATAGCGCTCGAATGCTGCCTTCACGATCGCGGCCTCGGTGTTATGGGGCACAAGCTTGCGGTCCTGAAGCACATAGCCGAACGGCACGCTGCCGCCCATCCACATGCCCTTCCGGCGTGAGGCGGCGATCTTGTCACGGATGCGCTCACCGGTGACCTCGCGCTCGAACTGGGCGAAGCTCAGCAGGATGTTCAGCGTCAGCCGCCCCATGGAGGTGGTGGTGTTGAACGATTGCGTGACCGAAACGAAAGTCACCTGATTGCGGTCGAAAATCTCCACCAGCCTGGCGAAATCCATCAGCGAGCGGCTGAGGCGGTCGATCTTGTAGACCACGATCACATCGACCAACCCGTTTTCGATATCTGCCAGCATCTGGCGCAACGCGGGGCGTTCCAGCGTGCCGCCGGAGAACCCGCCGTCATCGTAATGCTCGCGCACCGCGACCCAGCCCTCGGATCGCTGGCTGGTGATATAAGCCTCGCAAGCCTCGCGCTGGGCATCCAGCGTGTTGAACTCCTGCTCCAACCCGTCCTCGGTGGATTTGCGGGTGTAAATGGCGCAGCGCAGTTTGCGGGTGGCTTGCAATGTTCCGTCCATCAGGCCCCGCCTTTCCGCGCACGACCAAGGCCGAAAAACGCGAACCCGTTCCAATGTTTGCCGGTGATGGTGTTGGCCACCTTGGAGAGCGATTTGTAACGCTGGCCGTCATAATCGAAGCCGTCGGGCTGGACCGTGACCACATGGGTGACGCCCTGCCATTCGCGGATCAGGCGGGTGCCGGGGATGGGTTTGCGATCGTCGAGCATCTTGGGCGTGCCGCCCAGCCGCTTGCCGTGCATCTCGGCCGACAGCGCCTTGAGCATCTGGCGGCTTTTTCTCGACAGCCCGCCATGGGTCAGTTCCTGAATGCGGTAGGCGATACGTATTTCCAGATAGGACCGGCTGTTATTGGGCGCGCCGGTGGCAAAAAGCCGTTCCCATTCTTCCTTCAGCTCGTTCACGCTCATGGTTTTCAGACCCGCAAGGCGGGAGAGAACGGTCTGGTCGGTGGCGGGGTGTTCGCCCGGTTTGGGCGGGGATGCAGGGGCGGTTGTCATTCGCCACCTCCGATCCGGATCCTGGTGCGCCGCCCGCGGCGGCTCTTGCCGACCACCTCGACATAGCGGGGCGAATCTGCTGCCGAAGCATCCGATTTCGGCTCTGCTCCACGCATCCGCCGGATGCCCGCCGCCAGGATGCGGCCCAGATCAGAAAGCCGCTCCTCCGCGTTCATCCTGTCCACCGGAAAAAGGTCCGGCCCCACGATTTGTTCTTCCATAACGACCTCCAGAGAGTGAGTTGGTTTGGTCGTATGAAAGGGATATGTGAGAGTATATCAAGTAATATCAACGGGTTGGCGTAGTGGTGCGTGATGGGGCGAAAACATTAGAAAGCTGATCGCTCAAAATTGTGAAATTCAGGCGCGGTGCACAACGAAAGGATATGGTGAAAACCTTTCTTAAGAAATCAGTTAGCGAAACGATTCTGAATTTGTCCGAAGCCCTATTGCACAAGCAAATGCTTGTCGCAGTTCAGCCCTTGGAAACGAACCGATCATATGTATCGCTGACCGGCTCTTCCTCAATTTCTGCGCCTGCCCATCCGGAGCGGCCGTGCCGTGGATAGAGCTATAAGGAAATCGTCATTTCGTTCTGTCGCCCGTAAATGGTCATTTCCTGTACCGGTTCCTGCCCTTGCCAAACGCCGGCAGGATGCTGGACACCGGCCCGGGCAATTTCGCTGTCTACGTTTTGCGCGGCCAAGGATCGAGCCGGAAGCTCTGTCACCCTCTGGCGGGCAGCGTAATATATGTTCGATTTCAAAAGCGGATCGCTCGACCAGGCCCAATCGATGAATCCATCTTTCCCCACGACCAGCATGGCGCGCTGATCCGTGATCGTCAGCCATTTCAAAATGGCGGCGGTCAAGGAGACGGCATAGCGTTCAGCCAGTCGCTGCATCAAGTCGATGTCGATGTTTTGGCCGGAAATCTGCGCCCGAAAGTCATTCAGCGGCATGAGAAGAAAGGAGGCGAACCGGTTGGCCTCTGCTTCGATCTGGCCTTGCTCGGACCGCCAGTTTCCCATTTGCTGGGACGTGCACTGAAGCCCTTGCGGACGAATTTTCCGGTGCAATAAATAGTGGCCGAGTTCATGGGCCAAGGTGAAATTCCGCTGTCCGGGAGATGTGATATTGGTATTGTAGATGATCCCCCATTCGCCTTTACTATGCGGATTGGGCATCAGCATGCCTTCCAGCCCTTTGGAGAGATCGATGCCTTCAACCATGGTGATCGGTGCGTCGGGGAAAACCTGACGCGAATAATCCTTGGCAATCGAGGCGACATCAATTGGAAAGCGGGCAAGGCCATGGACTTTGCGCACATGGTCCAGAAGCTTTGTCAGGTGGATGGCCCAGCCTTCGGGCGTGGTCGGCAGGCTCAATCTTTACGCCCCCAGAGATCGACCATTTGCTCGATTTTCTTTTTATCTTCCTCGTCGAGCTTGCTGAACTTCCGGAAAAAGGCTTCCTGTAAAACTTCATTTCCGGGTTCCGCCGCCTCGTCGAGGAGATAGTCGGTGGTCACTGAAAGCACGTGGGCGATGCGGGCCAGTTTTTCCCCCGATGGCTTGCGGGTGTCGCGGTTCTCGATTTCCCACAGGTAGCTTTTGCTGGTGTTGGTGAGCTCGGCCATCTTGTCCAGCGAATAGCCTTTCTCCTGCCGGTGCCGTTTGACTTTTTCTCCCAGTGAAGTGCTCATTTGGTTCCCTTTGTGGTGTCAAGATTTTTTGTTCGGTATGGCGAACAAAAACGTTCTTGACAAGAGGGTAGTGCGCCATATACCTCTATATCGAACAAAAGCGTATTTCTGCGTTGTGATTCTCACGAACTGGAAAGGAGGCCGTTATGGCATCGAACAAAAAACCGGGCACGCATCACGTCGTGCCAAACTCGGAGGGTGGCTGGGATGTGAAGCGCGGGGGTGCGCAGCGCGCCAGCGGGCATTTCGACACCAAGCAGGCGGCGGTCGATCGGGGACGCGAGATCAGCCGCAATGCGCATACCGAATTCAAGATTCACAATCGCGACGGGCGCATTGCGCAGTCGGATTCCCATGGGAATGATCCCCGCAACATCAAAGGCTAAGGAGAACTACATGGCGTCGGTAACGACCTTCATTCGCAATACACCGGTAGCATCGCTTCGGACCTATTTTGACACGACCGGTATCGAGCTGCCGACGCCGATGAATTGGGGCGCGGACGCGCCAGACGTCATCCGCCCGCTATTGCGGGCCGTCGACGAGATGGACGAGGATGCAAAAGCGCGCATAACCGTCGATGCGGACCGTGTCAGTTCCATGGCAGATGATGCCGGAGAAACCGCCCTCTATAGTGTGGTCGAAAACCGTGCGGATCTCGATGTGCTGGCAAACGGTCATGATCGCGCGCTCTGGATGTTCCTCAATAAAGACGCGCTTTTCCGCCATGCCGAGGAAGTGCGCTATACCGATGAGCGGCGGCGCGGACGCAGCTGGGACGGTTTCGAAGCGCAGCCGGATTTGCTGGTCAGCCAAGACCCCGTTGCTCTCGAGGCTTTCAAGGCGGCCCTGCGCACGCGGTTTTCCTCGAACAATGTCCATGTCGACATTTTCCGCCGTGTCCGGCCGACCTTCGATGGCGAGGACTGCGAACTAGTCCAGATCACCATCTACCGCGAAGGGCGGCTGGACGATTTTCTTGCGTTCGACAACGGGGATCTGGTTCGCCGTGCCCGGCGGCCGGTGTTCGAGGCGGCAATGACCTATGAGCCCGACACCGGCGTTATCGAGGTGGTGGCCAATGATCGCGAAAGCCGCGAAGAAATGGTCCGCTTCATGGCGCGGGATCTGCTGGGCATCGAATTCGACAGCAAAAAGGTGCCATTGCGCACCTATGATCTGGGTGTCCTGTTGCATCCATACGAATTTCCGACCGATCTGGAAGATGGTATTGATACTGTGGAAATCCGGCAGCTCCGGTTGATGCCGATCGACACGAATACCGAGCGTGTGACGCTGGAATGCCTGAGCAAGGCGGACCGGACGATCTGGGACATGGCGGCAGACCGGCTTGGAACGGGCAATCCGCTGGGCGGCGGTTGGGTGGTGACGCAGGCGAAACTGGTGATCAAGTTCCAGCCGAGGGGCGAGTCCCGTCGCGGGCGCACGCTGCCCCTGACCATTACCATGCCACATGGCTGCAACTTGAAGGACCGGACCGAGCAGGAACAGCTGGTCGGGGAGAAATATCTGCGTCGGTGGGGAATTCTGGTTGATGACCCGATCCTCATTGAAGATTGATCGTCGCGCGGCGAAGCTGATCCGGACCATTGCCGAAACGCCATCAGGGCGGATCAGCCATTCCGCCCTGATGTCATATTATCCGGTGCAAGGGGACCAGCTGGTGAAAGCCGGTCTTCTGAAACCTGTTCAGGGGGAACGGGCTACAACGTCGCTGGTCGACCATGATGATGAACCGGTAAACCTGATATGGTCGGCAGAGCATGATGGATACGGCTATTTCAGCCCGAATGCCGGTTGGATTGAGGCGAATGCGGATGAACTGGTCACGTTCGAGCTGCAGTTTGAACAATTGATTGCGCTCGCTTTGTCAGGCCTCGATTGTCCTTTGGCAATCCGGCCAGTGACATTGAGTCCCGGGTTGCTGTGGGAGATTGGAGATTGCCGCCTGCCGGGGCGGGCAAAAAAGGTTCCGTTTTGGATTGCGCGCGGTCTTTCCAATCCCAAAATCTGGCAGGACTTCAAGGCAAAGACACAAACACGGCCGTCGCCCGGCCTTCGTGTCGTGCTGAGCCTTGGGCCGGAAACGGCACTGCCTGCCACTCCGGTTTCCGGTCATGAGATCGTTGCCATTGAATCCGTCGCGAACACCGGAACAGGATTTCTCGTTGATGCCAACATGCTCGCGGCCCGCGTTTCCTTGGGAACCGGTAACGACGAGGCCCCGGTCGTCATGGCTGCGGACGGGGGCGTCATTACTGTTCGGGGAAAACGCTACACATTCAGCGGATCGAAACAGAAGGCGGTGATCCGGCATCTGTTTGGAGCTTGGGATTCAGGACATCCGGAATGTTCGACCGCAGCCGTGCTGGAAAATGCCGAGTATAGCGACAAGGTGAATACGCTGGGAAAAGCCTTTTCAGGGCGCGACGATTGGCGCGAGTTCATTGAGGAGAAAAACGGGACCTGCCGGATTTACGTCTAGGCGAATTCTGAATCAGCTGACCCATTGAAATCCGCCCGCCGTGGCGGATTTTTTTCGTTTCAGGCCCGAAAAATGCGATTCCTACCTTCACTCCTACCTCACACCTTCCCGGCTCCTACCTGCCGCAATGCCATTCTCATCCTCAGGTTTTCGCACAAATCCCAAGGAGATGACGATGGCGACAAGACACCTCAACCAGATCGAGCTTGCGGCTCGATGGAACATTTCACCGCGCACACTGGAGCGGTGGCGTTGGGCCGGTGAAGGCCCGCAATTTATCAAGCTTGGCGGGCGGGTCGTTTACCGGCTCGAGGATGTGGAGGCCTTCGAGGCCGAGCAGATACGCCAGGCGACACCGAACGTCCCCCGGGCGATGGCGTGAGGGGGATGGACATGAACATTCCCAATCACATCACGCTCGAGGCGCTCAAACACATGCCCGTGGGCGAAATCGCGGGTTTGCCGGCGGCGGAACTGGCGCGCCTGCAACAGGAAACCTCCAAGGCGCTGCGCTCGGCCAAGATGGCCAGCGATTGGCTCGATGGAGCGCTGGCCTTGAAATACGCCGATCAGGCCGAAGATCTGCGCCGGACCGCGCAAAAAGATACCGGAACGGTTCGGTTTGCAGACGGTGAAATCACGGTCAAAGCTGACCTGCCCAAGCGGGTTGCCTGGGATCAGGCGCAACTGGCCCGCATGGTCGAGCGCATCCGCGCCGCGGGTGATGACCCCGCCGAGATCATCGACATCAGCTACAAGGTTGCCGAGCGCAAGTTTGCGGCCTGGCCCAGCTCGATGCAGGAGGCGTTTCGCGATGCCCGCACGGTTCACCCCGGCAAGCTGAAAATCACCTTGTCAGATGAGGGGGACGCGCAATGAGCCTCCCTATCATCAGCGCCGACGAGCGTTTGGCCGAGCAACGCGGCATCAAGGGCTGCATCTTCGGGAAATCCGGGATTGGGAAAACATCCCTGCTCTGGACGCTCGACCCTTCCACCACCCTGTTCATGGATCTCGAAGCGGGCGATCTCGCCATCGAGGGCTGGCAGGGCGACACGATCCGGCCGCGCACCTGGGCTGAATGTCGGGATTTCGCGGTATTCATCGGCGGGCCCAATCCAGCCTTGCGCGATGACCAGCCCTATGGCTCGGCGCATTATGCGGCCGTTTGTGAGCAGTTCGGCGATCCCACCGCGCTCGAGAAATACCAGACCATCTTCATCGACTCGATCACCGTGGCCGGTCGGCTGTGTTTCGGGTGGTGCAAGGGTCAGCCGGAGGCGTTTTCGGAAAAAACCGGCAAGCCGGATGTGCGCGGGGCCTAGCCGAGGGCACTCAGGAACGAGTGATGGGCGTCCCGGACAAGTTCCTTGCGACGGTCCGCGTTTGAGGCATTGCGGGCCTGCCGTAGCGCCTCGATGGTGGGGGCCGTGACGCGCGCGAGCCGTTCGATCGGATGCGCCGCCTTGTCGAGCCCAGACCAGCGGGCGGTGATGTCCTGCAGCTCCTCCTTCAGCACATCCGAGAGTGTCCCGGATGGGAAGAACTCAGCCTCGTTTTCTATTCCAATCAGGTCCATCCGATCACCCCACAAAAACTGCTTTAACGTCAACATATGGATTCGGGTCATCCACCATCTGGCGTGTCCTCTCGAACCATTCCGTCCAGTCCCGGAAAAGGCGTCCAATCCTCTGCTCTTTCACTCGTCTTATCATCAGGCGTCGTTTCATGGCTGGGCTTAAATTCGCTTCACTGCTGGCGTCATCCCCCAGATCCAGTGTGAGTTGTGCCCGAAACCTATCATCCAGTTCCCCGAGCCGATCCAGGACTTCGTCTAGACTTCGTTGGATCTGGGCTGCGCGTTCCCGTCGGAGCCCGACGAGATGGGTTTGGAACCGATCCACCGAGATCGGGATCGCCGCCTCTGCGGGTCCGAGCTCCTCAACCGTCCGGCCGGGCGTGTCCTGTGCCAGGCGCACCCGTGCGATGAAGTCGGGAACCTCCTCGATCCGGATCGCCCCGTCCGGCGCGTGGATCACCACCGCCCAGCGGTCGACGACGGGAGCGCCATTGGCGTTTGGGATAGCCCCGTGCAACAGCACCGCCACCTCGCCATTGGCCAGACTGCTCAGCGGCGCCATAGGGGCAGAATGTTCTGGGAAGAATGTGCTGGCCCTGTCCGCAAACCATTCGAGAATTGGGTGGCCGTCCCATAAGTACTGGACGGTCGGCCAAGACCGCTCCTGCATCTTTGCTTGGTCGATTGCTTGGTTGATGACCTGAGCCTGATCGGTCAACTCGATTCGATCTCCGGATCCAACCGCTTCCTCCGGCATGTACCGGCCGTCCACGGCCCCCTCGCTGGCGAATCCGAATCCATCCCGGGCCCGCATGTCATCTGGGATACTCATGCGGATCATCCGCTCTTCACCGGAGATCGTGGGCGCGATATGGAACACCCGATCTTCCGGACGGGACAGCCGTTCGATCATCCTGGATGCGTAGGTAAACGTGTCCGGGAAGAGCCTCGGCGGGGTCTGCTCCACAGCGGGATCCGCGTCCGTTTCGGGCCCGACCGGGGCGGCGTAGTCCCCGAACAGGGCCGCAAACTCATCATCGAGAGACATTTGGGTCTCCGCCTGTGCTGCCCGTGCGTCCTTCTCCTCGTCGAACGCCTCGGCGCCGATCCCGGCTGCGACCGCCTCCGCGACAACTGCCTCCTCCTCGTCCGCGTCCCCTTTTCCGAGGAACACGGCCGGGTCTCCGACGCCAGCCTGAGCTGCTTTGTTTTTCTCGACGAGCTTCTCCAGAACCCACATCTGGCGCACCTTGGGATGCGTGCTTTCCCCAACGAAATAAGTGATCAAGGGTGGGCGGTCTTGTCCGTACCGGTCGATCCGCCCATTGCGCTGCTGAAACCGTAGAAGGGACCAAGGAAGGTCGAAATGGATCAGCCGGTGGCACTGGAAATGCAGGTTTAGTCCCTCGGACGCCATGTCGGAGGCAATCAGGATCCGGATCGGGGATTTCTCTTGCCCGAACGCTTCAATCACCTCCTGTGTCCGAACGTCCGCTTCGACGCTTCCCCCATCCACCCGGGCCACTTGGTCCTCTGAGAGGCCAATATCTTCCCGCAAGCGTTCTGCGAGCCAGGAAACCGTGGCGATCCGTTCCGAGAAGATCACAAGCCGGTCCCTCGGATCCCTCCCGGCCCAGCGCATGTCTCGCAGCATCTGGATGAGGTCCTGGTACTTGCTGAAAGCGCCCGTGCCGATCGCGGCGACCTGATCGGCGAGGCTCCTGAGGCGTTTCCGATCCTCATCCGTTCCGCGGGCGGTCCCGTTCTCGATCCCGCGGATGCGCCGCTCGAGCGTCTCGTGGCAGGCGGCGGGGCTGGAGAAGATCGCTTTGGCGAGCGTAGTCCGGAACAGGTCGATTGCGCGGCCGCGGGTCGACTGCTCGTCAAGGTCGAGTTGAAGCTCGGCGATAGACTGATAGGCCACCTCTTCCTCGGGGCTGAGCGGGAAATTGCGGCGAAACAACTCCCGTTTCGGAACCGCCCGACCAATATCAGCAACGACCTCTGGCGACGTTCGGAAACGCCGAATGACTAGGTCTTCGATGTCGGATCTGTGTAGCTGGGACGGGTTGGGAATCCGCGTCGGGTCCAGCATCTCGATCAGGCTCGCGAAGCTCTCCTGTGACCCGTCATGCGGGGTCGCGGTCAGAAGGAGAAGAGAGTCGGTTCGTCGAGACAGAAGCTGGGCAAGCTCAGCTCTTTGAGAGTTCGTCCCCTTAGCTGCTTTCCGAGCCGCCGCGTTGTGCGCCTCGTCAATAATGATAAGGTCCCAGTAGGAGTGCTTGATTGCGTCCCGGATCTGTGCATCCCGTTTCAGCGTGTCGATTGAGACAATGGAGCGATCGAACTGGTCGAAGACATTGTAGTGGGCAGGGATCCGGTTCCGCATGCGGCGGATCGCGGCGCTGTCCAGCCGAGAAAGTGGGATCGAGAACCGGGTCCAGAACTCCTTCTGGAATTGGGTGAGCATCGCCCGCGTGGTGACCACAAGGATCCGGTTAGCCCGGCCCCGGAGGGCCAACTCCGAAGTGATCAGACCTGCCTCCAGCGTTTTACCGAGACCCACGTCGTCCGCGATCAGGAGCCGCACTCGGTCCTGCGACAAGGCCCTATCGACCGGGAGGTGTTGGAAAGTGAGGTCGTCTATCGCGGCTCGCCCGAGCGTGAGAGCTTGGCGGGCCGTGGTAGGGGTGTTCCGAAACGCCGCCTCGAGATGCAGTTTCGTATCGACCAGCCCAGGGGAAGTGTCGGGAACCAGGCAAATTTCTGCTGGGTCAAGTATTTGTGCGCCCGCTTCCAGATCCCAGACGAACCGCGCTTCTTTGTCGCGAACGAGACCTGACAAACCACGACAATGGATTTCGCGGTAGCCGCGTTTCAGCGCAGAGGTGCCGAGCACCTTCCAAATGGCCGAGCGCAGTTGGATAACAGAGCCGGGCTGCGGTGATGCACTCATTTATTAGCTCCTGAAACGGCATCCCGGTTTAGCAACACAATCTGCTGATCCTGCGGCGCGCGGGCTGACGGGTCGGTATCCAACCCCAGACGCTTGAGCGTGTAATAGAGCAGCGCCTTGCGGGTTTTTATTTCCGCCTTGCCGTCATGCATGCCGTAATCCAGGGCAATGACGTTTTTCTGGGTCGGTGAAAGCTCGGGGTGCGGTCCGATTTCAAGGGTGACGTAAGCGTGCCAGTCGGTATCTGTTTTGGCATCAATATCGGCTTGGCGATGCTCTCCGGTTTCCAGCATGCGCGACAACAGGAAATCCTTGAAGGTTTTGCTTTCCTCGCACCAAGCGCGGGCGTGCCAGCGGAAACCGTCAAAGGCGATGGCATGCGGTGCAATCCAGCGCCATTTCGGCTCCGGTTGCGACAGCGATTGGTATTTTACCTTGATCGCTTCCTTTTGGCGGATGGCTGAAATCACTTCGCGTAGCGTGGTCGGGTTCACTCCTCGAACCGGAGTGGGCGTCGCATCAAAATCTGGCAACACGCCGACCCAGGCGTCGGACATCTCGATAACTCCGTCAGCGAGCGAGCGCAGTTGCGTAAGATAACCCGCGGCGCTGGGTTTCAGGAATTTGGGCGTAAATGCTTGCGCGCGCACATAGGTTCGCGCGCTTTTGTCATAGGCAAGGTTGTCGGGCACCATGCCGATATAGCGATTGATGTCCGTGGACGACTGGTTCACCGAAACACCAAAGGTATCAACTATATCGCCTCGATTCACACGACCCTCCCAATACAGGCGAAACTCGATAAATTCGAGGCGACGCTCTACACTCCAACGAAGTTCCGGCTGTTTCCCGGCCATGGACTTCTCCCTGTTGCCTGCAAAACATTTTACTTGTTCCGTCAAGTTTCTTGTCAGACTATATCCTGGGGCGGGATTCTTCAAGGTTGAATTGATGCGATCTGGTTGGAAATGTCACGCGCGCCTGCTCATGCTTTCTTTTTCGCTACGATTGAATTTCAAGCGAAGGACCGGGGCGTGCCGTGGGCCGAATTTGCATCCACAACACGCCCCTCCAACATCAGAGCCACGCGCGTATCGAGCGGCCCTGCGGTCGGCGATATGTCGGCCGACCTGGCGGGCTTCATCCGGGTTCGCCGGCATTCCCGCCACCGCCATTGATCCGACCCTCACGACGGCGTCTCCGACGGTCCCGGCGCTTGTCGGGTCCCGGTCCCCATTAATTCCAACTGCTGCCGCGCGGACCTAAGCCCGTTCTACGATTGGTAGATCACCTTCATCCGAACCGTCAGCCGCATCACCCACGACCTCCGTGATTCTTCGAAACTCGTTCAGGATTTCTGCGTGGTGCAGGTCCAGATGCTTCACGACCTGCTCGTTGCGCAGCAGTGAGGAAACGTAGGCACCGGCGATCACCAGGTTCAGCTGATCTTCGCCATAAGAGGCCTCGACCTGTTTCATTTCGCGCTGGAGGCTGTCCATTTCGGCTTCCATACGGGCCATCTGTTCGGGCGAGACGCCCTTGGCAATCTTGGGTTTTTTCGCATCGACGAGTTGATCGACTGGCGTGGCGGCCAGTAGTGTCCTGGAATAGGGCACGGAATAATTGTTCATGGTGACCATCAGCTGCGCCACTTCCACCTGGCGGATGGGCTTCAACTGTTTCAGGGACCGGAAGGTTTCGATCGGGCAATGCCGGTCCTTCAGCAGATCGGCGACCTCGGGACAGATGCCATCAAGCAGGTGGCGCTTGCGGCGGATCATGGCCACATTGATGTCGAGCGCCTTGGCGATCCTGTCTTCGGGCACACCGGACTCGATCGCTTTCAGGATCATCTTGTGCTCCTGAATGGTGGCCAGACGACTGATGCGCTTGTTGTAAGTAAAGGACTCGTCATCGGTTGCAATCAGACACATGGTGTCTTGCGCCCCGAAATCCTTCAGGATCTGCAGGCGGACATGGCCGTCGAGAAGCAGATAGGCACCCCTGTGTCCCTTTTGGCGGGTGACCACCAGCGGTTCGATCAGGCCGATTTCACGGATGGAGGCGGCAATTTGCTTGTATTTGCGTCCCGTTTTGGTGGATGGAGCCAATTGCTTGACCGGCAGAATGTCGGTCAGGGCGATGCGAATGCCTTCCGGCTCGAAAGCCATGGTGACCTTGTTATGCCTGGCCATCACGCATCCCCCGCAGTGATCAGATCGGCTAACGGGCACGGCAGCGTTTCGAGGGTTGTTTGCAATTTTTTGGTGTGCAGTTTATCCTGATATTTTCTCGGAGGCTTATATGCTTGGTTCAGCGCTTTATTTTCCACATATTGATATACACGATCCAGCTTGGTTAAGGTCCGCGATACTTTTTTGGGATGAGATTCAAACGATTGCCCCGAGCGCAATAGAGAAGCCATATCAAAATGAAGATAGCCGCGCGTGTTTTGAAGAGGGTTATTTAAAGCCTCTGCGTTGCGATTTGCATTCCGGCCTTATTGAAGACCTTGGCAGAAAAATTTTCGGTTTGGCAGATCGAAATAACGGCTTTGGGCGGGCTATTCGGCAATCAGAAAATCCAGCATTTGATGACCTTCGGTCTGCCGAAAGCTTTGCTTGGGAAATCGAGGATGCCTTTCATGAAGTCGGCATGTATCCAGAAAAAATGTCACCGGAAGTAAAGGAAATGGCTTTGCGCTTTGGCCTTGCGAGAATGCACACGGGAAAAGTCCCGCCGCATATGCGACGCATGATGCGTGATTTTGAAATGGCAAGAATGCATCCTGAAAAGATGCCACACTTGATGCGGAATTTGTTTCGCAACCAGCCGCGAATGAGGGATGAAGATGGGGATTGGTTGCTCGTTGACGGTCGTTTCGCGGATGCCTACATGGCGGCTTTGGCTGCAAAGCTATCGCAACAACTGGATATCTCGCCACTTACTCCACGGCAAAGCGCTCATGGCATGTCTTTTCGCTTCATGTTTGATGATGTTGTGGATACGTCACCCAACAACGCAACAGGTGCAATGCTGAGCGTTGTAATGCGAGGATTGCGGGTCGATACATCGGTGCCAATATCGAAGCTTCTGCGGTTCAGGGAGGAAAGAAAAGATCAATACTTGGATTTTGCAGCCCAAATTTCGGAGCTTTCAGACCAGTTGGCAAGCCAAGATGATGTGATCAACGGTTGGGAAACCTTTAATAAGGCTCAACAGCTATATGAGCAAAAAATTGAGCCAAGTTTGCGAGCGCTTAAGCGAGAACTTGATGGTAATAGCATAGCAACAGCATGGGAAGGAGCCTACCGAGCGATTACTGTATCAGTCCCTTCCGCTGGCGCACTGGCATATTTCACCGATTTGGGGCAGCCAGAATTGCTCGGGGCGGGCGCAGCGCTTGCCGCGGCGGATATTGGTGTAAGAGGGTATTTGGCTGGCCGAAAAGCGCGAGGGGATAACCCATTTTCATACCTGCATGATATTAACGCAAACTTTGGACTCCCCGCGTTTTCAGATACATAGTTCGGTTTCCGTCTTCGATGAACTGGCGATAGATATCGCGCACGACATCGACTTCCTCGGCAGGGCCGGGGGCGAGGACGACGCGGTCTGTCTGCAGGCTTTTGTGCTCGCCGCGCGCCAGTTCGGCTTTCCTCTCGCCATTCTCGCCGATCAATACGCGGCGCAGGCCAAATCCTGCCGCGCCGCCCTGGCGGTAGCCCAGCTCGATCAGGCGACACTGGCCGGCAAAAACCTTGACCGACAGCTCGCGGCTGTATTCGCCTGCCATGGCGCGTTTCACGCCCTTGACGATGGTGGCGACGGGGCTGCCGTCATTCTCGAACTGCTCGGCGCAATACTGGACCTGAATGTCGGCGCGACGGCAGATGTATTCGTAATAGGCGGATTCATCCGCATCCTGAAACCGGCCCCAGCGGCTGATGTCGTAGACCAGAATGACCTCGAAATCAGCCGCGCCGGTTTCGACATCCTCGATGAGGCTCTGGAGCGCATCGCGCCCCTTGATGCTGAGACCGCTCTTGCCCGCGTCAGCATAGGTGCGCACGATCTTCATGCCGTGGGTGGTGGCATAGGCGCGGATCGCTTCGCCCTGATTCTCGGTGGAATATTTCTGGTGCTCGGTCGACATGCGCACATATTCGGCGGCCCGGATCACGGGGCGCATGTCGTCTTCCGATCCACGTAATTCTTTTGCCGCTGTCAAAATCGGTCCTTTCCAAAACCCTGGTGTTGTCAGGCCAAAGTACCGGAAGGCGCGGCTTGATTCGTGCAGATCGTAGGAAATCAGAGATCAGGAGTCCATCCATTATGTAGGAAAATATCAATATATGGTGAATCAAGTAGGATACAAGTCTTTATTTCCAATTACTTACGCACTGGTTGCTCCTGGGCGATAGTGGGGGTAATCTGGCCTAAAAAGTGAATTATGTAGGAAATCGGGCATGAAAAACCGCATTGCGGAACTGCGAAAGGCGCGTGGTCTGACCCTTCAGGCCCTGGCCGATATGGTGGGGGCGAGCAATCAGCAGATCAGCCATCTCGAGAAAGGCCGCCGGGGGTTGACGGTCGATTGGGTTGATCGGTTAGCAGAAGCGCTCGACTGCCACCCGTTCGACCTGCTCGATGCCCCGCCGCAAGCCAAAACCGAGCGCGAGCGCGCGCTTCTGGAACTGTTTCGCGGCATGTCGGACGAGCAACAGGACGCGTTTTTCCAAGCGACTGCTGCGTTGGCGCAACCGGTGAGCCGAGAGGAAGGTGACGGAAAGAAACGGGCATAGGGGCGTGATAGGATTAAAGAAATGGACGGGCGCTATCCTTGGATTTTGCTTGCTATAAGATCAATGTTGGCGCGCATCACACCGTGCTCTTTTGCAAGCCCTGCCCACGCTGCTAATGCCGTTTTTGTTTTGTCAATTGCATCGTCAATGACCATGGTGGGCAGTTTTGCCTCCTTTCCGAGCTTTACGAGATGTTCCACCCGTGGATTTTGGCCTTCACCCATCACCATGGTGCTTTGCTCGCCCCCCGGACCGGAGGAAAACGTGAGATCGTAAACGGGAGATAGACGCCATTTACCGGCTTCATCCATTATGAAACTGAAGTTCTTGGAATGGTCATCGCGATTATGAGCCAGCACATTGAACACGGCCAGCCGATACATTTTCTCGACTTCGCGAATGTCTTTCGTCAGTATCATGGTCAGTGCAATCAGATCCTCGTAGTCAAGCGAGGGCGTCCGGAAATCGGAATGAAGCAGGCCGCAAACACTATGCGTGTGCAGGCGCGCGCGACCATTGCGATCAAAGCGCCTGGTTGCGAAATATCCGGCGGAAGAAACCCCGGGGAATAGATGAACCGGTTCCATTTCGAGGCCGGCTTTTACCGCCATCAACGCGTAAATATACTCGATTGCTCCCGCGTCTTGCCCATCGCTAACATTCGGGAATTTTACCAGCCACGGCTCGAACGCCTCAGACATGGCAAGCGTTCCATGAATGATGGTTTGCTTTGAGGCATCAACGCCGATCATCGCCTTGGGGCGTGCTCCGGCAGAAGACCCGTTTAGCCGCAGCAGTTCCTGAAGCACATCCGTCGCCTCACCATCCAATACCTGTTTGGCGTCTGCAGCCAGCTGGTTTAAGTCCAGCGCATCAGGTGCATTTTCGGGGCCGAAGTCCGGCTTGTACACCAGTGCACCCATTCCCGAATGCCCGACATGGGCCAATCTGTCCAACGGGCTGAATTGTGCGGGCATCAGACCTTCCAAGCGGGCTTTGCGGTCAAGGAGCAGTCGCCCCCAACCATCCGGAAGACTATCGTTGAAGACTCCGGGAAGCCCTTCGAACAGGTGGGGATCAAATGTTTGCACACCAGGCCGGAGAGGGCATCGCAAGGGGGAGATATCCAGCTCGGATCGGATGAACTCTCCGTCGTATTCAAAATAAACCCTGCCAGCGCGCAGGGCGAGTCGCCCCACGGTAATCGGATCACCCTGTCCAAAATCTAGGCTGACAATGATTTGGTTAATTGGATCGGGCGGCCCAAAACTCATGTCCGCCAGCCTCTCTTGGGTTTGGGTTTCTTGTCGGAATTCAACACGTCGTCGATGGACGAGAAAATCTGTTCCGAGGGTTCAAGGGCGTTTACAAGGGCTTCCAGCCGATCCAGAACCATAAGAAGCTTGAGGAACGATTCCAGCGAGATTTGCCCCTTCTGTTCGAATTTTCGCAATGTAGGCAGGCTGACCCCGGCCCGCGTTGCCAGCCCGGCCTGCGTCAAGCCCATCGCAAGCCGCCTGGCCTTGGTCGACGCCTGGAGTTCAGCTTGGGCTTTGGATACTGTCAGAAGTGGCTTCATAGGGTTACTTGCCTGCCAAAAGAGGTGATAACTATTACTATAAGGTTATTTAATGCAGCATGCAAGGGCTGAGCGTTGAGGGAATTTCCGGGGTTTTCATTATGTGATGTTATCATCCACGCGGTTAAACTCCTGAAATGCTCGGTAGGGTGGAAATATCATAACACCGGCCCGCAGGATTCGTAAGGATTTCGGGCATCCGCGCTCTGCCGCTTTCAAGCCTGATTTTTCCCGCACTAATACCGAACTAAGAGAATGAAAATGCTCGGCTAATTGCGGGTTTTCGCTGTGTTTTGACCGGCTTTTCGAGAAAAAGTCGTTGGTATGTCGTGTCCTCCGCCACTTGCCTTCATTGAAACACGGATATGCCCCGATGCGGGGATGATTTTCTTTATGTTTCAAAGGAGTTTAGGCTTGGTGACCGAACCCGTGAGAATGGCGGAACGCCTCACGACGTTCTCTAACCCCCGTTTTTCTCTTTCCGACCGAACCTCGCGGCTAATTGGTTCGCTCGACGAAAACTCCAATAAAACAAGGTTTATCCGTGAATTTCGCACCCGACCGGTTGCAGCGCCATCCCGATCAGCAGGCCGCGGATCACCTCGACCATTCGCAAAGTTCCAAACACGTCAAACCCCAGTGAGGAGCCATTCTCCACAACGGCAGATTTGTCCCGACCAAGCAGTGCCCCCCTAGAAAGGAGAGTGCTAACTATTGCCTTTCCAACCACGGCTTCGGCGCACAGCTTCTGCAAAAACAGGTTTGAATTCGGACATGTTCTCGCGGGGGGTAAATGTCTGGAATGGCGCAGTGCCATGGGTATCGGTTTTTGCGCCAGCCATCAGTGCCGTGCCCAATGCGCTCAGCTCGGCGGAGGTTTGCACGGTTACGGATTTCTGAAGAACGTCCGCCAGAAACTGGCAAAACCAGGGGTTGGCGGACATGCCCCCGTCTATGGAAATGGTTTGCCCAAGTGGTGCGACCTCTTCCATGGCATCCACCACCTGAGCGGCTCTTAACGCCACGCCTTCCAGAATTGCCTGCACCATATCTGTTGCCGATGTGTCCAGTGTCATTCCCAGCCACATTCCGGCAGCCGTGCCATCCCAATAGGGGCAACCAAGGCCGGTAAGAGCGGGCACAAAGGCCAGGTTTCGGGTGATAGCAGGTGGCGCACTGAAGGTGTTGATTTCAGAGAACTCTTTGAACAAACCAAGGGTCTTGGCCCAGTTGAGGGCCGAAGCGGCGCTATAGACGCCACCATCGAGGGCAAATTCCGGAGCGTGGCCACTGGATTGCCACGCGATGGTGGGCAGTAGGCCTTTTTCAGGGCGGTTGATCAGTGTTTTGCCGGTTAGAGCCAAAGCAAAAGCCCCCGTGCCAAAGGTGATTTTCGCATCGCCCGCGCGGCGGCACCCATGGCCATAAAGCGCGGCTTGCTGGTCCACCACGCTGGCCGTTAGCGGCGCGCTGTGCCCGTCAATGGAAACGGTGCCGAATAGTCCCATGGTGGGCTTGATCTCGGGCAGGGTTTCGAGTGGAACGCCGAATAAATCGCAAAGCTCCTGGTCCCATTGTCCGGTTTCCAGATTGAAAAGGGATGTGCGCGAGGCCGTGCTAGGGTCGGTAACAAATTGGCCCGTAAGACGCTCGATGAAAAAGGCATCTGTGGTGCCCAATCGCAGCTTTCCGCGTGTATGCGCGGCCTTGGCCTCGGGGTTATTCGCCAGAATCCACGCCAGTTTGGAGGCTGAAAAGTAAGGATCGAGCGGCAACCCCGCCTTGGCAAGAGTTAATGCCTCGGCCCCCTCCTGCTTTAACCGCGCAACGGCGGCCTCGGTTCTACGGTCCTGCCAAACCAGCACGTTTGAAAGGGCTTCCCCCGTGTCGGCATGCCATGCCAGACAGCTCTCGCCCTGATTATCCAGCCCGATCGCATCCACTTTGCCCGCCGCTTTGATGCAGTCTTTTACATCGTTCAAAAGCGCTTCGGGGTCATGCTCCACCCAGCCGGATTGCGGGTATATCTGGCGGTGTTGGCGTGTGCAAACCACGCGGCCCGCACCGGTTTCATCAAGTAAATATCCGCGCGTGCTAGAGGTGCCTTGGTCAACGGCAATTACGCGATTTTTGCGGGCTTTATCCATCGGAAAAGGTGCCGGCATAGGATTCCCGCAGGGTCTTTTTCTGCACTTTCCCCATGGTATTGCGGGGCAGGTCCGCAACGATAAATATCTTTTTGGGCTGCTTGAATTTGGCAAGGTTCTTGGCAAGATGAGCCCGCAATTCGGCTTCGTCCACCTCGGATTGCGCCACAATCACTGCCGCCACGCCTTCGCCAAAATCGGGATGCGGCAGGCCGATCACCGCGCTTTCTTTCACGCTTGGCAGTTCATCAATGCAGTCCTCAACCTCTTTGGGATAGACATTAAACCCCCCTGAAATCACCAGATCTTTGGCGCGGCCCACAATGGTTATGCGGCCATCACGCGCCATGGTTGCCATATCGCCGGTGATAAAATACCCATCCGCCCGAAACTCCTCGGCGGTTTTTTCGGGCATTTGCCAATAGCCCGCAAACACATTGGGGCCAGCAATTTCCAGCACGCCAACTTCGCCCCGGGGCAGTTCGGTCCCATTGGCATCAGCTACACGGGCGTGCACTTTGGGCAGGGCATAGCCAACGGTGCCCGCAATTCGTATGCCCTCATAGGGGTTCGAGGCGATCATCCCCGCTTCGGTCATCCCATAGCGCTCCAGAATCCTGTGGCCCGTGCGTTGCTCGAAGCTGGCAAACGTATCGGCCAATAGCGGAGCAGAGCCGGAGATAAACAGGCGGATATTGCGACAGGTCGCGCGGTCAAACCCGGGTGCTTCCAACAGTCGCGTGTAAAAGGTCGGCACACCCATCATCACCGTGGCTTTGGGCAGGTCCTTGATCACCTCTGCCGTATCAAAGCGGTTATGAAACAGCACAGAAGAGCCATTAAGCAAGGCGCAATGAAGCGCCACAAATAGCCCGTGAACATGGAATATCGGCAGGGCATGTAATAATACGTCGCCTTTTTCCCAGCCCCAATATTCATGCAGCACGCGGGCATTCGAGGCCAGGTTGCCAATGGTCAGCATCGCCCCTTTAGAGCGCCCCGTGGTGCCGGAGGTATAAAGAATTGCCGCCAAAGTATCTTGGTCGCAGGTGGCAATAGGTGCGGCTTGATCAGTGCTTGCCGCCCGCGCGGGCAGGCTACCCTCGCCGTTTTCCCCCAGCGTCAGCACATGGGCTGAAAAAGCGGCGGACATCGTGGCCTCTTGGGCGGGGTCGCAGACAATTACCGCAGGGGTGGCATCCTCGACAAAATACTGCACCTCGGGCAGGGTATAGGCGGTGTTGAGCGGAATAAATATCGCCCCGATGCGCAGACAGGAAAGGTAAAGCAGCACTGCCTCGGGCGATTTTTGCACCTGCACAATCACGCGGTCCCCTTTTAGCACCCCGCTGGCTTGCAGCACGGCACCATAGCGGGCCGTTTGGTTTTCAACCGCATCAAAGCTGACTGTGGCGCGCGGGTGAATCAGGAACGGCTTTGTGCCTTCTGCCGGAAACTGCGCCTGAAAAAAGCTGTAAAGATTTTGATTCATTGGTTATCCTACCGCTGCCGCAACCTGTTGTGTTGGTTTAACAATGCCAATATCCAATGCCAAGGCCTCTTCCAGCACCAAAGCATAGGACAAAACCGCCGCCTCGCTGCGTGCGGGGCCGATCATTTGCAACCCGACGGGCATGCCCGTTTTGGTAAACCCGCAGGGCAAAGAAAGGGCTGGCAAGGAAACCAACGTTACCGCATAGGCAATGGCAAGCCAATCCAGATAGGACGAAAAAACTTGCCCGTCACAGGATTGCACAAAACGCTCTTCCACCGGAAAGGGCGGCACAATGGTGGTGGGGGTAAGAAGCAGATCATAGGTTTCAAAAAACACCTGCACACGCTGGTGAATGCTGGCCCTTGTCTGGGTTGCGCGGGAAATGTCATCAAAGCCAAGCCCGCGACCAATGGCAAGATTCTCGGCCAGCTCGGGCTTGAGCCTGGCCAAGGTATCATCGGGCAGGTGGCTCATGGACAGGCTGAACTCAAACGCCCTAAGGGTTTTGTAACACTCGTGCACCCCTGAAAAATCGGGGCTGGCCTGCTCGACCACCACGCCCATATCTTCAAACTGCATAGCAGCGCGCTGGCAAATATCGGCGATTTCAGGATCAACAGGTGTGATCCCGAGATTGGGGCTAAAGGCCACTTTCCCAGGGTTCCGGCGGGATTGTGCGGCGGCTAAAAAGGGCGTGGCAGGCACCGGAAGCGAAAGTGGGTCGCGGGGGTCTTCGCTGGTCATAACATCCAGAAACAGTGCCACGTCTTGCACATTGCGCGCCATCGGGCCGTTGGAAAGCAGGGTTTGATAGGGGTTCACCGAGGGGCCGCGCACCACCCGCCCCGGGGTAGGCCGAAACCCGACAATGCCGCAAAAGCTGGCGGGGCTGCGCAGCGAGCCGGCGTTATCAGAACCTTGCGCCAGCCAAGCCGTGCCCGAGGCCAGCGCCGCGGCCGCCCCGCCCGATGACCCAGCCACCGACAGGCGCGTATCGCGTGGATTTAGGGTCGGGCCATGCACATCGTTAAAAGTATTGCCCCCCGCGCCAAATTCCGGGGTGTTGGATTTAGCATAAATAACCGCGCCTTCCGCTTCCAGCTGCTCTACCATATAGCAGCTTTCAGGCGCTATATGGCTGGCAAAATCCGGGGATCCAAAGGTGGTGCGCACCCCGGCAACGTCATCTAGATCCTTGATCGGAACCGGCAGCCCGCACAGAATCCCGCGTGTTTCTACCGGGCGCTGTAACAATCTGTCAGCGTTTTTACGTGCGCGATCAAAACACAAGATCGGCAAGGCATTTACCGCAGGCTCGACCGCTGCAATCTGTTGTTCCAAAGCGTCCAACAGGTCATGCGGTGTAATCTCTTGCGCTCTCAGCGCGCTAACCAGATCCACCGCCGTTTTCTCGCTCAAATTTCCCATGATGTCACTTTCATCAAATGTTTGTCCTTGCTGCGTTTCATTCTTCAGCCTTTTCGCGAGGTGTTTTGGGCATCGTCTCGGGCAGTGCGCCTGCCAGTGTTGTCTGGAGCTTTCTCACGCTATCCGAAACCGCAATGCGTCCGTGATGGACATAGTCCTCGTGGTTTTTCTCTATCGACGAAACGTCATAAACATAGTTGACCAGCAGTCCAAAAGACTGGTTAAAACCATTATCCGAACGGTCGCCAAACCAGTTGATCCGGTTCAACTCGGCACCATTTCGCAGATGAAACCGTGCGACAGGGTCAACGGGTTTGCCGTCTTCTTGCACCTCCAAAAGGTAATGGGCACAAAGCGCTTTCAGGAAGGGGCCATAGGGTTCCAGATCATCAAAAGAGGTGCATGTTTCCAGTCGCAAAAGAACCTCTCTTTGCGCATCTGCCAGATTATCGCCGTCTTTAATTGCACATTCCTGCGCAATCCATTTACGAAAGCCGGGAAGGGGGGACAGGGTTGAAAACGCTACAATACCAGTGGCTTCGCTTTGCAGTTCAGACACCACTTTCTTGATCAGGAAATCACCAAAGGAAATACCCCTTAGGCCAGCCTGACAATCATTAATCGAGTAAAATATCGCCGTATCGCGCTGATCCGGCGGTGTGATTTCGGCTGCTTTGCTTAGAATATTATCGACCGATCCGGCCAGCCCATGCACCAGCGCAACCTCGACAAAAATCAAGGGCTCATGGGGCAAGGCCGGGTGAAAAAAAGCATAGCAACGGCGATCATCGGCCAAACGGCGGCGCAGGTCATCCCATCCGTGCATTTTGTGCACGGATTCATATTGCATGATCTTTTCAAGAATACTGGCAGAGGTTTGCCAATCAATGCGCCGAATGCTCAGGAAGCCACGATTGAACCATGAGGAAAGCAAATGGCGCAGATCAAGGTCGATGCACATCCATTCTGGCCGCGCCTTAAGGTGGGCCAGCAGCTTGGCCCGCATATCTACCAACATCGCGGTGCCGCCTTGGGCTTGATTTATACGACGAAACAGGTTCTGGCGTGCGGCTTCTGCGGCCTGCATTAACATGCGCAGGCTGTCAGGGGCGCGACTTTCTTTATAGGCTTGTGCCGCGTCGATCACCTGATCGGGGTTCAGATCACATTCGGTGAGCAGATAATCAAACCATGCATCCAAAGCGGCAGCGTCGAGCGCATAATATGCCGAGACAATGTCATGTGCCAGCGCGGCAATGGTGGCCTCGCCTTTGACCTGCATCAGATCGGAACACAGGGTTTGAATATCCCTTGCCTGTGGTTTGTCACGCTGCAACCAATCATGGCCGGCCTCGACCACCGAGCGCAGAAACTGATTTAGCATGGGGGGGATCCGTTCGCGGTTTCAAAATCAGGGATTTTCCAGTCCTTACCCGGTTCAGCGGCCAATAGCTGCTGGGTGTAGGCATGGGTCGGGGCATTAAACACAGCGTCCACTGTGCCGCGCTCGACAATCTCGCCGTCTTTCATGACGATGATATTATCACATATCTGGGCGGCGACGCGCAGGTCATGGGTAATAAAGACCAGTGTCAGTCCGAATTCATCGCGAATATCGGCCAAAAGGTTTAGCACTTCTTTTTGAACCGATACATCCAGCGCCGAAACCGCCTCGTCGGCGATCAGCACCTTTGGCTCGACCGCGAGTGCGCGCGCAATGCATATGCGCTGGCGTTGGCCACCGGAAAATTGCGCGGGGTAGCGCTCCAGGCAATCGGGGCTGAGCTGAACGATTTTCAACAATTCCGCCGCCCTTTTAACAGCTTCCGCACGCGGGACCCCAAAATTAAGCGGGCCTTCGATCAGCAGTTCCCCGATGGTGCGGCGCGGGTTAAGTGCGCTGTAGGGGTCCTGAAAAATGATCTGGATATCCTTGCGATGGGCGCGCAATTCCTGATGGGAGAGCGCTGCAAAATCCACATCATTTATCACGATCTTGCCGCTATCTGGCTCCAGAAGCTTGATCAGGCAGCGCACAAGCGTTGTTTTGCCCGAGCCGGATTCCCCAACAATGCCAAGGGTTTCCCCGCGCCGCACCTCGAAGCTGGCCCCTTTTACCGCCTGCACCGTCCGGGTTTTACCGAAAAGGCCGCCACTGGTGTGAAAGGTTTTGACAATGTTGCCAGCGGTCAAGGTCACGGGGCTATCTTCTAAATCCCGGGGCGGGGCACCGGTTTGGCGCGGCACCGCCGAAATCAGCATTTTTGTATAAGCGTGCCGGGGGCGGTTCAAAACATCATCGGCGCTGCCATGCTCGACGATATGGCCGTTTTTCATCACCACCACCCTGTCGGCAATCTCTGCGACCACGCCAAAATCATGGGTGATAAACAATATCCCGGCACTATGCTTGGTTTTAAGCTCTTTCAGCAGCGATAAAATTTGCGCTTGTGTGGTCACGTCGAGTGCCGTAGTTGGCTCGTCGGCGATCAGCAGCTTTGGGTCCAGCGCCAGCGCCATGGCGATCATCACCCGTTGCCTTTGCCCGCCGGAAAGCTGGTGGGGGTAACTTTTCCGCAAGTGCTCGGGCTCTGGCAAATGCACCTCGGTAAGCAGGTCAAGCACGCGTTGCTTGCGTTCTGCCCCGCTCATTTTACGGTGCTTTTTAAAGATTTCCTCAATTTGGTTGCCCACCGTATAGCACGGGTTCAGCGCTGTCATCGGTTCCTGAAAGATCATTGCCATTTGGTCACCGCACAAGGATTTTCGCTTGCGCTCGGGCAGGTCCAGCAGGTTTTGCCCTTCAAAGATTATCTTGCCCGCCGAAGGTTGCAAGGCCTTGGGTAACAGCCCCATGGTGGCGAAGGACGTAACCGACTTGCCAGAGCCGGATTCGCCGATAACACACAGGATTTCTTGCGGGCGCACTTCCAGGCTCACCCCCTCGACTGCATAGGCGCGATCGCCGCCTTTGGGGATGGAAATCGAGAGGTTTTCGATCGAGAGAATGGGTTGGGTTGATTGTGTCATCTGCTGTCTCCCACGCTCTAATTGCGGCTTTCGGGGGCTGCGATATCGCGCACCCCGTCGCCCAAAAGGTTGATGGCAAACACCAGAATAAAAATCGCGCTGCCCGGAATCGTGACCATCCATGCTTTGAAAAACATGAATTTGCTCGCTTCGGAAACCATAAGCCCCCATGACGGCAGGGGTGGCTGCACCCCGAGGCCAAGGAAGGACATCGAGGCTTCAAGCAAAATCGCATGGGCCATTTCAAGGGTCGCGACCACCACCAACTGATTGAGCACATTGGGGAAAATGTCTTTTGCCAAAATGCGTGGCGTGCTGGCACCCAGCACCTGGGCGGCGGCAATATATTCCATATTGCGGATTTGCATTGTGGCCGAGCGCATAACCACCGCGAACCTGTCCCACAGTAAAAACCCGAGCGCCATGATGACGATAAACAGTGAATTGCCAAGCGAGGCGACCACAGCCAAAGCGATCAGCACCAGGGGTAGGGAAAGGCGGTTGAGGATCAAAAAGCTGATCACCATATCAACCCGCCCGCCAAAATACCCAGCGGTGACCCCCAAAATGGTGCCGATCGTTCCCGAGATCAGCACGGTCGAAAACCCGATGATCAGCGCAATGCGCGAGCCGTATATCATCCGGCTCAGGTAATCGCGCCCCAGCCCGTCGGTGCCAAACGGGTGCGCCCATGTTCCTTTCTCGTTCCATACCGGGTCGATCAGGCGGCTGGAAAGGTCTTGTAGATAGGGGTCATACGGGGCCAATAGCGGTGCGAATATGGCCATTGCGAAAATTACCAGCAAAACAAACAGGCCAAACTGAAAGCCGCGATGCATCTTGAAGCGGGCGATCATGTTTTGGCGCGGTGTCGGGCGCGGCTGGCCTTCCAGACTGTCGGCGATCGTTGTCATTTTTGTGTCTTCCATAATTTGCCCCTAGCCCAGCCGGATGCGGGGGTCTAACCAGCCGTTAAGCAGGTCAGCGATCAGGGTCATGAGGATGTAGATAACGGCGAGGATCAATACGATCCCTTGCACCACCGGAAAATCGGCGCGCTGTACGGAAAGCAGGGCCAGATGACCAACGCCGTGCATGGTGAAAATGCTCTCGATGATCACCGAGCCGCCGAGCATAAAGCCAAGCTGCACCGCGGTAAGCGAAACCACGGGAATGAGTGCATTTCTGAGCGCATGTTTGAACAGCACAACCCGGGTATCCAGGCCCTTTGCCTTTGCGGTGCGCACATAGTCTGACGAGAGCACATCAAGCATACCGGCGCGTGTCAGGCGCATGATGGCAGGCATGGCATAATAGCCAAGCGCGATGGAGGGGATAACAAAATGCGCCCATGTCTCATTGCCCGAAATCGGCAACCAGCGCAGCTTGACCCCGAACAGCAGCATCAAAAGCAGGGCAAACCAGAAAGTAGGCATGGCTTGGCCCAATACAGCCACGGAAAGGCTGGCGCGGTCTATCCATGTGTTGGGCCTGAGCGCCGCGATGATCCCCAGCGGAATAGCCACAATAACGGCAAAACACAGGGCGAAAAAACCAAGCCAAAGGGTAGTGGGGAGCCGATCAAGGATCACATCTTTGGCAGGGGTCTGGAAGTAGAGCGATTTGCCCAGATCGCCTTTTACTATATTTCCGAACCACTCGAAATATTGCACAGGCAGCGGCCTATCCAGCCCGTATTTGTCCCGAACCGCGTCAATATCGGCCTGCGTTGCGGCCTCTCCGGCAATGGCGGTTGCCACGTCGCCGCTCAGGCGCACAAGGCTAAACGCGATGATCGAAACAGTGAAAGCCACCAGCATAGCAAGGGCCAGCCTTTTGAGCGTATAAATCAGCATTGTTTTTGGTGTCCAGAAAATTGGCCCCCCCATGAGGCGGGGCCAACGTGAAAGGAAGCTTACTTCCAGGAAGCGGTAAAGAAACGCGGGATTTCGTCTGCCGCCGGCGTGAAGTTCAAGCTTTTGGCAAAGGCGTAATTGTAGGAATAAGACCACAGAGACAGCCAGTAAGCCTGATCCGAGATGCGGGTAAGCGCTTTTTTGTAGGCGTCTTCGCGGGTAGCCAGATCAATCGTGGTATTGCCGATTTCCAACCAGTCATTGACCTGTTGGTCACGCGCCAGATCACGCTCGATGCCGTTGCCAAAGTAAACACCCGTTGAGCCAGACGCATCATTCACAGAGTAAGACCCCCATGTCCAGAAAATCAGCGCTGTTTTGCCTGCAATACTCATATCGCGCAGCACACCGGGCTTTTGCAGGTTTAGCGTGACATTGATGCCGATTTTACCCAGATCATTGGCCATAACTTCGGCAAGATTTGTGTCTCGGTAGTAAAACAGCTCCAGATCAAACCCGTCCGGATAGCCGGCTTCGGTCATAAGCTGTTTGGCTTTGTCGATGTTGTAATCATAGGTCGGAACATCGGTTGTGCAGCCAACCTGGGTTGGATAACAGGCCGGATTAACCACCTGCGAGCCTTCAGGCAGCAGATTTTTCACAATATCCTGACGGCTAATCGCGTGTGAAATCGCCCGGCGGACCAACAGGTTGGTGATCGGGGTATCGCCCGACACGCCCGCCGCATCAAATTGCAAGAAGCCGATGCGCATGGTTTCACCACCCACAACCTGAATATCAGGCACGGCACTTAGCATTTGCGCTTGATCGGGGTCAGCTTTCCACATCCAGTCAACCCCACCGGACATAAGCTCGGCGATTTGCGTATTGGCATCCGGAATGGTGCGCCACACCAGTGTTTTAATGCTTGGCTGGCCTTTGGGGCTGCCGGCCCAATAGTTTTCGTTGGCCTCCATAACCACTTTTTGGCCTTGCTCGACGCTCACCACACGGTAAGGGCCTGTGCCAACAGGGTTGAGGTTCATGCCCTCTGGGCCAACTTTGGCATAATATTCGTTCGGATAGATCGGCAGCGGGCCAGCGATAAAGTCAATCGCGGGCGGGAAGGGCGCTTTTAAAAGAACGCGCACCGTCCATTGGTCAACTTTCTCGGCCCCCGCGATCCACTGCACATTGCGCTGGTTCAGGATCTCGTTATCGGGGTTGGAAATGAAGTTGAATGTATAAACAACATCATCGGCATCAAAAGGCTCGCCATTATGGAAGGTCACACCCTCGCGCAGTTTGAATTCAATCGTTGTGTCGTCGATCCACTCAAAAGATGTCGCCAGCGCGGGTTTGTAGCTGAAATCGACCGGATCACGATAGAGCAAGCTGTCCCATATGTGGCGTGTCATAATAATCCCGATCCGGTGGGTCGTGAAATATGAGTCCATATTATAGTTTTCCAGCCCCAACGCGATGTTGAGGGTGTTGTCATCCGCGCCCGCCGTTGCCGGTGTGGACAGCGCCATAAGGCCCAGACCTGCCGCCACTGCAAGCGTGTTGATTTTTGATTTTAGTTTCATTTTTCTTACATCTCTCTGTAATAAAGTATTGCCATGCAATACATAATATCGCATAATGGAAAATATGGACCAACATGTGCGAGGAGTCAACTTGTTCTTGCTGGCCTGTTTTGGAATTTTTGTGCACATCAGGAACCGAATATGAACCAAGACACCCAAAAGCCAGCGCGCAAGCCTGATAGCCTGTTTGTTGAATCAGTTGAAAAGGCCTTTCGGGTGCTTGAGGCCTTTTCAGGTGATCAAATCGACCTTGGGCTTGTAGAGATCATTGCGCGAACCGGCCTGAACAAAAGCGCGGCGCAGCGTTTTACCCACACCCTTCTTCGCTTGGGGTATTTAAAACGAGACCCGGCCTCGCGTCGCTATGCGCTGTCCCAAAAAGTGCTGATCAGCGCCCATAACTTCCTGAGTGCGGATACCTTGGTTAATCGCGCCATTCCCTATATTATTGACCTGCGCCGCCAGCTTAACATGCGTGTCGGTATGGGCTGTCTGCATGGGCAAAGTGCGATGTATCTTATTCCATTGCAAAGCAACAAAACCGCATTTCGCACTGCGCATCCCGGATTCAAGGTGCCGATTTTCTGCACTTCTACAGGGCGTGCCCTTTTGGCTGGCCGCCCCGATACCGAGGCGCGCGCAATGATCGAGCAGTGCGACCGGAAATCCTATACGCCTTATACCATTACGGATGTTGAAACCTTAATGGCCGAAATATCCCGCACCCGGGATCAGGGATTTTGCATCACCGATCAAGAATTTGTCACAGCCGATATCAACATTGCTGCCGCCATTACGGATGCCAAGGGACAAGCCATTGCCACCGTCACCGCCTCTGGCCCCAAAAGCGTCTGGACCCGAACGGATCTGGAAACCAAAGTGGCTGAATTGGTCATGGACACAGCAAGAACAGTATCCATGCATAGCCATCATCTGAACAATTAGGTCTGGCTTTCCACCTGTAAACGTAGCATCCGCTTCAGAATGCCAGTGCGTTATTACCTGACCTTGGTTCGTCAGCGAGGTGAATTTGTCGCCATATTCATATGAATAATTGTTTGCCGGATGGAACCTATGCTTTTATGGGTACAGGGGCATCCGTAGGGCTGTTCAGATTGCAAACTCAAGCACGGGTTTGAATGGGGATACAAAACGATTGCCCGGCCAAAGCGTTTGAATCGCGAAATACAAGACAAGAACAAGAGGATATCAAGTGCTTATCTCGACCAGCTACAAGTTTATCTTTCTGCACATTCCCAAAACTGCGGGTTCATCAATCTCGATTGCCTTGAAGAAATACACAGACCCCGATCCGCACACCCTGCTAAGCCGGATCACACGCCACCTTCCGAACGTTGAACCCGTCGAGAAAGCGCATTTTCGTGTCCATGATACGGCGGCCAAAGTAATTCGCAAACTGGGGCGGCCCGCCTATGAACAATTCTTCAGCTTTTCCGTTGTGCGTGATCCGTTTGATCATACGGTATCCCACTATGAGTATATGAAACAGTTCCGCACCAAACGGGTTGCCGAAATGATCCAGAAAATGGAATTCGAGGAATTTCTGGAATACAGGATGTCGCCGAAGCGCTGGTATGATCCAATTTTCGCCAAATTTCCGGGGCAGGCGTATTTCGTTGCTGATCCTGACGGGAAAATACTTGTTGATCGTATCGTGCCCTTTGAAACGGTGAACCAGGAGCTTGCCGGGATTGCCGAACAGTTAAATCTGCCATCGTTCGAATTGCAGCATCTGCACAAAACCAAAAGCAAATCGGCCAAACGGCCTTATCAGGATTACTACAACCCAACGACCGAGGATATGGTCAGAAACTACTTTGCCAAGGATTTCAAACTGTTTGGCTATTCTGACAAGCTGACCTGAGGAACCACGTTCACGCAATCCAAATTGAATGATCTGACCGCAGATCAGGCCATCAGGCTTTGGAATGTTTGCCGGATAAACGGTATGCTGTGAAATTTATCAAGGCATAGTAGCGGGCCGAAAGGCGCTCGGACAGGTTTGGTAATGTCCCTGCAAATTTCCAGCTTTCCCGCAGCATCCCTGATTTGGTCGCAAGTTTGATATAGCGACGTGCAATGTGTTGCCGTGCTTGTTTGTCTGAATGCATCAGGCGCTGATAACGCTGAAAGATTGTCAAGAATGATTGCGCGCGATCCGCGCTTTGTATGCGGCTGGTTACATGGCCCAATTCGGTGGCCGCGGTTTGGGCGCTGTGTTGGTGAACCCTGACGCCGGGCTTTGCCGAGAACCACCCGGCTTTTCCTGCGTCGATTAAACGGCACAGATATTCTGTATCTTCATTGGTTGCCATCGCCTCGTCTATCGGGCCAAGTTCTTCAAACACGTCGCGTTTGATCCAGAACCCCATACCAAAGCCACAAATCCGCCGCCGGAAGGGGGCAGTGTCCGATATAATGCCCTGATCCAGTTTGTTGTTTTCAATTGTATCCTCGGTTCTGCCATCCGGTTTTTTGCTAGAAACCAGATAGGCGGAAAAACCATAGGCAAGGCCGGGATGGTTTGGCACAACATTCCCCAGAATTTCACGGCAGTAATCGGCAAGAAATTCATCATCGTCATCAAGGAAAAAGACAACCTCGCCCTTTGCGGATTTCATCCCGAGATTACGGGCCGCTGCAGCCCCCCCCTTGTCGCCATTCACCAGACAAACCAGTCTTGGATCGTCAAACTCCTCTAACACAATCTGCGCAGGTGGGTTGCTTTTGTCATCTATGACGATGACCTCGGAATTGTCGGGGGCCGCATCCAGTGCCGATTTGACCGCTCGCCTAAGTAGGTTGGGGCGGTCTTTTGTCGGGATAAGAATTGTGCATGGAATTGTCATATTATGGTGCTACCCAATTTGCTACAGTTCTGCACATCGCAGGTCCTAACCCATACCTGCCGGGCGAATTACAACACTAATAGGCAGCAAGTTGTGATTGAACAATAGACAAACGAATGCGCGGCTTGCGGTTTTCAGATTTATTCAATGCAAAACCCTTTAAACTCCCAGCGTTGTAATGTTACGGTAATCGTGACGTAGCAACAGAGATAATCATCATGAAAGCAGTCATTCTGGCAGGTGGTTTTGGCACCCGTATCAGTGAGGAATCCGCCTTGCGGCCAAAGCCTTTGGTTGAAATCGGTGGCAAGCCCATTCTTTGGCACATCATGAAAACCTATGCGGCGCATGGCGTGAACGAGTTCATTATCTGCTGTGGCTACAAGGGCTATATGATCAAGGATTATTTCCTGAATTATTACTTGCACCAGTCTGACATCACCGTTGATCTGGAAACCAATGAAACCCGTCTGCAACGGCTGGTGGCCGAACCGTGGAAAGTGACGCTGGCGGACACGGGTGAAAGCACCATGACCGGCGGGCGGTTGAAACGGGTTTATGACTATGTGAAGGACGAGGAGTTCTTTTTCTTCACCTATGGCGACGGGGTTGCCGATATAGATGTGAGCGCACAGATCGCCCATCACAAGGCGCATGGCAAACTGGCGACAATCACCGCAGTACAGCCGCCGGGCCGTTACGGGGCGCTGGATCTGGACGGTGATCAGGTGCGTGATTTTGTTGAAAAACCCCGCGGGGATGGCGGCTGGATCAATGGCGGGTATTTTGTGCTGTCGCCAAAGGTGATTGACTATATCGAAGACGACGAAACATCGTGGGAGGGGGACCCGCTGACCCGCATTGCCCATGAAAACCAATTGAACGCCTATTTCCACAAAGGGTTTTGGCAGCCGATGGACACCCTGCGCGACAAGAACCATCTGGAAGAGTTGTGGACCAGCGGGGCTGCCCCGTGGAAGGTGTGATGTTGACCCCGGAATTCTGGCGCGGGAAACGGGTTTTCCTGACCGGTCACACCGGTTTCAAGGGCAGTTGGCTGGTCTGTATCCTGTCCCGTCTGGGGGCTGAAGTGCACGGGTTTGCGCTGGACCCCGATGATGGTCCAAACTTGTTTGATCTGGCCCATGTTGCGGGCTTGCTGGCCGGTGACACGCGCGGGGATATCCGTGACGCGGCAGTGTTCAGGCAGGCCTTGCAGGCGGCACGGCCGGACATTGTTTTCCATCTGGCGGCGCAATCGCTGGTGCATGCCTCTTACGAGGATCCGCTGGGCACGCTGGCCACCAATATCATGGGCACCGCCCACCTGTTCGAGGCGCTGCGCAAGATTGGCAATCCGGCGGTGGTGGTCAATGTCACCAGCGACAAATGCTATGAAAACCGCGAATGGGTCTGGCCCTACCGCGAAAACGAACCGATGGGCGGCAAGGATATCTATTCCGTTTCAAAGGGTTGTGCCGAACTGCTGACCACGGCATACCGGCAGTCCTTTCTGGCCGATCTGGATATTGCCACGGCGACCGCACGGGCGGGCAATGTGATCGGTGGCGGGGACTGGGCCGACAACCGTCTGATCCCCGATATGGTGCGGGCAATGGCCGATGGCCAGGCGCCCGTGCTGCGCGCGCCCAAGGCCCTGCGCCCGTGGCAACATGTGCTGGAGCCGTTGTCGGGGTACCTGATGCTGGCCGAACATCTGGCACAAAAACCGAATGATTTTGCCGAGGGCTGGAATTTTGGCCCCGGACCCGCGGACACAAGGACCGTTGCCTATGTGGTCGAAACCTTTCTGAACCTCAGCCACAGCGAACTGCGCCCTGTCATTCAGCCCCATGCCTACAAAGAGGCGCAAATCCTGAAACTGGACAGCGCCAAGGCCAATGCCCATCTGGGCTGGACCCCGCGCTGGTCGATTGATCAGGCGCTGTCGCGCACGGCCGACTGGTATTGTGCCCACGTCGAGGGGCAGGATATGGCGACCTTCACGATGCAGCAGATCGGGGAATATTTCGGGGATAGCCTTGGCACATCTTGAAATCTCCAAAACGGATCTGGACGGGGTGATGCGCATAGACAAGCGCAAACTGGGCGATGCGCGCGGGCATTTCTCGCGCCTGTTCTGCAATCAGGAACTGGCCGGGGCCGGGCTTGATATGGAAATTGCCCAGATCAACCACAGCTACAGCGCCCGCAAGGGCACCCTGCGCGGGATGCATTTCCAGTATCCACCGGCGAGCGAGGTAAAAATCGTCAGCTGCCTGCGTGGCCGGATTCTGGATGTGGCCGTTGATCTGCGCGAAGGCTCGGACAGTTTCGGGCGCTGGACGGCGGTTGAACTCTCGGCCGAAAACTGGTGCAGCCTTTATATTCCGCCCGGATTTGCCCATGGTTTCCAGACGCTGGAACCTGATGTCGAACTGCTGTATCTCCACTCTGCGCCCTATACGCCCGACTGCGAGGGCGGGGTAAACCCGTTAGATGATGAAATAGGTATTAAATGGCCCCTAGATGTGACCGAAATATCCCCGCGGGATCAGGCCCTGCCGACGCTGCGAAATCTGCCCCGCAAGATCAGCCCGGATGCCGCCACTGCGCCGCCCCGCTGACCCGCGTTTTTGTCGATCTGGGCAGCGCGCCGCCGTCAAACGCCTATCTTGCACCCGCAGATTTGCAAAAGCCGGAAATCTGGCTGCCGTTGCGGGTGCTTTACTGTGATCAGTGCTGGCTGGTGCAGACACAGGATTTCGCCGCCGCCGACAGTCTGTTCACCAGCGATTATGCCTATTTCAGTTCGATGTCGGCCTCGTGGCTGGATCACGCCGCCCGCTATGCCGAACAGATGACGGCACGTTTCGGGCTGGGCAAGGGCAGCATGGTGGTCGAGATCGCCTCGAACGACGGCTATCTGCTGAAGAATTTCCAGACCGCCGGCATTCCCTGTCTGGGGGTCGAGCCTACCGCCGCCGTGGCCGCAGAGGCCCGCAAGCTGGGCATCGAGACCCGCGAGATTTTCTTTGGTGTGGAAACCGCACACAAGCTGGCGGCAGAGGGTATTTCCGCCAAACTGATGGCCGCCAACAACGTGCTGGCCCATGTGCCGGACATCAACGATTTTGTCGGCGGTTTCAAGGTATTGCTTGCTGCGGACGGTGTGGCAACATTCGAATTCCCGCATCTGTTAAATCTGGTGCGCCTGAACCAGTTTGACACCATCTATCACGAGCATTTCTCCTACCTCAGCTTGCTGTCCGTTGCGCGGATCATGCGCCGTCAGGGGCTGGAAGTGTTCGATGTGGAAAAACTGACCACCCATGGCGGCAGCCTGCGGGTGTTTGTGCAGCACGCGGGCGGTCCGCAACAGGCAAGTGATGCGGTGCAGGCGCTGCTGGATGAGGAAACCGGCGCGGGCATGGACACGCCTGCATTCTATGAGGGGTTCCAGAACACGGTCGAGGGGATGAAGGACGCTTTGCTGTCCTTTCTGATCGATGCCAAAAATGCCGGTAAAACCGTGGCCGCCTACGGGGCCGCTGCCAAAGGCAATACCTTTTTGAACTTTGCCGGTGTGCGCCCCGATCTGATCCGCTTTGTTGTGGACCGCAGCCCCGGCAAACAGGGCCGCTATATGCCCGGCAGCCGGATCCCGATTGTCAGCGAGGAAACCATCCGCGAAACCCGTCCGGACTATGTGTTGATTCTGCCATGGAACCTGCGCACGGAATTGTCGGACCAACTGGCCTATATCCGTGACTGGCAAGGGCAGTTCGTGGTCGCCGTGCCAAAACTGGAGGTGTTCTGATGCGAACAATCGCGCAATGACCAAACCGGTATTGCTAACGGGCGCGACGGGGTTTGTCGGACGCCAGATATTGCGCGCACTGCTGAATGAGGGCAAGCGCGTGCGCCTTGTTGTCCGCACAGGCCATGACGACGCACTTGCATCGCAGGAGGGTATCGAGCGGGTTGTGGTGACAACGCCCGATCTGTTTGCCGAGTCCGCCGACTGGTGGCAGGAAACCTGTAAAGGGGTGGACACCATCATCCACGCCGCATGGTATGCCGAACCGGGCAAATACCTGACCTCGCCGAAAAATCTGGACTGTCTTGCGGGTACTATTGCGATGGCACAGGGGGCCATGGCCGCCGGTCTGCGCCGCTTTGTCGGGGTCGGCACCTGTTTTGAATACGATGTCTCGGTGGGGGATTTGACAACCGATACACCGCTTGCCCCGCAATCCCCCTATGCCGGGGCCAAGGCCGCTGCCTTTTTGGCATTGTCACAGGCCTTGCCGGTGCAGGATGTGGAATTTGCCTGGTGCCGGTTGTTCTACCTTTATGGCGAAGGCGAAGATGCGCGGCGATTTGTGCCGTATCTGCGGGGGCAATTGGAAAAAGGCGAAGTGGCCGAACTGACCAGCGGCAAGCAATGGCGCGATTTCATGGATGTGCGCAGGGCAGGGGATATGATCGCGCAGGTGGCCATGGGCAAGGTGACGGGGGCGGTCAATGTCTGCTCGGGGCAGGCCATCACGATCCGGCAACTGGCCGAACGGATTGCCGATGAATATGATCGCCGTGATTTGCTGAAATTTGGCGCGCGGCCTGACAATCTGGTGGATCCGCCACGCGTTGTCGGTGTGCCAACGGTGCTATAGGAAAGATAGATGATGCAAAAAAATGCCAATACGCGCGAATTATACCGGCAAGAGCAACTGCCGGTTTTCCAGAACCGGATGTATGACAGCCGACAAGAGGCAATCAATTGCCCAAAGGGCGACGTGTCTCTGGTCGAGGATCTGGACACCGGACTGGTCTATAATGCTGCCTTTGACGCCGATCTGATGGTGTATGATTCCAGTTATCAGAACGAGCAGGCCAACAGCGCCCCGTTTCGGGCGCATCTTGAACAGGTTTCTACACTGGTGCGTCAAAAGATGGGCCGTGACAATCTGGTCGAAGTGGGATGCGGCAAGGGATATTTCCTTGAAATGCTACAGGATCAGGGCTGTGATATCACCGGCTTTGACCCCACTTACGAGGGCAGCAATCCGCGGGTGAAGCGCGAATATTTCGGCCCCGGGCTGGGCATGTCGGGGGACGGGCTGATCCTGCGGCATGTGCTGGAACATATCGTCGATCCGGTCTCGTTTCTGATGCAACTGGCCGAGGCAAACGGCAATCGCGGTCTGATCTATATCGAAGTGCCCTGTTTCGATTGGATATGTCAAAACCGCACCTGGTACGATATTTTCTACGAGCATGTGAATTATTTCCGGCTGAGCGATTTCCAGCGTATATTCGGGCGTGTTGTGCATGCCGAAAGGGTGTTTGGTGGCCAGTATCTGGCCATTATCGGTGATCTGTCCACCCTGCGCACGCCGGTGGCTGATCCTGATGATAGGGTGGATTTTCCCGCCGATTTCACCGCAACCATTCCGGATGGCGCGAAAACCGGCAGGGCAGTGGTTTGGGGCGGGGCCTCGAAGGGGGTAATCTTTTCCCTGCTGGCGCAACGGGCCGGATATCCGGTGGCCGCTGTGATCGATATCAATCCGGCCAAACAGGGGAAATATCTGGCGGCAACGGGCCTACAGGTGCAATCCCCCGAACAGGCGCTGGCCGGTCTGCCCGACGGGGCGGATATCTATGTGATGAACCCAAATTACCTGTTGGAAATCCGGGAACTGTCAGGCAACAAATACAACTACATCGAGGTAGACAAACCATGACCGAATTTAAAAAAGAAGTGGCCGAGCGGCTGAAACACACGCAGGAACACGGCGAGATGTGCAAGACCGCCGCCGCCTTTCTTGAGGCATCAACCGAGCCTCAGTATTCCTATAATTTCTTCTGGATGGGACGGCCGATCATCCAGTATCCGCAGGACATCATGGCGATGCAGGAACTGATCTGGTCGGTTAAACCCGATCTGATCATCGAAACAGGCATCGCGCATGGTGGTTCGCTGATTTTCAGTGCCTCGATGCTGGCCATGCTGGACATGACCGACGCGATCGAGGCGGGCACGACAATCGACCCCGCCAAATCGCGCCGCAAGGTGCTGGGCATCGATATCGACATCCGCGCCCACAACCGCAGCGCAATCGAGGCGCATCCGATGTATTCGCGCATCGATATGATCGAAGGCTCCAGCATTGATGAAGGTGTGATCAAACAGGTGCACAAAGTGGCGGCAGGCTTTGATCGTGTTCTGATCTGCCTTGACAGCAACCACACCCACGATCACGTTCTGGCCGAGCTTGAGGCCTATGCGCCGCTGACTTCGGTTGGCAGTTATTGCGTGGTGTTCGACACCTTGATCGAGGACATGCCCGCCGATGCCTACCCGCACCGGACCTGGGGGCCGGGGGACAATCCGAAAACGGCGGTGCATGAATACCTGAAAACCCACCCTGAATTCGAGATCGACAAGGCCATCGACAACAAGCTTCTGATCTCGGTCGCGCCGGACGGGTATTTGAAGCGGACTGCCTGATGACGGACAAGGTGAAGATTTCCATCATCATTCCCACCCGTTCGCGGGCGGCCTATCTGAAGGGGTGCCTGCAAAGCGTGCTGATTGCCGCCAAGGCGGCCGAATGTCCAGTGGAAATCATCGTAGCGGACAATGCCAGCAGTGACGATACCCAATCCGTTGTTGCAGGGTTCAACAGCCCGCTGATCACCTGTTTTCGCCAACCCGAACGGGTGTCCATGCGGCAGAATTTCGAAGACGGGCTGACGCACAGCACAGGCAGCCATGTGATGTTCATCGGCGATGATGACGGTATCCTGCCCAATGGTTTACGTCTGTTGTATGCCCTGATTGCAGCCCATGATCCCGATGTCGTGAAATGGCGCAAGCTGAACTTCAAATGGCCCAATGATGCCGAACAGATCCCCGGCCATCTGGTGATCCGCTATATGAAACTGTCGGGTAAGGTTTCGCAGATCAATCACAAGGCCCTGTTGGCAAAGTTTTTTCAGGGCACACATCGCGACTATTCCGACGGGGCGGGCATATACCACGGCTGCATTTCCCGACGGCTGATCGACAAGGTGAAAGCGGCCAGTCAGGGCAGCTATTTCTGGTGCTCGATGCCCGATGTCTATACCTCGGTCGCCAATCTGCTGGCCACTGATCGTGATATCCTGAAGATCGACAGGCCAATTTCGCTTCCCGGTGCTTCGCCACGCTCGACCGGCGACAGTGCGGTCCGGATGGCGACCAAAGGGGACGCTGGCAAAGACAGTGACATGAATAAATACATCCGCGAGGCAAAAAACGACCCATACCGAAGCCATGTGCCCGATGAATGTATGAGCATCCAGTTGCATCTTTTGGCCGCGCTAGAACTGGCCTGCAAAATGCAGGATGTGCCCTTTGCGATCAATCATAAAAGCTGGGAAAAGGTCATAGCCAGCGAATTGTCCGGTTTCGCACCGGAAATGGTAACACCCTGTATGGAAGGGGCCAAAATGCTTCTGGGCGATCTGGAACTGACCACGGCTGCACCTGAAGGGCAGAAAAATACCCCTGCCAGCCTTGCACGACAGGCACAGTCTGATATGGCCAATGCGCCGCAGATATTAAATCACCGTATGTCGAAGACCACCATATCGGGCGGCGAACATATGGCCGGCATTGTCAAAGCCGCACAGTTTGTTGATGATCTGGTCGGGAACGAAGATCTGCAAAAGGCCTTGCATCCCCCGGCTGCAATTCGGGGCATATTACGCATCCGCAAAAAGCTGCGGCAGCTTGACCCTAGTCTGTTGTCATGAAGCGGGGGCATCAGAACGGGCCGGACTTCGATGGTCAGATTGTACAATGTGATTGAGTGTGCGCTTTGCATTTGATGTTGCAAGCCTTGTTCTTGGAGTAAGCGCGATACAAGGTGCGGCAGGTCTCTTCCAACCTTGAAAATTGCTACAGCACCGGCCCCAGTGTCGCGACAACATTGTGCCATATCCGCTGTTGAACGGACCACCCTACGACATCTTCAAGCGTGACGCTGTCCGAACAGGATATATATTCGTTCTGGCGTTCGCAGACCGCCTGTGTGATCTTTTGGTCCTGAATTAGAACATCGTTTTCATAATTCAAATCAAAACTGCGGATGTCCATATTCGAGGACCCCATGAAAACGACTTGCCCGTCAATGGTCAGGGTTTTGGCATGTAGCAGCCCGTCGCGGTATTCGTAGATATGGGCGCCGGCCTCGAGCAGTTTGCGATAGAAACTGCGGCTGGCGGCGGCCACAATCCATGAATCGTTGTTTTTGGGCACGATCAGCGTCACCCGCACGTCGCGATAGGCCGCCGCGCACAGGGCTTCGATTACTGTCGGGTCGGGCACGAAATAGGGGGTGGTGATCACCAGTTCCCTGCGTGCTGTTTCAATCAGGGTGACAAACAACTGGGGCGAGGCCCGCAGGCGTTCTGTCGGGCCATCCCCCAGCGCCTGTGCGACAAAACCGTTTTCGACCGGCTGGGTTTCAATCTGGAATTCCTCGATCTGGGTATCTGTTTCCTTTAGCCAGTCGCTGGCAAACAGCATCTGGTTCTGGGCAACGATCGGCCCTTCCATCCGCAAAACAATATCGACCCAGGGCGCATATTTCGGTTTGACCCTGAATTCCGGATCGGCACAATTCTGGCTGCCGCAATAGGTGATCTTGCCGTCAATCACGGTGATCTTGCGGTGATTGCGCAAATCCAGACGGCTGGTCAGGATGGTGCGGATCGGCCTGTCAATCGGCAGGGCAATGGCCAGTTGCACGCCGGCCTCGGCCATTTCTTTCCACAGGGGGGATTTGACAAAGGCACGCGATCCCAACCCGTCCACCATCGCACGACATGTCACCCCGCGTTTGGCCGCGCGGATCAGGGCGCGGGCGGTGTTGGTGCCCGTGGTGTCTTCCAGCCAGATGTAATAGAGGATATGCACCGTTTCGGCGGCGGCATCTATGTCCTCGATCAGCCGTGTTCGGGCGGTTTGGGCATCGGCCATCAATTCGGCCCTGTTGCCATCGCGCGGGGCAAAGCCATTGACGGAACGGGTGTATCTGAAGGCCGGCTGGAACTGCAAATCGACCAGCGTATCAATGTCCTGCGGTGGGGCGATGACCTGATGGGCGTATTTGTGGACAATGGCAAAGATACGCCGCTGTTGCTGGTTTGCCTTATGGCCCAGATCGACCTCGCCAAACAGAAAATAGAGTGCCGAGCCGATGAAAGGCAGGGTCAGGATGACCATGAACCATGCCATACGGGTCGAAGGAAGCAACCCGTCACGCGCCAAAATCCGAATGGTAAAGGCCGTCACCAGAAGCGAGTGGAGGAAAAGAGTATACATGCGGCCCCGATTGCGAAGGAATGGTATTTCCGGCCAAACCTAACCCGAAAAGCGCGCAAAGGGGATAGAAATTATCAACCCCTTGTCAGACTCCTGTCGTTGCACTTCGGTGCCATGCAGTGCGGCCACCTTGGCCACCAGACTAAGCCCCAGACCGGCCCCCGGACTGCCGCGTTCGCGGTCCAGCCGTCCCATGCGTTGCAGGGCTTTGGGCCAGTCAGTGGCGATGATACCGGGGCCTGTGTCGGCGATGGTCAGCACGATTTTGTCATCATTTTCGGTCAGGGACACGTCGATTTTCCCGCCGGACGGCGTGAATTTGATGGCATTGTCCAGCAGGTTGGAAATGGCGCGGGCAAGGAACTGTTTGTGCCCCTCGATCATGGCCTTGTCGGTAATCCGCGCATTCAGGGTCTGGTCTTTTTCCTCGGCCAGCGGGGTATAAAGCTCGACAGTATCGCTGACGATCTTTGACAGGTCCAGCGGCTCGATCTGGGATTGGGCCAGATTGGCCTCGACACGGGCAATATCCAGCAGCTCGGTAAAGACCTGATGGACATAATCGGCCTCGGACAGGGCCTCGGCGATTATATCGGAATTATCGGCATCCGGATTTGCCAGCGCGGTTTCCAGCGTGTTGCGCAGGCGGGCCAGCGGCGTGCGCAGGTCATGCGACAGGCTGTCCGTGACCATCTGCAATTCGGTCACCAGCGTTTCATTTTTGGACAGCATGTCGTTCAGGGCTTCGGCCAGCCGGTCGAATTCATCGCCAGTGCCGCGCAGGGGCACACGGCGGGACAGATCCCCGCGGGCGGTTTCGGTGGCGGCCTGCTGGATCTCGCCAACCCGTTTCAGGATCGAGCGTGATACGAACAGCCCGCCAAGGGACCCGAACACCAGAAACGAGCCAAGCAAGGCCCATGAGGCGTATTTCAGAATATCGCGAAATTCCCGCTGGCTGCGCAAATCGCGCCCGACCATCAGGCGCGCGCCGCCGGGCAGGGTGATGGCGCGCAGGCCCACCAGCACGTTTTTGTCGATATCGGTGCGCATCAGGCGGATGGTTTGCCATGTGCCGTCCATCGGCACATCCGGCCAACTGGACAGGTTGCCGGCAATCGGGTGGCCATCGGCGGTGGCATAAAGGTAAAGCGAATCCGCGCTTGAACGCGAGGTCGAGCGTTCAGCAATGGCCGAGCGCAGCGCGAACTGCCCGCCGTCGATGTAATCGCGCACCAGCCCGTTCAGTTCCGCGTCCACCGCCTGTGCCGTCTGGTTTTCCAGCAGCCGCATGGTGCCGACATAAACCGCCCCCAGCACCACGGCCGAGGCCAGCAACGAGGCGATGATATGCAGGGCAAACAATCGCCGGATGGCGCTTTTGCCGCTATGGGGCAGGGTGGTCATTTTACCATCCGGTAACCGGCCCCGCGCACGGTCTGGATCAGGGGTGTTTCGCCGGGGGCGTCTATTTTCTTGCGCAAACGGCTGATATGAACGTCAATCACATTGGTTTGCGGGTCGAAATGGTAATCCCAGACATTTTCCAGCAACATCGTGCGGGTTACGATCCGCCCCGCAGTGCGCATCAGATATTCCAGTATCTGGAATTCGCGCGGTTGCAGTTCGATCCGGCGGGTGCCGCGGGTGGCGGTGCGGGTCATCAGATCCAGTGTCAGGTCCTGCACTTGCAGGGTGGTTTCATCCTCCGAAACCGGCGCACTGCGGCGCATGATGGCCTCGAGACGGGCCAGAAGTTCGGAAAAAACAAAAGGTTTGGTCAGATAATCATCGGCACCGGCCCGCAGGCCTTCGACGCGGTGGTCTGTCTGGCCAAGGGCCGAGAGCAACAGCACCGGCGTTTGCACCTTGTTCGACCGCATGGTTTTCAGAATGGAAATGCCGTCCAGTTCGGGCAACATCCGGTCCAGAATGATAACGTCGTAAGGGCCGTCCAGTGCATGGGACAGCCCCTCGACACCGGTTTTTACCCAGGTGGTAGAGTGCCCGGCCTCGCCCAGCCCTTTTTCTAAAAAACCGGCTGTGCTGGCATCGTCTTCTATAATTAAAATACGCATGACATCTATATAGGCAAAACGGGGGCCGGAAACCATATCCAGCCCCCGAATATATTAGCCCTTTTCAGAGAAAGGGATGGCAACAAAGCGGCGGTTGCCGTCGCGCTCGATCTGCACCAGAACCGAGGGGCGTCCGGCCTCGGTTGCGTCGTCAATCACGGCGTTGACATCCGCCAGACTGTTGACCGGCTTCTGGTTGATCGAAACGATGATATCGCCTTCTTTCAACCCGACCGATGCGGCACCGCTGTCAGGTTCGACTGCCATTACGATGACGCTGTCACCTTCGGCCTGCAAGGCAAGGCCCAGACTGCCCATGTTGATATCCGGAGACATGTCGCTGGAAGCAACCTTGGTGCCATCGGTTTTCAGTTTGGCAATTTTGGGTTCCAGCACAACGGTTTTACCGCCACGATAGACCTTCATCTCGGTATTCTTGCCGATTTCCGCATCCGCCACCGCCAGCGTCAGGTCGCCGACATCGCCGATTTCGGTATCGCCAAAGCCGATGATCACATCACCGCTTTTCACGCCGGCCTGTTGGGCGGGGCTGTTGTCCTGCACACTATCGACGATCACGCCTTTGGCTTTGTCCAGCCCCAGACTTTCGGCAATATCGTTTGTGACGTTCTGGATGCTGACACCCAGCCAGCCCCGTTCGACCTGACCATTCGCCGCGATTTCCGAAACGATGGATTTCGCCAGATCGGCAGGGATCGAAAAGCCGATGCCGACACTGCCGCCCGAGGGGGAGTAGATGGCGGTGTTCACACCCACAACATTCCCTTGCGCGTCAAACAGCGGACCGCCCGAGTTGCCCTTGTTGATCGGGGCGTCCACCTGGATGAAATCATCATAGGGGCCGGCGCCGATATCGCGGCCACGGGCCGAAACGATGCCCGAGGTCACACTGCCGGACAGACCGAACGGCGCGCCAACGGCAAAGACCGGATCACCAACCCGCAGCTTGTCCGAGTTCCCCCATTTGACCGAGGGCAGCTTGCCGCCCGCGTCGATTTTCAGGACCGCCAGATCGGTTTTCGGATCGGTCCCCAGCAGGGTGGCGTCAAACTCGCGCCCGTCTTTCAGGGTCACGCTCAGTTTGTCCGCACCTTCGACAACGTGGTTGTTGGTCACAATGATACCGTCCTCGTCAATCACAAAGCCGGATCCCAGCGCCTGCGTGGGCTGTGCATTGCGGAACTGCTTCGGGCCGCCTTGCTGTTCGTCAAAGAACCGTTTGAACATTTCGCCCATCGGACCTTCGGGCAGGTTGTCGGGCAACATGTTCTGTGGGATGTTTTCTGCTGTTTTTCCGCTGTGGGTGGCGGTGATTTTGACCACGGCGGGGCTGACCACCTCGATCAGATCGGCCAGATTGGCGGGTTGTGTCCAGGCAATCGGGGCCACGGTGGCGGTTTGCGCGGTGGTTTGCATAGGCATCATCAGACCGACAGCACCAATGGCGGCGGCCGTGCTGCCCAGCAATACGCGGCGCACGGTGTTGTATCTGCGAGAGTTTCTCATTGTTCTTCCTTCCAAGAGTGTTTCTTGCTCATGGATATGGTTGTGCGGGATGGAGAGCATATGACGGTAACATTACAAAAGCTTCATTTTGCCGGAGATATAGGACCGGTTGATTAGAATCGGGCCAAAATTACGATCTTTCCTCTGGTTTTCCAGGCATAGGAACGAAAATTGCTTTGTGTCGATCGGCGGTTTCTGCCTTATTTTTGCCACACAACCTCAAGTTTGTATCGCGACTGTGCCCAATGTTTTGCATTATGACATGCATGTTGCCTAATTCGGAACAGCGCCAAATCGGGTGCGAAAATTATTAAAACGGGATTTTCCACTTATTTTTCTGACTTGGACGGGGCGGCGCAGATTCTTCCCAGATTCAAAAAATGCAGGAAATAATACTATGGATGCAGGGGGGATTATATTCAAATTGGCAATAATTTAAATCACACCAATAGGTAGTAAAGATACTGAATTGCGGCGGGAATATTTGAATTATGGCAAAATTATAACGTGACCAAATAACAACAAAACTACATATTATCAATCATTTACAGGTATTTTACAGTTGTTAATAAATACAGGGTTCACAACTCAATTGATCCACCTTAAGGATATTGGTTAAGTGCTGCGCTGCCCGATTGGTGTAGTGAATTATGATATCGAGCCTCCGTTTACGGACTCGGTTTCTGTGTTTGATTTTGGAGACCTTAATGCGACTAGTTGCTACAATTCTGACCGCGCTGTTCGTGATGCTGTCATCTGCCCCGACATGGGCGCAGGACAAGCCGCGAATTGCTTTTCTGTATCACACCCCTGAAGATACTATCGGTTGGTCATTTGAACATGACCGCGCCCGTATAGAGGTGGAAGAATACTTCGGCAACAAGATCGAGGTCAGCTATTTCTGGAACATAGCAGAAGGGGACGAGGGCGAGGCCAAGATGAAAGAACTGGCCGCTGAGGGGTATGACCTGATATTCGCCACATCCTATGGCTATCTGAATGGCGTTCTGAACGCTGCATTTGCCAATCCCGACACTAAATTCGAACATTCCAACGGGTTTGTGCGGGCGCCCAATTCCTCGACATACAGCATTCGCACATACGAAGGCCGGGTCATCCAGGGGATTGTTGCCGGCAATATGACCAAGACGAACAAGATCGGCTATATTGCTTCCTATGCAATTCCCTATGTTATCCGCGACATCAACGCCGCCTTTCTAGCGGCCCGTTCTGTAAACCCGGATGTCCAGTTTGAAATCGTCTGGCTGAACACCTGGGAAAATCACGAACTGGAAGCGCAGGCCGCACGCGATCTGATCGCGAACGGGGCTGATGTGTTGATGCAAAATACAAACACGATCGAGCCGATGGTGGTTGCGCAGGAATTGGGCGCGTTTTCGTTCGGGCAGGATTCCGATATGAAAGCCTATGGTCCTGATGCCAGCCTGACGTCTTCAATCAACCATTGGGCACCCTATTATATCGACCGTATTCAGGCCCTGCTGGATGGCAAATGGGAAAGCCATGACACCTGGGGCGGTCTTGCCTCGGGCATGCTGGAAATCGGACCGTATTCCGACCTGATACCTTTGCGTGTGCAGGCCCAGGCCAATGATGCAATCGCCAAAATCAAAGAAGGGCGCCTACATCCCTTCACCGGACCGATCCGCAAACAGGACGGAAGTGGTTGGCTGGCTGCTGGTGAAACAGCAAGCGACAGTGAACTGCTGACGATGTTCTTTTTCGTCGAGGGGATTACCGGGATTATCCCGCAATAGCTTGATAGCAATGGGGAATTCCGATGACAAAACGTGAGAGTATGATGAAAAAGTATAATAAATTAATAGCAATGACCTTTGGGGCAACTTTGGCTTTGCTGGCGCCTGCCGCCATAGCGCAGGATAATACGGTTACGCTACAATCACCGGACAAGAAGATTTCGGTTACTGGTGAACTGCTGAGTGTCGATGACGGCTTCTATGTGATCAAAACGGTTGTGGGTGAAATGACCGTGAGCCGTGATCTGGTCACCTGCGACGGTACGGCCTGTCCGGTTGCGGAACCCGAAGTTGCCGCCGATGACGGGACGGTCGTTCTGAAGTCGGGCGACGGCACAACTTTCAGTGGCGAGTTGCTGGGTTTCGACGGCACGAACTACACGCTGAAAACCGTTGTCGGTGTTCTGACCATCCGCAGCGAGTTCGTGACCTGCGAGGGGGCATCCTGCCCCAGTGACAAGGCAGAAGAGCAAGTGGATAGAACCGTCAGCCTGATATCGGGGGACGGGACACGGTTTACCGGCAATTTGCAGGAATATGACGGCACGAACTATGTGATTGAAAGCGAACAGGGTGTTCTGACGGTCCGCAGTGAATTTGTGACCTGTGTTGGTGATGCCTGCCCTGATCTTGGCCCTGTTGTGGCCGAATTCAAGGTCGCATCCCCTGCCGGTGTCGGCGAGCAGTTTATCGGCAAGGCGCTAAACCGGTTTGCCAATGAAAAATCCCTGAATGTGACGCGGTCGATTTCCTATGACGGAACCGAAGTAAACTATCTGCTGGGGAATAATACAGGTGAACTGGTTGCCAGTATCACGGTTACACCGACGGACGATATTGCCTCGCTCAAGGCGCTGTTTTCGGGTGATGCGGCCTTTGCCCTGACCCGCGAGGCTTTCACCGTAGAGGAGATTGCAGGGATCGTTAACATGCGGGCCAGTGATGTGGCTTCACGCCTGAACGCCCAGACGATTGCGCTTGATGCGCTGACGGCAACCATGAACCCCGCAAACCGCGTGCGTTCGGTTTCGCTGAAACAGATGGGGGATGTTCTGTCAGGCCGGGTTACCAACTGGAAAGATGTTGGCGGCGATGATGGCGCGATCCAGTTGCATGTGCTGAATGCAGACAGCAATCTGGCACGGGTGATCAAACGCGACATTCTGGCCCCGCGCGGTTTGCGGCTGGCTGCGAATGTGATGGTCCATGAAACACTGGACGAATTGAACAAAGCGATTGCCGATGATCCGATGGCGTTCGCCGTATCTTATCGTTCGCAGAATAAAGGCAACGCCATTCCGACAACCCGCAATGCCTGTAATATCTTCTCGAGCGCGAATTCCTTTTCGTTGCAGACCGAAGAATATCCGCTGACGATGGGCTGGAACCTGTATACCCTTCAGGGTCAGGAAGTGCCCGACCTGTCGAAAAGCCTGGCAGAATACCTGTCCTCGGATGAAGGTCAGGCCGCTGCGCAAGAGGCCGGTTTGGTTGGACTGGCGATTGACAAGCAAGCCATGAGTGAGCAGGGCGAACGTCTGTTGTCCGCGATGCTTGCATCGTCAATCGATCGCGCAGGTATCAACGCCTATCGCGATTATCTGGCCGAGGTGTCCACAGCGGACCGTTTGTCCACGACATTGCGGTTTGTGTCGGGGTCGGCCCAGTTGGACGATCGTGCCCTGCGCGATGTGCGCCGGATTTCCGAACTGGTGCGTAAAGGCGAACTTGACGGCAACGATATCCTGCTGATCGGCTTCAGTGATGCGGTCGGGGTGTTCAAGAACAACATTGTTCTGTCCCAAGCCCGCGCCGAGCGCGCCAAGGCCGATATTCTGAACAGCACCATCGGTATTCTGGACGCGGCGAACGTCAAGACATTCGGCTTTGGTCCGGTTGCGCCGGTTGGCTGCAACGAAACGCTGGACGGGCGCCAGTTGAACCGCCGGGTCGAAGTATGGATCCGTGGCTCGAACCAGGACAAACTGCGTTAGGTTCATAACCATCTGAAAAACAAAACCGCGACCGGTAAAACGGCCGCGGTTTTCTTGTTTCTGATATGAAAAAGGGCGGCCCTGAAAGGCCGCCCTTGAAACTGTTTCGCCTTACGGCTCTATCAGCCTTCGGATTTCAGATCGTTATACAGCTCGAACGCCTGCTTGGCGGGCATCAGCTCATGCACAACCTTGGAAACCGCCTTGATCATTGCAACAGGGGCGTCCGATTGGAAGATGTTGCGGCCCATATCGACACCGGCAGCACCCTGATCAACAGCGCGGAACGCCATGTCCAGTGCGTCCAGCTCGGGCAGTTTCTTGCCGCCGGCAATCACGATTGGCACGGGGCAGCCGGCGACGACTTTTTCAAAGCCTTCCTCGATGAAGTAGCTTTTGACGTAATGCGAGCCGATTTCGGCGGCGATACGGGTGGCCAGACCAAAGTAGCGCGCATCGCGGGCCATGTCTTTGCCAACGCCGGTGACGGCCAGTGTCGGGATGCCGACGCGCATGCCCTCGTCGATCAGGCGGATCACGTTGGTGATGGATTTATGTTCGTATTCCGCACCGATATAGACCTGTGCTGCCATGGCGCAAACGCCCATGCGCACCGCGTCATCCATCGCTACCGCAATGGTTTCGTTCGACAGTTCCGACAGGATCGAGTTGCCGCCCGAGGCGCGCATCACAATCGGTTTTGTCAGGGTCGGCGGGATCATCGAACGCAGCACACCACGGGTGCACATCAGCACATCCGCATGTTCGGCCAGCGGCAGGATGTTCAGATCGATCCGCTCCAGCCCCTTTGTCGGCCCCTGGAAATAGCCGTGGTCAAAGGCCAGCATCACGGTGCGGCCGGTTTTCGGGTTGAAGATGCGGCTCATCTTGTTCTTGATACCCCAGTCGTAATTGGCAAGGCCCTTCAGGAAAAAGCCCTGTTTGTCCTGCGGGGTGTTCAGACCAAAGTCTTTGCCGTCTTTGATGTCGTCGATATCTGCCATGTCGTGTTCCTGTCTTTTCGGGTTTAAGTGTTAGCGGTTTCAAGCGCCTTGACCATTGCGGCAAAGGCACGTTTGGGTTTCTTGGCACCCAGAACGGCGCTGCCGCTGACCACCATATCGGGGGCGCAGGCGGCGATTTCGGCAATACTGTCCAGCGTCACGCCACCATCAAAGGCCAGCATCGCATCGGGGGCGATTTTGCGCAGTTCCGTCAGACGGGCGCAGGCGGCGGGGATGTCGGCAGGGGTGCCGCGCGGGTCGAGCGACAGCACAAGGATCATATCGGGGTTCAGCGCCAGCAGCGGGGCTGCATCATCGAGCGTGGTGCCGGGCATCAGGGCAAGGCCCGCCATGACGGGACGTTCGGACGCCTGAATAATTTTGATCGCCTCGGCGGCATTATCGGATTCCGCGTGCACGGTGATCATATCGGCACCGGCCTTGATATAGCTTTCTACATGGGCGGCGGGATCCTGCACCATCAGATGCACATCACGCAGCAGGCCCAGATCCATCGCGGCGACAAAACCCGGGCCACCAATCATCTGTGGTACGAACACGCCATCCATGATGTCGAAATGCAGGATGTCGCAATCCCACTCGGCCACGTTTTGCGCCGCGCGGCGCAGGTTGCCCAGATCGGCGGCAAACAGGCCAAGGCTGATGCCTTTGGCGCGGGATTTCAGATCATTGATGTTCATCATATCATTCCTAGAAAATCACGCCTTTGCGCAGGATAAAACAGCCATAGGGCCGCATGTCAGTGGTGGCAACCACAGCAAAGGCACCCCTGGCGCGCTGATAGAACGCCTGACGCTCGATACTGCCAAGGGCGGCCCCTTCCGGCATGGCGGCGGATAGAATGTCAAAGGCCTGTGTGTGGACCTCGCCCATATCATCGGGCGCGTTATCAATCTGCATCCGCCACGCGCAGGCGTCGGAAAAACCGTCCAGAGGCATCACACCGGTGATCAATTTGATCGCATCGGGGGCTGTCATGGCGGGCAGGGGGATCACGTCGCCCCAATGGGTATGGGCAGCGGTCGAGCCGGCAGGGAAATTGGCATCGGCTACAACGATTTCATCGCCATGCCCCATGCGCATCAGGCAATCCAGCAAATCAGGCGTCATGTTGGCGTCTATTCCGATCAGCATCCTTTGCTCCTTTACCGTAAATGGGGGCCGCGACCGGTATTGCGGCAGCCCCCGTTGTCAGGTCCGTATCACAGCCCTAGCGCGGGGGCAGGGGCATCCAAGCGGGTACGGCGACATCGGCATGGGCGAACTGGGGCAGTTTGGCCGACAGTTCTTCCATGTTTTTGATGTCTTTGTCATGCAGCATGGCCTGAGTGATCAGGGTGGGCGGAATGATCACGTTGTGGCCGGGGTCTTCGCCCGCCAGCATCATGGCCAGTGCCCGCACCGATACTTCGCCCACAACAGCGGGGTTGGTGGCGGCGGTGGCGGCCCATGCGCTGTTGGGCTCACGCATGGCGGAAATATCGGCGGTGGATACGTCGGCCGAGTAGATCTTGATCTGCTCGTTCATGCCGGCCTCGTCCACAGCGATTTTCACACCCTTGGCGAATTCGTCATAAGGCGCGAACATCACGGTGATGTCGGGGTTTGCCTGCAAAACCGAACGGGCCTGATTGGCAACCGAGTTGGCAATCGGGTTGTCCAGCGTGCCGAACTGGGCGGCTTCCTCGATGCCCGGATATTTGGCCTTGAACTCGACCCATGTCTCGTCGCGCCGGTCCAGCGGGGCAATGCCGGCCACATAGACATAACCGGCCTTCCAGGATTCGCCATTGTCCTTGATGGCCTGCTCCAACGCCAGACGGGCCAGATCGCGGTCGGATTGTTCGATCTGCGGGATGGCGGGGTTTTCGACGTTTACGTCAAACGCCACAACCTTGATCCCGGCATCGATGGCGCGCTGTGCGGCCTCTTGCATGGATTCGGTCAGACCATGCTGGATGATGATGCCATCCACGCCAAGGGCGATGGCCTGATCCACCATGTCGGCCTGAAGGGCTGCATCCTGACGGCTGTCGAATACCCGCAGGTCAACGCCAAGGGCGGCAGCCTGTGTTTCAACGCCCGACAGATAGGCCTGAAAGAAATCGCCGGTGGACAGATAGCGCACCAGCGCGATTTTCACATCCCCTGCATTGTCGAAAGGTGCCGGCATTTCGCCCGCGAATGTTGGTGTGGCAAAGCCGGTTGCAAGTGCTGCAACCCCGCCCGCCATACCCAGAACGATACGTCGTGTCAGTTTCATATTATGGTTCTCCCTTTTTAATTAGTAGTGCAGTCTAGTGGGTTGATCCGCCGCGCCGACCGGTCAGCACGAAGGTAAAGACGAGGGCAATCACAAGCACCGCCCCCTTGACGAAATCCTGTGTGTAGTAAGGCGCGTTCATCATGGTCAGCCCTTGCAACAGGATGCCGACAAACAGCGCGCCGATGGCGGTGCCAAAAGCGTTCGGTTTGGCCACACCCATCACGGCGTAACCGATCAGGGCGGCGGCGACGGAATCCAGCAGCAGGTTGTTGCCCGAGGCAATATCGCCGCGCCCCAGACGCGCCGCCAGCAAAATCCCCCCGACCGAGGCCAGCACGCCGGAAATCATATAGGCCAGAATTTTGTAGCGGTTGACGTTGGTCCCCGCCAGCGCGGCGGCGCGCGCGTTCGAGCCGATGGCATACATCAACCGCCCGTGGCGGGTCAGTTCCAGAAAGACCCAGCACAGGATGGCCACGATCACCAGAATAACTACCGAAACCGGGATCAGGTTATCAATAAAGAAATCGAACCGGTGACGGCCCAGCCACAGGAATTCCGGTGCGAATGTGCCGTTTGCTGTGGTGCCATCGGGCAGTTTCATACCGGTGGCGATGGAACGGCCCTCGGTCGGGATGCGTTGCAGCCCGATCAGCAGGAACATCATCCCCAATGTTGCCAGCAGATCGGGCACCTTCATTTTCACAATCAGCAGCCCGTTTACCAGCCCGATCAGTGCGCCCATCACCAGACAGGCAATGACGGCGGCAACCGCGCTCATTTCCAGCACCACCATCACATAGGCCGACAACATCAGCGCCGATGTCGCGGTTGATCCGATCGATAGGTCAAATCCGTCCACAACCAGTGTGAATGTGACACCAAGCGCCAGAATGCCGGTGATCGCCACCGACTGGAAAATAAACACCGCGCTATAGGGGCTAAGGAAGCCGTCGGTTGATACCGAGAAAAAGATCAACAAGCCCGCCAGCAGGGTCAAAAACCCGTAACGGATGGCATAGTCCACCAAGGTTTTCTTTGGCGCCATGTCTTTGTGCGTATTCGTGCCGTCCTGCATTTTCGGTTATCCGTTCACTTGAGTATTGGTTTGTCCGTTGGTGCCGTTTGTCATGCCTGCAACTTCGGCCACCACCTGTTTTACGTCCAGATCAATGTTGCGGTGTTCACCGACGATAGCATGATCCGCCAGCACGATGATCCGGTCTGCGATTTCCAGAACCTCGTCCATTTCCGAGGCCAGAACGATGGTCGCCCGCCCCTTGGCCGTCTCGCGGATTTTCGCACCGATGTCGCGGCGGGCCTTGATGTCGACGCCCTGAAATGGCTCGTCCAGTATCAACAGATCCGACGGCTGGCTTAACCAGCGCCCGATCACCACCTTTTGCTGGTTGCCGCCCGACAATGTGCCGATGTCATCCTGTTCGGACTGGCAGACAATGTTCAGATCATTGATGGTCTGGCGCGTGGCGCGGGCCTCGTGCCGGCGGTTGACAAAGGACAGGGTGGAAAACCGCGCCAGAAACGGGGCGGTGATGTTTTTGGTCAGGTTGTGGTCCTGTAACACGCCGTTGGTGCCGCGATCCTTGGCGCACATGAACACGCCTGTATCAATCGCGTGACGCGGCGATTTCGGATTGTAGGGGGCGCCCAGCAGGGACATGGCACCACCCGCCGGTTTCTTCAACCCGTACAGAATGGCCGCCAGTTCCGATTTGCCGGATCCGACAAGGCCGGTGATTGCCAGAACCTCGTCCGCGTGGACGGTCAGGTTGATTTTCGATGTGCCTTCGCGGATTTGCAGATCTTTCAGCTCCAGCACAGGCTGACCGGCGGATTTGATGTCAAGATCGACCTCGGACATGCTGTGGCCCAGCATCGCGTTCACGGCGGCCTCATAATCCAGCGGCTTTTCCTCGAAAGTGCCAACGATTTCGCCATCGCGCATGCTGACAATCCGGTCGGCAATGCGGTGAATGTCGCTGGTCCGGTGCGAGATATAAAGGATGGCCACACCGGCATCGCGCAGACGGTCCAGCAGGGTGAACAGCCGCGCCGCTTCGGTTGCGGACAGGGATGATGTGGGTTCGTCCAGAATCATCAGTCTGGGTTCATGCGCCATCGCGCGGGCAATGGCGACCAGTTGACGATCAGCCAGTGCCAGTTCGCTGACCGGCTGGTTTACATCCACATCCAGCCCCATGGACTGTGCCAGTTTTTGCGCCTTTTGCCGGATGGCGCGCCGTTTCAGGAAAAACCCGCTGCCCGGTTCGGCCAATGTGTCCAGCATCAGGTTCGAGGCCACATCCAGATCGGGAATCACCCCGTCGTTGATGTTCTGGTGAACGGTGACGATACCGGCGCGGATTGCCTCGGAGGGGGTGGTGGTTTTCAACTCTTCGCCATGCAGGCGGATTGTGCCGGTGTCCGCCGGATGAACCCCGCAGATCACCTTGACCAGCGTTGATTTACCGGCGCCATTGGCCCCCATCAACACCGTCACTTCACCTGAATTCAGTTCCAGATCAATGCCGCGCAACACGCGGTTTGTGCCGAACGCTTTTGTCAGTCCCTGAATTTCAACAGCAGCTTTGGACATGCTTATCCTTCCCCCGATAGCAAGCGATCTTATGGCGTTGTGATCAAATGTCAATGGGCATTGACAAATGACGATCTGTTTACAATGCTACGGTCAACAAGCCGCGTTTTTCAAGGACGGGGCGATCATGCGGGTCTGTCCGAAACCCTTTGAAATATAGGGTTAAATGCGACCGATCCCAAAGATGGAGGGGACCATGTCAGAACAAAGCTCCGGTTACGAACCCTTAACGGTCGAAACGATTCCCGCGCGGTTGGGCGGGATTTCGGCGGTGACGGACCACTTGGGAACAGATATTTCCACATGGGTCGCGGACGAAGTGGGGGATGGCAACCTGAACCTTGTGTTCATCGTCAAAAGCCCCGCAGGTGCCGTGATCGTCAAACAGGCGCTGCCCTATGTGCGGCTGGTTGGGGACAGTTGGCCCTTACCGTTAAAACGGGCGTTCTTTGAATATCACGCCTTGATCCGCCAAGAGGAACGCGCGCCCGGTCTGGTGCCGAAAATCTATCATTTCGACGAGGATCAGGCGCTGATCGTGATGCAGTTCCTGACCCCGCACATAATCCTGCGCCATTCGCTGATGGCGGGCAAAAAACACGACGGTCTGGCCGGGGTAATGGGCAGGTTTCTGGGCCAGACCATGTTCCGTGGCTCGGACCTGTCGATGGACACCGCCAAACGCAAGGCAGATCTGGCGCTGTTTGCCGATAATGCCGAACTGTGCGACATCACCGAAAACCTTGTGTTTTCCGACCCTTATTTTGAGGCCGAGTTGAACCACCACACGCCGGGTCTGGATGATCTGGTGGGTCGGCTGCGCGCCGATATTGATCTGAAGGTGGCCGCGCAGGACATGAAGGCCAAATTCGCCAATAACGCCGAAACCATGCTGCACGGCGATCTGCACACCGGCTCGATCATGGTGACCGATACCGAAACCATGGTGATTGATCCCGAATTCGTCACCTACGGCCCGATGGGCTTTGACATCGGCATGTTGCTGGCCAACTTCTTTATGGCCTATTACGCCCAGCCCGGTCACGCCGAATCCGAAGGGGCGCGGGCGGACTATCAGGAATGGATACTGGGCGTGATCAGCGACATCTGGCGCGGGTTCTGCGATGAATTCTCGCACCTGTGGCGCACCGAGCGCAACGGCATCCTGTATCAGGCCACATTGTTCGAGGATCAGGGCGATTATCTGGCGTCCGAACAGGCGCTTGCGGCGCGGTTGCAGCATATTTTCGAGGATACACTGGGCTTTGCCGGTGTCGAAATGATCCGCCGCACCCTTAGCCTGGCCCATATCGCCGAAAACGACACGATCGAGGACGAGGCGTTGCGCGCCGATTGCGAGGGCAGGGGGCTGCGGTTGGGACGCTCGCTGACGGTGAACAGGGCGGTATTTGCAGATTTGGACAGCGTGATTTCACAGGCGCGGATGATTGGACAAAGGAAAGAGTCATGAAAGTAGGCGATAAACATTACCGTTCGATCTGGTTCGATGAACCAAGCGGGCAGGTGCAGATCATCGAGCAACGCTGGTTGCCGCATGAATTTCGCGTGGTCGACCTGAAAACCCGCGATGATTTCGTGGTGGCGATCCGCGATATGTGGGTGCGGGGCGCGCCGTTGATCGGCGCCACCGCCGCCTATGGTGTGGCGGTCCAGATGGCGCTGGACCCGTCCGACAAATCGCTGGCCGAAACATGGGACATCCTGCACGAAACCCGCCCCACCGCGATCAACCTGCGTTGGGCGCTGGACGAAATGAACGCGCTGCTGAAACCGCTGCCCAAGGGGGAACGCGCGGCAGCCGCGATGAAACGGGCGCATGAAATTGCCGATGAAGACGTGGAATGCAATCGCATGATCGGCGTGCATGGCCTTGAAATCATTCGTGAAATAGCCTCCAGGAAGAAGCCGGGCGAGGTGGTGAACATCCTGACCCACTGTAACGCCGGCTGGCTGGCCACGGTCGATTGGGGCACCGCCACCAGCCCGATGTATCATGCGGTTCAGGACGGCATCCCGATCCATGTCTGGGTGGACGAAACCCGCCCGCGCAATCAGGGCGCTTTGCTGACCGCATGGGAAATGAACAGCCACGGCATTCCGCATCACCTGATCGTCGATAACGCCGGCGGCCACCTGATGCAGCACGGGCAGGTCGATCTGGTGATCGTCGGCACCGACCGCACCACCGCACACGGGGATGTGTGCAACAAGATCGGCACCTATCTGAAAGCACTGGCCGCCAGGGACAACAATGTGCCGTTCTATGTGGCGCTGCCATCGCCGACGATTGACTGGACGGTCAAGGACGGCGTGGCCGAAATCCCGATCGAGGAGCGCACAGATACCGAAGTCACCCATGTTCAGGGCAAACTGGCTGATGGCACAGTAACCGAAGTGCAGATCAGCCCCGACGGCACGCCGGGGGGCAATCCGGCGTTTGACGTCACACCACGGCGGCTGGTCACCGGCCTGATCACCGAGCGCGGCGTTTGCGAAGCCTCGCCCGAAGGGTTGGCGGCGCTGTTTCCTGACAGGGTTCGGAAATAGAAATACCACTCACGGTAAAACCCCGCCTGTTTTGCGTTATTATTGCAACCGGTAAACAGGCGGGGCTTTTCTTTGATAAATGCTTTTCGCCACCCCCCCCCCTGAAACAGCAGGGATCAGCCCGCCGCCAACATCCCCTTGGCGGTGGCAACGCTGGTAACCACATGGGTCACATATCCCCCTGCAATCGCCGCCAGCATCGGTCGCACTTTGTCGGCGCCAACCGACACCAGCAGGCCCATGTCCAGCCCTTGCAGCTTGTCCAGTTCCACCCCGATCATCCGGTCGTCCAGCTCGCCGGGGATGAACCGTCCGGCGGCGTCGATGAACCGCCCGCACAAAACGCCGGTTGCACCGCGCTTTATATACCAGTCCAGATCGGAATGGCTGGCCAACCCGCTGCTGACGATATGGCTACTATGATCGCACGATCCTGCCGCAAATATTGCTTTGTTACAGTGGCTTAGTGCATCTATTTGATCCCTGATGATCGGCTCGGCCCGCAGGCGGGTGGCCAGTTCAGGGTCGCTTAGAACCGCCGGGGCGTGCAGGTTGATCAGTTTCGCGCCCAGACGTTGCGCCAGATGGGCGGAACAGATTTCGGCGGTAAACCCATAAGGCGTGGCCATCGACCCGACCAGTTGCGACACGGTGATACGGTCGGTCTGCACCTGCGGCATGGCCTCGGCCATTTCGTAAACCGTGCGCCCCCACGATACGCCCAGCTTGTCACCCGGTTCCAGCAGCGAGGGCAGCCACTCCGCCGCCCCGCGCGCCACCCGCAACAGCGCGTCTTCTTCGGTGCCGGTGCCGTCGGGCACCACATAAACGGCGGCCAAGCCAAAGCGTTCGCGCATTTCCTCGGCCAGCCGGTGGGTGGTAAAGGCCTTGGGCGCCAGCGATATGCGGATAAAACCGCGTTCCTTGGCCTCTTGCAGGTAATTGACCACGGTGGCGCGTGATACGCCCAGATGGCTGGCAATTTCGGTCTGGTTCATGCCATCGTGGTAATACAGCCACGCCGCCTCGATCACGATGCTTTCGCCCGTGATCTGTCCTGTGTTGCGTCTGCGCGTGACCGTTGCCATTTCTATTCCTTTTTTATATTTGACACTATATACTGACAATTGTCAAAAAGCCCCGATCGGCGGGGTATGGATCGGAAATTACACAGGTGCATCATGGTTGCAAACCGTTGGGACGACATCGAGGCGAAAAATATTGCGGCAGAGGCGGGGGCGGACCCGGCGGATCGGGATTTGGCGGTTCAGGCTTACGCCTCGCGGCTGCTGGGGGCGGATATGGCGCTGGTGCAGCATGGCGGTGGCAATACCTCCTGCAAGGTGCTGCGCAAGGATTTGTTCGGCAATGACGTGAAAGTGCTGCATGTGAAGGGCAGCGGCAATGATCTGGCACAGATCACACCGGCGGGGATGCCGGCGGTGCGGCTGGAGCCATTGCTGGCCCTGCGCGCGCTCGATGCTCTGTCGGACGAGGATATGGTGAACACCGTGCGCTGCAACATGCTGGACGCCAGCGGGCCGAATCCGTCGGTGGAAATCCTGCTGCACGCCTATCTGCCACACGCCTTTATCGACCACACCCACGCCACCACCATGCTGGCGATTGCCGATCTGCCCGATGCGGCGGCTGTTGTGGACGAGATTTTCGGCGGCAAAGTGGCCGTTGTGCCGTTCCACATGCCGGGGTTCGATCTGGGCAAGGCAGCGGCAGAGGTTTACGAGGCCAATCCTGATGTCGAGGGCTTGCTTTTGCTGAACCACGGGCATTTCACCTTTGGCGACAGTGCCAAGCTGGCTTATGACCGGATGATCACCCATGTGAACATGGTCGAGGACTGGGTGGCGCAAAAGACGGGGCGCAAGTTGAAACACTCCGGACCGGCGGATGCGGGGATGAAGGCCAAAGCGGTTCAGGTGATGCCGCTTCTGCGCGGTATCCTTGGGGCACGCCGCGCCGAGTTTCTGGGCAACCGCGATACATTCATGCCGGTTATGGACCTGCGCGCAGGCGACAACGTGCAGGAATTTCTGGCCCGCTCCGATTGGCAGGAACTGGCCAAACGCGGGGTGGCAACGCCGGACCATGTGATCCGCACCAAGAATTTCCCGCTGGTGCTGACAGAACAGGTGCTGGCCGGTGGCTCCGATGCGATTGCCGCCGCCGTTGACGCCTATATCGCTGATTACACGGCCTATTTCGAGCGCAACAACGCCCGTGTGGGGGGCGGCAAGATCATGCTGAACCCCGTGCCGGATATGGCATGGATCGAAGGGATCGGCATCATCGGCATGGGTGCAAACGCAACCGAGGCCCGCATCGCCGCCGATCTGGCAGAACAGAACATCGCCGCCATGAGCATGGGCGAGGATTGCGGCGGCTTCCACCCTGTAGGCGAAGAAGATCTGTTCGACATGGAATACTGGTCGCTGGAACAGGCCAAATTGCCCTCGCGCAACTACCCGCGCTTTGCCGGTCATACGGTGATCGTCACGGGTGGCGGCGGGGCAATCGGGCTGGCCACGGCGCAGGCCTTTGCCGATCTGGGCGCGAATATCATGCTGGTCGATCTGTTTGACGAGGCCTTGGCCAAGGGGCTGGCGCAACTGGGACCGGATCACGACGGTATTGCGCTCGACATCACTGCCGAGGGGGCGGCGCAAAAGGCGATTGACGCCTGTGTGGCACGCTTTGGCGGGGTGGATATTCTGGTTTCCAACGCGGGCGCGGCGTGGACGGGCGAAATGATTGATCTGGACGACGCGCTGCTGCGCAAAAGCTTCGAGTTGAATTTCTTTGCCCACCAGACATTTTCCAAGGCCGCGGCAAAGGTGTTCAAGACACAGGGGCGCGGCGGGCAGTTGCTGTATAATGTCTCGAAACAGGCGGTGAATCCGGGCAAAGGGTTCGGCGCCTATGGCCTGCCCAAGGCCGCGACGTTCTTTTTGCTGCGCCAGTTCGCGCTGGAACTGGGGCCGATGGGCGTTCGGGTGAACGGCATCAATGCCGACCGCATCCGTTCAGGCCTGCTGGATGACGATTTCATCAAGGAACGCGCCAAGGCCCGTGGTATTGACGAAGGCACCTATATGGCCGGCAACCTGATCCGCCGCGAGGTCGAGGCGCGCCATGTGGCCGACGCCTTTGTGGCGCTGGCGATGTCGGAACGCACCACGGCGCATGTAATGACAGTGGATGGCGGTAACATCGAGGCCGCACTACGCTAACCATGCGGAGCGCCTGCGGCGCACTCTTTGTTTTGGCCCCTTCGGGGCGATTCCCGCTCCGCTCGGGAGGTATTTGACGGCAAGAAGAAGGAGATGTGCTTCTTCTTGCTGAAAATACCTCCGCCGGAGGCAAAAGCGCGTGCCCCGACAGGGGCGCGCGCGGGGTGACGCCGTCAGGCGGCACAACCCCATGTCGTCAATCACTGCACCAATGTCGCGGATCACATATGTTTGCCCCGTATATAAGTGTAATTTATTCTTGAACTGTGCCCCTATGGGGCAGAGACTCGGATTCGGGATAATTTGCAGCGGGGCAAGACCATGGCCAAAGACGACACATCCGGCATCTGGAAATCGGGGCGTGGCAAGGGGCGGCATATGCCCAAGGGCCGCCAACTGGATGACACCGCCTGGAACGAGGTTCGGGCGCTGATCGCCCCCGACCGGCTGTCCCGCGACCTGCTGATTGAAAACCTGCATATCCTGCAAGATGCCTATGGCCATCTGTCCGCCGCCCATCTGCGCGCACTGGCCGAAGAAATGCGCATCAGTCAGGCCGAGGTTTACGAGGTCGCCAGTTTCTATGCCCATTTTGATGTGGTGAAAGAGGGCGAGACCCCGCCGCCTGCTTTAACCATACGGGTTTGCGACAGCCTGTCCTGTGAAATGGCGGGAGCGGCGCAATTGAAGGCGGCTTTGGAAAGCGGGCTGGAGGCTGACAAGGTGCGGGTGGTTCGCGCGCCCTGCATGGGCCGCTGTGACACCGCGCCGGTGGTGGAACTGGGGCATAACCATATTGATCACGCAACCGCCGGGGCGATTCAGGCGGCGATTGCGGCGGGGGATACCCATGCGCATATCCCTGATTATCAGGGGCTGGCCGACTACAGGACGGATGGCGGGTACGTTGAATTGCAGCGCCTGCGTGAAAGCGGCGACTGGGAGCAGGTGCAGGAGAAAATCCTGTCCTCCGGCCTGCGCGGGCTTGGCGGGGCAGGGTTTCCATCCGGCACCAAATGGGGTTTCGTGCGGGGCAACGTTGGCCCGCGTTATCTGGCTGTGAACGGGGACGAGGGCGAGCCGGGCACCTTCAAGGATCGCTACTATCTGGAACGCACCCCGCATCTTATGTTGGAGGGGATGCTGATCGCCGCATGGGCGGTTCAGGCCGAACGTTGCTATATCTACATGCGTGACGAATATCCGGCGGTTCTGGAGATATTGCGGCGTGAAATCAAGGCACTGGAATCCGAAGCTATAGTTCCAAAAGGCTATATCGAGCTGCGCCGAGGTGCCGGCGCCTATATCTGCGGCGAGGAAAGCGCGATGATCGAGAGCATCGAGGGCAAGCGCGGTTTGCCCCGCCACCGCCCGCCGTTCGTGGCCGAAGTAGGCCTGTTTGGTCGCCCCACGCTGGTGCATAACGTCGAAACCCTGCACTGGGTGGCGCGGGTGTGTCGCGAGGGACCGCAGGTGCTGAACTCGGTTGAAAAGAACGGCCGCAAGGGGTTGCGAAGCTATTCGGTGTCGGGGCGGGTGAAACAGCCCGGTGTGCATCTGCTACCGGCCGGATCGACCATCACCGATATTGTCTCGGCGGCAGGTGGGATGCAAAACGGCCACAGCTTTATGGCCTATCAGCCGGGCGGACCATCTTCGGGCCTGCTGCCCGCCAGCATGGACGACATCCCGCTGGATTTCGACACATTGCAACCGCATGGCACCTTCATCGGCTCGGCCGCTGTGGTGGTCCTGTCCGATCAGGACAGCGCGCGCGCCGCCGCCCTGAACATGCTGCGGTTTTTCGAGGATGAAAGCTGCGGCCAATGCACCCCATGTCGGGTGGGCTGTGAAAAAGCGGTGAAACTGATGCAGGCCGATCACTGGGATATGCCTTTGCTGGAAGAACTGTGCCAGACGATGGAGGATGCCAGCATCTGCGGGCTGGGGCAGGCGGCCCCGAACGCGATCCGGTTGACCATGAAACACTTCAAAGGCGAGGTAGAGTGATGGCCAAGGAAATCCGTTTCATTCTGGATGGCAAAGAGGCCATCGCGCACGAAGGCGAAACCATCTGGGAAGTCGCCAACAGGCGCGGGTTGAAAATCCCGCATCTGTGCCACAAACCGGCCAAAGGCTACCGCCCCGACGGCAATTGCCGCGCCTGTATGGTGGAAATCGAGGGCGAGCGCACATTGGCCGCGTCTTGCATCCGCACCCCTGTTGAAGGAATGAAGGTCACTACCAATTCCGCCCGTGCCAAAACGGCCCGCAAGATGGTGGTGGAACTGCTGCTGGCCGATCAGCCCGAACTGGACAAGGCGCATGACAAATCCGCCCATCTGTGGGATGTGGCCGCGCAAACCGGCGTGACGGACAGCCGTTTTCCGGCGATTGATTCTGCCCGCGTACCGCTGCTAGATAACAGTCATGTGGCGATGCGGGTCAATCTGGACGCCTGTATCCAATGCGGGTTGTGCGTGCGCGCCTGTCGCGAGGTGCAGGTGAATGATGTGATCGGCATGGCCGGCCGCGGGCATGATGCTTACCCTGTCTTCGACATGGATGATCCGATGGGCGCCAGCACCTGCGTGGCCTGTGGCGAATGTGTGCAGGCGTGCCCCACGGGTGCCCTGATGCCTGCCACTGTGCTGGATGAAACAGGGCAGGGCGACAGCGCTGATTTTGACAGTGAAGTTGCCTCTGTCTGCCCCTTCTGCGGCGTTGGCTGTCAGATTTCGCTTAAAATCAAAGACGGCAAGGTGAAATATGTCGAGGGGCTGGATGGCCCCGCCAACGAGGGGCGCCTGTGCGTCAAGGGCCGCTTTGGCTTTGACTATATCCATCATGCGCACCGTTTAACGAAACCTCTGATCCGGCGCGCGGATGCGCCCACCAAGGGGCTGAACGTTGACCCCGCCAACCCGCTGACCCATTTCCGCGAGGCCACCTGGGACGAGGCGCTGGATTTTGCCGCCAAAGGGCTGTCTGATCTGGGCGGCACCAAGGTGGCCGGTTTCGGCTCGGCCAAATGCACCAACGAAGAGGCGTATTTGTTCCAGAAACTGATCCGGCAGGGGTTCGGCCACAACAACGTCGATCACTGCACGCGGTTGTGTCATGCCTCAAGCGTTGCCGCGCTGATGGAAAATGTCGGATCGGGCGCGGTGACGGCCACCTTTAACGAAATAAACAACTCGGATGTGGCGATTGTGATTGGGTGTAACCCGACCGAAAACCACCCCGTCGCCGCCACCTATTTCAAACAGTTCACCAAACGCGGCGGCAAGCTGATCGTGCTGGATCCGCGCGGGCAGGCGCTGAAACGTCACGCCACCCATATGCTGCAATTCCGGCCCGGTGCGGATGTATCGCTGCTGAATGCGATGATGCATGTGATCGTGGACGAGGGGCTTCAGGACGACGCCTATATCGCCAGATACACTGAAAACTGGCAGGCGGAAAAGGATCATCTGGCCGATTTTACGCCGGAAAAGATGGCCGATATCTGTGGCATCGCGGCTGATGACATCCGCGCCGCCGCCCGCACCTTTGCGGCAGGCAAGGCGGGGATGATTTTCTGGGGTATGGGGGTGTCGCAACACATCCACGGCACCGATAATTCGCGCTGTCTGATCAGCCTTGCCCTGATGACTGGTAACGTTGGCAAACCCGGCGCGGGGTTGCACCCGTTACGCGGGCAAAACAACGTGCAGGGGGCGTCCGATGCGGGGCTGATCCCGATGTTCATGCCGGATTATCAATCCGTGACCGATGATGGCGTGCGCAGCGCCTTTACCGAGGTCTGGAAATCGGGCGATTTCAGCGCCGAGAAGGGGCTGACCGTCACCGAAATTCTGGATGCGGTTCACGCGGGGCAGATCAATGGCATGTATATTCTGGGTGAAAATCCGGCCATGTCGGACCCCGATGTGACCCACGCACGCCAAGCCTTGGCCAAACTTGACCACCTTGTGGTACAGGACATCTTCCTGACAGAAACCGCCAGTTATGCCGATGTGATCCTGCCCGCCAGCGCGTTTGCGGAAAAGGACGGCACCGTCACCAATACCAACCGCCAGGTGCAGATGGGCCGCGCAGCCCTTGACCCGCCGGGGGATGCGCGCGCTGATTGGTGGATCGAGGTCGAACTGGCCAAGCGACTGGGGCTGGGCTGGAATTATACCCACCCGCGCGAAGTCTTCGCGGAAATGGCGCTGAATATGAAAAGTCTGGACAACATCACATGGGAGCGGCTGGAATCTGAAGGGGCGGTGACCTATCCGTCCTTGTCTCCCGAGGATCCCGGACAGGCCATTGTGTTTGGCGATGGCTTCCCGCGGACCGACAAACGCGCCTTGTTCACCCCCGCCAATGTGATTGCACCGGACGAGGCGCCGGATGCGGATTATCCGATGATCCTGACCACGGGGCGGCAACTGGAACACTGGCACACAGGGTCAATGACGCGCCGCGCGACCGTGCTGGATACGCTGGAACCCGAAGCCAACTGCTCGCTTCACCCGCGCACTTTACGTGAACTGGGGGTGGAACCTGGCGAAATGATCCGCCTGACCACCCGGCGCGGCTCGGTTGAAATCATGGCCCGCGCTGACAGGTCTGTGGCGACCGATATGGTGTTCCTGCCGTTTGCCTATGTCGAGGCAGCGGCCAACATCCTGACCAATCCGGCCCTGGACCCTTACGGCAAAATCCCCGAGTTCAAGTTTGCCGCGGTCAAAGTGGAAAAAGCAGGCGCATGATCCTAGTGTTATGGGGCTATCGCCCGTTCTCGCAGGCTTAGAATCTCTTATTCCTTCGGCTCAAATCGCAGCGCGACCCCGTTCATGCAATAGCGCAACCCCGTCGGCTGTGGCCCGTCTGGAAACACATGCCCTAAATGCGCCTCGCAAGTGGCGCAATGCACCTCGGTGCGGCGCATGAACAGCTTGCTGTCCTCGGATTCACCCACCGCCCCGTCGATTGGCGCATAGAAACTGGGCCAGCCGCTGCCGGACTCATATTTTGTGGACTGCTCGAACAGGAGCGCTCCACAGCAAACACAATGGAATACACCGGCCCCCTTCGGGAAATCCTCATGGCTTCCGGCCCGTTCGGTTCCATGCTTGCGCGTCACCTTATAGGCAAGGTCGGAGAGCTGTTCGCGCCATTGGGCATCGGTTTTGCTGATTTTCGCCATGTTTTCCCCTGTTCTTTCGCGACTACCTTGCCCATATTCAGGCAGACGTGATGAAAAGCAAGAGCCATCACAAGAGGTTGAACATGGACATCCTGAATCGCGGCCGCTATCGCGCCAGCCGCGCGCAAACACCGGACGAGGTTTCGCAGGCCCAACGCCTGCGCGCGCTGGCGTTTGCGGGGGATGCAGACGGGCAGGATGCGGACGGGTTTGACGAATGTTGCGACCATATTCTGGTGCGCGATCAGGACAGCGGCGCGCTGGTGGCCTGTTACCGCCTAATGCTGCTGCCTGACGGGGCGACGATTGACCAAAGCTATTCCGCGCAATTCTATGACCTATCCGCGTTAAAACCGTTCAAATCCCCGATGCTGGAACTGGGCCGGTTCTGCACCCGCCCTGATCACCATGACCCCGAGATTGTCCGTGTCGCCTGGGGGGCGATGACGCGGATCGTGGACGGGCAGGGGGTGGGGATGCTGTTTGGCTGCTCGTCCTTCGCCGGCACCGATGCGAATAGCCACAGAGATGCCTTTGCCCTGCTGCGTGCCCGCCATCAGGCTCCGGCCCCGTGGCGCATTGGTGTCAAAGCTGCCGAAGTGGTGCCGCTGCCTGACGACCCCGTCCCAGCCGACGCCATCCGCCACATCCCGCCCTTGTTGCGCACCTATCTGGCGATGGGGGGCTGGGTATCGGACCACGCGGTGATTGACCGGCAAATGGATACCCTGCATGTGTTTACAGGTGTTGAAATCAGTGCCATCCCCGAAGCCCGCAAACGTCTGTTGCGCGCGGTGGCGGGATAACAGCCATTGACCTTTTTATGCCCACCGCATAGCCAACCCACATGGCAAGAGCACCTTTATTACAACTGACAGATATATCGTTAACCTTTGGCGGGGATCCGGTGTTTTCCGGCCTGTCGCTGGTCGTGCAACCCGGGGACCGCGTGGCGCTGGTCGGGCGCAATGGCTCGGGCAAATCCACCCTGATGAAGGTGATGGCCGGTCTGGTCGAAGCCGACAGCGGCGCGGTGGTCACATCGCCCGGTGTCAAGGTCGGCTATATGGAGCAAGACCCTGATTTTGCAGGGTTTACCACGCTTGGCGACTATGCCTCCAGCGGGTTGATGGAAGGCGAGGATTATCTGGTCGAACGGGTGGCCGAGGGGCTGAAGTTCGATCCTGCCGGTGCTGTTTCCACCGCCTCGGGCGGCGAGCGACGTCGCGCGGCTTTGGCCAAACTGCTGGCCGAGGCACCCGAATTGATGCTGCTGGACGAGCCGACAAACCATCTGGATATTCAGGCCATTGGCTGGCTTGAGGATTATCTGAAAACCACCCGAACCGCTTATGTTCTGATCTCGCATGACCGCGCATTTTTGAATGCATTAACCCGCGCAACCCTTTGGATTGACAGGGGAATGGTGCGCCGCCAAGAAAAGGGTTTCGCCGAATTCGAAGCCTGGCGCGACAAGATGTGGGAAGAAGAGGACGACGCCCGTCACAAGCTGAACCGCAAGATCAAGGCCGAGGCCCGTTGGGCGGTTGAGGGTATTTCGGCGCGGCGCAAACGCAATCAGGGCCGCGTGCGCGCCTTGCAGGAATTGCGCGCAACTCGGTCGGCCCAGATCAAACGCCAAGGCACAGCGGAAATGGTGCTTGAGGCGGGGCAGAAATCCGGCAAAAAGGTGATCGAGGCGATTGATATTTCCAAGAAATATGACGGAAAAACAATCGTTTCCAATTTCTCCCTGAAAATCCAGCGCGGTGATTGCATCGGTTTTGTTGGTCCCAACGGGGTGGGCAAAACCACGCTGCTGAACATGCTGATTGGCCGCCTTGAACCGGATAGCGGCACGGTGTCGCTTGGCACCAATCTGGACATCGCCCTGTTTGACCAGAACCGCGCGCAACTGGACCCTGATGTCAGCCTGTGGGAATCCATGACCGGTGATATGGACCTGCGCGTTTCGGGCAAGGCCGATCAGGTGATGGTGCGGGGCAATCCGCGCCATGTGGTCGGATACTTGAAGGATTTCCTGTTTGACGAGGCCCAGATGCGCGCCCCGGTTCGTTCGCTTTCGGGTGGGGAAAAGGCGCGGTTGCTGCTGGCGAAAATCATGGCGCGGGAAAGCAATCTGCTGGTGCTGGATGAACCCACCAACGATCTGGATGTGGAAACGCTTGATCTGTTGCAGGAACTGCTAACCGATTATAAAGGCACGGTTTTACTAGTCAGCCACGATCGCGATTTTCTGGACCGCGTGGTGCGCACCACCATCGCGATGGAGGGCGACGGTAAGGCCACAGTTTATGCCGGTGGCTGGTCGGATTACCAATCACAGCGCGGGGCAATGGCTGGCGATGGCAAGCCGGACAAGAAGAAAAAGCAATCCAGAACCAAACCGGCGGAAAAGCCCGCCGAAACCGGATTGTCCTTTGTCGAACAGCACCGGCTGGAGGAATTGCCAGCGGTGATCGAACGGCTGGAGGCCGAGATCAACAAACTGGCCGATTTCCTGTCGGACCCCGATATGTTCACTAAGGAACCGGTGAAATTCCAGAAGGGCACCGATGCGTTGGTGGAACGTCAGGCGATGCTGGATGCGGCCGAGGAAGAATGGATGATGCTTGAGGAAAAGGCGGCAGGGCAGGAATAGCCCACCCCTGTCCCGGACTTGATCCGGGACCTGCGACAAAGCCCCCCGCCAAGGCTTCTAACGCATCCTCAGCGCCCCGTCGATGCGGATCACTTCGCCGTTCAGATAGTCGTTTTCAATGATGAATTTTACCAGCGAAGCATATTCCGCAGGCTTGCCCAACCGCTTTGGAAAGGTCACATCCACAGCCAGCCCGTCGATGATTTCCGGCCCCAGCCCCTCCAGCATCGGCGTCAGGAATATCCCCGGGGCAATCGCCATCACGCGGATGCCGTTTCGGGCCAGATCGCGGGCCACCGGCAGCGACAGCCCCGCGATGCCTGCTTTGGACGCGGCATAGGATGCTTGGCCCATCTGCCCGTCAAAGGCCGCAATAGATGCGGTGTTGACGATCACACCGCGCGCGCCGTCCGCATCCGTTTCATTGTTCGACATTTCCGCAGCCGCCAGTCGCAGCACATTGAAGGTGCCCACCAGATTGATGTCGATCGTGCGCTTGAAGCTGTCCAGCCGGTGCGGCCCGTCACGGCCCATGGTTTTCTCGCCGCTGGCGATGCCCGCACAATTCACACAGGCGTTGACCTTGCCCATATGCGCCACGGCGGTCTTGATGCCTGCCGCCACACTGTCCTCGTCCGTCACATTCACCTCGGCAAAACCCGCGCCGATTTCACCGGCCACAGCCGCGCCACGTTCGGCGTCACGGTCCAAGATCACCACTTGGGCACCTGCACTTCGCAAGCTGCGTGCGGTCGCTTCACCAAGGCCCGAGGCCCCGCCGGTGATGATGGCTGCTGTCTGGTCGATCTGCATGGGGGCCTCCGGTTAAATGAACGTGCGTTCAGATAACCGAGGCCAAAGCCGTATGTCTAGTAAAACTATGTGGTCGCTTGGCGATTGCGGCTGCCAACAAAGGTTATCAGGGGCATCAATAGAAAAACCGTCCATTGGGGCATTGGCCACAGGCTACCCAACTGGATCAGCCCGTAACCCATAAACAGAGCCGCAAGGCCAATCTGCCAGACAGCAATAAATACCTCTAATGCCGGATTGTGGTGGGTTGCTAGATAGGCAAGCGCAATCGCCGACGTTGCCAGCATCAGCGTAATCCCGTGCCAGACCACGCTGGACAAGGCACGCACGGTGTCTGGCAAACCAGTGGCCGTAACCACATCTATTACTTCCGGACCGCCACCAAAAACATGGGCAATCAAGGTGACAAACATCAGGGCCGAGGCCGCTGCAATCCATTTATTCATACCGTTCTCCTGATTCCATACGGTGACGTATGGATAGCAGAGCGATGCACGCAATACAATACGCCTCCGTATGGAATTAGAGGTGGATATTGAACCGCGCCCTGATTTGGGCGTCCAGCACGGGATCCAGCATTGCCCGGCTGGGTTGCGCCAAAATTTCCTGTTTGCGGCGGATCGCGGCGGGGATCAACTCGGGACGGCCCTGTTCCTCCCATTCCTTGGGCGAAGCGCGGCTGGCAAGGGCGGGATACAGATATTCAGTCTGCATCAGCGATAGCGTCTGTTCATGCCCCAGATAATGCTGCGGCCCGCCAATGCAAACCGATCGCATGGCGTCCAGTGCCAGCGTGTCCTCGCTAACCTCGATTCCGCGCAAACAGCGCAGGGCCTGTCCGATCAGGTCATCCCCGAGGATCAGGCTCTCGTGGCAAAAGCCCAGCAAAGAGGCGTGCATACCTGCGGCCTCGTAAACCATATTCAGGCCGGAAAGGCCCGCCATGACGTTGGATATTCCTTGCTCCCATCCGGCCTGCATGTCGGGCAGTTTGGCGTCAGCAATGCCCGCCGGGGCAGCGCCGGGCAGGCCATAGAAATGGTGCATCTGCGCACATGCGGCGGTCAGCAACGCCTGCTCACCCGACCCACCCGACATCGCGCCGGTGCGCAGATCCGACACAAACGGCCAAGTGCCAAAGATCGCCGGATAGCCGGGGGAAATGGCGTTGACATAAACCACACCGGCCAGACATTCGGCCACGGCTTGCATCACCGCACCGGCCAAAGACGCGGGCGCGGTGGCGCCGGCCTGACCTGCGGACAACAGTAATACCGGAAATCCGGCCTCGATACAGCGTTCCATCACCAGACAGGCATCGGTTGCAAACCGCATTGGCGGCACAACGAAACAACTGGAAATCGACACGAAAGGCCGCGCACGCCACGCGGCCTCGCCGCCCGCTATCATGTGCAACAACTTAACCCCGTCGGCCACGAAACCCGGTTCGAAAAACGAGGTGCCGACGTGTTTTGTGGTTCCCGTGACCGTGGCGTAAACGGTGTTCAGATCCATTTCGCAATTGTCGACAATATCGCGAGCCACCATCGGGCGCTGCACGAAATGGATGTTGTCCAGAACATCGGCAATGCGGGCGGCATCGTGCAAATCCTGCACGGTGCTGTCGCGGTAATCATGGCTTAGAACGTCAACCATATGAACGGCCGCCCCGGCCGTGCCATAATAAACATTGTTCCCGCCGATCTGCATATCATGCTTTGGATCACGGCCGCACAGGGTGATGGTTTTGGCGGCTTTGGCCAGCATGTCCTCGACCAAAGCGCGCGGAAACCGCAAGCGCCCATCATCGCCAAGGATCGCACCTGCGCCCACCATCACATCAATGCCGCTTTGCGGGGCGTCGGCCAGTCCGATCTGTTCCAGCGCATCCAGCGCGGCAAGGTGGATGCGTTCCACCTCGGACGGGGAAAGGGGGGTATAATGCCCGCCTTCCATACCGGGACGCACGGGGCGCATGTTCTGCTCAAGCGGGGCGGTACGGCTGGCAACGCGGGCAGCGCGACCACCGGTTCGGCGGGTTGGTTTGCTGGTCATATCCGGGCTTTCTGGTTGTGAATGAATTTAGGGTGAAAGCCCTTCAGGGACGCCCCCGCGCCGCCCGCCCACGGCGCGCCCCTATGACCCGTGTAACCAGTGTTATTTTCCAGCGCATCCTGTTCATCCCCCCAGTTTTGAAGGGCAAAGCACCGCTGTCTTGTCTATTTGCGCCACTTTGTCGCTTTCAGGCTACCAGCGCCCCGAAGCGCCACCCCCTGATGATGAACCACCGCCAAAGCCGCCACTGGAAGACGTCGAGGACGAGGAGCGGCGCGGGATAATATAGGTGTCGGTTTTGTAATAATCGCAATAGTCGCAGGTTGTGGTGCTTTTGCCTTGGCCCGATGTCGTGCTGGTTGCGGAAAACAGGGTTTCGCGTTTGCGGCGCAATCCGTTTCTGCCGCAATTGGGGCATTTTCGAAACCTGATTAGCAGATCGCCAATCTTGCGTCGTATGGCAAACAGCACAAAGCCGATCATCGCGGTGAAAATGGCAATGCGTCCTGTGGATTTTGCAGAAACTTCGGAGTCCGCCGGTTCCGGTCGCCCCTGGGCAAAGGGCAGGGCAATGCGGCGGATGATTTCAGTGGTGCCGCGTTCGATCCCCTGGGCGTATTTGTCATTACGAAACGAGGGCAGGAAATAATTCTCGATGGTTTCTTTTGCCGCGCGGTTAAACCCGCTGCCATAGCCGCTGCCCAGTTCCACCCGCATTTCGCGATCATCACGGATCACAAGGATCAGAATGCCGTCATTGCGTTCAGAATTGCCAATGCCCCATTCGTTGAACAATCCTGTGGCGAAATATTCCAGACTGGGGCTGTCGCCATAGGTTTTACGGCTGCCGATGGTCAGCACGGTGGCCTCGACATCATGGTCTTGGCGCAATGCCGTCAATTGATCCGTCAGACGCTTTTCGGTCTGCTCGTCAATGATATTGGCGTAATCGTTCACATAGACCGAGTCAAAATACGGATAGTTTTGGGCATATGTGAATGTTGGTAATAAAATGTATAGAAATGCTAAAATACGGGCCATTCGGGCCTCCTAGGTCAGGTCCTTTAATACTGTGGGGATCATCATCACATCTTCACGGGTGCAGTCAAACTGGCCGACCTGCACGCGGATCACGAATTGCCCCTTGTGGCGGGTCTGGGTCAGGTAGATGCGGCCGTCATCATTGATGCGGGACAAAAGGGCTTCGGTTTCGGTGTCACTGTTCTTAAAGCGGAAGGTGAACAGCGAAAAGGACCGCGGGCTGGTAATTTCGAACCCCGTCAATTTCCCAATAATTTCAAGGCACTCCTGTGACCAGTTGATGTGGTTTCGGATGCGGCTGCGCAACCCCTCCAGCCCATAGGCGCGCAGGGTGAACCACAGTTTCAGCGCGCGGAAACGCCGGCCCAGCGGCACGGTCCATTCGTTGTAATTGGTGATTTCATCCTGCCCCAGCGTGTTCAGATACTCCGGCCGCAGGCCCAGCGTGTTGATTTGCGGTGCAGGATCGCGCAGGAACTGCACGGCGCAGTCAAACTGTGCGCCCAGCCATTTATGCGGGTTGAAAACCACGCTGTCAGCGCCTTCAACCCCGTCCCACAGGGGGCGGAATTCGGGGCAGATCATGGCGGAACCGGCCCAGGCGGCATCCACATGGGTATAGAGGTTATGCGCTTTGGCCACGGCAATCGTGGCGCGGATATCGTCACAGGCCCCGATCGAGGTGCCGCCGGTGCAGGCGATCACTCCGGCAGGCAGGAAGCCCGCGTCCAGATCGGCGTGGATGGCGGCGTCCAGCGCATCCGTATCCATCGCGAAATTGTCGGTGGTGGGGATTTTCACCAGATTGTCCTGCCCGATACCGGCAATCCGCGCGCCCTTGTCGATGCTGGAATGGGTTTCGCCCGAGGCATAGAGGCGCAGACGGGGCAGGGCGGACAGACCGGCTGTGTTGCCTTGCCAGTCCAGCGCCCGTTCGCGCATGGTCAGAATGGCGGACAGGGTGGCGGTGGTGGCGCTGTCGTGGATGGTGCCGGTAAAGCTGTCCGGCAGGCCCATGGCATCGCGCAGCCAGTTGATCATCACCGCTTCGATTTCATTGGCGGCCGGTGCGGTTTGCCACAGCATCGCTTGCCCCGCAATCGCGTTGGCCAGCTGTTCCGCCAGCATCGAGGCCGGCGAGGCATTGGCGGGGAAATAGGCAAAGAACCGCGGGTGCTGCCAGTGGGTGGTCGCGCCGGGGACGATGGATTCAAAATCGGCAAATATCCGTTCCATCGGCTCGGCCTGCTCGGGCGCCTGTGCGGGAAGTTTGGCGGCTACATCGCCGGGGGTCAGTTGCGGGCGCACGGGTTGTTCGCGCAGGGATTTGTGATAGTCCCGCGCCCAGTCGGCTGCGCGTTTGGACCAGTGGTTTAATTCATCATGATTCATGGCTGCGATAGGGCCATGCGGGCGCGGGTTTGGCAAGCCCTTATGACTTGTTCCACCACCGCCGTTTATAGGCCGATATCCGCGCCGCCCGCGCACGGCGTGAAGCGGTGGATTTACGATAGCTCCAGATGAAACCTCCCCCCAGGATCAACATGATCAGCGCCCCGGCCCCCCAGGTATAGTAAAGCGGGGTGGTCGTTTCGGTTGTCCGGTCTGCGGGGGGGAGCTTGGTTATTGATTTATCGGCCTGATTTTCGGGTAACGCCTTCATCAGGGCCTTTAACGCGTAGATATGGGCGTTCTTTGCATCGAATTTGCGCAGCAGGGGAAGGGCGGCCAATTTTATGGCCTTTCTGATCCGGTGCTGGCGTTCCGGTGTGTAGGCATTGCCGAAAACCACCCTGAACTGCGGAGTATCAGCGTCATAGACCAGCAGTATACTGTCAGGGATTGCAGGCAGGCCGAGGTCGCGGAAAACGTCTAGCGCGTAGAATGTAAATCCGCGCGGGTTGGTGGATATTTGTGTTTTATTTGCGGTTGCAATCCAGATCGGCGGGGTGGGGTGATCTGACTGTATTGCCCGCAAGGCCTGAACTGTGTCCGCTGGCAACATGCCGGCGTTATCTTGCACTACAAGGCCTGTGGCGGTCGGGCTATCTGCATGTAATTCGCCGGAATCGGGTGGGTATCCTGTGAAAAGGATTGAAAATGCCAGCAGGAATATTTGAAATATCGGTTTCATTGCAAAAGGCTATAGCAATGCTGTTGGGGATTTTCTACGCTATTTGGCAGATTTAGCCGGAAACTATGTAGACTTCCGGGCGGGTTTGCCGAATATGGCAAGAGATCGCCGTTTTTACCCTCTTTACACAAGGCATCAAGTTTTGTCCGGTTTTCCCCTTGCAGCCATGTCGCAAATAAAACATAAACCGTCGTTATTCCCCTTGGAAAACAAGGTGGGTAAACCAGTGAAGGGTGGAAAATTGGATATTGATGCAGTCAAAAGCTCGTACAAGGTATGGGCGCCGGTTTATGATAAAACATTTGGCGCAATTACAACCGTAGGGCGCAAAAGGGCGATCCAGTATATCAATAGCCGGCAGGGTAAAGTGCTGGAAGTGGGCGTGGGCACCGGCCTGTCGCTGAAGCATTACAAGCCACATTTGCAGGTCACCGGCATCGATGTTTCCAGCCATATGCTGGCCAAGGCCCGCAAGAAAGTCAGCAAACGCAGTATGACCCACGTGGAAGGTATTCACGAAATGGACGCCCGCGCGATGGATCTGCCGGACAATCATTTCGATACGGTCGTGGCGATGTATCTGGTGTCGGTGGTGCCCGACCCCGAACAGGTGATCGCTGAAATGGCGCGGGTCTGCAAGCCGGGTGGTCAGGTGCTGATCGTCAATCACTTTGCCCGTGAAAAAGGCGCCTTGGCGCGGGTGGAAAAGGTGATGGCACCCTTTGCCAACAAAATCGGCTGGCATTCGGATTTCTCGATCCATCGTATTCTGGGTGAGGACGAATTGGTCGTGCAGGACAAAAGCAAGCTGCCGCCGCTGGGGATGTTCACATTCCTGCGGATGGAAAAACAGGGTGACGGGCCGCGGGTCAACTGATCCCGTTGCTGCCCCGGGGCAGGGCAGACAGCAGATCGTCCACCACATTACCGGAAATCGAATGGGTCAGGGGGGTGAAATCCCCCTGCTCGAACATCGCTTTGGCGGCATCGAATATTACCCTGTGTGTCACCTGCGCCAGCGCGGCACCCAGCGATATCCGCGCCACACCGATCTTGGCAAATTTCGCGCGCGAAACCCTGGCATAGGGGCCGGCAGCCAATCCGTTCACCGGCAGTTTGGTTGCCGCGCAAACCCGCGCCAGATCGTCAAAACTGGCGGTCATCGGCACATAGAGACAATCGGCCCCGACCTGCTCATAGGCTTGGAGCCGGCGCAGGGCCTCGTCAATGTCATAGGCGCCGTGCATCACCCCGTCAGCGCGGGCCACCAGCACGAAATCATTTGGCAGGGCGCGGGCGGCCGCGGCGGCGGCCTGGATGCGCTCCACCGCCAGATCGAAATCATAGGGGGTGGCGGCGGGCAGCGCCATATCCTCGATCGAAATCCCCGCCAGCCCGATTTCCCCCGCCAGCCGCACGGTTTCGGCGCAGGTCTCGGGATCATCGCCAAAGCCGTTTTCAAAGTCGCCAGACACCGGCACGTCCACAGCGGAGATCAGCTCTTGCGCATGGGCCAAGGCCTCGTCCCGCGTCACATGGCCCAGATCGGGGCGCCCCAGTGTAAAGGCATGCGCGGCAGAGGATGTCGCAATCGCTTGGGCGCCCAACCCTGCCAACATTTTGGCGCTGCCAACGTCCCAGGCATTGGCAAGGATGAAAGGGTTACCGGGTTGATGCAAATCGCGAAAACTAGTCATGGCAGGCCTCATTGATCTGGGACAGGGCGAATTTGACCAGCTTACTGTATAATCGCGCCGGAACAAGGGGAGCGAGGCCATGATGCAAATGATCCGTCTGACTGAGGTCAACATCGCGGACGAGCACATATGCTGCGCCATCAGCGACAAGAAATGCGCGGGTCGCGCATTCATGGATAGGGTTTGCATGAGGCAACTTTAGATATATAGTTGTGTTCTATGACGGGTGGTATTCAGGAACGTATATGTCAAATATTCAGAAGAACGAATTTCGGGAACGGCTGAAACGTGTCAATGCCGGCCCGATATCCATGCAGCCGCAAATTGACAAAGCCAGCCAGAAGACGCTGAACCGCAAAACACTCAAAGTGGCACTGGCTCCGTTTACCTATTTGATTGCGCCGTTAATTGGCGTTGTTTCCGTATTTGCAATCGCTATCGGGCTGGCTGTCTGGGGGCCGGAAATTCCGGTCGGTGTTACAACAGATTATGAAACGGGGATGTATTTTGACGCCGGTTTATTCAGTATTCTGATTGCAACCGCACATGGTGCTGCAACCGCCATAACAATCATGTTTGGAATGCGAAGTCTGGTGCATATTTTGCTGGCTAACGCCGGTGTTCGGTTGGGTTTGATTATACTTGGCTCTATTGGGGGGGCATAACGCGATTGCGGGCAAAAAAGCGAATATCTGTCCAATGCAGCAGATACCTTTATGTCTACTTGTAAAATTACATTAAGATCAAGACAGATAAGCTGTCGATCGCAAGCAAATTTACGCGCCGGGCTGATTACCCCGCCAACCCCTTAGCAAACCCCACCAGCCGTTCCAGCGCCTGCCCGAACACACCATCTTCAACCGTCATCGCCACACGGATGTGGCCTGCTGCCGATTGGCCGAAACTGTTACCCGGCATCACCGCGATATGTTCGTTATCCAGCAGGGCATGGCCAAATTCCTCGCCGCTCATCCCCGTGGCGTGCACGTCCAGCATCAGATACATCGCGCCCATGGCAGGCAGGTGTTTGACCACGTTCTGCCCGTCCAGCACCCGCATGGCGATTTCGCGCCGCCGTGCAAAGGGGGCGGCGATTTCGGCTTCCAGCGGGGGACCTTGTTCCAAGGCAAACAGGGCGGCGTCCTGAATGTAGCCCGGCACGCCATAGGTTGTGTGGGTGGCCAGATTGGACAGGTGTTCAATGGCCTCCTCGGGCGCTACGATCCAGCCGATCCGGCTGCCGGTCATCGCGTGGCTTTTGGACATCGAGCCAACCACCAGCGTGCGCTGTGCCATATCGGGCAGGGCGCGCGGGCTTAGGTGTTCACCTTGCCAGATTTGCGTGTCGTACACCTCGTCCGAGATCAGCCACAGGTCGTTTTCGCGGCAAACATCGGCGATGCCCTTTAGCGTGGCGCGGGAATAGACCACGCCGGTGGGGTTGTTCGGGGTGTTGATCAACAGGGATTTGGCCCCCTTGGCATGTTTTGCAATCGCTTCGGCCTGTGGCTCGAAATTGTCCCGCGCATGGGCGGCAACGGGTGTGGCGATGGCGCCGACCGCGCGCAGGGTGGCGGGGTAGGTGGCGTAGTAGGGGTCGATGAACAGGGCGGTGTCGCCCTCATCACATACCGCGTGATGACTGGAAAACAGGGCCGATTGTCCGCCGGGCGTGATCAGCACATTGTCGATGGTGGTGGGCACGCCGGTGCGATCCTGCACGCGGGCGGCCACGGCCTGCCGCAGGGCCGTTACACCGGGAACGGCGGCGTATCCGGTGTGGCCGCCAAGCGCCGATTTGTGCATCGCGTTCAGGATGTCGGGGTGGGTGCGGATGTCATGTTCGCCGATGGTCAGTTCGATGACAGGTATGCCCGCATCTATCATCTCGCGGGATTTCAGATACAGGCCCCAGCCGTCATGGCCGTCGCCCAAAAGGGTGGTGATGCGGTTTGATAATTGCATGGTGACTCGGCCTGTGTTCGTTTGCGCCACGCGACCACAGGAATGGGGTGTTTGTCAAACGGGGAATTTTCGTGGCGGGGTGAACCCCGCCCTACGCGCGTTTTGCGGCCCGATAGGAAAAGGGCAGGGACGCAAGATAGGCCAGATCGACCAACGCCAGCACATGCCACGGGAACACCGTCAGCACGATCAGGAACAGCACCACACCGGCAAACAGGATGAACTGTTTTTCCTGCGGGATGGTCATCTTTTTTACGGAATAGGTCGGGATCCGGCTGACCGCCAGACCGCCGGCGAAGATGATATAAAGCGCGACCAGAACAGGGTGGTCCGTGACACCGTTCCAGCCCATCAACAGCAGGAATGCAGGCAGGAAGCCCAGACAGGCCAGTGCAGGCGCGGGCACGCCGACAAAGAAACGGTGATCGACCGGTTCGTCATCATCTTCCAGCAGGGCAACGTTGAACCGCGCCAGCCGCATCATGCAGGCAATGGTATAGATGATCAGTGCCAGCCAGCCAATATTGGCATATGCGGTTTCGGCAAAGAACATCAGATACAGGATAATTGTAGGGGCGACGCCGAAATTGAAGAAATCGGCCAATGTGTCCAGTTCCGCCCCGAACTGGCTGGTTGAATCCAGCATACGCGCCAATTTTCCATCGACCGCATCCAGAAGCATCGCCAGCAGCAGCAAAAACAGCGCGGCATTAAAGCGTTCTGCAATGCCATAACGAATGGCTGTCAGTCCGGCGATCAGGCCAAAGATCGTTACAAAGTTCGGAATGAACCGCCGGAACGGAACTTTCTTGACCTCGGGGACATTCATATCCGCACACCCTCGTAGTTCGGGGTGGGATCTGCCAGATCGGCCAGCACGGTTTCACCGGCCACGGCATTTTGCCCCAGCACGATTTTGGGCTGCACACCGACGGGCAGGAACACATCCAGACGGCTGCCAAAACGGATCAGGCCAAAGCGGTGGCCCGCCTCGATCTTGTCTCCGACCTTGACGAAACAGACGATGCGCCGCGCCACAAGGCCGGCGATCTGGATCACGCCGATGGATATGCCGTCATCATTGGTGATGGTCAGCGAATTGCGTTCGTTATGTTCGCTTGCCTTGTCCAGCGACGCATTGACGAATTTGCCTTTGTGGTAGGTGATATTGGTGAATTCACCGGCCATCGGCGCGCGGTTCACATGGCAGTTGAACACATTCATAAACACCGAAACGCGCACGCGTTCCTCGGGTCCCAGCCCCATATCCTCGGGCGGAGCGACGGTGGAAATCAGGCTGACCACACCATCGGCAGGCGACAAGATCAGCCCCTCTTTTTGTGGCACCGAACGCACGGGGTTGCGAAAGAAATAATAGCACCAGACGGTCATCACCATGCCGACCCAGAACAGCGGCTCCCACAACAGGCCAAGGCCAACCGATATCGCGGCAAAGATGGCAACAAATTTGACCCCTTCGGGGTGCATCGGGACGGCGACAATTTTCAGCGGGTTTGACATGGTTTTCCGTTATCTAGGCAAGGATCAGATGTTGCCACAGCACGTAAGCCAGAAACAGCCCGTTTGCAATCAACAAACACATGACCGCGAGTGATCCAAGGTCTTTGGCGTCGCGGGCAAATTCGCTCCAGTCTGGCGATAAATGATCGACCACGGCCTCGATGGCTGTGTTTAGGGCTTCGATGGCGACCAGCAACAGGGCAAGGCCGGTGGCGACCAGGTATTGCGCGCCATTTGCGCCAATAAGGGCGAAGACCGCCATCACGATCAGATAAAGCAGCACCTCTTGCCGGAACGCGGCCTCTTTCCACAGGCATTTCAGACCGCCGATTGAATAGGTTGTGGCCGCGAAAACATGTTTGATGCCTGTGGTGCGTTCGGGCTTTTCATTCTGTTTGGTCATGGGTTACTCCGCCGCTGTCCGACAGGCGGATACAACATCCAGATCGGGATTGCGTTCGCTGGTGTTGATATCCATCATACCAAGGATCGTGTGGAACATGTTTTCATGGGTTGCCGGCTGTTTGGCGCGGGTGTCCATACAGGCCGGATCAAGCCCGAAAGCATTGTTATAGGCCTGCGAAAACCACAAGATCATCGGCACACGGGTTTGGGTGTCGGGTGCCATGAAATAAGGGGTGCCATGCAGGTAAATTCCGTTTTCACCCAGGGATTCCCCGTGATCGGACATATAGAACATTGCCGGGATCACATTGTCCTGTGTCTGCAGGAACTTGATGGTTTCGGCCAGAATATGGTCGGTATAGGCGATGGTATTGTCGTAGGTGTTGATAATCTCGTCCTGGCTGCAATCCTTCAATTCGGATTTGTCACACGTCGGGGTGAAACGCTCGTATTCCTTGGGATAGCGCAAGTAGTAAGCTGGGCCATGGCTGCCGATCATATGAAAGACCAATACAGTGTCTTGGGTGATGGTTGCGGCTTTTTCTTTCAACACATCCATAAAAATACCGTCGTTGCATTCACCTACCGCGCAATAAACAGGGTCTTTCAAATAAGTCAGTGAAGTGTTGACCCCAATTCGCTTGGCTATCCCCTTGTCGCCTGTGTTGTTGTCGTACCATTCTACATTCACACCTGCATGGGTCAGGACATCCAGCAGATTTTCGTTCGCCAGGCCGTTTTCATATGAATAGTCACTGCGACCAAAGCGCGAGAACATGCAGGGTAGTGAGGTGGCCGTTGCCGTTCCGCAGCTGCTTACATCCTGAAACACGGTGATGCGGTCACGGATGGATTCCAGTTCAGGGGTGGTGTTGCGCTCATACCCAAGCAGTCCGAAATTTTGGGCGCGTGCGGTTTCGCCCACCATGATCACGGTCAGGACGGGCTTTTGTGCAGTCATGATCAGCGGGCCTTTAACGGCGTCCTCGCCGCGGGGTTGCAACACGATATCACGCGTGTTCAGCATCATATTGGCATAGCGTATTGTGCTGGTCAGTGGCGCGCCGGGCTGGAAGCTGCCCATCAGATCCTTGTTGTTGCGAATGGCACTAGAGAAAGTTTTATAGTTTGCCATCAACAACCCTGCGAATAGAACAAAGGCAAATACGGCCAGAATAACATTTCTGATAAGGGCTTTTACAAATGGTGGCCGCTTGACCTTGACCAGCAGCACAAACAGCGACGGAATGATCGCATAAATCACCACATGGCTGACAAAGCCAAAGGTGATCAGATGTTTGCCCTCTTGCATCGTGGTGGTCATGACGTTCTGGATCATATCGCGGTCAATCATCACCCCCATCGTGTCCATATAATAGGACGACACGCCGCCGGTCATCAGCAGCAGGATCAGGAACGGCTTTTGCAGCCACTTGCCCGAAAACAGCGCGATGATGAACAGAACCAGTCCGAAAACCGCCAGCCCGAACAGGGCGACATGCAGCGTGTTGCCCTCGAATATCCGCTGGGCCTTGCCCCAGAAGGTGTTGTTGTAGGCAGCCATGATAAAGGCGGCAACGATGATGCTCAGAAGAACGGGGGAGATACCGCGTTGATCAGCTTGATTTTCGATTTTCATATTTGGGGGCCTGTTCGTTATCCTGTCACTTGCGCCCTTACTTAAACAGTCTGAACAGTGATTTCCACCAAGGTTTATTCTTGTGGCGGGTTTATTGCCGAAACATTAAAAACCCCCCTGGTGCGGAGAGTACACCAGAGGGGCCAGGTTACCCGTTATAGGGCCTGCCGGGTTTGAAGGGTATTAATCGTCACCATCTCCACCTTCACCACCTTCACCACCTTCGCCGCCATCACCGTGGCCGTCGCCGCCATCACCTTCGCCGTCGCCGCCATCACCGTGGTCGTCATCACCGTGGTCGTCATCGCCATGGTCGTCATCACCTTCATCATCATGTGTATCGGTTCCAGTGCCCGTCGTTCCGGTCCCGGTATCAGTCCCGGTCCCTGTATCAGGTACAACAACGGTCGGATCCGATGTTGGCGCGGTCGGATCAGGGTCAGTGACCGCGGCCTGTGCAAATGCTGTGTTTGCCCCAAATGTCATGGTCAAAATCGCAATTGCCGCTGTGCTTGTCAGAAGTTTTTTCATTTTGCATTTCCTTGTTGCTGTCTTTGCTCGGAACCGAGCGTCTGGATTTGTCCATGGTGGACGTGGGAAGCAAACCGTGAGTGGCTTTGCTGTTTCGATAAGGCACTATTGCTGCAATTGCCGGTTGTGTGTATTGGCCAGAGGTTTATTGAGCGGCTATTGGTTCTCTAATCCCGCTGTCGAACAAAAGTTTAGGATTAACGTGCTGATATAGCAGGAAATATTATTATTCCCGAGGGAAAGAAAATATTAACCAAGGGCATTTTTTCAGCCTGACGATTGTTTCCAGAACGCGTCTAAACAATAGTTTAGGGTAAACCGGTAATATTGGCGCGACTGATCCATTCAATTCGGCTTCTTGTCAGGGCCGTGATATTCTGCTAGCAATCGGGTATGAAACAGAACGCCGCAATCTGCTGTATTTGCATTATCTGCTGACATAGGTCACGCGGGCTGTTCTTTTCGTTTTCCATCACAAACCGAAGTTGATATGCCCGCGGGGGAATGCCGCCTGACGAGGATATCATGGTCGAAATCAAACTGCACAACACAAAGACCCGCAAGAAAGAGGTCTTTACCCCGATAGATGCCAGCAATGTGCGCATGTATGTCTGCGGCCCCACGGTTTACGATCGCGCCCATCTGGGCAACGCGCGCCCCGTGGTGGTGTTTGACGTGTTGAACCGGCTGTTGCGCCATGTCTATGGCGAAGATCACGTGACCTATGTGCGCAATTTCACCGATGTGGACGACAAGATCATTGCGCGGGCCGAAGAAAGCGGGCGCGAGATCGGGCAGATCACTTCGGAGACAACGCAGTGGTTTCTGGACGACATGGCAGCCCTTGGCGCGCGCGAGCCGGACCACATGCCGCGGGCGACGCAGTATATTCCGCAGATGGTTTTGATGATCGAGGAGCTGATCGCCGGTGGCCATGCGTATGCGGCCGAGGGTCATGTGCTGTTCGCGGTCGAAAGCTATGCGAAATACGGCGCCCTGTCGGGCCGCACGGTCAAGGACATGATCGCCGGCAGCCGTGTCGAGGTTGCTCCCTATAAACGCAACCCGATGGATTTTGTGCTGTGGAAACCCTCTAGCGGTGATCAACCGGGGTGGGAGTCCCCCTGGGGCTATGGCCGTCCGGGCTGGCATATCGAATGTTCGGCGATGTCCTATGAATTGCTGGGCGAAAGCTTCGACATTCACGGCGGCGGCAATGATCTGATGTTCCCGCACCATGAAAACGAGATTGCGCAAAGCTGCTGTGCCCACCCGCAGGGCGATTTCGCGCGTTACTGGCTGCACAACGAGATGTTGCAGGTCGAGGGCAGGAAGATGTCCAAGAGCTTGGGCAATTTCTTTACCGTGCGCGACCTGCTGGATCAGGGCGTGCCGGGCGAGGTGATACGGTTTGTGTTTCTGAGCACGCATTACAGGAAGCCGATGGACTGGACCGAGAAGAAGGCGGATGAGGCGGAGGCGACTTTGAGGAAGTGGCGAGCCTTGTGCGACGGGGTTGCTGCGACGGATGTCGCCGCCCCAGTGCTCGCTGCACTCGCGGATGATCTGAATACCGCTGGCGCTATCACCGAATTGCATAAGCTGGCAGCGACAGGGGATGCGGGGGCGTTGAAGGCGTCGGCGCAGTTGGTGGGGTTGTTGGATGATGAGTTGGGGGATTGGGTCAGCATCAAAATGACTGATAAGGAAGTATCAGAATTGATAAAAGATTTGCTGCTAGCGCGCAAAGAGGCGCGAGAGAGCAAGGATTGGTCCCTGGCTGATCTTATTCGTGATGGCTTTAAAGCTGCTGGCGTCAGAGTAATTGACACTCCAAGTGGTCCACAATGGTCAATCGAAAAAGATGAACTGGATTCTTCTGATATATTTGGTGCGGTGCGAGCGGCCTTTTTATCTGGAAATTCGAACGAACTCAAAAACCAACTGTCTATTGCTCGAAGTGCAGGAGTTCATTTTTCTGACTTGCAACATTTAGATGTATCGCCAGCGTGGCGAAGTAAGCCAGAAATGGAATATGTTATGGCTAAATTGAGTGAGGTGAAGAAAGTTATGGAGTCCCTCAAATGATCTCCATACGCAACAGAGGGCAGCGCCCGGACAGGCCGGGCGGGGGAACTTCAGAGCGCTCAACCCCACGGCAAACCGTAGGGCGGGGTTCACCCCGCCACTGCACGGAGCGGTAAAATGACCAAAGAACGCCTCTACATCTACGACACCACCCTGCGCGACGGGCAACAAACCCAGGGCGTGCAATTCTCGACTCCCGAGAAAATCCAGATCGCCGAAATGCTCGACACCCTTGGTGTTGACTACATCGAGGGCGGCTGGCCCGGTGCCAACCCCACCGACAGCGGCTTTTTCGACGCCGCCCCGCAAACCCGCTCCACGATGGCGGCTTTCGGCATGACCAAGCGCAGCGGGCGCTCTGCTGAAAACGACGATGTGCTGGCCGCCGTGATGAACGCGGGCACGCCTGCGGTTTGTCTGGTCGGCAAATCCCACCCCTTCCATGTGGAAACCGCGCTTGGCATCACGCTGGCGGAAAACCTGGAAAACCTGACCGCCAGTTTCAAACACATCACCGCCAACAAACGCGAGGCGCTGTTTGATGCAGAGCATTTCTTTGACGGCTACAAGGCCAACCCCGATTACGCCCTGCAATGCGTTCTGGCGGCCTATAAATCCGGTTGCCGCTGGGTGGTGCTGTGCGACACCAATGGCGGCACCCTGCCGGACGAAATTGCCGCCATTACAAAGGCCGTGATCGCGGCGGGCGTGCCGGGCACGCATCTGGGCATCCACACCCACAACGACACCGAAAACGCCGTGGCCGGATCGCTGGCCGCGATTAATGCGGGCGCGCGGCAGGTGCAGGGCACGCTGAACGGGCTGGGCGAGCGTTGCGGCAACGCAAACCTGACCACGCTGATCCCGACGCTGCTGTTGAAACCGCAACTGGCCGAACGCTATGAAACCGGCATCACAAAGGGTGCGCTGCACGGGCTGGTGAAAATCAGCCGTCAACTGGACGACATCCTGAATCGGGTGCCGAAAAACCAGGCCGCCTATGTCGGGGCCAGCGCCTTTGCCCACAAGGCGGGGCTGCACGCCAGCGCCATCCTGAAAGACCCGACCACCTACGAACATATCGACCCCGAAACAGTGGGCAACGCGCGGATCATCCCGATGTCCAACCAGGCGGGGCAGTCGAACCTGCGCAAACGTCTGGCCGATGCGGGGCTGGGCGTGCAAAAGGGCGATCCGGCCTTGAACCGGATCCTGCAAGCGATCAAACAGCGCGAGGAAGAGGGATACTCCTATGACACTGCACAGGCCAGTTTCGAACTGCTGGCGCGGCGGGAACTGGGGCTGTTGCCGGACTTCTTCGAGGTCAAGCGCTACAAGGTGACTGTGGAGCGGCGCAAGAACAAGTATAATGAAATGGTCAGCCTGTCCGAGGCCGTGGTGGTGGTGAAGATCGGCGATGACAAGAAACTGTCGGTCTCGGAAAGCATGGATTCCGAAGGGCATGATCGCGGGCCGGTCAATGCGCTGGCCAAGGCGCTGGCCAAGGATATGGGGCCGTATCAGGCCTGTATCGACGACATGCGACTGGTGGATTTCAAGGTGCGCATCACCGATGGCGGGACCGAAGCGAAAACCCGCGTGATCATTGACAGCGAAGATGGCGCGGGGCATCGCTGGTCTACTGTCGGCGTGTCGCCCAATATTGTGGATGCCAGTTTCGAGGCGCTGCTGGATGCGATCAACTGGAAACTGATCCGTGACGGGGCAGGGGTGTGAGCATCGAAACCTGCGCCGAGATGCTGCGCAAATCCGACCCCGACCGCTTTTTGGCCACCATGACCGCCCCGCCGGATGTGCGGGCAAAGCTGTTCCCGCTCTATGCCTTCAACCTCGAGGTGGCGCATTTGCCGTGGGTGTCGGCGGAACCGATGATCACCGAAATGCGCCTGCAATGGTGGCAGGATTCCATCGCCGCCGTTTTTCGCGGCGATACGCCGGACCCGCACGAGGTGCTGACGCCGCTTGCCGGTGTGATCCGCGCGCATGATCTGCAACAACAGGAATTCCATGACCTGATCGAGGCACGGCGGCGCGATACCTATGCCCAGCCGTTCACCGAGACCCCGCAGTTGTGGCAATATTTGCAGGATACCTCGGGCAACCTGATGGCGATTGCTGCGCGTATGTTGGGGGTCGGGAGTGGCGGGATCAAAGCGGCACAGGACTACGGCACGGCGGCGGGGCTGGCGAATTACCTGCTGGCGGTGCCCGAATTGAAGGCGCGGGGACGGATGCCCTTGCCGGAAGATAGCGAGGATACCGTGCAAAGCATGGCACGCGAGGCTTTGGCTATGCTGGATCAAAACAGCAATATATCGGCTTTGAAGCCCGCCTTGCCTGCACTGCTGACAGCCTGCCAGGCGCGCCCGATACTCAAGGCGGTGGCAAAACAGCCTGCAAAAGTCGGGCAAGGGCAATTGCAACGCTCGGACTTCCGCCGCAAGGGACGGTTGCTGGTCAATTCCATGCTGGGGCGTTGGTAGGGCTTAATCCTGTTGCGGCCTTAGCACCAACCAGATCAGCGCAGCCCCGGCCAGCGTCAAGAACGGGATCATGGCCATGTTCACGGCCTGCCAGCCTGCCTGCGCATCCCCGCCCGAGCAGTTCATCAACCCGCCCGAGGCCAGTGATGCCAACGTCACGCCGCCAAATACCAGCATATCGTTCAACCCCTGAATACGCCCGCGTTCTTCGGGTTCATAAGACGCTGCCAGCATGGATGTGGCGCCGATATAACCAAAGTTCCAGCCAACCCCCAGCAGGACCAGCGCGATAAAGAACTGGTCCAGCTCGACCCCCGTCAGCGCCACCAGTCCGGCCGAGGCCAGAATGGCCAGCCCGATCGAGATGATTTTGACGGGGCCGTAGCGGGCAATCAGATGGCCGGTGAAGAACGACGGGATATACATGGCCAGAACATGTGACGATACGATATCGGCAGCGGTATTGCGCTCGAACCCGCAGCCGACAACGGCCAGTGGGGTCGAGGTCATTACCAGATTCATCAGCGCATAGGACACCATCGCACAGATAATTGCGACGGCGATCATAGGGGTTTTTAGCAGCTCCATCCGGCTGCGACCTGCCGGCGCGCCCTCGACCGGGGCAGGGGGTGTCGGGATGTTCAGAAACAGGAACATCAGTGATCCGACAAGGTTAATCACAATAACCGTCAGGTAACTGCCCAGAAACGGGATCACCATTGCGTCCGCCGTCAGTTTCACCAGTTGCGGCCCGATCACAGCGGCCGCTAGCCCGCCGGCCAGCACATAGGAGATCGCTTTGGGGCGGAAATCCTCGGTCGAGGTATCGGCGGCGGCAAAGCGGTAGAACCCCTGACCCGACATATAGACGCCGGTGAACAGGGATCCGGCGATGAACACCGGAAACGACTGGATATACAGGCCATAGGCGCTGATAGATGCGCCAAGTGCGCCAAAACCCGTGCCCAGCATGAACCCCGCACGACGGCCGTATTTCTGCATGAAGGCCGAAAGCGGGGTTGCGGCAATTACCGAGCCCAGAATGATCACCGAAATCGGCAGGGTGGCAAAGCACGGGTTGCTGGCAAGGCTAAGCCCCGCCAGACCGCCCAGAATAAAGATGATCGGCATCTGCGCCCCCAAAAGGGCCTGCGCCAACACCAGAATGGCCACATTGCGTTTGGCGGTCGATATGGAAACGTCAGCAATCATGCCCCATCCCTAGCGGGGAAGGCCACGCAGGAAAAGCCCCGAAATTGTATCGCTACAGGGATCGCGGCGAATTGCCTCTATTGCTTTTCGATCAGATGGATGAAGGATCCGCTGACATTGTCGTGGATCAGGCCCATGGGTCCCAGATCCTTGCCCTCGGCGTCTTCGGCCATGAACAGGGGCGGGCCGTGGGCGTTGATCGTGCTGGCATAGTGGAATTCATGGGCCGCAAACAGGCCGGTAAACGGCCCTTCGGTGGCGGCAACGTTGCGATAGCCAAGGTGCAGTTTGCGTTTGGCAAAAGATGTTTCCAGCGGCAGCAGACCCAGCATTTCATGGCGGCTGCCATCGGCATCGGTCAGCCCGTTGCCAAGGGCCATATAGCCGCCGCATTCGCCGTAAATCAGCGTGCCGTTCACCTGTGCCAGTTGCATCGAGGTGCGAAACGCGGTGGCCGCGGCCAGTTGGCCCGCGTGCAATTCGGGATATCCACCGGGCAGAAAGATCATATCGGCCTGTGGTGCGGGTTCATCGGCCAGCGGCGAGAAGAATTGCAGCTGCGCCCCGTTTTCCCGCCAGTCCTGCAGGATATGCGGATAGGCAAAAGCAAAGGCGCGGTCCTGTGCGATAGCAATGTTTTGGGCCGGTGGTTTCAGGCGCTTTGGCGGCGTGGCCTTGGGCAGCGGGGTGGCCAGTTTCACCAGTGCGTCCAGATCAAGCGCCTTTTCCACCGCTTGGGCGGCGCGGTCCAGATAGGCCGCAAGGTCAGGGTGTTCGCCGGCCTGCACCAGCCCCAGATGGCGCGAGGGATGCTCCAGCCCGCTTTGGCGGTAGACCTCGCCCAGAACGGGGATGCCCAGCGGGGCAAGGGCGCGGGCCAGCATGGATTCATGGCGTGGCGAGCCGACATTGTTCAGGATGATGCCCGCAATCCGCACGTCTTTGTCATGGGCCGCAAATCCGGCCACCAGCGGGGCGACCGATTGCGCGGTTTTGGCCGCATCGACAATCAGCACCACCGGCAGGTCCAGCAGACGCGCCAGATCGGCGGTGGCACCTTTGCCAACAGGGGGCGCGCCGTCAAACAGGCCCATCGCGCCCTCGATCATCAGCAGCCCGTCGCCTGCGGCCAAGGCGCGGATGCGCTCCGGTGTCATCGCCCAGGCGTCCAGATTGGGGCAGGGCGCAGCGCAAGCGGCCTCGTGAAAGCGCGGGTCGATGTAATCGGGGCCTGACTTCGCGCCGCGCACCTTGACCCCGCGTTTGGCCAGGGCCCGCAGGATGCCCAGTGTGATGGTGGTTTTGCCAGCGCCCGAACCCGGGGCCGAGAGGATCAGGCCGTTACCCATTGGAGTTCTCCAGAATATCCACGGTACCGCCAATGCAGATTACCGCAGGGGGCGACACGGGGTGCGCGGCCAGATCATCCGCAATGCGGCCCAGTGTGGTTTGCAATATCTTTTGTGTCGGCAGGCTGGCATCCGTGACAATCGCCACGGGGGTATCGGCCCCGCGCCCCGCTTTGATCAGAATTCGCGCAATATCGCCAATCCGTTTCAGCCCCATATAGATCACGATCACCGGCGCGGCACGGGCAATCGCGGCCCAGTCGGTGGCCGGATCATGGCCGGTGGCAAAGATCGCCGCCTGATTGACATCGCGGTGGGTGACGGGGATGCCTGCCATCGCCAGCCCGCCAATGCCCGCCGTCACACCGGGGATAATGCGCCAGGGGATGTTGGCGGCGGCCAGCACCTGTGCCTCTTCTCCGCCGCGCCCGAACATAAAGGGATCGCCCCCTTTTAGCCGCAACACCCGCTTGCCCGTCTGCGCCAGTTCCACCAGCCTTTGCGAGATTTGCGTCTGCGTGGCCGATTGCCCGCCGCGTTTGCCAACGTAGATCCGTTCAGCCGCCGGAAGGCCCAAAGCCAGAATATCCGCCCCGATCAGCGCATCATGCACGATCACATCGGCCTGTTTCAACGCATTCACCGCATGCAGCGTCAACAGCCCCGCATCACCGGGGCCGGCGCCGCACAGCCAGACATGGCCGGCAGGGAAATCGGGCAAGGGAACAGATTCGCTCATGGGTCTGTTATGGCGAAACAGATGCGGGGCGGGAAGGGTTAACGGTGTAATAGGAAGAAAACGGCATAGGTAATAACGGCAAGAACCAGTAACTGCAAAGGGGGATTTTTGCGGCGGTCCAAGAGGCGTTTACTGGATGGCCCGCCAGTTACCAGCATTGACACCGAGACGATAAAGATTATTCCGGCACCTCCCTTTGATAAGCGCTCGGTCGAAACGAGGTCAGCAGACAGCAATATGTAGGTTAACCCGAGCAAAACAATCGGAATGTAAATTATGGAAACCCAGCCCGTCAGCATCTTGCTTCTGTCATAATCCTGCAAAACATAATCCGGGGGTTGCGGGCTGCGTATTGTGGCCATCACTCCGAAAACGATGGCAACCAGCAGAACTGCCAGCTTGATGTTTACAGATGCCGTTTGAACATAGGGAAACCCCGCAGCAGCCACCAGCAGGACCACCAGAAACCCGTGGTAAACGCCATAGACAAACCTGAACCAGCGATTGTCGGGGTCCAGCGCCAAGGCAACCGAGACCGGCTCGAGCGCAAAAGGTGTCATCGCGACAACCGCGGCGCAGTAAACCATTCGGAACCACAGGGCATTGGTTCCGGTGACGAGTGTGGCAACCGTCCAGACCAAAGCCGCCACCATCAGGGCCAGCGCAAGGGTGACGGGGACGGGTTGGCGATATCGGAGCAGGTCAGTCATGGCGGGCCTTTACTGGAGCAGTAGGATAGAATTAGCAAATAAGATTAGCGCAAAAATAAGCAGGGGAATCTCGTTGTCTCGGATTGTAAATTTGCCCCCGAAATAAGCCTTTTCCCGGGGACCTGTGGTAACCCGAGGGAATAATGCACCGGGAAGTATCAGTAGAAGTAACGACGAAATTGGGAAAACGTTGCCACCTGTTTTCGACACATCATCCAAGATCAATGGGGTCAATGACATAAAAATCAAAACAATTAATAAAAGCGGAAGGATGTAGTAAAGGGAGAACCAAACAAACCCGCTCCAGTCCTTGCTTTTAACAGGTTTATAGATTTCAACGATGTCCGCAGGAATGTCCGGTGTTTTGCGACCCGCGTAAATACCGACACCCAGTGCAACAACGGCCAGCAGAAGCTTGCTGAAAGTCGAGGCATACTGGATATAGCCAAAGAAGGCGATGATCGGGAAAAGGCAAAACAGATTGGCCGTTATGGCCCCGTATAGCAGCCGTAAGTTGCGATCATCGGGGGAATTGATGATGGCTGTGTCAACGGATTCAAGAACAACTGGCGTAAATAAAACCAGTGCAAACACATTGAGTACCCTGACCCACAGAAAATCGGTTCCGGTGATGTAGTTGGCCAGGACCCAGACAACAAAGGCAACAATGCCAGCCGTGAATATAGTGGTCGGCAGGGGTTGGCGATAGCGGAGCAGGTCTGTCATGGGGATGGGCCTATTTATCGGGTAAAGGTATCAAGTGATCATATAGATCGCGAATAGAGCACAAGATGGCAGCAAGAGTTTCTTGTTAATGGAAGCCTTGCTTCCGATCTTGAATATATTTTCTAACCGCGAGTTATCCAACGGGAATTTAGAAACCGGCCCCGCAATGAAAACAAACAATAAAAACAAAACAACATTTATATCGGTGAAGTCAGGCACAGTCAGGAACTCGGCCGATAAAACCTTGCGGATGCTTATGAAGGTAATGAGTGGAATGCCATAGAAAGTCAGGAACCAGAGAGCAATTTCTGTGTCGTTGCCGGTATACTTTTTATAGGCTTTCACTGTTGCCGCAGATACTTTGGGCGGGGTGACGGCGGTATAGATGGCAATCACCAATGCGCAAGCGCCCAATCCCATTTTGGTTATGGGCGATGCATACTGGATATAGCCAAAGAAGATGATAATCGCAAAAAGGCAGAATAAATAGGCATTGAGAGCACCAAACAGCACCCGAAGGTTAAGATCATCGGGGGAATTTGTTATGGCGGCGGCGATTGGCTCCAACAGGGCAGGGGCAAGCAAGGTAAGCGCGACTGCATATGTTACCCTGACCCACAGAAAATCGGTTCCGGTGATGTAGTTGGCCAGGACCCAGACAACAAAGGCGGCAATGCCGGCCGTGAATATGGTGGTCGGCAGGGGTTGGCGATACTGGATAAGTGTTGGCATCTTCTTGTCTCACAAAAATACGTTGAATACAGCCTAGCCGGTAAAAGAGCCTATGGCAACGTTACCACGGCGGGATTACATGCCCGATCCGGTTTTGGCGCGCGCCCCGAAATCTTTCAAAGATTTCGGCTGTTTTCTTTCAAAGAAAACAATTCCTTCGCTCTTGCCGCTCAGGCCTCGGGCTTTATAGTCGCCGGTGATGAAGCAAGACCCCGCCAAAACCCTGCGCCGTGGCTGGACCACCGGCGCCTGTGCCACCGCTGCCACCAAGGCGGCGTTGATGGCACTGTGGGGCGGCGGGTTTCCGGAACATGTGTCGATCACCCTGCCCAAAGGCGAAACGCCGGATTTCGCGGTGGTGAATACGCGCGCCGGTGCGGGCTGGGCCGAAGCAGGGATCATCAAGGACGCGGGCGATGATCCCGATGTCACCCACGGGGCCGAGGTGCGGGTGCGGGTTTCATCCAGCGCGCGGGGGGTCGTGTTTGTTGCCGGTGAAGGTGTGGGAATTGTCACCAAGCCCGGATTGCCGGTGCCGGTGGGCGAACCTGCGATCAACCCCAAACCGCGCGAGATGATCTGCGGAGTGGTTGAAGAAATGGCAGCAACCTACGGAAAAAACACGGATATTACCGTTGAGATTTCCATCGTGAACGGTGCGGAACTGGCCCTGAAAACATGGAACCCGCGTCTTGGCATCAAGGGTGGTCTGTCGGTTTTGGGCACCACCGGCGTGGTGCGGCCGTTCTCCTGTTCGGCGTGGATTGCCTCGATCCATCGGGGGGTCGATGTAGCGCGGTCCAGCGGGCAGACCCATGTGGCGGGCTGCACGGGGGCGACCAGCGAGGCCACAGTGCAGGCGCTTTACGGTCTGCCGGATCACGCGATGCTGGATATGGGCGATTTCGCCGGTGGCTTGCTGAAATATATCAGGCGGCATCCGGTGGCGCGGCTGACCATTGGCGGGGGCATTGGCAAAATCACCAAACTGGCGCAAGGGGCGGTTGATCTGCACTCGGGCCGCTCGCAGGTGGATTTCGCGGCGCTGGCGGGGATGGTGGGGGATGATCGTTTGGTTAACATGAATACTGCGCTGGAAGCCTATGAAATTGCCGGGGAAAAGATGGCTTATATCATTGCCGGGCAGGCGCTTGTAACTGTTCGGGAGATATTGCGGGATGCGGATGCTTTGGTGGATATTGTGATCATCGACCGCGCCGGGAACATAATTGCAAGGGCGGGTGAATGAAGCTGTTATTATTGGCCGGCACAAGCGAGGCGCGCCGTTTGGCGGGGGCCTTGGCCAAAGAACCGGATATAGAAGTCATCGCCTCGCTTGCCGGTGTCACCCGCGAGCCGCTGGACTTGCCGGTGCCGATGCGCACGGGCGGGTTCGGCGGGCGCGAGGCGTTCCGGAAATATCTGCAAGATCAGGGGTTTGACGCGATTGTTGACGGCACGCACCCTTTTGCGCAGATCATCAGCAAACGCAGTTTCGAGGTCGCGCAGGAGCTGGACATCCCGCATCTGCAAATCCTGCGCCCCGCGTGGGTGCCGGAAGCGGGCGATCTCTGGACCTTCATTGACGACGAAAGCGAGGCGGCGCGACATATCCCGCAAGGGGCCACGGTGTTTCTGGCCACGGGCCGCCAGACCCTGCACCGGTTTGAAAACCTGACAGGACGGCGGATCATTTGCCGGCAGATTGAAACCTCGGAAGGGGAATTTCCGTTCGAGGGCGGGGAATATCTGATCGGGCGACCACCATTTTCGGTAGATGAGGAGGTCGAGCTGTTCACACGGCGCAAGGTCGATTGGCTGGTGGTGAAAAACGCGGGCGGGATGTTAAGCCGCTCTAAACTGGTGGCGGCGCGAAAGTTGAGAATCCCCGTGCTGCTGATCAATCGCCCGCCGTTGTTGCCTTGTAATCGGGTCGAAACCGAGGATGCGGCGCTGGCGTGGGTAAGGGGGCTGTTGTGAGGATTATTACATCCGATGCCTGCGTTGCCGAAGGGGCGGCGGAACTGGCGAAAATCGAGCCACGCTTTGCCGCCGCAATGCAGGAAACCGGCCCGCTGCCCCTGCGCAAGGACGGGTTCACGGCGCTGCTGGATGCGATTGTCAGCCAGCAGATTTCAGTGGCCGCCGCCAGCGCGATCTGGGGCCGGATGAAAGCCGCTAAACTGACCGGCCCGCGCAAGATCATGTGGGCCAGTGATGAGGATTTGCGCGCCTGTGGGCTAAGCAGCCAGAAAATCCGCTATGCCCGTGCGCTAGCCGAGGCGCGGATAGATTACAACGCCTTGCGCGACACCCCCAGCGACGAGGTGATCGCGACATTGGTCAAAGTGCCCGGCATCGGCCCGTGGACGGCGGAAATCTATGCGATGTTCTCGCTGGGTCATGCGGATGTGTTCCCGCCCGGCGATCTGGCGCTGCAAGAAGCGGCGCGTGTGCTGTTCGATCTGGACAAACGCCCGGGCGAGCGCGAATTCCGACAAATGGCCGCAGCCTGGGCGCCGTGGCGGGCGGTTGCGGCGCGCTGCCTATGGTCCTATTACCGCGTGGTGAAACAACGCGAAGGCATCCGGTAAATGACACGAGAACTGAAAACCCTGCGGCGCGCCGCCAAATCGGGCCAAACGAAATCCGTTCTGGTGTTCCTGCACGGCTATGGTGCCAATGGCGATGATTTGATGGGGCTGGCCAACACTTTGGCCCCCTATCTGCCCGACACGGTTTTTCTTGCCCCCGATGCGCCCGAGCAATGCGTGGGTAATCCGCAGGGGCTGCAATGGTTTCCGGTGCCCTGGATCGACAATTCCAGCGAAGAAGACGCTGTCGCGGGCATGAAACGGGCCGCCGGTGATCTGGATGCTTTTCTGGACAAGGTAATGGTGGACGAGGGCGTAAGCGAAGACCGGATCGTGCTGTTCGGATTTTCGCAAGGCACAATGATGGCGCTACAGGTTGCACCGCGGCGCAAAGCCCCCGTGGCGGCGGTTGTCGGCTTTTCCGGCAGTCTGATGTTGCCGGACGAATTGCGTGATCAGGTGGTCTCGAAACCGCCAGTGATGTTGCTGCATGGCGATCAGGACGAGGTGGTGCCGCCCGAGGCGCTGAACAAGGCGGAATTCGCGCTCAATACGCTGGGGTTCGAGGTGTACGCCTTTGTGATGGAAAACGCTGCACACGGGATCGCCAGCGAGGGATTAAGCGTGGCAACAGGGTTTATACGGGAAAAACTGGGGATGGACGAATGACACGGGTTTTAAACAGCGAGCGGCGCGAAGCGGCCTCGGGCAAGGGGACGTCGCTGGTGGTGTTCCTGCATGGGTACGGCGCTAATGCGCAGGATTTGCTGGGGCTGGCCGATCCGCTGGCCCCGCACATGCCGGATACGGTTTTCGTAGCGCCCGATGCGCCCGAGCAATGCGCCGGAAGCCCGATGGGCTATCAGTGGTTTCCGATCCCGTGGATTGACGGCTCCAGCGAAGAAGACTCGGCCGCAGGCATGGAGCGCGCGGTGGGGGATCTGAACGCCTATCTGGATACGGTGATGCAGCAAGAGGGTATAAGTGCCGATAAAACCGTGCTTTTCGGCTTTTCCCAAGGCACGATGATGGCGCTATATGTCGCCCCGCGACGAAGCGAGGCGGTGGCGGGTGTGGTCGGCTTTTCCGGCCGCCTGATGTCGCCCGAGTTGTTAGAGGACGAAGCGGTGGTGAAGCCGCCGGTGTTGCTGGTGCATGGCGATCAGGACGACGTTGTGCCACCGGCCAGCCTGCCCGAAGCGGCAGACGCGCTGACGGCCGCCGGGTTCGAGGTTTACGCCCATGTGATGAAGGGCACGGCCCACGGCATTGCGCCCGACGGATTAAGCGTGGCGGCCGCGTTTATGCGCGAAAAACTGGGCATTGCCTGAGGCTGTTTAGGGCCTGAAATCAGCTACATATTGTGGGGGTTGTCATGCGCCCCACAGGATATATAGTCGCCCATGAGAGCGTGCCGGTATCGGACGTCCGATCCATCTTTGCACGCGCTGCGAGGGTGGAAAGATATGTCAGGCGACTTCAGGACCGAATTTGTCAGGGAACCCAGCGGGTTGCGGCACCATCCGGCACTGGTGCTGAACGCGGATTACCGGCCATTGTCCTATTACCCGCTGTCGCTGTGGCCCTGGCAAGAGGCGATCAAGGCGGCCTATCTGGACCGGGTCGATATTCTGGCGGAATATGATCAGGTGGTGCACAGCCCGACGATGGAAATCCGCATTCCCAGCGTGGTGGTGCTGCGGGACTATGTGCAGCCGCAAAGCAAAGTTGCTTTTACCCGTTTCAACCTGTTCCTGCGCGACGGGTTTCGTTGCCAGTATTGCGGATCAAAGGGGGATCTGACCTTTGACCATGTGGTGCCGCGCGCCGCGGGCGGGATTACCAGCTGGCAGAATGTGGTTGCCGCCTGTAGCCCGTGCAACCTGCGCAAGGGGTCGAAATCCTTGCGGGCGTCGGGCCTGCAATTAACCAAACCGCCGCGTCAGCCACAATCCGAACAATTGCGCAATATGGGCCGCAAATTCCCCCCGAACCTGATGCATGAAAGCTGGATCGACTTTCTGTATTGGGACGCCGAACTGGAAGAATAGAATAATGGCCTGGCCCTCGAATTCGCCCGAAGCCGTTTCCAACGAACAATGGGACGACTGGCAGCGCCGCTTTGCCGACAGTGATGCCGAGGCGGGGTTCGAGGTGACGCGCGACTTTGTGCCGTTCAACCAGATGAACGACATGTTTACACGGGCGTTCTGGGATCCTTTGGTGCGCACGGACGACACGGATGCGTTTTTCGCCAGCTATCGGATGGAGGCAGCCCCGCGCAGGGCGGGCGGGTTCAGCCAGAAGGATTTCGCGCTGCGCAATGCGGCCTGGGCGATCTCGGACATCATTTCCGATCGCTCTACGGCCGCGGGCCTGCGCGAGGGGTTTCAGGGTGCGATTGCCAATGACACGCCGGTGGCACCGATGCGGGCCGATCTGGGCAACCCCGCCGATGAAACCGCTGAAATCAAGGCGCTGGCGCGGATGTTCGGGGCCGATCTGGTGGGGATCACGGAAATAGACGAACGCTGGCATTACACCCACCGCCCGGATGTGCGTGATATGACACCTGTGGCCAATGAACTGCCCGATGGGATTACCCATGTGATCGTTATGGGCCATGCGATGGATTTCGATCTGGTGGAAACCTATCCCAGTGCGCTGGCGGGGGCCTCGACAGGGCTGGAATACAGTCACGAGGCGGCGATTTCGATCCAGCTGGCGGCTTACATTCGTAATCTGGGCAATCAGGCGGTGGCTTCGATGAACGACACCGCGCTGGTGATCCCCTATGCGATCAAGGCGGGGCTGGGGGAATACGGGCGCAACCAGATGGTGCTGACGCCGGAATTCGGACCGCGGGTGCGGTTCTCGAAAATCTTTACCGATCTGCCGCTTCGGGCGGATAGTCCACGTAAGCTTGGCATGGCAACCTATTGTAATGAATGCACAGTATGCGCTGATGCCTGCCCGCCCAAGGCGTTGCCGTTTGATGCGGCCAAGGTGGGCTCGGACAGTGTTTCGACTGTGAAGGGCGTAAAGAAATGGTCAGCGGATTGCGAGAAATGCTTTGGTTATTGGGCCAAGATCAAAACCGATTGCGCCATCTGCATGCGGGTCTGCCCGTTCAATCGGCGTGGCGGCAAGACGGATGAGTTCTGGCGGTGTCTGGCACTGGAGCATGGCGCGCGCGGGCGGGCCATGGCGCGCAAGTGGCATGCGCGTAAGGGGATGCGAGCACGGCTGAAGCCGTCGGAATGGTGGGCGCGGTTGAAGGAGGGACGAAATCTTTAAAAGATTTCGGCTGTTTTCTTTCAAAGAAAACAGAGCGCTAGGCCAAACAGCTCGCCCTACCACGGGGGTAAAATTTGGCGCAGTGGGGGGGGGGGCTGTATTGTGAACCTTGAATTAACCCTCAAAGCGGCTGTCGGTATTGCGGTTACGCTCGTATTGCCTTGCCTGTGGAATCGGTGGCAACCAGGATTCACGACGGATGGTCCAAAGTTCATAAGTTGGTATCAGTTGATCAGGGGCATCCAGCAATCCAAGGTTAACTTCGATTTCGTCATCACTGCGGGAGAATACGGATGAGCCACAGTGGGGGCAGAAAAATCGCCCCTCGAAGCCGTGTGTTTTACCTTTTATCGTCACAGCGTCCTGCGGGAACACTGCGGAAGCGTGGAAAAGAGCGCCATGGAATTTGCGGCAATCTAGGCAGTGACAGATTCCTACCCGGTATGGACGCCCCGATGCAATAACCTGAACTTTGCCACAGAGGCAACTGCCGGTGTAACGCTCCATGCTATATCTCCTGTGAAATCAAGCTGAGGAAATGTTTATTGCAATCGTAAGGCCGTCGCTAGACCGAACAACTGGCCCCGCCAAGCACGCAGAATTTTGCGCAATGGGGGTGGTTCAGTTGCACGTCAGCCTCGGCTTGTGCCAGTGTTTCGCCCATCTCGAACTCCGGCGCATAGGGCAATAGGGTGCAGGCCAGCACCACCGGCCGTTGCGCGCCTTTGCGTTTCACCACCATGCGCGAGGAGGAACACATCACATCATCGGGGGATTTACCAAGGATTCCCCAGCAGGCGGTGGTGATTTCCGGCACTTCAACCCGTTCGTCCATTTCGGGAAACAGTACGCACATGCCCGGATTGGATGCGTCGATGTCATAGCCGCGATTGGCAAAAAGTCTGGAAAATCCGGCGCGGGTGTCGGCGTCGTTATCCTGCCACAGCATCCGTCCGGCAACCGCCATCCGGGCGCCGATCGAGGCCAGCCAGTCCATACCCTCGAGCGTCTTTTCAAACGCTCCGTCGCCGCGCATCTCGTCGTGGTGTGCCCGCGTGTAATGGTCCAGCGACACCCGGAATGTCAGCCGGTCGCCGAATTCCTCCACCAGTTCGGCAATGCCTTGCCTGACCTGCGCGCGCATCATCGGGCGCATGGCATTGGTCAGCACCAGCACCTCGTAACCGGCCTCGAGTGCGGCCCGCGTCATCGCGTTCATCTCGCGATTCATATAGGGTTCGCCACCGGTAAAGCCGATTTCGCGCACCGGCCATTTTCGGGTTTTCAACTGGTCCAGATAGTCGCGCACTTCGTCTGTGGTGATATAGACCAGCCGGTCATTGTCCGGCGAGGATTCGATATAGCAATTCAGGCAGGTGATGTTGCAAAGGGTGCCGGTATTGAACCACAGGGTTTCGGGATGTGTCAGGGCAACCAAGGCCCGCGCCTCGCCTTTGGCGGTGGTCAGCGGGTCAATAAATTTCCCCTGATTGGCCAGTTCAACAGTTTGATCTTTCATCATATACCCGATGGTTGCGCGTTTAGACCTATTGCTACAGGGCATTTTAACAATCGAAAAGCCATCATCGCCTGGCTGACAAAGTTGTGAAGCTAAATTCATGTGTTACAGTCATAGAAAGGGCATGGTAATTGTTTGAAAGACATCATAAGTTAGCGCTAACATGATTTGCGAGGGGTAAAAGATGGCAACGCGTGTGATTCCGGTGGATCCGTTTGATCTGGTTATATTTGGCGGCACCGGTGATTTGGCAAAACGCAAGATCATTCCGGGGTTGTACCGGCGTTTTGTGGCTGGGCAGATGCCTGAAGACGCGCGCATCATCGGGGCGGCACGCAGCGAGCTTGACAATGACGGTTACCGTGATTTTGCCCGCAAAGCGATTGAAAAATATGTCCATGCGAAAAACCACGACAAGGACAAGGTCAGGGATTTCCTGAAATGCCTCAGCTACTTTCGCATTGATGCCCTTGGACAGGACGGCTGGAAGGATCTGGCCAAAATCATACGCAAGGATGTGGTGCAGGCCTTCTATTTCTCGGTCGGGCCGCGTTTGTTTGGTGAATTGGCCAAACGGCTGCATAAATACAAAATCGCCGGACCGGATTCGCGGATCGTGGTGGAGAAACCCTTTGGCCATGATCTGGAATCAGCAAAGGCGCTGAACGCTGAACTGGCGGAATATTTTGACGAGACGCAAATCTACCGGATCGACCATTATCTGGGCAAGGAAACCGTGCAGAACCTGATGGCGGTGCGGTTTGCAAATATCCTGTTCGAGCCTTTGTGGAACTCGCAATATATCGACCATATCCAGATCACGGTTTCCGAAACCGTGGGTGTTAGCGGGCGCGGCGGGTATTACGACAAATCCGGCGCGATGCGCGATATGGTGCAAAACCATCTGATGCAGCTTTTGTGTCTGATCGCGATGGAGCCGCCTGCACATTTCGATCCGGATTCCGTGCGGGATGAAAAACTGAAGGTGATCCGCGCGCTGGATCCTGTGCCGGCCGAGGACATCGTGCGCGGGCAGTATCGGGCCGAGGGGGACCAGCCCTCGTATATCGAGGATGCCGAAAACCCGGACAGCCGCACCGAAAGCTTTCTGGCGATGAAGGTGCATATCGCCAACTGGCGCTGGAACGGCACACCGTTTTACCTGCGCACGGGCAAACGCCTGCGCGCGCGCAAAAGCGAAATTGCGGTGGTGTTCAAGGAACCGCCCCATTCGATATTCGAGCCGCAAGAGGGGCGGCGCTGCAACGAGCTGATCATCCATTTGCAACCCAACGAGGGCATGGATTTACGCGTCACCATCAAGGAACCCGGCCCCGGCGGGATGCGCCTGATGGACGTGGCGCTGGACATGAGCTTTGCCGAGGCCCTGGGCGAGGATGCCGAGGATATTACAGATGCCTACGAGCGGCTGATCATGGATGTGATCCGCGGCAACCAGACCCTGTTCATGCGCGGGGATGAAGTCGAGGCGGCCTGGGCCTGGGTTGACCCGATCATTCAGGGCTGGATTGATCGCGGGGATCGGCCTAAACCTTATGATGCAGGAAGTTCGGGACCGGAAGACGCATTAATGCTGATGCACCGCGAGGGGCGTCGTTGGCGGGAGATTACAGAATGAAAAAGATCAAATACCCAGACAGTGAAATGATGGCGATGGATCTGGCCGATATACTGGCCGCCGAATTGAACGGCATCCTGAACACCAAAGAGCGTGTGACGCTGGTGGTTCCGGGCGGCACCACACCGGGGCCGGTTTTCGACATCCTTAGCGGCGTGCGGCTGGACTGGTCGCGGGTCAACATCCTGCTGACAGACGAGCGCTGGGTGCCCGAAGACGACCCGCGTTCCAACACCCGTCTGGTCAGGGAACACCTGCTGGTGGACCGCGCCGCCGAGGCCACCTTCATCCCGCTTTACGCCCCGATCAAGACACCGGAAGAGGCCCTGGCGGACCTGTCCAAACCCATCGGGCCGCTGTTGCCGATCGATGTGCTGGTTCTGGGGATGGGGCTGGACATGCACACGGCATCCCTGTTCCCCGGGGCTGACAATCTGGAAGCGGCGATGGCCGATGACGCCCCCATCCTGATGCCGATGCGCGCCAAAGGCGCAGGCGGGCCGCGGGTGACATTGACCGCACCGGTATTGAAGGGCGCGATGTCGACCCATGTGGTTTACATCGGCAAGGCCAAGAACAAGGCACTGAAAAAGGCGCTGAAAATCAATGATCCGTTGCGGGCACCAATTTCGGCCTTCCTGAAAGGGGCAACGGCGCACTGGACACCGCATAAATGACGCTTTGGGACCGGCTGGAAGAAAGGCAGGCGCAGGTTTCTGACCGCTCAATTCTGTCATTGTTCAATGGCGGGCGGGCAGGGGTGTTTTCGGCCCGAATGGGCGATCTGCTGTTTGATTATTCCAAGACGTATATCGATGTCGAAACGCTGGACCTGCTGCTGGAACTGGCGGCGGATGCGGATGTGTTCGGGCGCCGTGACGCCATGTTTGCCGGTGAAAAGATCAATGAAACCGAGGGCCGCGCGGTGCTGCACACGGCCTTGCGCAATCTGAAGGGCGCGCCGGTGCTGGTGGATGGTATCGATGTAATGCCCGATATTCTGGCCACGCTCGAGAGGATGCAGGAATTTTGCACGCAGGTGCGCAGCGGTGTGTTTCAGGGGCAGGGCGGGGCGATCACCGATGTGGTGAATATCGGCATAGGCGGCTCGGACCTTGGCCCGCAAATGACCACGCTGGCGCTGGCCCCGTACCATGATGGGCCGCGCGCGCATTTCGTTTCGAACATCGACGGGGCGCATATTGCCGATACGCTAAAGGGGCTGAACCCCGAAACCACGCTGGTGATTGTGGCCTCTAAAACTTTCACCACGATCGAGACCATGACAAACGCCAAAACCGCGCGGGACTGGATGGCGCAAACGGTGGCGGACCCTGCGGCGCAATTCGTGGCGGTGTCCTCGGCCATCGGCAAAGCCGCCGAATTTGGCATCCCCGCCGATCGGGTGTTCGGCTTTGGCGATTATGTCGGCGGGCGTTATTCCGTCTGGGGGCCGATTGGCCTGTCGTTGATGCTGGCCATTGGCCCCGGGAATTTCCGCGAATTCCTGCATGGCGGGGCCGAGATGGACGCGCATTTTTGCAAGAGCGATGCGGCGCAGAACATGCCGCTGTTGCTGGCGCTTGTCGGTATCTGGCACCACCAGATATGCGGCTATAAAACCCGCGCCGTGCTGCCCTATGATCAGCGTCTTATGCATCTGCCGGCCTATTTCCAGCAGTTGGAAATGGAGAGCAACGGCAAAAGCGTGACAATGGACGGTCAGCCCTTAACGCACCCCAGCGGGCCGGTGGTCTGGGGCAAGCCGGGCACCAACGGGCAACATGCGTTTTACCAGTTGATCCATCAGGGCACCGATGTGGTGCCGTGCGAATTCCTGATCGCGGCGAAAGGGCATGAACCCGATCTGACGCATCAGCATGACTTGTTGCTGGCCAATTGTCTGGCCCAGTCCGAAGCCCTGATGAAGGGCCGTTCGCTGGAGGAGGCACGCGATCTGATGGCCGCAAAGGGGTTCACAGGGGCCGAACTGGAACGCCAGGCCCGCCACCATGTTTTCCCCGGCAACCGTCCGACCACCACGCTGATCTACCCGAAACTGACCCCGAACACGCTGGGCCGGATCATCGCCCTTTATGAACACCGTGTGTTTGTCGAAGGGGTTGTTCTGGGGATCAATTCCTTTGATCAATGGGGGGTCGAACTGGGCAAGGAACTGGCCGTGGCGCTGACACCTTTGGTAAAAGGCGAGGAAAGCGTTGAGGGCAAGGATGGATCAACCCGTATGCTGGTGGATTATATCCTGAAATCCAAATGAGGGGTTGGAGCGGGTGAAGGGAATCGAACCCTCGTATTCAGCTTGGGAAGCTGCTGCTCTACCATTGAGCTACACCCGCCAGATGGTTTCGAGGGATAGGCGCAGGGCCGTCGGGCGTCAAGCCAAGAATGTGCATCTGTGGTGCGGATTATGGCAGAACCGCGAAATTGATCTGCGTATACCAACGGGCCACAGTGCGGATATCTTCGTCACTCAGCCCGGCGGCAATTCTGTTCATATCGGGGTGCTGCCGCTTGCCCACCCGAAACGCTTTTAGCTGGGTTTCGATATAGACAAGCGATTCGCCCGCCAGATTGGGTGCTTCGGGGATAACTGCAATGCCCTCTGAGCCATGGCAACCAGTGCATTCTATCGGAGCGTCTGCAGTGTCAGCGCCATCAGGCAATGCGGCCCGGATGGGGATCGAGGCATACCATGCCGCCAGATCACGTATATCGGTGTCAGTCAGGCCACTTGCAATCACACTCATCATTTCGTGGCTGCGGCGGCCCTCGCGAAAGCTGGTTAACTGGCGGGCAATATAACCGGCCGTTTCCCCGCCGATATGTGGTGCGATGGGAATTTTAGCATAGCCGTTTATGCCATGACAGGTTCGGCACTGGCGGGCCAGTTTGTGGCCGCTATCAGCGTTTCCCGCCGGTTCCCCCAATGCGATCCGGGCGGCCAGAACACAACCCAGAAGCAAAGCAAGACGCATCAATCAGTTCCCGCCATAGGATATCCGGTAAAGCGCGCCGGCCAGATCGTCCGACACCAGAATCGATCCATCATGCATCTGCGCCACATCCACCGGACGGCCCAGATATTCGCCGTTTTCATCAATCCAGCCTTCGGCAAAGGGTTGGGTGGTGGCAGTGCCTTCGTCATCAATGAAGGTCACCATCACCCGCGCGCCAACCGGTGTGGTGCGGTTCCATGATCCGTGTTGGGCGGAAAAGATCGCGTTCTTGTATTTGGCGGGGAACATTTTACCAGTATAGAACGTCATGCCCAGATCGGCCGCATGGGCAACGGTCTCCGACGCGGGTGCTGTGACATCAAAGGGGATATCCTCGCCCTCGAATTCATTGGTGCGCACCGATCCGCCGCCATACCATGGAAAGCCGAAATGCTGGCCCGCTGTGGTCTGGCGGTTGATTTCACCGGGGGGGATATCATCGCCCATGCCATCCACCTGATTGTCGGTGAACCACAATTCACCGGTTTCGGGGTGAAAATCATGGCCGACGGAATTGCGGATGCCCGTGGTGTAAACCTCGCGCCCTGTGCCATCCAGTTTCATCCGGATGATACCGCCAATGCCCAGCGTCCGGTACATCTCGACCTTATCGGCGGGGGTGACGTTAAAGGGCTGACCCATCGAAATATAGATCATGCCGTCGGGGCCGATTTTACACACCCGTGAAGTGTGGTTATAGCTTTCTTCGTTTTCCGGGATCAGGTCGCCCTTGGCCACCAGCGTAAAGGCGGCCACATCCGGACCTTCATAGAAATACTCGGCAGCCGGAAACAGCAGAACGCGGTTTTGTTCGGCAATATACAAAAAGCCGTCCTTGGAAAAACAGGGGCCGTTCGGGACAGTAAATTGCAGGGACGGGGCGAAATCCTTGACCTCGTCGGCCACGCGGTCCTTGTTGCGGTCGGTCACCGACCAGACCTTTTCCTTGCGGGTGCCGACAATGGTGACAACCCCCTGCGGCCCGATCGCGATATGCCTTGCGTCGGGCACCACGGCGTAAAGCTCGATCTTGAAACCGGCGGGCAGGGTGATCCGCTCCAGTGTTCTGCGAATGCCGGCCGCATAATCGCCGCCCTGTTCGACATAGGTGAAATCGGTGACGCCTGTGGTTTGAAAATTCGAAAGCCGTTCCAGATTGGACGGCACATCCGCGCCCTGGGCAAATAACGGGGCGGGAAAAAGAACGGCAACAGATATAGCGGATAGTATGGTTTTCATGGTATCCCTCCTGATGTTCAATGTCAGCCGGACACGCAGAAATCATTCCGAGAGTATGGTTCTAGCGATTTCATATGGTATTACGGGCTTCGCGACCATTGTGGCGCGCCTGCATCAGCCCCGCAATGCCGCGTGGCAACTGGGGTGTTGTATCCGCCAGAGTCTGTCGAAGGAAGTTTTTTCTGTCAATGAGCGTTAAGTCGTAAGGCAAATAGCCCCGCCGTTACCCCCGCCGCCGCCGTCTGCGTCCACCACCTTCGCCTCCACCGCCGGTGTTGAAGGTCACATCGGGCAGGGTGACGATACGCGACAGGATCGGGAATGGATCAACCGCATTGGGGATGTTGGAGGCATTGACGAAATGCTCCTGAAAGCGCGGCTCGATCGCGGTTTCCACCTTGTCGATATCGCGTACGGTTTTTTCGATCTCGCGACGGGCCGACCGGTTCAGCAGGGCAATGCGGGCACCTGTGCCAGCCGCGTTGCCTGCCGATGTTACCTTGTCCAGCTCGCAATCGGGGATCATCCCTAGAACCATCGCGTGTTTGGGCGAGATATGCGCACCAAAGGCCCCCGCCAGCACGATCCGGTCCACCGTATCCACCCCGAATTTGTCCATCAACAGACGCGCACCGGAATAGAGCGCCGCCTTGGCCATCTGGATCTCGCGAATGTCGCGGTTGGTGACGGTGATCACGGGGCCACCATCGGCGGACCCGTCCCAGACCATATAGGAATTGGTGCGCCCGTCGGTGAAACAGCGCGGGGTGCCGGTCTGTTCAGCGGTGCCGATCAGGCCGGGGCCATCGACAATGCCGCTCATGCGCATTTCCGCCACCAGCTCGATGATGCCGGAACCGCAAATGCCGGTCACGCCGGTGGTGGCGATGGCGGCGTCAAACCCTTCCTCGTCCGACCACAAGTCTGATCCGATCACCTGAAAGCGCGGCTCTTTGGTGACGGGGTCAATCGTTACATGCTCAATCGCACCGGGGGCGGCGCGCTGGCCCGAGCTGATCTGCGCGCCTTCAAAGGCGGGACCTGTTGGGGATGAGCAGGCCAACACGCGCTCCTTGTTCCCCAGCAACAATTCGGCGTTGGTGCCCACATCCACCACCAGCACCAGATCATCGGATTTGTCGGGCGCCTCGGACAGGGCCACGGCAGCGGCATCGGCACCCACATGACCGGCGATACAGGGCAGGATATAGGCGCGGGTTTCGGGGTGCAGGTTTAGGTCCAGATCACGCGCCTTCAGGCGGATCGCATCGGACGTGGCCAGCGCGAAAGGGGCCTGTCCCAACTCGTAGGGATCAATCCCCAGCAGCAGGTGGTGCATCACCGGATTACAGACGAACACGGTATCAAGGATCAGCGTTTTGTCGATCTCGGCATCCGTGGTGATCTGGTCAAACAGCGCGTTCAGACCGTCGCGCACGGCGGCCGTCATCTCGTCCGCGCCGCCCTCGTTCATCATGCCGTAGGAGACGCGGCTCATCAGGTCTTCGCCAAAGCGGATTTGCGGGTTCATGATGCCGGAGGAGGCCACCACATCGCCGGTGTGCAGATCGCACAGATGGGCGGCGATGGTGGTCGATCCGACATCCACCGCCAGCCCGTAGGCAGGCGCGTCATGGAAGCCGGACCAGACGCGCAGGATGGTGTGCGGGGCATCATCAGCCGCCTGATGCAGGGCGACGGTGACTTTCCATTCGCCCTTGCGCAAGCGTGTTTGCAGGGTGGACAGTACCGACAGATCGGCGCTGATTTCATCCAGCTCCCATTGCTGCTGCAAGGCATCCACCAACCGTTCCAGATCGCCCGACGGGTCGTGCATATCGGGTTGCGCCACCTCGACGTAACACAGGCGCACGGTGGGGTTCAGGGTGATGTCGCGCGCTTCGGCCCGTTTGCGCACCACCTGTTTGTGAACCTGGCTTTCGGGCGGCACGTCGATCACCACATCGCCCTCGATTTTCGCCTGACAGCCCAGACGCCGCCCGTCGATCAGCCCGCGGATGGATTTGTAGCGCTCCTCAACGCTGTTCCATTCCGACAGCGCATCATCGGCCACGGTGACCCCGTGTTTGGAGAATTCACCATAGGACGGGGTGATCTGGCAACGCGAGCAAATCCCGCGCCCGCCGCAAACCGAGTCCAGATCGACGCCGAGCTGGCGGGCGGCGGTCAGAACGGGGGTGCCTTTGGCAAAATGCCCGCGTTTGCCGGAGGGGGTGAAGATCACCAGAGGATCGGATTTTTTCATGTCGGTTGTGCCTGTCTGCCTGTTTCCACTCCCTTAATAATGGGTCAGGGGGAAGGTGCAATGCTTATGGGCGACATGGAGGGGGTGAGGAGCGGCATGGGGAGGGGGGTGCATGAAATTTAACCCGACTTGTTGGTCATAAGGTAGGGTGGGTGCCAACCCACCAATACGGTAGGCGGTGGGTTGGCACCCACCCTACGCTTGCTACGGCTTGTTATAGAGCGCTATTGCGTGAACGTGAGTGAATAGAGTAGATTGCGGTGATGGTTGAACTGATCAAAAATACGATAGAAGAAGGAAAAATCTTCGTAAATAAATTGTCTGCCGCAGAGCGACAACTGTCTGCGGCAATCAGAATGTATTTCATGGAAGAGGATCAACTGGCGGTTCATACTGTCGCATCGGCCGCATTAAATCTTTATGCTGACTTAATGAAATCTCGCGGAAAAGAACCCGCTTTCTATGGTGGCATTTATGGAGTTCTACGTGCCGCCAGAGATGTTCTTGACGGTGAGTTCTCGCTTGACCAATTCGATAGTTGGGGTGTGGAAGGCCGAAAGTTAATTCAGGATATGGTTGAGTTTCTTGGGGCAAATCCGAAGATTGATATCGAGGCTATCAGGGTCAACGGCCCCGACAGTTTTGTCCGTCAGTTCTGGACTGAGAAAAGAAAAGCTTATAATTTTTTGAAACACGCAGATAGAGATCCCGACGGCTTTCTTGATGAAGCACATATAAACAATGAAAATATAATTGCGGAGGCAATTGGGAATGCCCTTCATCTGAATTGCAAAATGACACCAGACAAAGAATTTTTCTTTTCAGCAATGTATGCAATGGATTTTTTGATTGACCCGCCATCAGACCCAATGCTTATTTGGATTCTAAAACAGCTATCGGCAGATGAGATAATGTCACTTGCGAGAAGGCACCTGTGTTACTCTCGGGTTGACGATGCCTTTGAAATAGACCTTGATTCCAAATTCGATCTGGCGACAAAAATGTATCTTAAACGATTGAAAGAAAAACCTCGCCCCCCCACTCTTTGAGGGCGCTCAGAATTCCAGTGTCACTGAGTTTAGCTTAGACGCCCAGCAAGCCACGTGGTGCATGATCCCACTCACAGTATTTCCCATCACCCCTCACTCAACCAATCCAGCACCGCCTGCCGGTCCCCGTCCAGCGTGGGCGCACGGGCATCTTTCAATGTATCATCCATCCCCGAAATCTTGATCGGGTTACCGGCGGCCAGAAACGGTTTGCCACCATCCGGTGCGGCCAGTTCTACCACCATGTTGCGGGCGAGGATTTGCGGGTCGGACATGGCCTCGGCGACGTTCTGGATGGCCGCGCAGGGCACACCGGCGGCGTCCAGCCGTTTTAGCCAGTGCTTTTTCTTGCGCGCCAATGTCACGGTTTCAATCAGGCGTTTCAGAATTTTGACATGCTTGCAGCGCGCCGCATTGCTGGCAAAACGCGGATCCTCCAGCAGCGGGCCAAGGCCCAGCACTTCGCACATTTTGGCAAACAGAACGTCATTGCCCGCCGCGATCACGAACAGCCCGTTCTTGGCGTGAAAAGTTTCAAACGGGGTGATCGAGGGATGCCGCGCGCCAGACGGGGCAGGGGGGATGCCGGTTTCGCCGGTGATGGCCACCGCATGTTCCAGAATGGCAATCTGGCTGTCCAGCATGGCAACGTCGATCTTGCGCCCCTGTCCGGTTTGTGTGCGTTCATACAGGGCGGCAATCACGCCGGTGCTCAGGAATGATCCGGCAATGATATCCCCGACCGAGGCCCCGACACGCACCGGCTCGCGGTCTTTTTCGCCGGTGATCGACATCACCCCGCCACGGGCCTGCACCACCATGTCATAGGCGGGTTTCTGGGCGTCGGGGCCGGTATGGCCAAACCCCGACACGGCGGCATAGATCAGGCGGGGGTATTTTGCATGCAGGTCTTCCCAGCCATAGCCCAGCCGCTCCATCACGCCGGGGCGGAAGTTTTCGACCAGAACATCGGCCTTTGGCAACATCTGTTCAAACAAGGCGCGATCATCCGGATTTTTCAAATCCAGCGCGATCGATTCCTTGCCACGGTTGATGGTGGCGAAATAGGCGCTTTCGCTGCCGCGAAACGGTGGAAAGGCGCGGGTGTCGTCCCCCAGGCCCGGGCGCTCGATTTTGATCACGCGTGCGCCCAGATCGGATAGCATCATGGTGCAGTAAGGACCGGCCAGCACATGGGACAGGTCAATGACGGTGATGTCGGAAAGCGGGGTAGACATGGGAGGACTCCTGATGTGTTCCGGCTAATGGTGGCAAGTTTTAGGTGGCATATCAATGATATAGATCAGCATATCCGGATCCCGGCTTGAAGAACATGAAAGGGCCGGACCGGAAACCCATTTCATAGGATTAATCGTCCGGAGATAGAGATATGCAGGGGTAATCAGCCGGTAACCGAGTGTTTTCTTAGTTATCCGCGATTAACAACACTAAGTCATAAATTTGCCCCATTAACACTTAACAAGTGTATAAAAAGGGAGAGAAATTGTATTGGTGTAGCTGTATATCACAGTATTGGCCGCACTCATTTTATGTGGGCGCCCCGAGTTACCGAGTGCAGTAGTGAAAATTAGGATGAGAGGATTAACGATGTTTGGATTGCGAATAATCGGGAAAACAATATTACCCGTTGGGGCAGCTACACTAATGGCATTGGCATTTAGTGGTGCTGCAAATGCACAAGAGGACAAGACTGTCACGCTTAAATCTGTGGGCGGTGAATTGAAGCTGATCGGCGAGTTGGATGAATTCGCCGATGGAACATATTTCATCACGGTTCAAGGGATGGGCAAAATACAGATCAATATGAATGATGTGACATGCGAAGGTGCTGCATGTCCGGTGATCAAGCAGTATGCGCCGTATTTCGGCATATACGGCTCAAGAACCGTTGGAACAAATCTGATACCAAATCTGATGCGCGGTTATGCCAAAAGTGTCGGCGCGACCTATGAAATCGTGGCAACGGAAAATGCGGCGGAACGGAAAATCCGCCTGACGAATCCTGATGGAACGCTTCGGTTAGAGGTCGATCTTCAGTCGCGCGGTTCGGGCACGGCGTTCCCTGCGCTGGCAGACGGGTCTGCCGTGATCGGGGTGGCTGACCGCCGGATGAAGGACAGCGATCTTGCCAAGCTTCAAGCGGCCGGAATTGGCGAATTGCGCGATACCGACAATGAAATCGTCATCGGTGTCGACGGAATTGTGGTTATTCTTAATCCGGATAATCCGGTGCGCAACCTGACGTCAGAGGAAATCTCGAAAATCTGGGCAGGTGAAATCACCAACTGGCTGGAACTGGGTGGGGGGGATTACCCGATCAATATCCAGAGTTTTGGCAAAAGCTCGGGTGACCGCGCGATTTTGCTGGACCGGATTGTTCGCCCCCACGGACGCGATGAAACATCCAATGTGACCGAAAACAAATCCTATCAGGGTATGGTGGATGCGGTTATTGCAGATCGCGGCGGCATCGGCTTTGTCGGGCGTTCTTTTGCAAACGGTGTGAACCGCCTGACGATCCGCGAGGATTGCGGCCTGCTGTCTCCGCCAACCGATTTCCGGATTAAGATCGAGGGTTATTCGCTGTCGCGGCGTCTGTATATGTATACCAAACCCGGTGATCTGCATCCCGAAGCGGCGGCGTTTATCGAATGGTCGATGACCGATGATGCACAACCCTATATCGAGGAAGCCGGTTTTGTCGGTCGTGGCCTTGAACGGATGCGGCTAGAGGATATGGGCATGATGCTGATCCATACCGCAGCGGTCGAGCCGGATTTCAATCCAAGACTATACGTCAAGATGATGCAGGAATTGCGCAATGCTGACCGTCTTAGCATTTCTTTCCGCTTTCAGCCCGGTTCAAGCCAACTGGATGTTGAATCCGTACGAAATCTGCAAGAACTGGCGGCCCGTATGGAAAAAGGTGAATTCGTTGGCAACGAAGTGCTGCTGGTCGGGTTTGCGGATTCGATCGGGTCGGAAGTCAGAAACACCAAATTGGCCCGGAAAAGGGCTTTGGCGGTGCGCGCAGAAATGGAGCGGGTTTTGTCCCCACAGGCGCTGGCGCAACTGAAACTTACGCCGCTTAGTTATGGGGAATTGCTGCCACTGTCCTGCAATGAAAGCGATGTGGGCCGCGCAAGAAACCGCAGGGTCGAGGTGTGGTTGCGCGTTCCCGGGAAGCGTTAATCCTGAATTTAGGACCAAGACCCAATCACAGAAAGATGGCCGTGTGTATTTGCATGCGGCCATTTTGTTTGTGTGCGTAATCAGGTGGAGGCATCTGTTTTCAATCTATTGCGTGTTTTTAAGAAAATGATTCTATTTTCAGTTTGGTGAAGCCGCAGAAACAGTTTTCTGGATGGCTGTTTATTGGCTTGAAAATAGGGCCAATTAACGGCTTTCATGGTTAATAAACTGTCTAAAAGGTAGTGTTGTTGTCGCCCGGTCAGGGGCGTAGGTGATGTAACCAATGGGGGCATTGTTAATCGACGGTTCAATCGTCATGTGAAATCGGGCTTGAAATACAGGGCCTAGTAATAGCCAGTTTGTGCTAGGAGTAGAGTGATAATGTTTGGAAATATTTCGAAGAAAATCGGTGCAGGTGCAATCGTATTATCCACAGCTTTTTCAGGGGCTGCATTTGCAGGTTCTGATGACACGCAGAGTATTACTCTGGAGTCATATGACGGAACCCTGTTTCTGGTCGGGCAACTGGATGATGTCAAAAACGGATTCTACCTGATTGATGTTGAAGGTCTGGGCGTTCTGAGTGTTGATGCCAGCAAAGTATACTGCAACGGGAATGCCTGCCCGTCATCCAGCTAAGGCTGGCACAAGGCAATCGAAAAGAACGACTTATGATGGCGGAGTTTTAACAACTCCGCCTTCATTGTTTTACGCAGCCTTACTGATTGTGTGTTCCCCATTCACAGCGGTCAAACTCCATATATCGCACCAGAGTATCGCTTTTGTTCGGCGCCATAATACGGGTGCAGCCTTCTTGGTCGTCGGGGTTTTCAAAGACGCTGATTTTTCCGCCTTGGTCGCTGTCTGCACATAACTGCATGCCCGCGCCAAGCATTTCGTTGATCCGGGTGTTCCGGGTTTCCACAATGAACAGATGTTCTTGCGCTGTGCCATTGGTCACACAGACACGTCCAGGGGTGTCGGTCGAGGGCAGGGCGGTCATTTGCTCCATCGCCTCGGGGGCCTCGCCCATTGTGGTCTGGAATGTGGCAAGATAGGCGATCACATTGCGCCGGTCCTCCTCGGATTTCAGCTTGAAGCGCATTTTTGCCTTGGCACGCGGGTTGTCCAGAATTTTGCGCAGGTATTTGGTCGGGTTGCTGATGTATTCAAAGATACTGTCCTCGTCCCAGACGTGTCCGGCCTCGCCTGCTGCGACCATATACTTTGAATAACGAAACCCGTCATAGCTGCCCGCAGGACGGCCGATGATGCCGGTCAGAACCGGCCCGGCGCCGTTTTTGGCCCCGTCGCCGATCTGATGACAAGCGGCGCATTTTTTAAAGACAAGCCGACCGGCGTCAGCATCTTGTGCTTGGGCCGTTGCGGCATTGATAACAAGAACGAGGGCGGGAAAAATAGCGGCAGTTTTCATAATTTTGGCTCCGTGTTTCGCCCTAGGGTGGGGCGGAACAGGGCGCTCTGTCCACTCATCTTTGGCTCAAAACCTATCACGCTATGGTGATGGTTTGTTCAGTGAAGGTGATTTCACCTGACAGATTGTCGCAGGCTAAGGTGAGGCAAGATTGAATTTGAAGCCAAGGGAGAAACCCATGAGAAAACTGATGAAAAGCACCGCAGCCGTATTGGCGTTGGGATTAAGCATAGGCACGGCCAGCGCGCAGATGGCGCCATTCGGGTCGGATGATGATCTGGCCTATGCCAAACTGATCTGGGAGGCGATGCAGGCGCAAAACCTTGTGGGGGACCATGCGATCAAATCGTTCCCGTATGAAGGCACCGCACCGCATGGGGCGATGCTGGAAACCTTTTATTCCTCGGCTACAATTGGCGATCACACCGGCGCATTGATTGTGAAACGCAACTATGGTCCCGCCGAAGTCGAAGCAGATCAGATCATTGCCGAACCGGGTAAACATCTGGGCGCTGTCACAGTGATGTACAAACGTGAAGACGGGTTTGATGCGGATAACCAGAACTGGTTCTGGGCCAAGTTCCTGCCGGATGGATCACTGGATAAAAACCCCAAGGGCATGAGCCTTGCCGGCAAGGTGGCCAAAGGGATGGACAAGGGCTGTATCGCTTGTCATTCGGGCGCTGACGGGGGGGATTATATCTTTACCACCAATGCACCCATCGCAGAAATGATGATGATGAAGTAAAGAAAAGGCGCGCCGGATTTTCGGCACGCCTTTATCAGGAATTGATTGCCGTCCGGCCATTTGGCCGGGCGGTTTTTTATCGGCCGCTGCGCGAGAATTTACCGCGCACATCAACCGTATGGCTCAGCCAACCTTTGATCACTTTGGAAACGTGATCGATGATGCGCACTTTCTGGGTCAGACCCTTGCGCTCGGCATCAATGGCCTGTTCGCCGACATATGCCACAAGATCCGCCTTGATCAGGTCGGGATTTGTCAGTGGCTTTCCGGTGCGGGCATCAAATACCTGGGCTGTAAAGACGATGTTGTGCACGCCGGCATTGTTCAATCCGTAGCGCGCTTTTTCACTCAGGGCGTGGAATTGCTGCATCACGATAACCAGTTTCACGGGCTTGCCGCCGCGCAGAACCTTGGCGCCGCGTTTGGCGGCATCTGTTATAATCGCATCAACTTGTTGATAGCGGCTGCCCTTGCCATAGGGGTCTTCGCGCCAGACAATATCCGCGTCGGGGGCATAGGTGTTTGCTTCGGAAACCGATAGGGATTTGGGAACCTGAACATCAACAGCCACAACACGCCAGCCTTTGGACACGTCGGGGTTGATGTCGTCAGGATACGCGGTTTCCCATTTTGCGCCACAAGCAGACAAAAATAGTGCCCCGGCGATCACAATAGGAGTAAGTAACTTTGAGTTAAACATGTTTGACCTCTTCATTTCACAGCTGACCAGTACTTATTAAAAGACCATTGTCTCTAGCCCGCAATAGCACGCAAAGCATTCATTTGCATTACTAAACAAACGGTTATTGTTTCGATTATTCACATTGTGTGTTTTTGAAAAACCACTATGGCCTGGCCTCAGCCCCTACGGCGCCGACGCCCGCCACGGCCTGAACCTGCCGCGTTAGCCGCCTTTGAGGCCTCGGGGAAAGCCGTGCCTTGCTCGACCGCATCCAGCACCCGGCCGAATTTGATCCACTCGGCCCCGTGGGCGTCATGGTTCATCAGCAGGTTGGCGGCTTTGATTGCTTCCATTTCCACAGGGCGCAGCGGGTTCATAATGGCGCTGGTCATACCGGATGCAATGGCCATCGGCAGGAAGGCTGCATTGATCCCGTGCCGGTGCGGCAGACCGAAACTGATGTTCGAGGCACCACAAGTGGTGTTCACGCCCAACTCGTTACGAAGGCGGCGCACAAGGGTAAAGACCTGCTGGCCCGCACCGGCCATCGCGCCGATTGGCATCACCAGCGGGTCAACCACAATGTCATGCGCCGGGATGCCGAAATCGGCGGCACGCTCGACAATCTTTTTTGCCACAGCAAAACGCACTTCGGGGTCTTCGGAAATACCGGTGTCGTCGTTGGAAATGGCCACAACGGGCACGTTATACTTTTTGGCCAGCGGCAGGATCAGCTCCAGCTTTTCCTCTTCGCCGGTCACAGAATTTAGCAACGGGCGGCCTTCGCAGGCCTGCAAGCCGGCCTCAAGTGCCGCAGCGACCGAACTGTCGATACATAAAGGAATATCGACAAGCCCTTGAACCAGTTCAATCATTTTGGTCATCAGGGGTGGTTCGGTTTCGTTCGGGTTGGGGTTGGAATTGTAAACAACGCCCGCGTTAATATCCAGCATGGTGGCACCACAGGCCACCTGATTTAACGCATCCATTTCCACAGTCGAAAAATCGCCCGCTTCCAGTTCGGCGGCCAGTTTCTTGCGGCCGGTTGGGTTGATCCGCTCGCCGATCACGCAGAAGGGTTCGTCAAAGCCGATGGTGATGGTCTTGGTTTTGCTCTCGATAACGGTGCGGGTCATGGATGGTCCTTAATCTTGGGTTTGGTTGGCCGGAACGGCGGATTTGCCGCCATGCGCGATGGCCCAGTTGGCATTGGTTTTGATGCCGCCCAAGGGGAAGAAATGCACCTGGGCGATGTTTGAGTCAGGGTTTTCCGCCTTGTAGGCGGCCAGTGCGGTCAGCAGGTCTGTCGGCTCGAAGGGCAACAACAGTTTGGTCATATCCTTGGCGCGTTTTTGCAGAACTTTCAGGGACGGGCCAACGCCGCAGGCGATGGCGAATTTTACCAGCGTCTGCAATTTGGCCGGACCGGCAATGCCCAGATGGATCGGCATGTCGATGCCTGCCTCCTTAAGCGCATCAGCCCATTCGATCACCGGCTTGGCCTCGAAAATAAACTGGGTGGCCAGCGCGGTTTTGGCGTCAGTGCGGTTTGAAAAATCCTGTTTCCAGCGCAGGGCGTCCATTACATTCTTGTCCGATCCGTCCGGATCAATATCGCGATTGCCTTCCGGATGGCCGGCAAAATGCAGATTCGTGAAACCGGCCGAATCAAAAAGACCCGTTTCCAGCAGTTGCATGGAATTGTCGAACTCTCCCAGTGGTTTAGAGACCCCGCCAGCGAGCAAAAGCGCCTGCGTTACGTCCGCGTCACCCCTATAACGCGAAACCCAGTCGGCCAGCGTGGCGCGGTCGGCAATGATGCGGGCGGGGAAATGCGGCATCACGTCATAGCCGTCGGCAGACAGGCGTGCGGCGGTGGCGACCATATCCTCGATCGGGGTGCCCTCAAGGTGGGCCACGTAAACACGGGTGCCCTTGGGCAGCAGGGCGGTGAAATCCTCGACCTTGGCGGCGGTGCGGGGCATCACCTCGATGGAATAGCCCTTCAGAAGGGCCTCAAGCTGTGGATTAACCGGCAGGGGGTCTGCCTCGGGTTTCTTTTTGAACTGCAACAGCGCCATTACGGCCTCCTTTATGGAATTCGGACCTAGGCCCATCCGTCATTGGAAATCAGCTGTTTGATCCGCTCGGCGTCGAATTCGGCCTCAAGGCGCGCGGCCTCGTCTGCCGCGATCTGGTCTGCGTCCCCGTCCACAGTATAAGGGGCCGCACGCCGCCATTCGGCAAGATAGGCATCCGTTCCGGCGGCCCCCACCTTCATCGCGGCGCGGTCGATCGCCTGTTCGAACCGTTCTGCCAGTTGCACCTTGCTGGCACGCCGTCCCTTGCCCACAATAACCTGGGCCGGAATATCACGCCAGTAAACTATGGTCACATCGGGCATTCGCTGATTCCTTTCACACTCCATGCTTACGCGGGCATACCACGTCTTCAGGGGCTGTTTTCGACATTCAGGGGCGGTGTTGCGACGCCCCGTGGTGCCGCCTGTCTAAGCAATACACAGCAAGGAGACCAGTGCAGCCCGCTGTCATAATTCTCATGATGGTTATGAAAGGTGCAGAATTGATCATCCGACACCTTGCGCCCGTGGTCTGTCGGGTTTACCTTGGGGACAACTCGAAATGGAGGGCGTGACCATGACGCCCAAGCGTCTGTCCGGTGCGGGCGCGTTCCCCGATGCGGTTGAACCACCCGCGCCAAAAACGTCTGATCCGGCGCCGCTTTATGCAGCGTTGGACCTGGGCACAAATAGTTGCCGCATGCTGATTGCCCAACCTACGGGCAACCAGTTCACTGTGGTTGACAGTTTTTCCAAATCCGTGCAGCTTGGCTCGGGCCTTGAGGCGACGGGCAGGCTTAGTCGCGCGTCGATCAAGCGAACGGTTCAAGCCCTTCGAATTTGCAAGAAAAAGCTGCAAAACCATAATGTTACCAATATGCGGCTGGTCGCGACCGAAGCCTGTCGCAGGGCGAAAAACGCGGCCGAATTCCACCGCTTGGTGAAACGCGAAACCGGTCTGACGCTGGAAATTATCGAACCCGAGGAAGAAGCGCGTCTGGCGGTGATTTCCTGTGCGCCGCTGGTGTCTAAACGCACCGAACAATTGCTGGTGGTGGATATCGGCGGCGGGTCGACCGAACTGGTCTGGATCGATATTTCCAAAGTGCCGGCGCATGACCGCGCAAAATCGATCATGCGGTTGCGCACGGGTTTTTTGCAGGATCAGACGCTGATTGAAAACGCCCGCGTGGTGGACTGGATTTCGGTGCCCTTGGGAGTGGCCACCCTGCGTGATATCTTCGATGATGTGGACGATGACGCCGCTCGATTTGCCCTTATGTCCTGTCATTTCGAGGAAAATCTGGCAGGATTTTCGCCATTCGAAAGCGAGCAGGCCAAAGAGGGGTTCCAGATCGTCGGCACCTCGGGCACGGTAACAACGGTCGCGGCCTCGCATCTTGGGTTGCGCCGCTATGACCGCAACAAGGTGGACGGGCTGCGCATGACCTCGGGCCAAATTGACGCCGTGGTGCGCGATTATCTGTCACTGGGGCCGGAAGGGCGGCGCAGGGATCCGCGCATCGGGCGCGACCGGCAGGCGTTGATCATGTCGGGCGCCGCCATTTTGCAGGCTTTGCTGCGGGTCTGGCCGACGGACCGTTTGTCAGTTGCTGATCGCGGTTTGCGCGAAGGCCTGCTATACGCACAAATGAGCGCCGACGGGGTGCTGAAAGACGGGATAGACTGATGGCCAAAAGCCCAACAGGAAAAAACATTAGCGGACGCGGGCAACGCGATCTGCGGGTCAAGGTGAAATCGGCGCGCGGTCGCAAGCTGTCCTCGACGCTGTGGCTGGAACGCCAGTTGAACGACCCCTATGTAAAACGCGCCACGACCGAGGGCTATCGCGGACGTGCGGCCTTCAAGATCATGGAACTGGACGACAAATACCGTTTTCTGGTGCCCGGTGCGCGGGTGGTTGATCTGGGCTGCGCCCCCGGTGGCTGGCTTCAGGTTGCGGTGCCGCGCATCAATTCGCTGGGCGAACGCAAGGGCAAGGCGGTTGGCCGTCTGATCGGGGTTGACCTGCAACAGGTTGAACCGGTGCCGGGGGCAGAAATCCATGTGCTGGACTTCATGGCGGACGGGGCCGATGATCTGGTCAAAAACTGGCTGGGCGGCAAGGCCGATGTGGTGATGTCCGACATGGCCGCCAAGGCCTCGGGCCACAAACAGACCGATCATATGCGCATCATGGCCCTGTGCGAGACCGCGGCCTATTTCGCCTTTGACGTGCTGGAAGAGGGCGGCACATTCATCGCCAAGGTTCTGGCCGGCGGGGCCGAGGGTGATTTGCAAAAGCTGTTGAAGATGAAGTTCACCAAAGTGGCGAATGTGAAACCGCCCGCCAGCCGGTCGGACAGCTCCGAAAAATTCGTGGTGGCCACAGGGTTTCGGGGATAATCCTTTGTGAATGCAAAACCGTAGGTACGGGATGAAAGACAAAGAACCTGATACAACCGCACTGGCGCTGGACCGAACAGTTCTGGCCAATGAGCGCACCTTTCAGGCATGGATCCGCACAGGGCTATCGGCACTTGCCGCCGGTCTTGGGGTGGCAAAGTTCTTGCAAGATTCAATGCCCCTCTGGATGCTTCTGGCAATTGCGGCCGTTCTGATTGTCCTGAGCATCGCCGCCTTTCTACAGGCATCGTGGCGTTACACACACCTTCATCTTCGCATTGCAGATCTGGATGTGGATGCAACACCGCTGTGGCTGGTAAGAGCCATCAGCTTTTTACTGGCCGGATGTTCGTTTCTGGCACTTGCAGGGATATTTCTGGCAGTGTTTTGGTAGGATGCTATGGGCGCCAACACTGTTTGTCGGGGCGCATAATAATATAAGCATTTATAAGAGGTGTGACGGGCAGCCTTGACCGAGATCAGCTAAAGCGAACTTTGCTTTGTTTCAACCCGGTCGATTTACCACGACCCGCCGGGCAAAACACATACGCAGAGGCAATCTGTTCTCGGGATTGTTGTCAACAACATGCATATTGCTCGAAATTATCCTGACCGAAAGCCATTGTGTCACATACTAAAATGGCAAGAGTATGCTAATTTTTATTCTATAGAGCTAAGGTTTGCCGAACTGGTATAGAGCAGGCCGAATTATTACGCTAGTGGATTTTAGTAATCAGTCTTTGAACCATGCCCAGAGGCATATTTGATGACGAAATAGACCCATAAAAAAGTGATTACATGAGCAGTAAAATCAATCAGCGAAAAATCCGAAAAGCAGTATTTCCAGTTGCCGGAATGGGAACCAGATTTCTTCCTGCGACAAAGGCAATGCCCAAGGAGCTTTTGCCGATCATCGACAAGCCAATTATTCAATACGCGGTTGAAGAGGCCATCGAGGCAGGAATAACCGAACTTGTCTTTGTCACCGGCCGGACCAAACGGGCGATCGAGGATCATTTCGATCATAGTCCGGAACTTGAAATGCTGTTGGAAAGCCGTGGTAAAAACGCATTGGCTGAACAGATCCGCGAGATAATTCCACCCGATATTCACTGTATTTTTGTGCGCCAGCCCGAGGCCCTTGGCCTTGGACACGCCATATTATGCGCCGAACCAGTCATTGGCGATGCCCCCTTTGCGGTCTTGCTTCCGGACGACATGATGGCTGGCTCAACCAAGCCAACCTCGGATCTGGTAAAGTTTTTTGAAACAACCGGCCGGCCTTCGATTTCAGTTCTGTCTGTGCCCGATGAATCCGTTGGAAAATACGGAATAATCAAACCTTGTAACGATATTAATGACCAGCACATCCCGTTTTCTGCAATCGTTGAAAAACCGGAAACCGGACAGGCGCCCTCTAATTATGCTTCGGTGGGACGGTATGTTTTTACAGCCGAGGTTTTTGATCATCTACGCACCATTTCGCCCGGGGTCGGCAACGAATACCAACTTACCGATGCCATCAACGCCCAGGCCCAAAACAAGTCAATGGATGCCGTCCCAATTCGTTGTCATCGTTACGATTGCGGATCAAAGCTTGGCTATATCGAGGCAATTCTGGACCATGCGCTTTGGCATGAGGAATTTGGACCCTCGGTGCGCGCTCTTCTGCATGACAGGATAACCGCACTATCCTCAGAAGGGGCAAATTGAACAATTCCGAGACTGTATTGAAAGATTGAATTGGCGCAGGAGACGAAAACACCTGCGCCCGAAAAGGGAGATTGGAATGGCGAAGAAATACAAAGTTGCGGTGGCTGGCTTGGGCTATGTTGGAATGTCGCTGGCCACATTGCTGGCACGCAAACATCAGGTTATCGCCTTCGATATCGACCCCGTGCGCGTTGAAACAGTTAATTCCGGCCGCTCTACAGTGGCGGATCCCGAAATCGAAAACGTGCTGGAAAAGAAGATACTGGACCTCTCGGCGACGCTGGATGCAGCACAGGCGTTTTCGGGCGCAGATTTCATCATCGTTGCGGCGCCAACAAACTATGATAGTCAAGAACACTATTTTGATACGAAAGCCGTTGAATCGGTCATCAAGCAGGCGCGCCAACACAACAAAACGGCGCTGATCGTTATCAAATCCACAATACCGGTCGGTTTCACTGCGCAACAGAGACAGGCCCTTGGGGACGACAGGATCGCTTTCTCTCCCGAGTTCCTGCGCGAGGGGAAGGCGCTTTATGACAACCTCTACCCGTCCCGTATTATTGTTGGCAGCAAATCCGAGGAGGCCGTACAGTTTGCCGAAATGCTGCGAGACGCGAGCCGGAACCCGCAAGTGGACATCCTGCTATCCGGATCAAATGAAGCCGAAGCCGTTAAGCTGTTTGCCAACACCTACCTTGCAACGCGCATCGCATTTTTCAACGAACTGGACAGTTTTGGCATGGCGCAAGGTATGAATGTCAAAGAAATCATCGAAGGTGTGTGTCTGGATCCCAGAATTGGCGGCGGTTACAACAATCCCTCTTTTGGATATGGCGGGTATTGCCTTCCCAAAGATACCAAACAGCTATTGGCAAATTACCGGAACATACCCCACCAGCTTGTTCAGGCTGTGGTGGAGTCAAATTCGTCCCGCAAGGATTATATTGCTGAACAGATTGTCAATCTCGGGGCTGAAACCCTCGGGGTTTACAGGCTGACGATGAAGCAAGGTTCGGACAATATGCGAAGTTCGGCCATGCATGATATCGTCAAGCGCCTTCTGGCCGAGGGGGCGCGGGTTATTGTCTATGAACCGATGCTGAAGGCAGATCAGCTTGCCGGTGTTGAGATCGTCGGAGACCTGACTGAATTCTTGCAGCGGTCAGATGTCGTGATTTGCAACCGACGTGACAAGAACCTTAAAAACTTCACGGGATCTGTTTTCACGCGCGACATTTTTGGCGTGGACTGAACGGCGTTTTCTATCGGTTCTGGCCAAAGATATGCGAGCCGGCACGCACCGCTTTGTCCGTAAGTGATAAGGGGTGGAGGCGTGAGCAACCAAAACGGCCGCACAATGGCGGCGCGTTCACGTTTTCTAACTGTTGACAGATGCGCCTTAGCGGCGATGGCACTTTGATTGTTTCCCAAAGCCCGCCGCTGAACAAATCCACGCGCCGTTTCCGAGAGAGGGTGTGCTTGAGGCCTTGATCACGCGAACAGGATTCGAAACCTTCTGGTTGGCAAGCCAGTCAAAGCGGGCCGAGCCATGTCCAGCAACCGTGGTTTTCTGGACGACACCGTTCTTGTCAATTTGAGAGGCCTGCGCCTCTTGAACCGGAATTGTAAGGCCAATACCAGCCACCAATAAAGACGAAAGAATAACGTATTTCGATTTTCTCAAAAGAATGTTCACAGCTTATCCCTCATTTTTTTAAGACCCCTCTCAAAACGTGTCAGAGACGGATCTCATGTTTTTCATTAGAGCCTTAGTGATGAAAAAGAGGCGTAGCGGTCAAGGCAGGCAAAAATTGGGCAGAAGCTGGACCTACATGTGGCGACTGGATATTGCGCGAATTGCGGGTAAATAATCTATATATTACAACTTTCTAGACGAAAAAAAGGCGAGCCCCTCTCAGGGCTCACCTCGGCGGAAATCCTCTCAAATCTTAGCGTTTAGTCGAGAACCTGGTTTTTTATACGCCAATCCGGCGCGCCAAACCCCTCGGGCCATGGATAAACTTCGGGGAAATTGAAGTAGACCACACCAACCAAAGACGGGTATTCGGGGTTACTGGCCCGCACGCTGTTTTTCCATGCGTCGACATATGGGGCTTTCCCGACATAGCCAAGCTCTGCCACAACAACCGGTTTTCCGAACTTTGCGGCGCGTTCGTAGCGCGGTCCGAAAACCTCGTCGAATGTCCGGTCGTGGCCAAATTTGGCCTTATCCCACGCTTGCAGGCCGAAAACGGTCAGACCCACCAGATCGGCATATTCGTCACCCGGATAATATTTCGCCATGTCTTTGTTACCCAGAGGCGACCACATCAGGTTGATGTTGGGCGCGTCCTCTTTGCAGATGCCAACCATTCGACGATAGGCCTTGATAAACTCTTCCGGTTTCCAGCCCGACCAGATGAACTGACCGCTCTTGTCATCCATTTCGTGCATAAATCGCAATGTAACCGGACTTTTGAGCGTGCCCAGAATTTCACAGATCGCGTGCATATTCGCGTCATAAGCGCCGGAAAAGATACCGTTCTTCAGATACTTTGCGGTATTTCGCTGGCTGCGGGACCAGGTCCATGGTTCGACCGTTACCAACAAGGCCCTGTTGCGTTCGAACGCATATTCATCGGCATCGTTCAGCGAGGGCAGATACACATCTTCCCAGGGCAAAAACAGGTGTTCAACGGTAACATCGCGCACGGCTGAAAAATCACCATCCGGATCATAAACGCCAAAGGGAATATCACCGGGCGGGGTCTGCACCTGGGCGTTGGCGGCAAAGCCAACCAATGCCCAAAGCCCCAAGCCAAGTGCCAGATATTTCGCAAAAGGTTTCTTAAATGCAGCCATCATGGCGCTTCCTCCTCAGAGTTAAATAACCCGATCCAGCCGGGGGCGAACCTAACATGAAAATCTCCCGGTTTACCTTGTCCGGCCCCGGCAACAATGTACTCTACCTTTGTAATTCTCAAAGGCTGTAGCCCGTAGGCCAAAGCATGAAGGCCTACCTCTCCTCTCATGATAATTGCTGTGACGAAAAGCGCCATGATCAAGATCAACGAGCCTATTTGAAGCGCCAGCTTCGTTCCCAATTTCGATAAGCTGCTGCTTTCTTGGCGAAGGTGATGGATTATCGTGACGGCCAATACAGCGACGTAAGCGACCGCATTCATCAGTGCCAAAAGATAGAAACCCCGCGCTTCGGTCAGGTCGTCCTGAACAAGCACGGGAATGATCGCCCCCAGGGCAAGAAACGCATAAAGCATGACAATGCTGTTGGGCAAATCGCGACTTGCGGCTTCTCCCTTGGGGGTAATCCGGAAATCAACGAAACGACCGGTGATCCTGTCTCGCACTGCCATGGTAACGCCCCATAACACCCAGGGCCATTGCAGAATGGGAAACAACATTCTTTCCCAGGATAAAATCGGCGCGTCGGTCGGCCGCAGCAATTTGTCCCGCTTGATCGCAATCACTATGAACAGTGGAATGATCCCCATCGGAAGAACATGCCCGATAAACGCCGGATAGGTTACGTCCACAAAACGGACATCAAAAACAACGGCAATAATTGGCACAATGTACATAAACGCCATTACGATCGAAAACAGTGCGTACCAGATCTGACTGAATCCGAACAGGAACTTCAGCCGAAATGGAAGGTGCCCCAGATAACGGGGGGTATAGCGCAAAAGCAGTGACACAAGGCTGCGTGACCATTGGAATTCCTGTGTCACCAAATCCGGCAGGCTGGCAGGTCCGTCCCCGATTGCAATTGCATCAATCGCGTGAACACCGCGCCAGCCGGCTGCCGATATCAACATCGTTGTTGAATGGTCTTCGGCCAATTCCGGGCCAAGTCCGCCCGCTTGCTTCAATGCTTTCGTGCGCACCGCATAGTGTGACCCTATGCACATGGGCGTAAACAGCTTGGTGTAACCGGCCTGCAAAACACCGTGGAAGCCTGCCTCGGTATACAACCGCGTTCGTACGGTCCAGTGCCCCTTGGCATTTGATGCGCAAATCGACGGCGCCGATACATATCCGACTTTCGGGTCGGCAAAGGGTCTGAGCATCTCTTTGAGGTAGCCCGGTTCCGGCACATGATCTGCATCCAGCTGCGAGACAATATCGTATTCGTCATAGCCCCAATGGTCATAGAAATACGCAAGATTGCCTTCTTTGCAGCGCGTGCGGCGGGGCCATGTCAATTGATGGTACTCCTCCACACCTTTGCGCGACGAGATGCGCACACCATGCTTGGAACACCATTCGATCACTTCCTTGGTTGGATCTTCGTCGGCAAGCCAGGTATCGTGCGGATACTCTTGCGACAGCATCGCTTCCAACGTTTTTCGGGTGACTTCGAAGGGTTCCGATGGCGTCTTTGTGACAATCATCGCAACTTTCCATTGCCCAGGCTTTGGGTCGGGCGCAACAGGACGATGGGCCTGCAGAAACACCACCACAAAGAACAGCTGCAAACTCCAGACCCAGACCAGCACGCCGGTCACCATCATGTACCGGCCCAGTCCGATGATGTGATCCGGATCAAACCACCAAATCCAGAACCAGGCCGAAAAGGCAAACCAGAGCACGGCGAGAAGTCTGTATTTGAATGCCTTCGCGCCCAAAAACAGCGGCTCTAGAAACGGCCGTGGCTCAAGAGCCGGATGACGTCGGCTGGTTGGTTTCATTCCCTTGAAACCCCGTTCCGGTCAGGCGCAAACCAGGGTGCGGCATCGCGTACGATCTGGTCGATGTCACTCCATTGTGGGTTAAACCCAAGGATTTCCCGAGACAGCTTCGCGCATGCGACAAGTTCCGGAGGATCGCCAGCGCGGCGCGGCGCTTCTATGACCGGAACCTTGAGGCCCGTGATCTGTTCGACCGCATCAGCGATTTGCCGCACGGATGTTCCAGTCCCGGTGCCAAGGTTTAACTTGAGCGAGCCGGCGTCGTTGGAAATTGCGTCCAGCGCAAGCAGATGCGCCTGTGCAAGGTCGCTGACGTGGATGTAGTCGCGAATGCAGGTCCCGTCCGGTGTTGGATAGTCTGTCCCGAAAATTTTAAGGGGATCACCCGTCCCATAGGCCGCCATGATCGCTAACGGGACAAGATGCGTTTCCGGAAAATGCTGCTCTCCCAATTCGCCATCAGGATCGGCACCGGCGGCATTGAAATATCGCAATGCCGCAATATGCAGATCACGGGATCGGGCCGCGTCTTCCAGCATCCATTCGCAAATTAGCTTGGTGCGGCCATAAGGGTTGATCGGGGCTTGCACCGTATCCTCGGCGATAGGCAGCTTCTGCGGCACACCGTAAGTTGCGCAAGATGACGAAAAAACGATTCTATTCACATCGGCTTGCTGCATCGCATCCAACAGCGCGATCATGCCGCCGACATTGTTGTCGTAATAAAGCAGCGGCTTTTCAACGCTCTCTCCGACATAGGCAAGGGCTGCAAAATGGATAACTGCTTCTATCTTTTCCCGCTGCAATGTTTCCAAAAGCAGTTCCCTGTCGCGCAGATCACCAATCACAAGAGGGCCCCATTTTACCGCCTCTGCATGACCCCGAGACAGGTTATCGTAAACGACGGGCTGCACGCCGGCTTCGCCCAGGGCCTTGCAGCAATGCGACCCGATATAACCGGCGCCACCGGTAACGAGAACCCGTGATGGAAGGCTCAAAGGATTGCCCCGACTTTCTCGCCCTCTTCGGGCCTCTGCCCCTGGGCTTGCGCAATTTCGCTTTTGAAATACTCGATGGTTGGAACCAAACCATCCCGCAGGGGCACTTTGGGCTCCCAGCCAAGTAGCATCTTGGCGCGCGTGATGTCGGGGCGCCGCTGCCGTGGATCATCTTGGGGAAGATCATGGTGGACCACGCCTTTGGCCGTCGGGATCATCTCTGAAACCAGTCCGGCCAATTCGTTGATGGTAAACTCTCCCTGATTGCCCAGATTGATCGGGTCAACACCGCAGGTCTCGGATTCCATCAGCGAAATCAGGCCATTCAACAAGTCGTCAATATAACAAAACGAGCGCGTCTGCTCTCCGGTACCGTAAATGGTCAGCTCCTCGCCCTTCAACGCCTGAACGATAAAGTTCGAAACAACCCGCCCGTCTTCGGGATCCATCCGAGGGCCATAGGTATTAAAGATACGCGCAATCCGGATATCGATCCCCGTCGCGCCGTGCATCTCGTGAAACAGGGTTTCTGCCGCCCTCTTGCCCTCGTCATAGCAGGCGCGTGGCCCAACAGTGCTCACCAGACCTCTATAGCTTTCGTTTTGCGGCGAAATATCGGGATCACCGTAAACTTCGGATGTCGAACACTGCAGAACCCGTGCCGATTTTGATTCGGCAAGTTCCAGAAGGTTCAGCGAACCAATTACCGAGGTCAAAAACGTGTGCACCGGATTTTTCTGGTATTTCGGCGGAGACGCGGGGCAGGCAAGGTTGTAAATCCGATCCACGCGGCCGCCAAGGCTGAACGGCTGAATGATATCATGCAGAAAAAAACGATAGTTTTCGTTTGGCAACAATTCGGCGATGTTTTCTTGCCGTCCGGTTTCCAGATTATCAATGCAGATAACCTGCCAACCGGCATCAAGCAGCCGCCTGGAGAGGTTGGATCCAATGAACCCGGCCCCACCGGCCAGCAGAACAACGCCTGCACCATGGTCTGCGTCTGCATCATCGAATTGCGGGTCAAACCGGTTGCTTATCTTTTTCATCCCAATTCCCCTTTAATAAATTTCCTTGTAATCGCAAAACTACCCTTCTGTAGTATTGCAAATATCATTCGGGGAAGGGCTGACACAAATCAAGAACATTGAAAATAATGACGCGCCGCTTGGCCAATATTGCCACAAATCGCATCAGTGATCTGAAGTTCCGGCTCTGTGTTTGTGTTGTCTGTCAAATGTCCCTTTCCTTGCAATTGCGATGGGTTTCTCTTTGCAATCTTTCGTGAACCCGGCAGACATGATCCGGTAGTGCTTGAACGATTAGCGCCCGGATTTACCATTTCCAAGTGTATCGCAAACGACTGAAATAAAGGGATTCGAACTCCTTAACCACCTTGTCATTCAAGATGTTAGAGGGACTTTTCATAGAAAGATATGAAATGGCGGAGAGACAGGGATACTACGCCAAAAAGTATAAGCTATTGGTATTGCTAATTAATTCGTCCTGATGTTGTCCATTTATGGTATTGAGCAGTATGGACAACGCTTAGCGGAATTAGCCAGTAATTACAATAAATCTCCCCACCATCGGCACCCCCCCACTGAATTAAGGCCCACCATTAGAAAACCGGCTTATGCAGGGGTAGCCTCAGTTATACGCCTCACCACATAGCCTCAGCCTGTCTTAAGGAGGAGGGTGTGGGAATGGTGGTGGTTGATTAGCAACACGGTAGCTGAGGCTTAGCCCTAGGGTCACTTAGGGGGCAGCTTAGGGGTAACTCTGGGTATGTAGCCTCAGGGAGTGTAAAATGCATAGGCCGAATGTTTTCCTAAGCACATCCAATGAATATGGCAACACTATGAAAAACAACAAAAAAGACACCAAACGCCTACGCAAAAGAGGCTATCTCTCAGTGACATTAAATTAAGACCGGAAACATTCCAATTCCGCGAGTTTCAAACCATAGAATCCCATGTATTCGAGCTGGGCCAAACCCTTAAGTCGGGGCGTGAATTAGACCCCATGCTAGTTTGGGATAGAGGGAAAGATGGCTATATCATAATTGATGGGCACCACCGTTATGAAACCTATCGCATATGTAAACTCAGCGCCAAAATCTCTGTGCGAGTATTTAGTGGAACAGAGGAAGAGGCCGTATTGTTGGCCCTTGAAGATAACGCAAAGGTTCGGTTGCCCATGACAGCACAGGAAAAATCAAATGCCGCGTGGCGGTTGGTCTGTAGCGATTATGATTTTAGCAAAGCGGACATATGTATCGCCACAGGGATAAGTGGACCTGTCCCGCTTTGGTGCCGCTCTGGGTGCTCATTTAAGCGGCCTTTCGTTCAAAAACCAATGGGCTTTTCCAGCCCAGTGCCGAGTGTCTGCGGCGCGGGTTATAGAAGCCATTGATGTACTCGAAGATGGCGACCTCCACCGCTCGGCATGTTTGCCAGGAATGCCGCCAGATCAGCTCGACTTTGATTGTTTTGAATAAGGTTTCCATCGCAGCATTGTCGTAGCAATTAGACAATGGGGCACATGAGAAATTGGCATTCAGTTTAAATTAAAGGGTATACTATTTTTAGTGGCATAATATACTAATCCCTTGGATCCCAAAATCAGGGGGATAATACAGTTCTTTTCATGGAGAAAGCCAACTTGGGTAGAAAACCAGACCTCATATGTATAGGTGCACAAAAATCGGGCACAACATGGTTGCATGATGTCTTATCTGAAAGACCCGATATCTGGGTTCCGCCATTTAAAGAACTCCATTTTTTCGATCATAAATTCAATAATGAGAACAAGGCATGGACAGGTTGGCACGTCAGAAAAGGTGTGCAAATAGCCAAATCCCGTTACCTAAAGGAAAATATGAGCCCAGATCCTAAGTATATTAAATATTTAGACTCGATCCTTGAAAAACCGATGTTTAATGGAACATGGTACAAAAGAATATTTTCCCAGGCGCCCATTAATTCGATATGCCTAGATGTAACCCCAGCGTACTCTTGTATCTCTGAAAAAGGAGTAAGTTTCGTTTCTAATTTTTTAAAAGAAGCGAAATTTATCTATATAATTCGCCCTCCATTTGAAAGGGCCTTATCCCAACTAAGAATGGATATCACAAGAAGAGGCACCCCTTTGTCGAAAGGTGAATGGGTGGAACGTGCAACGATGCCCATTCTTTTTACCAGAGGGGATTATAAACTTAATATTCCTCGATGGAGCGCACATTTTGATCAAAAGCGACTTCTATTTCTTCCATTTCATGGGATAATCAAAGAACCTTACCAATTCCTAAAACAAGTTGAACAATTCGCCGGATTATTACCATTTGAGGGTTATACAAAGGCAACAAAAAAAATTCATAAATCAGAACAAATTACCTTTCCTACATATGTTCTAGATATTATTAGAGAAAAAACGCTTGAACAGGACCAATTCATAAAATGGTATTTTGGGTCTGATTACTTAAATGAATGAGACACGAAAATAATCAATTATATTGATAACCTGTAATTGGCACAGTGATGCTGAATTTATAACCATTGTTTAATGGTGGATTACAGCATTTCGACCATGGTTTTAACAATGTTCGACGGGGGGGGATTCACTGCTGCATTTGGCCTCAAATCCAGTGAACTGGCCGTGGCAGTATTCATAAACACGCCCAGATCATCGTGAGATTTGTCGCTTCCCAGTTTATCAAAGGTCAGCTCAAGCATGATGGCGTTGCATCCGAAGCGAGCATAAATACGATAATCCCCCTGAAAATTAGTGGAGTTCACGCGTAGAGTTTTCTCGGCATAATATCTGAGGATATTTTGAATGAAGAGCAAACGATATATCGACTCGCAAATAATGGGGATACTGAAGCAGGCCGAAAGTGGTGTGCCGGTATCCGAGCTTTACCGCGAACACGGAATGAGCAGCGCGAGTTTCTATTAATGGCGAGCAAAGTTCGGGGGTATTGATGCGTCTATGATCTTGGAGATGAAGGCGCTGGCCGAGGAAAACCGTCGCCTGAAGCGGATGTATGCCGAGGTGAGCATGCAGACGATCTGCTGAAGGAAGTGCTCGGAAAAAAGTAGCGAGGCCGTCTCTGCGCATGGACCCTCTCGGTGATTGTTCCAATCACCTGCCGCCGGTCAATGGATGGCCGTGAAAGCGGTCGCCAGCCGTGGGGTCAGCATCGCTCTGGCCTGTCGGACGTTCAGTATTAGCGAGAGCTGCTACCGGTATGAGCGTAAGCTCAGCGATGAAAACGCCGAAATCGCGATATGGCTTGTAAAGGTAACGGCCAACCGCCGCACCTGGGGCTTTGGCCTGTGTTTTCTGCATCTGCACAATGTGAAGGGCTATGGCTGGAACCATAAGCGCGTGTACCGCATTTATTGCGAGCTGGAGCTGAACTTGCGGATCAGACCGAAGAAACGCTTGAAACGGGACAAGCCGGACACACTGGCAGTTCCTGACGCGGCCAACCATACATGGTCGATGGGCTTCATGGCGGATCAATTGGCTGATGGCCGTAGTATTCAAACTTTGAACGTGCTGGACGACTTCAACCGCGAAGGGTTAGGCATAGAAGTTGACTTCTCGCTGCCCGCCAAGCGGGTTATCCGCAGCCTTAATCAGATCATCGAATGGCGCGGGAAACCGCAGATTATCAGGGTCGATAATGGCCCAGAATATATCAGCGGCAAACTGATGGCATGGGCTGAGAAGGCAGGCATCCACATCCAATACATCCAGCCTGGGAAGCCCCAACAGAACGCCTATATTGAGCGCTACAATCGCACGGTCCGCCATGAATGGTTGGACCAGAATATCTTTGAAACCATAGAGGAAGCTCAGGAACAGGCCACAGAATGGTTCTGGACATATAACAATGATCGGCCCAACATGCCCATCGGCGGGATTATACCCGCAATGAAACTGGAACTAGCCGCGTAATTCTACAAGCGGACCCCATTAAAAATGGGGGGATTACCATATGCAAAACGTGCCGCAGTAATCCCATGAGGAACGGGGATTATCGTGACACAGGTCATGGACTAGGAAATTGCAAATGTCATTGGTCTACTCTCAAACAGCCAAACGACATTACTTTCTTTACCTTGGGGTAGGTTCTCTTTCTGCTTAAGTTCATTTGCTGCTACTTTTATCGCCGAGATGAGCGAATCATATGTTTTCGGAAGGCCATTTTCCTCTGAAAATCTAGCTATATCCAGCAGAATATCTGTCACCCAAGTAGTATCATTCATTTAGATTCGCCTTCCTAGTTCATCTACATTGTTTAAAGGAATAGGCGCCAATTATGGTAAATAAATTACTAATTTTCATGTAGAAATATGCATTATCAGCAGCAAAGCACAGAAAAACCATATATTGTGATTTGACGACCATGTACTCCCCCCTAAGATTCCTCGGTAATCCGTGCAGTGTTCGTAACCCGCTGCTCCGCCATCCAACGCTGGTCCAAAGATGGGTAGCGCTTCAAAACCCCAAAAGACTCTGGTTCAGGTCGGATGACAATTCAGTTGTGGGCCACGACTAATATCTCATTAAGCATCTGTCGATGCTCTGCGTTAATTCAGCTGATGATAAACACCGCTATATCGAGAGTGTCCGATCTTTTGTGTATGAGTAATTTGGTCCATGCTTCACCAACGAAGGAGCATGACAACAATGACGATTTCCAAGGAACTACTCGACGAGCTGCTTAGCGGCGTGGAACAGCCCGAAGATTTTTTCGGCGACAAAGGCCTGATGAAGGAGCTGAAGGTCCGGCTTATGGAGCGAATGCTACTCCCGCTATATCCCGTATTGCCACTGCGTGAGAGTATTCCAGATAAGAAATTTTCTAGCTAAATGGATTTTTTAACCGCGTGAAACATCTGTAACTCATTGTAGCCTTCACAGCCGATTCCACAGCATGTAGTGACCGCATCCTCAAAACTACAGGGAAACAATCTGTTTCTTGAATTTGTTATTGTTTAATTAACCAATACCAGGTCCACCATTATTCAATCGAATTTCAACTTAGGGGATATTAGCAAAATGAGTGACTACAAATGGATGGTTGATGCCCTCTTTGATATGGCCGCGTTTGCTGAGAAGAATAAATTACAGAAAAGTTATGATTCATTGGTGAATTCTTTAGTTGAAGTAATGATAGAAATAGGACCGACCGATCATATAGAAGAAGATAAATTGCTTGGGGTTGGTCCTTCCAGTGATAATGTTATCGCTCTTCCCATATGAAAAATAACCCATAGGTTGGGTTCAACTTACCTTGCAATAATTTACCTCTACATAGGTAGCTTTAGCTGGGGCTGATCTGCGAATGAGCGGTTTTTTGCTTTAGTAAAACTGAATTGAAAAAATTAACCATTGATTAACTAAAGTAAAGCAATTCTTCCCTAATGCTTAATTCGGGGGAATTACTATGACAGACACAAACAACATTAGCAGGATAGCGCTATTGGAACATGTTGCACTTCCAATGGGGAATCTGTCGCGTACAATCGAGGGCCTTCTAAGTGATAGTGCAGATCTAAATCAGGCCACCGTGAGAGACGGTTTGCGGGTCGCGCAATTAAATGCAGAATCTATCTACCAATTCATACTAAAAAACAGCCAGAAACCTACTTCACGAGTAGGCATTAGAACACCAGAAGTCTTGCGCGAATTCATCACACAGCATTGCGCCTCGCCGTCGTAAATACATTGGCTCTTCAACATATAGCTGGTGTAGCTTGAGCTATGACTGAATCTGGTGTTTGAGGTTTTGAAGGTTGGCGGCGTATCTGGTTGATTTGTGTTGCAAGACATCAAATCCACCACAGGAGATACACCACCATGGATACGAGTAACATTGTTGATATTACCAGTCGAGACGGGATTTCGGATGGTCTGACGAATTTGCTTCGAGAGGGAGCGCAGAAGATGATAGCGACGGCGGTTGAGGCCGAACTTGAGAGTTTTCTGGCACAATACGCGGCCTTGCACACAGCGTCGGGCCATGCGGCTGTGGTACGTAACGGACACCAGCCTGCACGCGCTGTGCAAACCGAGATAGGGCCGGTAAGCGTACGCATTCCCAAGGTGCGCTCGAAAACCGGCAAGCCCGTGACGTTTCGGTCTGCGCTGGTGCCACCCTATATCTGCAAGACAAAAACACTAGAGGCGGCACTGCCTTGGCTTTATCTCAAGGGCATTTCCAGCGGCGAAATGGGGGCGGCTCTCAAGGTGCTTTTGGGGCCAGATGTCAAAGGGCTGTCGGCCAACACGGTGTCGCGCCTGAAGCGGGACTGGGCCAGGGAATACAACGGCTGGCGGACGCAACCACTGGATCAGGAGCCTTGGGTCTATATCTGGGCGGACGGTATTTACAGCGGTTTCCGCGGCCAGGATGACAAGCTGTTCGCCCTTGTCGTTGTTAGCGTAAACGCCCGTGGCGAAAAGCATTTTTTGGAGATCGAGGACGGCACGCGTGAGTCGACTCAAAGCTGGCGCGAGGTGCTTCTCAACCTCAAAAGCCGTGGCATGAACGCGCCTAAACTGGCCATTGGCGACGGGGCCATGGGCTTCTGGGCCGCGCTGGAAGAGGTGTTCCCGCTGACCCGTCAACAGCGGTGCTGGCAGCACAAAACCCTGAATGTGCTGAATTGCCTGCCTAGGCTTTCCCAGCTCAAAGCCAAGCAAGCCCTGCACGACATTAGGCAGGCCGAGACCAAAGCCGATGCCCAAAAGGCCTTCAATCTGTTCATTGAAACTTACGGGGCGAAATACTCAAAGGCCACGCTGTGCCGGTAAAAAGACCACGAGGAACTGATGGCCTTCTTTGATTTCCCCGCCCAGCATTGGCAAAGCATCCGCACCAGCAACCCGATTGAATCCACCTTCGCCACCATCCGCCACCGCACAAAACGCTCCAAGGGCTGTCTGTCGCGGGACGGAATGCTGCATATGATGTTCAAGCTGGGGCAATGCGCTGAGGAAAACTGGCGTAGACTACGCGGCTTCAATTAACTGGCCAAGGTCATCACCGGCGTTAAATTCACAGACGGTATAGAAACAACAATCAATCAGGCCGCTGCATGACCCGAAAACCTCAAACACCAGATTTGACAATAGCTCGTGTAGCTTTGCGCCTACCCAATCCAGTATCTTGCTAAATACCGCACCTGAATAACGATAATAAACTTCCAATACATAAGGGGCTATTCAGTCGCCTTGAATTCAAATTAATAACTAAATCAAACATAATGCCTCAATTTAAACACAGGAATGCCCACCTCAACAAAATATATCCTCCTTATATCTAAATCACTCTTAGAGAGCTTTCGTAATTAGATATAAGGTGGATCGATGACTGTATATTCTCTTGGTCAAGTTTCTGGCGAATACAATGAAGCACATACGATTGATAGCAATTATTTTGCATCAGTTGTGATTGGAAATCTCAATGCGGTTACACTTGGTAGTGAAAGGGAAGACAGCTTTAGTGATGCAATATCATACTTAGGCGTCACGGCTATCAGGTGGCCGGGCGGGTCTGAAGCGGAACGGGATTTCGACTGGAGGTCCGATGCATCCTCCACTCATACGCTTGACGTATCAGACTTAAGAACGGCAATAGACTATTGCGCAGAGAATGGGCTAAATTTCAGTTTTACGTTTCCCACTTCCGAATTCAAGGGAATGTCCGATAATGAATTAAACGATTTGGATGGACAGATCTCAACTTTCATTGCCGATGAATTAATAGCTTATGCCGATCAAAAAAATGTGATTATCGACTCCATAAAAATAGGAAATGAGTATGATTTGAATGGCTTGAGCGCGGCCGAGTATGGTCAAATTGCCAGTCGGTTATCATTAATAATTGGGGAATCGTTAGACCAGTACGGGAGCTCGCATATTGGATGGGGTGAACCCAAATTGGTAGTGGAATCTGGTCGGATATGGTTGCAGGAAAGTGGGTCGGGTTTGTTTTTTGGGGATAGAGATCACAATGGTTTGATGGATGCACAAGAAATAAAAGACGCCTTTGATACTATTGAAGCTGGTTATGTGGATGCAGTAGATATACATAGCCTTACACTTTTCTTATCCTCATATGAGGATTATTTTGGTCAAGGGCCATACTCAAATGCAAATTTGAATACAATATATAGCAGCCTTAATTCATTCTGGGATGATACTTTCCAAGATGTTGAGTTACACACATTAGCATGGCAATATCCATGGCAAAGAGATATTGACGGGCCTCAAGGGCCGGGCGGTGTTGAAGACCATGGGGGTTCCGCCCTTGTAAATGCTTCTCTAGGTTTCATGCAGTATTATGAGATGTCCCTTGGGGGTGTAGACTATGCTGTGTCTTGGCTAGCATCGGGATGGGGGGGTGCAAGCCCAACATTATTTCATAACGAACCTCGTGCTGGAGGGGAGCTATTCAGATTAATGCACGAGAACATTAGTGGTTTGAGGGCTATAGAATTTGATCAAGATCCAACGGTTTTTCAGAATGGCGATGATATTGAGGACGTAGTATTCAGAGCATTTGAACAAGAGGGAAAAGTCGTCCTATACATTGGAAACTTAGAAACAGAATCGCAAACAATTACTATAGATGATGTTCTTCAATTTCTGGAAGGCGTTGATGGGTTTGGTGGCTTCTTAAATTTGAATACTACCGAAAACATTCATATTTGGGGGAGCCGCCTTGGTGTAGATGGTGACCCTAATAATTATTCTTCGATGCCTGTCATTGACATTTATAACCACATAGATTTGTTTGGAGACTCTAAAGGCTTTGGAGCTTTAGAATTCGAATTGGGCGCATATGAAATCATGCAGCTCACTTTTACTTCACGTAACCATGACTTGGTGGAAATGAGTGGGCATAATGGAAATGACACATTGATAGGATCCACATGGAATGATGAGCTATTCGGGATGGGTGGGAACGACACCATCTACGGTGGTACCGGCAATGATGCCATTTACGGCGACAGCGGTAATGACGAGTTACGCGGTGATGCGGGAAATGATAATATATCAGGTGGCTTAGGCGCGGATTTGGTGATAGGAGGCACCGGAAATGATGTGATTTCCGGTGGTGCATATGGAGATGAAATGTTCGGTGGAGATGGCTTTGACTTCATTAATGGCGGTTTTGGCAATGATCGATTAAATGGAGGGGAGGGGGGTGATAAATTTTTTCACCTTGGGATTGCCGATCACGGCTCTGACTGGATTCAGGATTATAACTCTGTTGAGGGCGATGTTTTACTCTGGGGCGGCGGGAACGCGACGGCATCGGACTTTTTGGTACAACGTGCCTTTACAGATAATGCGGGGGATGCAAGTGTAGAAGAGATCTTCATCACCCATATCCCAACCGGCAATCTATTGTGGGCATTGGTTGACGGTGGTGAGCAAGCCGAAATCAATATCCAGATTGGCGGAGAGGTATATAATCTGCTTTAACTTGTGGACCTGTCTCGGAATTGTGCCGCTCCTTTAACCGCATATTATGCGCAAAAGGAGAACTACTATGGGAACGAAACGCACAGCTGAATTCAGACAGGAAGCAGTCAGGATTGCACTGACGAGTGGGCTTACACGGAAGCAAGTAATTGCCGACTTTGGTATCGGTTTTTTCGACTCTGGGCAAGTGGATACAGCAGGATCGGAAGAACCCTGAAAAGCCTTCGGCATAAACTGATTTTGAGCGTGAGATAGCAGAACTCCGCAAAGAAAACCGTCTTCTGCAAGAGGAGAGGGAGCTGTTAAAAAAAGCAACGATCTTCTTCGCGGACCAAAGCAAATGTGGTTCGCATTTGTTGAAAAGCACCGCAAAAGAATCCCCACCGAGCGTCTTTGCCGGATCGTCGATGTCTCCCCCGCAGCTACCGTGCCTGGCGGGGCCGCCCAGCTAGCCGCCGTCAACGTGAAGACATGGTATTACTGGCCCATATCCGGGAGCAGCATCGCCTGAGCTTGAACAGTTATGGTCGGCCGAGGATGACCGAAGAGCTGAAAGAGAACGGTCTTGAAGTCGGCCACCGGCGTGTCGGTCGTTTAATGCGCCAGAACGGAATATCTGTTACCTTTTGCTACTTCTCTACGATATTCGAGGGCCTTTGCTCTTGCGTTCGACAAACCAACAACACGGGCGGAGCCAAGCCCAAAATCTCTCCGCCGGCCTTTTACAGTCACGCGCAGAAGCAATCTTCTTGCCCTTGCTATGCTGCCCTCCACCGTCTGTATGTCGCCCCACCGGGGCAACAAGCACAAACTTGGTGCTAAGGCGTTTTTCACGATGCGGGCCGTTTTTAGCAGGCATTTAAATGGTTCCTATTTTACCACTCTACATTCTACCCCACACTATATATTGTGACGGTTTTGACACCGTTGATTATTCTGCCGCTGCCGACCCTGACACCACCGGTCGCACAACAGGGATTACCGTTACGCAAAACGCACAAGAAGTTGGCACGGGCATCGTGAATGACGGATTGGGCGGAACAGATACGCTGGTTTCCATCGAGTTTATCAACGGCACCAGCTTTGACGACAGCTTTGCTGTGACCGGCAGTCTTGCGGGTGTGGGCGGAGAGTCACAACTGCAGTTTGATGGTGGGGCGAATGGCGAGAACGGCGATACACTCAACCTGTCCGGGGTGACGAGCGGTGGGTTAACCGTGGTTTTGCAAACGGCGGGCGATGCTGGATATGCGACCCACAGCACCGGTTTTCCGGGTTTCGTTTCTGGCGACGCCGAGATTGCTTTTGGCGGTATCGAAAACGTCGTCGGCAGCAATTCCAACGACACCATCACCGGCAGCGAGGCCAGCAACATCCTCTATGGCGGCGATGGTGCAGACAGCCTATCCGGCGGTGCCGGGGATGATATTCTGATCTTTGACGCGGCGGATACCGTGGTTGACGGCGGTGCGGGTCGTGATGTGGGGATCGTGACCGGCGAGGTCGGGGTGACGGTTGATCTGGCCACACAGGGGCTTGAGGTTGTGGTTGGCGGTGCGGGGGCGGACAATTTCACCCTGAACGGCCAAGGCGGTACACTGCAAATGGTTGCTGGTGGTGGGGGTGCGGATATCTTCACTATCGACAGTATGGGAACGACACCCTCGTCAAGTGGGCCAGTTGTGGTTTGGGGTGGTGAAGGTGCTGACGAGTTCAGGATCAACGCCCTCGGCGGAGTCAACGATAGTACTGGCAAAGTATACACCGATTTTGCACATGGCATATTGGCCGTAAATGTCGAGGGGTTAACCGCCGATAATTTTGCAGACTTTGACCTTGACCTGCTGGGGTTGGGTGCCAATTTCAACTGGGATGCCATTGATATGGTTGTTCTGAATCCAGATGCAGCGGATAAGTTTTATATTAATGGCGAGCAGATAGAACAGAAAGTTGAAACGCTTACAACCTTTCATGAGACAGAGGAAACTTGGCCCCAGTTTGGTGAGCCTACCTTCTCAGGATCAGAAATTACCTTAGGAACATATGATTCTCTGAGCACATATACTCTATCTGAAACAGATTTTCTTGGCGGGAATGTAACAATTCAGACAGGTACAAAAATAGTCGCCCATGAAAGTAGCGTGTTTATTGATCACAATGGTGATGAAAGTGATCTCGATATAGTACATGACGCTCTATACAGAATTGGATATGAAGAAGCTTTTACAAAAGACAATGCAGTTACTCCAAAGCCAGGGAGAACTACTGTGCATTTTTTTGATGAGGAATATGGTGACTTACTCGACGCAGAACATCAGAAATATTGTGTCCGCCGCAACCTGCCCTTAGATACAGCCACGGTTCGACAACAGTCGCCAATCACGCGGAGAGGTGCCGGAGTGGTCGAACGGGGCGGTCTCGAAAACCGTTGTGGGTGCAAGCCTACCCAGGGTTCGAATCCCTGTCTCTCCGCCAGCCACCACTTTCACTCATTTACAAGGGGTGGTGTCACCGTTTTCCAATTGCCTTTTACGCCGACCTTTGGCCGGTATTCACCCGGATATTTACAGCCCTGTATTGCGGAAACCTTATGGAATATATTCGTTTCCAGCCCATAAGGATTTTGTCTGCGGGAATTTTTCGGCAATCATTTCGTAAACCGGTTTGTATTCATTAGCGACCAACCTTCTGGCCTCATCAGATAAAATGGTAGTTTTAGGGGAAGTGTTGACCGTGACTTTTGCGTAACCTTGGTTCGGTTCAATACCGACAAATTTCGAAATATTCTCAATGCCTTGTTCAGACATTAGCTCTTCATATACACCAACATAAATATCCTTGATAGCAAATGCCTTTTCCAGCTCATTAATCGTTTTATCATATCGGGTACGAAGATGTGCATGGCGGCTTTGTGAATATTCAATAACGGCTTGTTCTTCACTAACGAAATTATTTATGACCGGCTCTTTTGTATTTTTAATTTTCTTGTGCATCCTTACACAGCTCCAGCATCTTTCCACCGGATCCCGCATTAGAAAAACCACTTTGCAGTGAACATCTCTTTTCCTGAAACCCCCGATAATCTGTTTGAATACTTTGGAATCAAGAACCGCGTATGAAGGGGTAATATCCAAGGCAAAATGGGTTCTATCAGAATCCAGTATATCAGCGAAATAATCGAAATATACGTCCGTATTTTTTTGCATTCTTCTTCTTTTTCTTTTTACAGAAGAACGCAATGTTTCCCGCCACGAAAGCCGGAACTTATTGCAATCAGCAGAATGCAAGGCATCCCAGATATGATATTCTTTTGTAAAACCGGCATCCACGCCGGCATAACTATCCAGGTATTTATACAACCATGTCGTTCCGCTTTTCTGTGCGCCTACGCCTAAAATAAAAGTCCTGTTTTGCGCCATGCTATTTTTCTGCTTATAATTTCATTTCAGCCAGTTTTACAAAACCCATGGGCCTTGTATATGGTAAATAACAGTGCCGATGGCATGGATGCCCTCCTCGTTGTTTGGTGGTTTTCCCCATTCCGTCAAAGCCAAATTACAGCTATTCGTTTTAAAAGGTGGAACCGGTTGTTCCGGAAGCCAAACAGTGATTAGGATTAAAGACAGACTTGCTTGGATTTTTCTTTTTATTAGAGCGCGGCTACACCGTTCAAGTGTAAGGTCCATAGATGAACGTGATTATTACAGGGAACCCTATGAAAGGTATTCTACAACTAACTGAAGGTCGATCCGGGTCAAATTGGCTTGGGTCTTTGACGGACAGTACTGGCGTGTTGGGGCGCTCCGAAGAATGGGTTGATCCCCACCAGTTGAATTTAAACCCAAAGAAACTAAACGGTGAACAGTATATTGCATCAATTATAGATCATGCCTCAACGCCCAACGGTTTTTTCGCCATTAAAATGTTTCCACGTCATTTGCATTGGTTCCAGATGCAATACGGATATGATTTGATCAAGCATCTAAACCGTTCCCATGACATTCTATTCATTAAACTCACGCGCCGTGACCGTGTTGGGCAGGCGATATCTTTTACAAAAGCATTACAGACGGGGGCCTGGAGAGCACACAGAGGAACAACAAAAACTCCGGAATATGATTTTGAACAAATTTGTCGATCGTATTTCATGATTGGGCGCTCGTATGACTACTGGAACAGCTATGTCAATGCGATGCAACTTAAGAACAGGTGTTTTGTCTATGAAGATTTGCTGGAAAACCCTGTCGAATATGTTGATGCCATAGCCGCGCACGCAGGTATTACCGGCTATGAACACAAGATCAAAACAGATCTGGTGGTCCAGAGAAATTCACAAACCGAGGAATGGCGCCGCCGCTTTGAGGTAGATATGAAATCAAGGGAGTTTGTTTCATATACCACCCCGTCTAGACAACCATCCAGACATATCTCCAATATAATCCGGTTTTTCAGGAAAAAGCAGATGAAGCCTGTTCCTTATAGCGCATAATTGATCTGACCAAACAAATTAAAAGTATGAAAACACACACAATAATTATCCCCACCAAGGATCGTCCTGAAATGCTTGTAAGAGCAGTTAATTCAGCGCTTGCAGCAATTGATACAGAGGGAGAGATTCTGGTTATTGACGACAACAGCAAAACACCTGCTGTTGAAAGCCTTGCCCATGTAAACGACGCGCGAATCCATGTCTATGTAAATGAAAATTCTGGCGGCGTTGCAGGTGTCCGAAACTTCGGGCTATCAAAATCAAAAGGGGAAATAGTATTCTTTCTGGATGATGATGATGAAATTTTACCCGACTATTGCCAAAGAATACTGTCGCTGGATCCCTTACCCGCTTACGGTTTTTCGTCATTTCTGGAAGTGAATGATTTTGGAAAGACACAGAGCCAAAAAATGCAAGGAAGAATACGGTTTTCAACCGGCCCTATTCCTGATGATGCCCCTCTAAATAAACGCATATTCGGATTTAACATGGGATTCTGGATTAAACGCAACGTGTTCCAGAATGTTGGCAATATTGATGAAAATCTAACAATAAACGAAGACACCGAATACGGCTGCCGCCTGATTTCTGCCGGGTTGGATGCCTGGTATTCGGCAGAACCCGGCATGGTGATCCATACACATAACAGCGCAGGAGCCGGCAATTTACAACATATTACACATCGCGTTACTTCTGATGAGCGGGCCAAATGTATTCTATATGTCTGCGAAAGCTACCCATCTATGGTGCATCATCTCGGTCGCACATATATTAAGCATTGTGTAAAATCCAATCAGTTCAATACGGCGTGGAAATTCACCCGAAACCAGCATGATTGGAAAGTGAGAGTAAACCTCTATTTGTTGATTTTTCTAAAATCCGTTGCCTACAGGTTATCCGGAAAAATGCAGTGAACCTGTTGGATATGTCGGTAATGTCTCGAAAGTTGACCCAAAGCGCAGAATTTATCGTGGCTGCATCTTACCGGAACACCCCCAGAAATATCTCGAGCAAAGCCGGAACTTCAGTTCACTGATGCGATTTGTGGCAATATTGGCCAAGCGGCGCGTCATTATTTTCAATGTTCTTGATTTGTGTCAGCCCTTCCCCGAATGATATTTGCAATACTGCTGGGGGGTAGTTTTGCGTAAGCGTCCGCCGCCTACTCCTCGGGAGGATAATACCACGGCATCAGTTCGTCCAGCCGGTTGATTTTGTGGTCGGCGATACGTTCCAGAACCCATGTGAGCCATGCCTGCGGATCGACCTTGTTCAGCTTGGCGGTTTCGATCAGGGTAAAGGCGATGGCCATGGAATTGCCGCCACGCTGTGATCCGGCGAACATCCAGTTCTTGCGCCCGATGGCGACGGGCTTCATGGCCCGTTCGGGGGTGTTATTGTCCAATTCCAGAAAGCCGTTTTCAAGTTATGGTCGCGTTTTGGGCATGCGGCTCAGAGCATAGCGAATGGCTTTGGCCAAAGGTGATTTGCCGGATATTTTTGGCAGCTGGGCGTGCAGCCAGTCTTCCAGATCATCAAAGACGGGTTTTGCATTTTTCTGGCGCAGGGCAACGCGGGCTTCGGGAGATAGGCCGCGCGCCTGCTTTTCTACGCCATATAATTGCGCAATGCGTTTGATGGCTTCTTCTGCAATGGCAGACCCTTGCGCGGTATATATATCCACGAACTTGCGCCGGATATGGGCCATGCAGGCCACCTCCGAGGCTTTGTCTTTGCCGAACACACCATTGAACCCGGCGTAGCCATCAGCATGCACCCAGCCCTGATAAGTGGATAAATGTTTGACCGGGTGCTCGCCTTTACGGTCGACTGTAAACTGGTACCAAACGCAGGGTGGCGACTGGCCGGACCATGGCCTCTCGTCCCGGACATAGGCCCAGATACGGGCGGTTTTGGTCTTTTTATTTCCCGGGGATAACATCTTCAGTGGGGTGTCATCTGCAAACAATGTGGCCCCGTCTTTGGCCCGCTTGGCAATGGCCTCGGCCAGTGGTTCCAGCAGAGCGGTGGATTTCCCCACCCAATCCGCCATGGTTGAACGATCCAGATCGACACCCTCGCGGGCGTATATCTGGCTCTGGCGATAAAGCGGCAGGTGATCTGCAAACTTGCTGACCAAAACGTGCGCCAACAAACCTGGCCCGGGTCTGCCCCGTTCGATCGGACGCGAAGGCAGAGGGGCCTGCGATACGGCCTCGCAACGGCGGCATGCCATGCGAGGGCGGATAATCTTGTTCACCACGAAGCGACCCGGAATGTATTCCAGCTCTTCAGTCACATCCTCGCCCAGTTTTGACAGGTCACCGCCGCAGTCCGGACAATCCTCACCAATTGTTAAAACCTGCTCGATACGTTCAAGATACTCGGGCAGAGGCTTGCGTTTCGGCTTTTCCTTCGGCGCGGCGGGTTCAGTAGGTGGGGTTTGTTTTATCCTAGTGGTCGCTTGTGCAATCTCTTCATTCTCGGCGAACAACTGCAGTTGTTCCATGCCTTCAGATTTTGACCCGAAACGATGCCGGTTCGCCCCGTGCAGTTGGTGCTGAAGCTGCTCAACTTTCATGGATAATGCCTTCACCTCGTGCGCCAAAAGTTCGGTAATCTGCCGCAGTTCGGCGGGGTCTTCAGGCAAATTATCAAGGGCGTTTAGCATGGGGTTTCTATACAGAATTGCACCCGTAATGGGAATCCATAAACGCCAATATTGCCGGATATTCGCACCCCATTATCCCGCCTGCAAAGGCCGCCATGTCCGCTTTGGAATGCGCCAGTCGATTCCCTCCAGCAGCATAGCAAGTTGTGCCGAGGTCAGGCTGATCTTGCCGTCTTTCGCCGCAGGCCACACGAACCGTCCACGTTCAAGCCGCTTGGAAAACAGGCAGGCGCCTTGTGAATCCCACCAAATGATTTTGAGCAAATCCCCACGCCGCCCCCGAAACACAAACAAGTGGCCCGAAAACGGATCTTCCGCCAGAACCTGTTCGGCCTGTGCCGCCAAGGTGTTGAAACCCCGCCGCATATCCGTCACACCCGCCGCCAGCCAGACCCGCGTATTGCTTGGCACCGGGATCATGACGACAACCCTTTCAACAGTCGCGTCAACACATCCACATCAAACCCGCCCTCGGCCGATACACGGCACCCGTCGGGAAGTTCAATCTCGATCCGCCCTGCTGGAATGGATGCCACAACGGGGCGCGGACTATTCGCCGCCTCGACCTCAACCGGCATAAATACCGCTCCAGATTCTTCCTCGGGGGCATCCGGCTCCGGCATATACCGTTCATCCCGCAGCCATTTGAAGATCAGGTTGGCATTCATCGCGTATCGCCGCGCAACCTGCGCTACCGAAACACCCGCTGCCGTCGTCTGAAAACAGATCGAACGCTTCTCTTCATCCGACCATCGACGTTTCTTCTGCTTTACAGCCATAAAGTGCCCCTAAGTGTCCACTATAAATGGTGGACACTAACACCCCGAAATCAGCACCGTTAGGCGGGGGACGCCGGACGCTTACTATATATTGACACAATGAGCTAATGGGAGCAGAAGAAAATAGGTTACCTTATTGATATTGTTGATAATTAATACAAGAGAAAAGGTTCAATGGCGGAGTTAGAGGGAGTAACCTCGAACTCTCTATTTGAAGTTTTAGAAGAATGGGAGAGCCACCTCAAGGGAATTGAGATGGATATCCCCAGCTCAGAATCCAGAACGCCTCCAGCACCTCGTTTGCGGGGGCCGTCACTATGAACCGCTCAGAAAATATAAAGGCTGTGATTGATGTTAGGTCTGCGTTTCAGGGTGAAGCGCAGGCAGTTACGAAACAAGAGAAGCCCTCTCAATCGCCCATAACCCTGCGTGTGACGGATGAAGAACGAGATCGCCTTAAATCGTTAGCTGCGGGTATGTCTGTGAGTGCCTATATCCGCAAATGCATTTTTGCAGGGGATGTCACGCGACGGAAACGTCGTTCACATATGCCGGTGAAGGATCAGGAAGCAATGGCGAGGGCTTTGGCTTTGCTGGGCGCGTCACGGATTGCCAATAATCTGAACCAACTGGCGCATCAGGCAAATATCGGCTCCCTGATCATGGATGAAAATACCTGCGCACAAATTGATGAAACCTATGCCCATGTGCGCCTTATGCGGGATGAACTGGTTTCGGCACTTGGTCTGATTGAAGGTTAGACCCATGATCCTGAAAGCCTCTCAACGTGGCGGCGGGATGCAATTGGCTGTGCATCTGCTTAAACCCGAAAACGAACATGTGGAATTGCTTGAGATCAGCGGTTTTGTCGCTGATGATTTGGCGGGTGCGTTCAAAGAAGTTTATGCGATTTCCAAGGGGACGCGCTGTAAGCAGTTTTTGTTTTCGCTGAGTCTGAACCCGCCGGAAATGGAAAATGCTCCGGTCGAAGTTTTTGAAGATGTGATTGCACGAATTGAAGCCAAGATGGGGTTGGCTGGCCAGCCTCGCGCAATTGTCTTTCACGAAAAACAAGGACGCAGGCATGCGCATTGTGTCTGGTCGCGGATTGATGCGGCAAAGATGAAGGCAATCAACCTGCCGCATTTCAAACTGAAACTGACTGAGTTGTCGCGCCAAATTTATCTGGAACAGGGCTGGGATATGCCGCGCGGGTTAGAAGATTTTGCTGAGCGTGATCCGCTGAATTATTCGCAAGCAGAAGCGCAACAGGCCAAGCGTGTCAAACGCGATGCTCGGGCGTTGAAAGAAATGTTCCAGAAATGTTGGGTTGGATCAGATTCTCGTGCTGCATTTACGCATGCGCTGAAAGAACAAGGGTTTATTCTGGCACGAGGGAGTAGACGTGGATTTGTTGCCGTAGACGCGGCTGGTGAGGTTTACGCTATTGCACGTTGGGTTGGCGTTAAAATCAAAGAGGTGCGGGCGCGGTTGGGTGATCTTGAAGATTTGCCCAATGTCGAAGAAGCCATTGCCGTTCTGTCCCGTAGTTTTGATGTTGAGAATTTTGAGGCTCAGCAACAAGCTGCCCTTCAAGCTGAACGGCGCAAAGAAATACTTGAACAAAAACGCGGCTCATTGGTGGCGGTGCAACGTGATGAACGTGAAGTCCTGCGGGATATGCAACAGACTCGCCTTGCCGTGGAAGTCGCTGCCCGTATGGCAAGCCTTCCAACGGGTTTGAAAGCATCATGGGCAAAGATGACGGGTGCTTATCAACGTCTCTGTGCGGAAAATGAAGCGCTGATCAATGAGGCGTTACGGCGTGACCGGCGCGGTCAACATGACATTATTCAGCGCCACCTGAAAGCTCGGCGCGCTCTGCAACATGAATTTGAGCAACTTGAATATCATCGCGAACTGAACGCCAAATCAGCACAACGCGAGATTGGCACAAGATTACCGGACGTGGAATTCACCCCTGAGCCGGTGCCTTTGCGCCCTGAATATGATCTTGCGCAACCGCTGATCATTCAGCCCGATGAAAATACGCTTTCCATTGCCGAAAAAGTTGCGCGTGATCCGGCGCATATTCTAGAAGTGATTGCAGATAAGAAGGAAGCTTTCACCCGAGCCGACATTTTGCGCGCCTTGGTGCAGTATATTCCTGATCCCACGAATCTGCGCATTGCAGCCGATGCGGTATTGCGTTCGCCTGATCTTGTTGAAGTAAAAGCAGGGTCAGAACCGCGTTATTCGACGCAAGAATTCGTGAGCATCAAAGCCACATTGTCGGCGAATGCGCGCATAATGGCATCCAGCTCTGCACCTTATGTTGCACGCAATCATATCGACACTGCAATCTTTAAGGAAAATGTGGTCCTGCAAAAATCGGTAGGGGCAAGCCTGAGCGCGGAGCAAGAAACCGCGATTCGTCATGTTCTGACCTCGGGGCAATTATCCTGCGTCATCGGTCTAGCTGGGGCGGGCAAAAGCACAATGCTGTCAGCGGCGCGTTACGCGTGGGAAAAGCAGGGGTTTGAGGTGATCGGCGCGGCTCTTTCGGGTAAAGCAGCCGATGGTCTGGAAACGGCTTCTGGCATTGAAAGCCGAACCTTGGCCTCTTTGGAATATAGCTGGAAGAACGGCTACAATTTGCTGACCAGAAACTCGGTGTTGGTGATTGATGAAGCGGGGATGGTTGGCACCAAGCAACTGGCACGATTTGTGAGTGCGGTTAAGAAAAGCGGTGCTACGCTGATTTTGATTGGTGACCCTGAGCAATTGCAACCTATTCAGGCCGGTAGACCGTTCAAGGATATCGCGCAGGAAAATGGTGCCGCACGTCTTTCAGAAATCCGACGCCAACGGCAGGAATGGCAACGCCACGCTTCACGTAATCTGGCAGAGGGGCGGTGCGCCGATGCGATTGGCACCTACTGGCAACAGGGTTTTGTTAGTACCGCTGTTGATACACCTGAAGCCATCGCCAAACTGGCGCAGGACTATGTGACGGATATGGAATTGAACGGTGTGGGCGTGTCTAGGCTGGCTCTAACTCATCGCCGCAAGGATGTGCATGCAATCAACCAAGCTATTCGTTCCTTGCGCAAATCTGGCGGTGATCTGGCAGTGGAAACCTTGTTCCAAACCGACCACGGTCCGCGCGCCTTCGCTGCTGGTGACCGTATTGTCTTCACCCGCAATGATCGTGATCTTGGGGTGAAAAATGGTAGTTTCGGCATGGTAGAAGAAATTGATAATGGCCAACTTCGTGTGCGCATGGATACCGATGGCAGTGATAAAGCCAGATCAGTCACAATAATGCCAGATAACTATGCAGCGTTTGATCACGGCTATGCCTGCACCATCCACAAATCACAGGGCGCAACGGTTGATAACGCTTATGTGCTTGACTCCAATACAATGGATCACCATCTTTCTTACGTCGCCATGACGCGCCACAGGGATGAAATGCGACTTTACGGCGATCCTGCCGCCTTGCGCAGGTTGGAGCACAACCATGATTGGTCTACTATTCGTGTGGGCGATATACGTAAGCATTCTGGGCCAGATAGGTAAAATACCACCTTAGGAATAACGTCCTACTGAAATGAGACGGCGTTGCTGGTATACTGGATAATGAACAAATTTTTCAGCCTTACCCTTCTGTTTTTCCTTCTGCTTTCATCTCAAAGTGTCTTCGCAGCCTGTACATTACCAGCAGGTGGTGAAAGCCAAACACGATATGACTTTACCGCCCATAAGATGTATTATTGTGACAATACAAATTGGATAGAATCTGGCGGTAGCGGAGGTGGAGCGTCGGCAGCAATGTTCTCCATTAGAAAAGCTAACGGCGTAAATGGTGGGTCGTTACCGATTAGTGGCCTCAATTACCGAGTGTTAAATACATCCGTGCATAATACAATCGCGGGAGCGTCTCTTTCTGCGGGAACTGTAACCCTCCCTGCGGGGGTATATTTGATGACATATAATACACAAGCCTACGGTCAACCAACTAAAACACAGGCTTTTATTGATATTAATGGCTCTGTTTATAATGCAAGCTCACCAATTATGACTTGGTCAACTTACAATAGGGGCGGAACCCTTATTGTTTCGGCTACCTATAGTAGTGCGGTGCCATTTACGGTTGATGTTGGTATACACTACGAGGGGGTACAGGGGAGCGATACCGTAACAGGCTTGAGCAGTAGTATTTCTGGTACGGTAGAATACTTTGATACGCTTTCTGTAGCTCGTTTAGGGGATGTTTAATATTTACAAATTGGCGGGTGACTGTCCCACCGTTTTTAGGTTAGGAAAGCAGGGCCAATATAGCGGACAATTTGTAGGGCGCTTATTGGCATTACTGCATTTTAACTATCTGTAATATATGCCCCTTGTTGATCTGCAAAGCGGACAAGTAAGCGGACATTGTGCCAGTAAATATGAAGCCCACACCTAGCAAACAGCACATTCGACAAATCGGATATTATCGGGTATAATCGGATATGGAATTGAATACAAGAAGACTAAGCCGATGAATGAACCCGATATTATCCTGACCCAAGACCTTGTAAAACTCGTTGCTGAGGTTGACGAATTCAAGGGGCGCTGGGAAGCACTCAAAAACCTTTCACCGGATCGCCTTAGCGCTCTGCGCAAGGTGGCGACAGTCGAAAGTGTTGGATCGTCAACGCGGATTGAGGGCGCAAAGCTTAGTGATATGCAGGTGGAAACTTTGCTCTCCAACATTGAAATGCGGAAATTCGACACGCGCGACGAACAAGAGGTTGCGGGCTATGCTGAGGCGATGGATTTGATCTTTCAGGCATATGCCGACATGCCCCTGACCGAAAACCATATCCGCCAGTTGCACAAGGTTCTACTTCGTCACAGCACCAAGGATGAACGCCATCGGGGCGAATACAAAAAGCTCGACAATCATGTGGTTGCCATTGATGCGGATGGCGTCGAGATAGGTGTTATTTTTGAAACTGCTACGCCGTTTGAAACACCGCGCCAAATGGAAGAGTTGGTTCGTTGGGCGCGCAAAGCCATTGACGAACAATCAATGCACCCTTTGCTGATCGTGGCGGTGTTTATTGTGCAGTTTTTGGCAATACATCCGTTTCAAGATGGCAATGGCAGGCTGTCGCGGGTGCTGACCACGCTGATGCTCCTGCGGGCGGGCTATGCCTATGTGCCTTATGCGTCCTTGGAAAGTGTGATCGAGGAAAACAAAGATATTTACTACAAAAGCCTACGCCGCACTCAGACAACCCTGAATGTCAATGACCCCGATTGGTCGCCGTGGGTTGGGTTTTTCTTGCGCTGTCTGAAAAAGCAAAAAGACAATTTGGTGATCCGGTTGAATCGTGAAAAAGGACAAATTGACAATACTGATCTGCCCGAAATTTCGGTGCAAATTTTGAGGTTGTTCGACACTGATGATCGCCTGAACCTGTCAAAAATTACCGAACTAACAGGCGGGAACAAAAATACCATAAAAGTTCGCCTACGTGAACTTGTAAGCGCAGGGCGTCTTACAAAGCACGGCAAAGCGCGGGCAACTTGGTATATGAAGGCGCAACACTAGCCAAACAAATCGCCCTGCTGTGCAAGCAAATCCTCAATATAAAACAGGTGCGCAAAGTCATTGTAAATATGCGCGTATTTCAGGCTGATATCGGTGTGATTATCGGCACAACTATCGGGTTCAATAAAAATGGGATTTTCCGCGCGATCTCGGCGGATTGCACAAGCAATCTGTCGATAGCGGGAAATATCTTCCGCCAAGTCTTTCGTAAATTTCACTTTGAACGCCCGCAACGCTTCTGAGCGATGCGGTTCTGATTTATTATCAACGGCGTTGATTTCCTCCGCCATGTAGCCTTGATAATTCCCTGCCGATACTTCCGCGCGGATTTGCTTGGGCGATAAGATTTCGCCACCAAGCACATAATACCATGGATGCCCGAAGTTATATCCGGTCAGGTTCTGGGGTGTCTTTTTCATGATTGCCCCTTTACCCGCACCGATAAATGACGCGGGAACTGGCAATAACTGCCTCGGAATAATCAACCGCCAGATCGCGGGCGATGGCATCATAGTCGATATAGAATTGCAGACGTTCGGGAATGTCACCGAACAAGCCTTCTTCGACAAACTGCTCGGCTAATTCGCGCATGTTGTTCACGTCATAGACATCAACATCAAAATCATCGGGCGCGGTGCCATCGTCAAACTGATAACCACATTCACCAACTGCCAAAATAACTTGCCGTTTTTCCCACTCCTCCCATTCGCCAACAATCTCAAAGAACCGTGCTAAATTCGCTTGATTCAAGCCAATCGCTTTTGCCAGATCGCAATCAATGGCATCGCCATCAATAAACTGGATTTCAAATTCTTCAACGGGATCGCCGTACTCATTGAGCAAGGCATTTGCATTCGTTTTGTATTCTTCTGCTGTTTCAAAATAAAAGCCTGTAGCTGAAATATCGTAGGGCTGTGCATGTAGCTGTGTCATCTTTCTCTCCTCCAAATGGGGTTGGGTTTCGCATGTGAAACCTTGCCCTTCGGCGAGAATGGGTGTGCAAACGGAGGGAAAAACCGGCGAAAGAAAATTGCGTTGTTGGAGGAAACCTTTAGGGGGAACCGACAACGACATTTTCTGTTCGATCTGTTTTTATCGAAGTGCGCTGAGGGCTAGCCCCTAAGCCCTACTTCTGTCAGGGATGGAAGCCGGATATAGAGCATCACCACCAAGCGGATGATCTCAGCGCTGGTTTAAAAGTGGCAAAAGGGACTATTTTTTACCATTCGTAAATGCTACTTTACCACCCTGCTAGTTTCAGCAGGTTTCCCTGACAATGCCCTGTAAGGGCTAAAACAATAACCAAACTGCGTTGAGGCCGGCTAATGAAGGTCGCTTTCAGCAGTCAAGGAAAGTGGGAGTTAGGCAATTGACTGAAATATTTATGGCATTTCCGCAACCACAACATGATGCAATTTTTCAGCAAAGGACACAGCGTTTTCTCGCGTTAATGGAATTGGCAGACGGCACCAAAGAGCTTGTCTATTGCGCAAACCCTGGCGCTATGGCCAGTGATTTGAGCTCAGGTGCGCGTGCGCTTATTTGGGAAAGCGGAGACTTGAAACGAAAGAGACGTTTCACATGGCGGGCTGTCGAGACTGAAGGACTGAATAGCCCCTAGATTTGTAGACACCTTCTTTCCTAAAAATGAGGCAAGGAGGCCACCATGGGCAATGCAAGATTCAGTGAAGATTTCAAACGGGATGCGGTGCATCAAATCACGACGCGGGGATACCCGGTAGCGGAGGTATCAAAGCGATTGGGCGTCAGCACCCACTCGTTGTATTCGTGGGTGAAGAAGTATTCGAAGTCGGCTGAGGTTAATATCAACGACGATCATGCCGCTGAGAATAGACGATTAAAACGGGAGTTGGCGCGGGTCACCGAGGAAAGGGATATCCTAAAAAAGGCCACCGTATACTTCGCGAAAGATGCCAAATGAAGTATGCGTTTATTGAAGGGCATCGCCCACTGTTTTCGATCCGTGCAATGTGCCGTTGTCTGCGCGTTCACCCCAGTGGTTTCTATGCTTGGCTGAAGAGCCCCCTTAGCAAAAGGGCCATCGAGGACCAGCGTCAGACAAAGTTGATCAAAGAGGCTTGGGACGAAAGCGGCAAGATTTACGGGTATCGGAAACTGCATGATGATCTATTGGATCAAGGCGAGGCCTGCTGCCCGAACCGTGTAGCTCGTTTGGCAAGGCTGGCGGGTATCAAGGCCCAGATCGGCTATAAACGCCGCCCTGGCAAGTATGGTGGTAAGCCATCGATTGTCGTGGATAACACGCTGAACCGGCAATTCGATGTTGATGCACCGGATAGATTCTGGGTCACGGACATTACCTATATCAAAACCTATGAGGGGTTCCTGTATCTGGCGGTTGTGATCGATCTATATTCTCGTCGTGTGGTTGGCTGGGCAACACATAGCCGTCAATATACTGACCTCGTTTTGCAGGCACTGCTGATGGCCGTTTGGCGGCGTAAACCAACGGGCAATGTGCTAATCCACTCGGACCAAGGCTCGCAATTCACCAGCATGGAATGGGCTTCATTTCTAAAGCACCACAATCTGGAGCACAGCATGAGTCGCCGTGGAAACTGTCATGACAATGCAGTCGCTGAGAGTTTCTTCAACCTGCTGAAACGGGAGCGCATCAGGCGCAGGGCATACAAAACCAGAGAAGACGCAAGGCGGGATATATTCGACTACATCGAAATGTTCTACAATCCGAAACGCAAACACGCTAGAAACGGAATGCTGTCGCCCGTAGAGTTCGAAAGGCAGCAGAAAATGAAATAAGAAAGTGTCTAGGAAACTAGGGGCTATTCAGACTTTGGATTGGGACAGACACACACCTTTCCAACAGGATCGTCGAAGAAGCTCTGCGATTACGGTTAATTCCCAGCCTTGAAAATTATGAAACTATAGCTCGGGAATATAAGGTCGAGCCAGGTGTTCGGGTGGATTTCCTTGTGTCAGGCTCAAATGGCGAGTGCCTTATAGAGGTAAAAAGTTGCAACATTGTGGAGAATGGAGTCGCTCGCTACCCAGACTCCGCAACGCCCAGAGGCGTAAAGCAGCTTAAATCTCTTACCCTTAAGGCGTCCACTGGGCAACGTTCAATCCTGCTATTTCTTGTGCAGCGCGATGACGCACAAAGCTTCAAAGTAAGCACAATAAATGATCCAGCGTACGCTCAAGCTTTTGTGGCCGCAATTGCTGCGGGTGTCGAAGTTATAGTCGTGGCGGTTTCAGTCCATCCTGAAGGCTTTGGAAAACCACGAGTTATTCCGCATAACCTAGAAATAGATGAAGTCACTGAAGCGCTCCTAGAGCTATAGTTGAACGACTACCGACAGACGTCTGTAGCTGCACGCTTTGATGAACTTCAAGATTTAGATGGATCACGTCATCCGTGACTTTCCCACTTGTGGTCGCAAAGTTTCCTTTGGTTTTTCCTCAAAGAAAGGAAATTTTCTTATATCCCAATTGGAATAGCAGCGTTTGACCAAGCGCCTTTTGCATTGTCACTCGGAATATGTGGTCTAATATCTTCAACACTTCTAATATGCAGTTGTGGTGGGTCTATCGCCATATTCCAGACATGGAACGAATACGCATCACCAATAGTATCCGCGGTTTTCCATTCATTTCGAGATACAAAAAACCTGAGAGGAGAATTGATTGTCGATTTCACTTCAATCATCCTGTTAACCTCGGAGCCGTTTTCCAAGTCATAAGACAATACGTCATAGCCAGCAAAATTGTCGTCCAAACCAACCCATTTTGGATGTTTCGTAATTCCAATTTTATTTAAATGGATTTGTTCATACTCAATTGAAAGCGCCTCAGCAATTCTCGCTTGTTCCATTTTTTGAATATCAATTGCAAGTCTCGCATGGCCTACAACGTCGTCCCACCAAGAAACTACCTCCATTGTTGGGGGGTCGTCCAAAAGTCCTGCTGCTGCAAATATGCCCTGATCATTTACACCAAGAGAGTTAATAAACCGTATCCGGCCTTGTTTCATGGATTTGGCCCAAATTGGCTGATGACGAATGACAACGGCTTTAATGCAAATTTGATAAAAGTATTCGCCTTCCAGTGGGCAATCTTGTTCGACAAGGCCACCTAAAAACAATGCCGCTTCGAGATCCAAACTCGCGGCATCTGCTTCAACTGCAACGACTAAATCAAGAACGTCACTTGGACTCATACCACTATTCTCAGCCGAGTGTTGCCTTAGAAGTCGCAACCCTTCAAAGCATGGAAATGAGAACAGGCGTTCGGTTGATACTTCTTCCGTCATATCAAATCATCTGTTTTACTTGGCGCCTTGTTTTCAAGTTCAGTGATAAGGTCGATTATGTCTTGAACGCCAACATCATAATCAATCGGATCATCCGCTTGTTCTTCACTAAGAGCCAATTCATGCAAATCCGGATCATCAAGCAGTATCTGCATGTTGCGGATCTTCTCCGTAAGCCGTCGACTGACTGACATGTCAATACTACCGATCTGTGCGGGAGCTTTACTTCGATAAATATAGATATCTGTCTCTTGATCCGGAGGTAAACCTAGCCTGTGTATGCGGTCAATCGATTGAAGATAGTGTGTCGAAACATAACTTCGGTCTACATAAAGGGCCTTGTGGCAAACGGTGTGTAAACTTATTCCCTCACCGGCTGCGGCTGGATTAGCAATGAGAACTTTGCAAGTGTCATCTTCGTGAAAACGTCGAATTTTCCCCTCGCGTGTATTATCATCCTCTTTCTCACCAGAGGGGACGCCGCCGTGAATAAACACAGGATTCAAGTCAGCAAGTGCAGAGTTCAAGCTATTGATAGTACCAGTAAAAATTGTCCAGATAACAGTTTTCTGGCCTAACTTTGCATGCTTTCTAGCATCGGACATTACCTGCTGTAGTTTTGCGGAATGCCCTTCCTCCAGGACTTTATCCACGATTGATGAAGCGATGTTAACATCGTCATTTGCCATTGCATTTAGTGCCAATGCTGGACTCACAGAAAGCTGTAAAAGGCGCATGACTGATCGACGCGCTTTTACCAATTGCGCTTCCCCTAATCCTTTAGAGACGCTTTTGGCATAGTTTCTTAGGAACTCGTCCCTGACGATTGAATAGAGGGCGAGTTGTCCGTCATCCATGGCAACATCAACAAAATTGTAGTTCGGCTTTAATAAGCCAAGCTCTTTCTTGGTGGTTCTAACATAGAGATTTCCTAATACATCTCTTGGGGCCTTCCCAAATGCTACCTCACGTCCCAGCCCATGCCCGGGCCACAAGAAATCAAGTTGCGATTCCACATCTGACGCACCCTGTGGCATTGGTGTTCCTGAAAGAATATCGCGCCTAATTGGCAATGATGCGATTCCAAGAAGGAACGATCCTCGTTGTGAATTCCAACCGGCTTTCATTCTATGAGATTCGTCCAAAACCAAGTGCGTAGGAACAGATGCAAAATGGTTTGCCACAACAGATGCTTGCCTTATTACCAAATCATAAGAAATAATAAATCGCGTTGCGCCAGACGAAAGTGCCTCAGATGTTTTTTCAATACTGCCGTCAAGTACCGTGAAAGGTTCGGCTTGATCTGGTGCGAGTTCTGTATCAATGCATTCGCCAACGATATCTTTCCATGCTTGAAATGCAGCCTTTGGGGCAACTATCAATAGATGTTGCCCAGGTTGCCGTGTAAGTAGATTTAGTGCAAAAGTAACTGTTGTTTTCCCTGCTCCAGGTACCGAAAAATTTGCTCCATTGCTTAGTGCTAAAAGTTTGGATAAGTCACGGATTTGAAACGGCTTGAGCGTCCTTTTTGTGAATCCACATTCAAGCAACTTCGCCTCAATTTGTCCCTCAGACCACTCTTCTAACTCACCTGTTCTAAACTTTCGGACCGAACGAATATCTTCGGCAAACACTTTTAATTTTTCAACTACAACATCATCTGGACTAAACCTAAAACCATATTGTTGTTGGCTTGATTTTGTCCCAAACTCCCTAATTAGGGTAAGCGTATCTGGCCAGGAAAGCGTCAGTTTTTCGGATGTTTTTTTGAAAAAGAAACCCCGAGAAATTGCAGTCGAATTTAGTCGGCTCCAGATGGGCGAGTTAATTTGGTCAACGGGGATGGAAAAGACACCTTCACCGTTGTCAGTTATTGAAATTATTACTTTTACGGTGCTATCCATATTTATTGTTCGGATGTGGGCTTGCTACCCTGAGCTGCCAATGCGGCCTCAATGTTTGTATCAAGTTTTTCCAATATATCCTTAATCGAAGAAATCTGTTTCAGCATTGGAGAATATGTTGCAACGCCTGCGGTAGAAACATCAATCGCAGCTAGCTTTGAATGTACTTGGCCGAGGGTTTTGAGGGCCGCATTCTTATTTTTTTTGCCTTTTTCGCGCTCAATAGTAGTTATGCAAGCATCAATTAGCACATCTACGGCATCGTCTTTAGTTTCCTCATCTTTTAGAGCACTAACGAATGAAGAATAGTCGGTGACCGCAGAATCTTCATCAATAGAAAAATCAAATTCAATATCATCGTCGTCTTCAGGTTCTGAAAGCTCTAACCCAAGTTCTTCTGAAACTAACGCAATCACTTGCGGCGCAAGTTTCCCAAATGCAGCATTATAGCCGTATACACGGCCTGCCAATTTGTCCCGATTTTCGAACAATGACCAAGCGATTGCACGGCTGGCATTTTGCATCTGGCCATCGTACCCAGAAATGCTTTTTGACAAGTCATTGAATAACTGTTCAGCATCTTCACTAACTAACCCGTATTGGCCGGGTTTTCCCACCCATTCGCCAAGATAAAGCTCAGCCTCAGTCAATGCTTGAAAGAGGTTTTTAATATCGGCGGGTTTTCTACGTAGTTGCAGAGCAACTTGATCAAAACTACGACTTTTATCTATCTGCCTTCTAATAAGTTGGGCATCACCGATCCAATCATAATCAAGTTTGGTTTGCGGGCGAGCCTGTAGTGCAGCTTCGATATCGTCAATTTCGTCCGCGGTTGTGTCTGATGGCAACACTGCACACCTGACGTATGCAAAACTCGTAAATTTTGCTTCATCTTGAGCATAGAGTTCTCGGATAGCACTTAGACGTCGGTTCCCATTAACGACAACTCCAGTTGATGTGACCAATAAGGGCTCTCTTTGCCCTTCGACTTCTAAAACTTCATCTATATTTGCAATTGATGCTTTGGCAGTTTTTGTAATTCGCCTCAGGATAGCATGCTGCTCCGCTTGAACAGTTGTGACGTCTTGGCCCTTTATAAAAAATGCTGGGTCTAGCCCTTTTTTGGCGATTGTATTTTGTTGTTCGGAATACGTTCTGCAATTGGCCATTCGATAGACGAGTAACCCTACGTCAAGTTTTACCTCTGGCAACTCAATCCTGTCACCACGAAAATCATCTAACGAGCTAGTTATCTTGGACGCAGCGACACCTTTTTTTATTGTGGCTTCGCGTTCTGAGCGTGGTTTTACGCTAATTTCAAAAGTCATGTTTTTCCTTTACTCAAATGCCACAACAAGAATAGGGACGGTAATTACGCGGTCAAAAAGTTTAAGTTCCCGAATAACTCGCTCAGCAGACGCAATGTTATCTCCGATAGCTTTGGCTGCATCTTTGCTCGGGAGTGCTATCGCTGCCGCTTCAATTTTTCTCGATTTAAAAAGAAACTCCAACTTCAATAGGTCATAAGGCGCTCGGCTCGCGTTACCTGTTTGTAGTTGAAAAGCTAAATCATCTTTGAGAGCAAAAACGTTAATCTGGGATTCGTTGTCTAAGCGAACATTTAGCGCCCAACCCTCGTTCAAGAATTCCTGTTCAACATGCTCACGAATAAGCCCGGTACATTTCCTGCCTATTTTTATGGACGGGGCTTCAAATACATCTGTAACCCATTCCTTCAATTCTCGATTTTCCCAAGCTATCCCGGCTTCATGGTGTGCGTCATAAGTAAATGCTAATTTCATTTCACTACCTTGTCATTAGGATCGTAAACGGGCTTATTCATGGGGCGCGTCCTTAAAGTTCCCGCTCGATGTTCGTGAATCCGCTTCCATGCAATATCAATATAGCTTTTCTCAAGGTCACAGCCAAATGCATGACGATCATGCCTTAATGCTGCAACCGCACTTGAACCAGCACCCAAGTAAGGATCAAGTACGCTATCACCTTCGTCTGTTAGAGCTAAGACTAAGCGCTCAACTAGCGCCACTGGGAATTGGCAAGGGTGTTCTGTCTTCTCAACATGGTTGGCTTTCACATTTGGGATATCCCAAACGTCTTCCGGGTTTTTCCCCAAAGGGTTGCTAGAAATTTTTCCCTTATTTGGACCCTTAAAATACTTTTTATTTGGATACTTCGAAGGCACCCGCACTGGATCTAAGTTGAAGGTGTAATCGTCAGATTTGGTAAACCATAATATTGTTTCATGACGGCCTGAGAATCTTTTTTGACAATGTAATCCGTGCCCAAATGTCCAAACAATACGATTTCTAAGACGAAGGCCATGCTGCTTGAAAAGCGGGTAAAGCAATATATCGAGAGGGAAAACCTCGCCATTTTGGACGTGATTGCCAACTTGCCAACAAATCGATCCATTTGGGTGCAACAGCCTAACAGCCTCCGCAATGCAAGCTGTTTGCTCTTCAATATAAAATTCCTGAGAGCGTTTTTTTTCGTATTCCTTGCCGAGATTATATGGTGGTGAAGTTACAATAAGCTTCATGGAAGCATCATCAAATCTTCTCATGAATTTCAAATTGTTTTCACGCTCAACGTGAGCCATTACGTCAGAGTGCAGCCGGATGATTGACGCGGCTTTGGTTTTTCTTTTTCTAACCGACTTTGATGAAGTAGTGCTCATAGGGGTGATACAGACTTATAATTGATTTTAGACTAGATTATATTGCCCGCTGAAGGTCGATATGTGAAGCGAAAATACTACATTTATAGCTAATAGTGCACTTTTTTACGATATATGGAAATTGTCACTGACAGCCCTACTGACATTGCAGTGGGTAACATTTGAATTCCTTGCCTATTCAACCACTGGCCTGAGGGATGCAACGGGAGAGCGCTAGCGTCTCCCTTGCCAAGTAGGTTCTGTATTACAGAACACAGCTTGCAGCGTGCTGTATGTTTTGCTTGCTGTCTGGGGTTGCCTTTACATTTTGGATTTGTGGTCCCGTTGCTGAGCCTTTGAACGTAGCTGTAAGGGCTGGTAAAAGCTTAAGTTGAATGGTTGGGTTGAAAAAACACTAATTCAGATTAGAGCCGGGAAAAGATGGATTCCTGCGTCGCGTTTTGCCATCCAATAACAATTTTACAATTCTTGGGTTTAACCTTGCATGATCAAGCGCTGACCGCCCAAAGACATCCTTAACAAATAAATCAACGTGGTTTTTCAACAATAAATGGCTCACCATAAATTCTAGGTTTTGTCCTGCGGCAAGCATGAGTGGAGTTATTCCCGTTTCGGGGTGCGAACGATTTATTTCGCGAGACTCTAATGTCAGGCAAGCGTCGACACCCTGTATATCATTGTTCATAATACAGCGAAATATATTTAGGTCTGAAAAACCTCCATTACTATTGTCGTCATCAAAGTTCATATGCTTGTGTGGTTTTTTCATCTTAGATTTCCGCTCCAAGATTGTGGTAGTATTCCTTTAAATGGTCATAGAAGGCTCCACTATACCTCATTTTTTCAGATGAATATACATTAAAAATGTCTACTTTCAGATACTTACAGTTAAAAGTTTGAAACAAGTATTCAGATGCCTCAAGGTTTTTTTGTTCAACGCTTAACGGCTTGAGCTTATTGACTTCCTCTCTTTGAGCAAAGTTATAGGCTAAGGACATAAAATACGGCTCGTATGTTGAACGCTCCCGGCAGAGGCAATTTAATAGCCAATTGTTTTCATCAATTGTTGTTCGCCCAGGAACTGCTACACCGCTAAAAATTTGATCTTGGTTCGTGGTTGTAGAAGCGGGGTCTTGGCTAAAAGGAAACTGACTATTGCACCCAATTTCGTAGAGAAATCGAGCTGAGAAATATTTTTCTGCAATAGGGATAATCAGCTTGTGGACCACGCAAAATGAAGTAGTTGGTGTTTCTGTTATGATAATTACGGGTATGCCATATCTGATTATTTGGGGTCTATTCGTTTTGAACCTATCGCCAGTAATTACATCTCGAGTTTTCAGTATATAAACGCCTGTAATGTCGTTCAGAAATTCCCCAGAAGCGTTTCTTGCAACAGGGGCAGCAAAATTTCCAAATAGTGCGTTTGAAATGAGTAATAGTGTTTCAAACGCCTTTGACTGATCAAACGCGGCAACAAGGTAAGGGTATTTAGCCTTTAAGAATACATCTAGAACCGCCACCTTGTTATGAGAAATTTTTCTGGTGGGGCCACTCGCTCCAGATTTATAACCGCGAATAAACCCATACAAATCATCCTTGGTTAGCGCATCTAAATCAATGGGATTTCCGTTGGGATGGTGAAAATCATACCCAGTTTCATGCCATATAGAGAAACTATCGTGGATTTGATCAAGATACTTCCCATGTCCGACTCCGAGTAATTCAATATCATCAATTAGTGCCTGCCATAGCCGAAAGCGATATTCAGGCTCAAAACGTAAAGCGGCACAAATCGATTTTTGATTGTTAAGCAATAAGACTTCCTTGGTTAACTTTCCATCAAACTCATTTTAATCCCTGAAAATGTCAACGACCGCCGATTAGTTGAGCAAATCTTCAGCAAAAGTTCAATACCTTCAATACTTGTTCAGCGGCTCTGAACTGCGATCCAGCGTATGCCAGAGAAGTGCTCGTGGAAATGAGCATGCGTCAACAAAAACGATCAGTTTATTGGCGGTCCCAAAACCATTTCTCTCGTATTGGAACCTATTATGAACAACACTAAATCAAATCTACCCAAGCAACCCAAAAAACGCATGAAACCAAGAAAGAGCGCGCCGCTTGCGTCAAAGGCAGTCACTGGCCTTTCGATTGTTGGCGCGGGCATGTTTGCCTTGGCTTTGCCAAATCTGATCAATGGAGACGGCGTAACTGCAATTGCCAAAGGTGTTTTGCTTGGAACGGGCGCTTTGCTTGCCTCACTTGGCGTCAACCGTTTGGCAATCGACAAAGGCGCGCCGTTGACCTCGCTAGGAATGCCGGGTGCCGGATTGTTGAGTGTTTCGGCCATAGCGCTTGTTGGTGCGGGCATGTGGGGGGCGACTTATTCCGGCATGGTTTTGCCAGATGTCGAAACATTGCGTTTGGAAGAGCACAATCGTGACTACGCCCGCTTTGTTGATGATCGCGCCCAGATAGCGGCTGAGGCTGGTCGTCTTGTTCCAGTTATGCGCTCCATTCAGGATGATCTGATTGCTAAGGAATCTTGCGAAATTTCAACCTCATGCCTGAGTTTGCGTGGCTCTGGTGGTGCAGGCCGTGTGTCCTTCGCAGTTGCTGCGGAACGTCAACGCGCAGGCAGCATCCTTGATCAAGTTGAAGCGGGCGAAGTAGATCGTAAATCCGCCCTTCGCGCCCTAAACGATCTAGGTTCGCAATATCAGGACATTGTAACGGACCCTGATCTCAACACGACTGAGCGACGCAAATTGTTGCAGGCGATTGATACCGAACGTGGTCAAGCTGTGAGCCAGCTAGATGCGGCAATTCCAACAGGCTTGCTTGAGGGTTATATCAGCGAGTTGGAAAACGGGCGGGTAGTTGCTGAGCGTCCCGTTGCCACCCGCACATTGAGTAACCTGATGGATGGATATGCCCATGGTTTGGATGCGGTTTTGCGCAAGCTGGAAACTGGGGATCAAACGCGTCCAGAATTTCCTCGTAAAACTGGCGTCACCGATACCTTTGCCTATATGGGGCATTTTCTGCCAATCGCGCTAATCACTTTTTGCGTAGATATAGCGTTTGGCCTGATCCTTTGGACGATCACCTTGATGGTGCTGGTATGGCAGGGATATCGCGATGATCCAGACGACGAAGTGATTGCACCAGAGGGCGAGAACCTTGTCGGATTTTTGAACCAAAACTTGTTGGATGATCGCAACCCTACGCGCCATGTCAGCAACCGTTCTCGCCATTCTCACCGCAATGGTGGAGGGCGTTCGTGATGGGACGCACATTTAGCGACTATAACCAAACTCGGTTTGTGGTGGCCTGTAAGGCTTCTACAAACGGTCAGATCAAACCCTTGCCAGAAGAGGAGTTGGTCGATGCCAATTGATTTCAGCAACTTTCCGATTAGTCCCAGTGTTTTTCTTGGGGTCGGTGTTTACGCGGTTATCCATGTATTTGGGGCTGGCTCATTCGTGAATGACAGGGAAATGGCAAAAATGAAATGGCCTGCGATTTGTGAGGCCAATTTACAGGCAGATATTTCTGCGAGGCGGGAACCGCCACCTGTAACGGTGGTTCCTGAGCTTGATTGCCAGTCCACCTTTGGATTGCTCTTTGGTCGAGACGGGCAAGACCTGTGTCGTAACTACGGAAACTTTGAAATTCCAATTCCGGGCGCAAATGCTTTGCGCGAACAGGAGCGCCGCGCTCGTGAAGCCGATGATAGGCGTATTGAGCGCGCCGCGTCGCAAGCTGGTTCCAGATGCGAATGCGCGACGGCGGTTTATCAGGCTGAACAAATCATCCCGCTTGCAATTTATTCTGGATCGGCACGGGCAATAGTTCCGCCTCAGGTCCGCAACATTCAATCAGAATTAACCCGTGCTTTGCGCTCGCCGCAATGCGCCAGTGAATAGGAGGCGGATATGAATTTCAACACCGCAAAAATCAAAAACAATACGCTTGTAACGCATCGTAGTAGCTACCTTTTGGACAGTATAACTGCGGCGGATGTTCAACGTCCGCTGTTATCAATCTCGTTGGTGCCAGTGATTGGTAGTTGTGCTTTCTGTTTTGCATTCAGGGGTATTTTATTCCCCGATGAAATTGCCATAATTATTGGCAGCGCAACCGCATTGCTCATTGGCGCGGCACGTATTGGCCAGCTGAAACTCGTCTCGCGTGATCTGCGCGGAAGTGAGCTGTCTGGTGCCGTCTGGGGCAGTACCAAACACCTGAAATCCATCCATGCCGAAATTACTCGCGTTTGGGAAAGCAAGGAGGCGCGCCATGAATCCGCGTAAATCCAGCCGTGGCACGGTGTTCAAAATCAACATGTATCTGCTGGGCGCGTTTTCTTACGCGGTTGGCGCGTGGCTGATCTGGCCTGATAGCCTCAAGTGGTGGGGTTTTGGGCTGATGAGCATTTCGCTTGGTATTACCGCACCAGCAATGCTGATCAAAGCCATCATGATTATGTTCAAGCTTTATGCCCGTGATAAAGAATTTGCTGAATTTGAAGAAGCAAACCGCGTGGCGGAACCATCGGAGTTGGCAAGTGTTGATGACCTCAAAAAAGCGGGGATGATCAAATGAGCGTACCGTTCGGACGCCTGTTGGCCACATCGCTTGAAAATGACACGCCAATTATTGCACCAAAGCCCAGCCACAGCTTGCTGATGGCTTCGGCTGGCTCGTGGAAAACCACGGCGGGTGCGGTGCCTTGGTTGTTGTCTCTCATGGGTGATCATAGTCGCGCCGTTATTGTGAACGATTGCAAAAACGGTGAAATTGCCGCCCAGTGTGCTGATACCTGCGCTAGATTCGGGCGCAAGGTTGCAATAATTGATGATTTTGGCGTTCTGGGCAAAGACAACCCGTACCGCGTTTCGATCAATCCGTTTGGTGGAATGATTGCCGCGCATAAAAGCAATAATGGCGAACTGGTCTTTGCCACGGAAACCGCAAATCACGCTTTGATTTCTGAGCCGGAAAATGATGTTCGAAACGAATATTGGAGGAGTGAACCCAGAACACTTCAAGAGTTTGCCGAATTGGCTCTGCTGAAACGTCACCCCAAACTCGCTGTTCCGGGCGGAGTTTGGGCAATGCTGGCAAACCCAGACATTTTACTCAGCGCCGCCAAGGTCGAAAAAGAAGAAGGCGATGAAGTGCTTTCTGCACTTGGCGCGCATATCGTCGATATGGCTAAAAATAACAAAGAACATTTCGGTCAACACCGTGGTTCGGCGATCAAATCTCTTCGCATTTATAGTGCGGGCAGTCCTTTGCACCACGCAGGGGTGGATATCGATGTCACCCATTCCCAGTTGTTGCTTGAAAAATATATCGTGTTCATTGTTGGCCCGCAGCGGCATATGTCACGCCTTGGAGCACATTACGCATCGCACCTGCAAAGTTTTGTCGAAGCCTTGCTTTCTGATGCCCAAGGCCAAGTCGATTTCATCCTAGATGAAGCAACAAATGCGCCATTAAAAGCCCTTGTGTCAGCCCTAACTGTCATGCGCGGATTTGGTGGCAACTGCCACTTTATTGTCCAAAGCCGTTCGGAGCTTCAACGCGCTTATGGCGATAAAGAAACCGCCACGATTGAAGAAAACGCGGTGATTAAGCAGTGGTTCGGATTTTCGTCGTTCGATGAGGCGGAGCGGGTGAGCCGCGCTATGGGAGAATCGCAGGTTATCAATAAAAGCCTTGGGTTCAATTCCGGGCAACTGGATTACACCGGCAATATCGGCACCAGCAAAGACCGGATGTTTTCAGCCGAACGTCTGATGCGCCTGAAACCGGATGAACAAATCCTGCACATTAAGGATGTTGGTTTTTTTCATTGCCGCAAAATCCAGCAACACCAGATTGCGCCGTTTTGCCATGGCGAGTTGGCCGATAATCCACTTGAAGGCCCGCAACGCGCGGCTGATCCACGCGTAACCCTTGATATCAAAAAAGGAGACCGAAAATGAAACCTCGTTTCTTTCGCCTGAGCTTCTTCTATTGGATTTTGGTGCCTTTAGCCCTTTACGGCGGCTTCGTCACTGTCGGGCTTCCTCACGTAATCTGGTCGTATGAATTCGTGGATAACGGCAACGCATATGATCCATTCCGTGCGCGTCATTATACGTCATGCACGTTTTGGGGGCCATATGGGGTGCACACCGTTCCCGCCTCAAATGGGCGTTGCGGTTATGTCGCCTTCTTCAAGGAAGGAGGGCGTTAATGCTATTCCACCAACTGCACCCAAGGCGTGATCGGGCGGCGTTTAAGGCCAAGTTCCTTGGTCAACTCGATCCGCATCAAACTCTTTATGACCGAAAGCACCGTATCCTGCGATCCACCATTGGCAACGCTTATCTCGCAATCCGCCCGTATTTCGGCATCAACGCCATAAGGGCTGAGTTTAACAAAAAACTCGTTCCAATTCATTGGCTCAAGCCACTCTTCAACGTCCTGTACATGTTCAAAATCTCTCATGAACACAGAGTATCACAAGCAGATTCTGCGACGCAAATTTAGCCGTAAACCTGCCCGAAAAACAAAGGAGACTGCGATGTCCAGCATCACAGAAGACCTGAAACGAACCTTCGATCTGGCGAGCTTTCGCCAAAGAGCCAAAAACCTGACGCGCCCTGCTGATCTGGAGAAAATGAGTGAAATCACCAAGCGGTATGCCCGCGAGGGCAACAAGCAGGAAAAGCTCTACAAACGCGATTATAAAACCCGTGTCGAAAAGGCATTGCAGGTGCGCATTGATAAGGCGGGCGTAAAAGATCGAACGCTAAAACATCGCCTGTTTGGCTCGGATAACTTCGATAAGTCCGCACTGACACGGCAGGCGCACCGCGATGTGCAACATGATCACTCTCGCCGCATATCGCAACTGGCAAGCCGTGAAACCCAAGAGCTAGATACTCTGGTTGTAACTGCCGAACAACGTGACGCTTTGACCAAGGAACAGCGCGAAAAACCACGCAAGGATTTTCAGCGCGCAGCAGATCGGCGCGCGGGGCCGGAGCGGCGGCGGTAGGGTTGACGTGCCATGAAATGATCAATCCAAAGCGCCAAAATTACCAACTAAGGCAGCAATAATGAAAGCCAATAGAAACCACAAAAAGGAAACTACTATGACAGATAATATTCAAGAGTTCGCAACCAAGGCGCGCCATACCCCTACCAACAAGAAATTGTCGGACAGTCAATCTGATGAAAGTAGGTCTTTGACCGAAATCATGCATCGCGGCATTCGTAAAAATGGAAAATTTCGCGAAAAACTGACCGACTATTCCCATGCTTTTGCGCGTGGAGAAAAGTTCGATGCCATGAAGGCTGAGATGATCATTCGTGATCAATTCAAAGAGCACTACGGCGAAACAATGAACCAAATGCGACTGGGCCTAAAAGAGCGGCAAGAAAACCTGCCTGAGACGGCACAAAAGGATGCGTTCGAATATGCCAGAATGATTGAACCGTTGATCCGTGATGGCGACACCATGCCGTTTTACCGTGCCTATGATTATGTCGGCGGTGCATTGGCAGAAAAGCTCAACATTACTGAAACCGGTGCCAAAGAGCTGATGACAATGGCCTATCGTGAAATAGAGGGCCGTGAATTGTATGATTTCGGCAAGGCTCTGGAGAAAAAATTCATTGTGCCTGAGCGTGAGGCTGAGCAACAGGCGCGTGAGGTGAAACGTGAACAAACGCAGTCCCTCAAGCGGACGTAGTCACCAGTTAACACTATGGAAACGCAATAAATATTGCGTTTCTAGGAATAAATGTCTATCCTGTTCTGCTTATGTTCGCAATGTGCGGGCAGTAAAATGGAGAAAGACAAGAAACGGAGACAGAATGACAGAGGATAAAACAGGCAAGATGAAATCAGAGGTAGGTGTGGCAAAGAAAGCTCCGCCAACGCTGACCATTGATTGGGAGCTTTACGGCAAGTATCTGGATGAAAGCAACCTTTCAGATGGGGAAAAGCGGACGTTTCTGGAATCCCTCTTGGCACTCGTTGTCAGTGCTGTCGATCTTGGCTTCGGGATACACCCAGTCCAGCAAGCTGCTGGCAATATTTGTGAGCAACAGCTGGAAATCGCCAAGTTTATCGCCGAACAATCGGCGTCTGTGCTAACATCTCCAAAGAATTCCAAGAAGATATTTAACGCATCCGCTGATCGGCAATCTGGTCGATTACAGAACTCGGCGCAAGAAGGGAGTCAAGAATGACAACAAGCCAAACACCAACTAAAGCCGTAATTTATTGTCGTGTGTCCAGCAAGATGCAGGTCGAAGAAGGGCACGGATTAGAATCTCAAGAAACGCGCTGCCGTGAATACGCCACGCGCAAAGGTTATGAAGTTGTCGAAACTTTCTATGAAAAGGCAGTATCCGGCGGTTCTTCCGTAAGGCCTTCGTTTAATGCCATGCTGGATTATGTTCGGAAATCAAAAATCGAAGGCGTGGTTGTAGTCATTGATGATATCAGCCGCTTTGCTCGTGATATCGAAGGGCATTGGGCTTTGCGCCGCGCTCTGAAAGAGACCGGCGGAACACTTGAAAGTCCATCCATCACCTTTGGTGAAGATAGCGATTCAATCCTGATCGAAAACCTTCTGGCATCAGTGTCACAACACCAGCGTCAAAAGAATGGTGAGCAAACCAAAAACCGCATGCGCGCTCGTGTTATGAACGGGTATTGGGTGTTTCACGCTCCGCCGGGCTTTCGCTACGAAAAAACCAAAGAACATGGCAAACTACTGGTGCGCGACGAACCAATGGCTTCGATCATTCAGGAAGCCTTGGAAGGCTTTGCCTCGGGTCGGTTTGAAACCCAAGGCGAGGTTAAACGCTTTCTTGAAAACCAGCCTGATTTTCCCAAGGATCGCCGCACCGGCTTTGTGCGTTATGAAGAAGTTGTCCGCCTGATGCGCCGTGTGCATTACGCGGGTTATGTGGAAGCCCCTGATTGGGATGTGTCCTTGCGCAAAGGCCACCATGAGGGTCTGATCTCACTGGAAACCTTCCAAACCGTTCAACGGCGTATGAAGGAAGCTGCACGCGTTCCCGCGCGCAAAGATATCAGCGCAGACTTTCCTTTGCGTGGGTTTGTTCTTTGTAACGACTGCGAAAAACCTCTTACTGCTTGCTGGTCCACCAGTAAGACCAAAAAGAAACATCCGTATTATCTCTGCCCAACCAAAGGCTGCGTTAGCTATCGCAAGTCGATCCGCCGTGATGTACTGGAAGGTGACTTTGCCGAGGTCGTGCGCGCTCTACAGCCCACTGAGGGCTTGTATGCTCTGGTAACGGCAATGTTCAAAGATGTCTGGGCGCAACGCATGGCGCAGGCTGAGACCATGCTGCACGGCCTTAAGCGTGAAGCGGTGCAAGTGGATAAGAAAATTGAAAGCCTGCTGGATCGCATCGTGGAAACCGAAAACCCGCGCGTTATTGCTGCATACGAAAAACGCCTATCAAAACTGGAGACTGATAAGTTGGTTTTAGCCGAAAAACAGCAAAATGGTGTGAAGCCAGCGCATAGCTTCGACGATTTGTTCGAACTCGCCACCAACTTCCTCGCAAACCCTTGGAAACTATGGGAATCAGGTCAGTTGACCCTTAAAAGAACTGTGCTGAAATTGGCCTTTTCCGAGCGTATTGCATACTGCCGAAATGAAGGACTTCGAACCCCAAAAACGTCCTTACCATTCAAGGTGTTAGAGGGTCTTCACATAGGCAAGTGTGAAATGGCGGAGAGACAGGGATTCGAACCCTGGGTAGGCTTGCACCCACAACGGTTTTCGAGACCGCCCCGTTCGACCACTCCGGCACCTCTCCGCGTGATTGGCGACTGTTGTCGAACCGTGGCTGTATCTAAGGGCAGCTTGCGGCGGACACAATAGAAAAATGGCCTGAATCCGGATTCCTTGACCGGTCACATAAATTTAGCAATCCGGATGGGAAACCGGATGGCTTTCAAGTGTCGGCAATTGTCTCTATACACAGGTGGAATGCGAAAACCGACAGGGTGGCCAATGTTGAAGCGTTTTTTCCTGATATTACTGTTTATATCGCTGGCACCGCTGGCAAATGCACAGGACGCAACCAAGGTCGAACGTCTGGCCAACCTGCTGCACCTGCAACCGATGTTCGATGTGATGCGGCAAGAAGGCATAACCTATGGTGACGATCTGGATCGCGAGATGCTGGGCGGGGCAGGGGGGATTGGCTGGCAGCGGGCGATAAACGAAATCTATCAACCCGACCGTATCTGGTTAACCTTCCTGCCGGCATTCAAATCCGGACTGAAGGGTGCGGACATTGACGCGATGATTGCGTTTTTTGAATCGGATACGGGGGCAAAGATCGCCGCGCTGGAGCTAGAGGCGCGACAGGCCTTGCTGGACAAGACCATCGAAAACGCCAGCAAAGAGCGGTTTCACGCCCTGTCCGAAGAGGGCTCGGAACGGATGCGGTTGTTGAACGAACTGGTAGATGCCAATGATCTGGTTGAATTCAACGTCATGTCGGCCCTGAACGCCAGCTATGCCTTTTATACCGGCATGATCCAGGGGCGCGCCTTTGATCCGGCCCCTTCGGACGCCGATGTCCTGAAAGAAGTCTGGGCGCAGGAAGAGGAAATCCGGCTGGATTCAACCGAATGGCTCTATTCCTATATGCTGTTGGCCTATGAACCGCTGAGTGATGACGATTTGCGGGCCTATATCAATTTTTCGGCCAGCAAAGCAGGCCGCGCGCTGAATGCGGCGCTGTTTGCGGCCTATGACGGGGTGACGGTGAATGTGTCCAAAGCGCTGGGGCTGACCGCGGCGCAATTCATGCACGGCGAAGATCTGTGATGGTTATCCGCCGTTGACCATCAGCGCGATCACCAGCTGTTCGCGGGCCTTGGCGGTGTTGGGGCGATACATGGCGATTTCCTTTTGCAGCGTGCGCAGTAGCTGTGGCCGGTTGGTTTTATGAACCCGTGCCAGATCAAAGGCCTTGTCCAGCGCCGGACCACCCCCGACACCGATATCGGTCAGAATTTCAAACTGGTGCGCATTGACATGGTCGGAAACCTTCTTGCGCCGTGCATTATAGGTGGAGTTTTCCACCGCACTGCCAACTGCCATGCCGGGCCACATCAACGGGTTTCCCAGATGGCCCATGTCACAACCACCCAATGCCAGAACAGCCACTGTCAAAATAATACGCATTTCCCTATATTCCCTTACTCATAACGCTTGACTTATATCCCTATTTCCCGGATAAGCGCGCATCTTGGCAAGGCTTCCCTTGTCAGGTTTATGAAATGACGCCCGAGGGGGCGCGCAGTTCGAGGCGCCGATACTGGCAAAACACCCCAATCGGGGCGGCCACAGAACGCGGATGAAATGAAGGAATACCAGATGTTTGCGGTTATGAAAACCGGCGGCAAGCAATACAAGGTTCAGGCAGGCGATGTCCTGCGGATCGAACGTATTGCGGCGGATGCGGGCGAAAAAGTCCAGTTCAACGAAATTCTGATGGTTGGCAACACAATCGGCACACCCACTGTTAAAGGTGCGGGCGTTCAGGCCGATGTGGTCGACCAGATCAAAGGCGAAAAGCTGATCCACTTTGTCAAGCGTCGTCGCAAGCATGGCTCCAAGCGCACCAAAGGCCACCGTCAAAAGCTGACGCTGGTCCGGATCACCGAGATCCTGGAAAAAGGCGCTGACAAGTCGGGTGTAAAAGAAGCTGTTGGCACGGGGTCGGTTTCGGCTGCTGCGCTGGCTGCCCTGAAGCCCGCCAGCAACAAGCCTGTCAAGGCAGCACCGGCGAAGAAGGCCAAGGCACCTGCCAAACCGGCCGCTAAACCGGCCAAAGCCAAGGCAGAAGCCAAACCGGCCGCAAAACCTGCCGCCAAGCCCGCCAAAAAGGCCGCCGCCAAACCGGCCGCTACGGGTGCTGACGATCTGAAGAAGCTGTCAGGCGTTGGCCCGGCACTGGAAAAGAAGCTGAATGAAAACGGCGTAACCACATTTGCCCAGATCGCGGGCTGGTCTAAAGCCGATATTGCTGATATGGACGGGAAACTGTCGTTCAAAGGCCGTATCGAGCGCGAAGGCTGGGTCGATCAGGCCAAGAAACTGGCTAAAGGCTAAGGAGAGACGAGATGGCACATAAAAAAGCAGGCGGTTCATCCCGCAACGGTCGCGACTCTGCCGGTCGCCGCCTTGGTGTTAAGAAATATGGCGGCGAAGCTGTCATTCCAGGCAACATTATCCTGCGTCAGCGCGGCACAAAGATGTGGCCGGGCCAAGGTGTAGGCATGGGCAAGGATCACACAATCTTTGCAACTGTCGAAGGTCAGGTGACCTTCCACAAAGGCCTTAAACGCCGCACATTTATTTCGGTCCTTCCGGCAGCGGAGGCCGCTGAATAAGCCGAAACCTTATGGTAAGATTTTAAAGGGATCGGTGGCAACACCGGTCCTTTTGCTTTTTCGACATTATTGCGCCCAAAAATCGCTCCAGTGTCACAGTAGATTGAAGGCCCGGTGATTATAAGATGTCTTGTAACAGGGCATCACAATCGCCATCTGATCCAGATGCGACCCAAAAGGAGGGCCAGCATGAGACTTGAACAGATTATAAACCTGCCGGTTATTGATACCGAACGGTTCACCCTGCGCCCGTTGCGCAAATCAGATGCCGGTCTGCTAGAGCTTTACTCAAGCGACGAGAGGATTGCGCGTTCGACCACCTCGATCCCGCACCCGTTGCCACCAGGCACCACTGAAGCCTTTATCGCGCGTGTCACCGCGGATGATCGCCGCGAGGATGTCTGGGTTCTAGATGGCTCGGCCCATGGGCACGCAGAATTGCTGGGCGTGATCGGGCTGACCTGTATCGAACGCGGGCAGGCCGAAATCGGCTACTGGATTGCACCGGCTTTCTGGAACACCGGCTATGCCTCGCAAGCGGTCAATGCCCTGATCGACGCCAACCCAAAAGTGTGCAAAACGATCTTTGCCGAGGTGTTTCAGGACAACCCCGCATCAGCCCGTGTTCTGACCAACGCGGGGTTCGAATATATCGGCGATGCCGAGAGCTTTTCAGTGGCCCGCGATGCCACGGTGGCGACATGGACCTATATCAGGAAGATGGACGAGGCTTGAGGCCGGACGCTTTCTGTTCTATCGCCTATAGCGTGTCGTGCCCAACCGGATAGTGAATTCGATCGGGCGCGACATGCCCAAGACAGACAATTATTTAAGGCCGAAAATCCATGAAATTCCTCGATCTAGCCAAAGTTTACATCCGCTCGGGCGGCGGCGGCGGCGGCTGTGTGTCGTTCAGGCGTGAAAAATACATCGAATACGGTGGTCCCAACGGTGGCGATGGCGGCCGTGGTGGCGATGTCTGGGTCGAAGGCGTGGACGGGCTGAACACGCTGATCGATTTTCGTTATCAGCAGCATTTCTTTGCCAAAAACGGCCAAGCCGGCATGGGCGCGCAACGCACCGGTGCCGATGGCGACGATATTGTCCTGCGGGTGCCTGTGGGCTGTGAAATTCTGGACGAGGACGAAGAAACCGTTATCGCCGATATCACCGAGGTAGGCCAACGCGTGTTGCTGGCCAAGGGCGGCAACGGCGGCTTTGGCAACCTGCATTTCAAATCCCCCACCAACCGCGCCCCACGCCGCGCCAATCCGGGGCAGGAAGGGGTCGAACGCACCCTGTGGCTGCGCCTGAAACTGATTGCCGACGCGGGCCTTCTGGGCATGCCCAACGCTGGCAAATCCACCTTTCTGGCCGCCACATCCAACGCGCGGCCCAAGATTGCCGATTACCCCTTCACCACGCTGCACCCCAATCTGGGCGTGGTCGGTGTGGATAACGCCGAATTCGTGATGGCCGACATTCCCGGCCTGATCGCCGGTGCCTCTGAAGGGCGCGGCATTGGCGACCGGTTCCTTGGCCATGTCGAACGCTGCTCGGTTCTGCTGCATCTGGTGGATGCCACCAGCGAAGATGTGGCCGAAGATTACCGCGTGATCATCAACGAGCTGGAGCAATATGGCGGCCATTTGGCCGACAAGCCCCGCGTAACCGCGCTGAACAAAATAGACGCGCTGGATGATGAAGAACGCATCGAAAAACGCGCCGAACTAGAGGCCGCTGTGGGTGGCCCCGTCTTTATGATGTCGGGCGTGTCTGGCGAAGGGCTGATCGACGTTTTACGTGCGGTTCGGGCCGAGATCACCGAAGACAAATTGCGGATCAAAAAGGCCGAGGCGGCCGGGTCGGAGGACGACAGCGGGGAGGAAGCCCAATGGCATCCCTGACCCATGCCAAACGTTTGGTGATCAAGATCGGCTCTGCCTTGCTGGTGGACCGCGACACGGGCGATTTGCGGGCTGAATGGCTGCATTCATTGGCGCAAGACGTGGCATGGCTGCGCGGGCAGGGGGCGGATGTTATTCTGGTTTCCTCTGGTTCCATTGCGCTGGGGCGCGGGGTGCTGGGCTTGCCTGCAACAGAACTGGCGCTGGAACAATCCCAGGCCGCCGCCGCTGTTGGCCAAATCCGTCTGGCCCGCGCTTACGAAGAAGAACTGGCGCCCCACGGCATCACCACCGCGCAGGTGCTGGTGACGCTGGAAGACAGTGCCAACCGCCGCCGCTATCTGAATTCCCGCGCCACGCTGGAACAGTTGCTGTCACTGGGCGTGGTGCCGATCGTCAATGAAAACGATACCATCGCCACCGACGAAATCCGCTATGGCGACAACGACCGGCTGGCGGCGCAGGTGGCGGTGACGGTGGGGGCGGACCAGTTGATATTGCTCTCGGACATTGACGGATTCTATAACGCCAATCCCGCGCAGGATGCGGGTGCCAAACGCTATGATGTGATCAAACAAATCACGCCGGAAATCGAGGCGATGGCGGGGGATGCGGGCTCCGGTCTGTCCAAGGGCGGGATGAAAACCAAACTGATGGCCGCGAAAACCGCGATGGCGGCGGGCTGTGGTATGGCCATATGCAACGGCTTTGCCCTGCGCCCGCTGAGCGCGCTGGAAAACGGCGCGAATGCTACCTGGTTCACGCCCGTGGACGATCCGCAAACCGCCCGCAAACGCTGGATTGGCGCAATGAAGCCCAAGGGCACAGTGACGGTAGACGCCGGTGCCGCCCGCGCGCTGGCCCGTGGCAATTCGCTGCTGCCCGCCGGTGTGACGGCCGTGACGGGGGATTTCGGCCGGGGCGATCCGCTGACCATCCTTGGTCCTGATAGTGCCCCGCTTGGCGCGGGCCTGTCGCGCTATACCGCGCAAGAGGCGCAATTGATCAAGGGGCGCCGTTCTGACGAGATCGAGAAAATCCTCGGCTACGAGCCACGCACTGCCCTGATCCACCGTGACGATATGGTCTTGTAACTGTTTCTTTTTCGTCCAAATATCCCCGCCGGAGGCATAGAATCTTATGAGCGATGAAATCAAAACCATGATGGCCGATCTGGGCGCCCGCGCCAAAGCGGCCTCGGCCGAACTGGGGTTTGCCAGTTCCGAGGCCAAGGAAAAGGCACTGATGGCGGCGGCTGATGCGATTATTGCCAATACGGACGATATTCTGGCGGCCAATGAAAAAGACATGGCCTATGGCCGTGACAAGGGGCTGACAGCGGCGATGCTGGACCGGTTGATGCTGGATCGAGACCGGATTGCCGCGATGGCGGTGGGCTTGCGCACAGTGGCGGCGCAAAAGGATCCGGTGGGTGATGTGATTGCCGAATGGGACATGCCCAGTGGCCTGCATATCAAACGGGTGCGCACACCTTTGGGGGTGATCGGCGTGATCTATGAAAGCCGCCCGAATGTGACGGCGGATGCGGGTGCCTTGTGCCTGAAGGCGGGCAACGCGGTGATCCTGCGCGGCGGCTCGGAAAGCTTCCATTCCTCTGGCGCGATCCACGGCTGTCTGGTGCAGGGGCTAAAGGCAGCCGGTCTGCCCGCGGACGCCATTTTGCGCGTGCCGACACGGGATCGGGCGGCGGTGCAGGAAATGCTGCGCATGACCGACAGTATCGACGTGATCGTGCCGCGCGGCGGCAAGGGTCTGGTCGGGCTGGTGCAGCGCGAGGCCCGCGTGCCGGTGTTCGCCCATCTTGAGGGTATTGTGCATGTCTATATCGATGCTTCGGCGGATCCGGATAAGACCCGCAAGGTGGTGCTGAATGCCAAGACGCGGCGCACGGGGATTTGTGGTGCTGCGGAATGTTTGCTGGTGCATCGGGATGCGGCAGGGCTGGGCCAGCAGGTGATTGACGATCTGATCGCGGCGGGGATCGAGGTGCGGGCCGGAGAGGGGTTGCAGGGTAGCAAACCCGCAACCGATGAGGATTTCGGCATGGAATATCTGGATTCAATCATTGCCGCCAAAATGGTGGATGATATTGACGCCGCGATTGCCCATATCCGTGAATTCGGCAGCAACCATACCGATGCCATCATGGCCGAGGATGCGGCTGCGGCCGCACGGTTTTTCGAGCGGCTGGACAGTGCGATTTTGATGCATAATGCCTCGACCCAGTTTGCCGATGGTGGCGAATTCGGTATGGGGGCGGAAATCGGTATTGCGACGGGTAAAATGCACGCCCGCGGACCGGTCGGGGCCGAGCAACTGACTAGTTTCAAATATATCGTTACAGGCGACGGGGCAGTGCGCGCCTAGAGCGTGTCGACGAATTCGATTTGGTGCGACATGTTCTAAGGGGTTGCGCCGCCTGACGGCGTCGCCCCGCGCGTCCCTGACGGGGTGCGATGCCTCCGGCGGGGATATTTGAACCATTTGGAAGCAGGGTTAAAAAGACAAGGCAATCGTGCCTTCCCGCAGGTCGGTTTTCAGGGCGCGGTTTGCCTGTAGAGCCGCATCGGGAACCAGCGCAAAGTGAACATCGGACGGAGACAGATCAACTTTGTTGACCGGTGAAACCAGCATTTCCCATTTTTCCGGATCAATGTTCATTTTGTCAGCCGTGCAGGCCAGCCGCCAGCCATCCGGCCCCTGACGCACTTTGACGGTGCCGCCAAAAGCCATCGCGCTTTGGAAACACTGGATCAGCAAAAAGGCCAGCTTTACTTCGGAACGGGACAGGCTGTTTTCGCTGTTCCAGTCATATTGCACCCGACCGGCCGCCCCCATATCGCGCAGGATCGAGGTGATTTCGGACAGACCGACCATGGCCCCCGGACTTGCCGCGCCAAACGCGATGCGGAAAAACCGGATGCGGGCATTGGCACTGGCAACACTTTCGCTGATCAGCGCCATTTCCGGACCGTCCACCGATCCCGCCATGCCCAGCAGTTCAACCCCGTTGCCAATCGCCCCCAGAGGGCTGATAAGATCGTGACAGATACGCGAGCCGATCAGGGCGGCGATGGTGCTTTGTGTGGTCATGGTCTAACTTCCTGTCCTGCGAAAGGGGGCGTCCTTATGAATGAATTACTGGAACCGGGCATGTTGGTGAAACACCCGACCCGGCCCGAGTGGGGCCTTGGACAGGTACAATCACGGATAAATGGTAAAATAACCGTTAATTTTGAACATGCAGGCAAGGTTGTTATTGTCGGGAGCGAGATTGAACTCATGCTGGTGGATCCTTGAGGTTCTTGCATGGCGGGTTGCCATTAACGCTAGCACAGCTTAGGCGCGAGTCAATCGCTGTGCGGGCAATCTGTTGCTATTTCAGGGCGCAATTCGTAGAAGTTGGGCCAGTGTTTGGACACCGGATGTGATGGGTAAATGACCTTCGAAGACAAGAAATTCGAATTGCGCCTTGCACAGTCCAGGGCCGATCTGCACGCTGCCCAGCGGCTGCGTTACGAGGTGTTTATTCAGGAACTGGGCGGGGATGGCCCGCTGGTGGACCATGAGGCACGGCTGGAGAAAGATGAGTTTGACGACTTCTTTGACCACCTGTTGCTGATCGACAAAACTCAGCCTGAAGGCTCGGACAAGCATGTCGTCGGGGTTTACCGTCTGTTGCGCGGGGATATGGCCGAAAAGGCCGGGCGGTTCTATTCCGAGGACGAATATGACCTGAGCGCGATCAAATCCAGCGGCCGGCGGTTGATGGAACTGGGCCGATCCTGCGTGCATCCCGATTATCGCGGCAGCCGGGCGATGTATGTGTTGTGGAACGGCCTTGGCGCCTATGTGCTGGAACATGAAATCGAGGTGATGTTCGGGGTGGCCAGCTTCCATGGCACCGACATCAATGCCATCCGTGAGCCGCTTGCCTGTTTGCACCATTACCACCTTGCCCCCGAAGAGATGCGGGCCCGGGTGCTGGAACCCTATTTCCAGACTATGGATTTGCTGCCGGTCGACCGGATCGACCGCCGCGCCGCTGCCCGTGCCATGCCGGCGCTGATAAAGGCCTATCTGCGGCTGGGCGGTTATGTGGGCGAGGGCGCGTTTATTGATCACAGTTTCAACACCACCGATGTGTTTTTGCTGATGGATACGCAGAATATCAGCGAAAAGAACCGCACGCTTTATACCAAAGGGCGGCACGGATGAGCGGGATGTGGTACCCCGAAGAGGCCGAGGTGCCCTATAAGGTGACGCCAATGGGCCGGGTTCGGGTGGTGCTGCGGGTGGTGCCGATGCTGCTGGTTATTCTGGTCGGGCTGGCGGTGCTGCTGCTGCTGCGTCTGGTTGAGCGGCCGCTGTTCGGGATGGACCGGCCGATCACCCCCTATATTACCCAGTTTGTTTGCAAATCCGCCCTGTTTATCATGGGGTTGCGCCTGATCGTTACAGGGGACCGGATGAAGCAAAAGGGGGCTGTGGTGGCCAACCATGCCTCATGGCTGGATATATTCACCCTGAATGCGGCAAAACGGATCTACTTTGTTGCCAAATCCGAGGTCGCCGGTTGGCCGCTGATCGGCTGGCTGGCGCGGGCCACGGGCACGGTGTTTATCGCCCGCCGCCCGCAAGATGCAAAAATCCATTTGCAAATCTTTGAAGACCGCCTGAAAGCGGGCCATAAACTATTATTTTTCCCGGAAGGAACCTCGACCGATGGATTGCGGGTTATTCCTTTTAAATCAACGCTTTTTCAGGCGTTCTTTGTGCCGGAATTGCGCGATATCATGCATATTCAGCCGGTGACGGTGAAATACACGGCACCGGATGGCGAGGAAGAGCGGTTTTACGGCTGGTGGGGCGATATGGAGCTGGCCCCGCATTTGCTGAAAACACTGTCGGTGCGGCGCAATGGCTCGGTCGAGGTGATCTATCACCCGCCGGTCAGGGTGGCGGATTTCGACGGGCGCAAGGCGCTGGCGAAATATTGCGAGGATGTGGTGTGTTCGGGGTTCGAACATGGGGGATGATCGCAAAACGCCTGCTGGTGCGGTTTCATTTCTGGTTCTTTATGCACGGGATATGTCTGAAACCGTGGCGTTTTACACCGGACTGGGGCTGGCGTTTCAAAGCGAGCAACATGGCGCGGGACCAAAGCATTACTGTTGCCAACTGGACGCCTTGGCGCTGGAAATCTATCCGTCCGAGGGCGGGGACATCGGCGGATCGGCAATGGTTGGCATAAAGGTTGCCAATCTGGACCGTCTGAAATTGCCACAAAACAACATAGTTGCCCAAACTGCGCCTTTCGGGGATGGGTGGCGTGTGATTATCAAAGATCCTGATGGCAGGAATGTTTTTTTATTTGAAGCGGACCACGCCTGATTTCTATGTTAGCTAAACGTTTCTAACACACTGTATTAGCTTGCAAAATAACTCCAGCAGGCTCGTGTTTGGCAATTCCTTTAAAAAGTTCCCCGTCGATTGGATAGCGACTATCATTTTGGTAACGGCTTTCGAAAAGAAATCTTGCTGCTTATGTGTAATGCAGTTGATCGTTTTAGGGCGACTAACCGCCAAGATGCAGTGATAAAGGATGCCATAACCAATGCTTAGAACCATTTCGACACTTCCGGCGTTGGCATTGTTAATCGTTGATACGCCCACATTATTCGAGCGCCTATACCGGTACGAATGGTATAAATCCCCGTTAACCGACTGGCTCGATGCGCTGAAAGTCGGGGAAAACGCCAAATTGCTGGAATTGGGATGCGGGCCGGGCAATTTTGCCCGCGATATTGCATCAAGCGGCGTTGTTGTAACCGCGATGGACCGATCCGGAAAAATGATCAAAAGGGCCACCGGCGGGAAGGGGGCGGTTGAATTTCTGGTCGGGGATGCGACGCAAACAGGGATGGGGGCAGAGCAGTTCGATTTTGTGCTGTCGTCCTCGCTGATCAATGTGGTGCCGGATGGCAAACAACTGTTAACCGAAGTGGCGCGGGTGTTAAGGCCCGGTGGCACGGCCTCGGTTCTGTTTCCGACGCCGGAATTTGACGGGGCACATGCGGAACGGATAATCGCGGATTACCGATGCGGGGTTTTCGCGGCGGGGGCGTTGCGTCTGTGGGCCTCCAAAGCGCGAAAACTGGACCCGCAGGATGTCTGCGACAGTTTTGAGGACTGCGGGTTCGGTCCAGCCAATGTCAGTTCTTTTCTGGATGGCGGCCTTGCGGCGGTTACCGGCAAAAAGAAATCCGCTTAAACCCCGGCCTGAATCACCGTCAAACCATCCCGAAACCGGCGCATGTTTTCCTGATAGTGCAGGGCACTTGTGGTCAGGCCCTGAATGGCCGTCTGGTCCAACTCGCGCACCACTTTGCCCGGCGCGCCCACTACTAGTGATCCGTCAGGAATTTCCTTGCCTTCGGTGATCAGCGCGCCGGCCCCGATCAGGCAGTTTTTGCCGATCCGCGCGCCGTTCAGCACCGTGGCCCCCATGCCGATCAGGGAATTGCTGCCGATGGTGCAACCGTGCAGCATGGCCTTGTGGCCGATGGTGCAATTGGCGCCGATGGTCAGGGCATAGCCCGGATCGGTGTGCAGCACGCAGTTTTCCTGAATATTGCTGCCGGCGCCGACAAAGATCAGCTCGTTATCGCCGCGCAGGGTGCAGCCGAACCAGACAGACGCGGCCGTTTGCAGCACCACATTGCCGATGATGTTGGCATCGGGCGCGATCCAGTAGTCGCCCTCAACGGGCAGGGTGGGGGATTTTCCGTCGATGGCATATAGGGTCATTGGCGTTCCTCGAATTCCTTGTTCAATGCGCGGATATGGTCCATCAGCCAGGGTTGCTGGCTTTTGCGCATCCGTTCGGCCTGAATGATGGTTTTCAGCCGGTTTTCGGTTTCATCCAGTTCATCGTTCACCAGCACATAGTCGTATTCGTCCCAGTGGCTGATTTCATCGCGGCTTTTCTTCATCCGTGTGGCAATCACCTCGTCACTGTCCTGCGCGCGGGTGTGCAGGCGGCGCTCCAGCTCGGCGATCGAGGGGGGCAGGATAAAGATCGACAGCACATGTTTGCCCAGCGCAGAGGCGCGCACCTGTTGGCCGCCTTGCCAGTCGATGTCAAACAGCACATCGCGCCCTTCGTTGATGGCGCTTTCAACCGGTCCTTTGGGCGAGCCGTAGAAATTGCCGAACACCTCGGCATGTTCCAGCATCTCGCCGCTGTCTACCAGTGCTGCAAATTCATCGTGGGATTTGAAGTAGTAATCCTTGCCGTCCACCTCACCCGGGCGCGGCGGACGGGTGGTGGCGGAAACCGAAAAGCCGATTGTCGGATCCCAGTTGATCAGCCGTTTGGAGAGCGTCGACTTCCCCGCACCCGAGGGCGAGGACAAGATGATCAGTAACCCGCGTCTTTTGTTGCTCATCGTTCACTCCACATTCTGCACCTGTTCGCGCATCTGGTCGATCACCGCCTTCAGGTCAAGTCCGATCCGTGTCAGGTCAACCGATTGCGATTTGGAACACAGGGTGTTTGCCTCGCGCATGAATTCCTGCATCAGGAAATCCAGCTTGCGCCCTACGGGGCCGGATTTGCCCATCAGATCACGCGCGGCATCCACATGGGCGCGCAAACGGTCCAGTTCTTCCATCACGTCCGATTTGACCGCTAACATGGCCAGTTCCTGCGCCACGCGGTCCGGGTCGGCCCCATCGGAGTTGTCCAGCACACGGGCCAGATTTGCGCGCAGGGTTTTGGCCACATCATCGCGGCGGGCCTTTGCGGCTTTGGCGGCGGCTTTGGTCAGGACCTCGATCTGGTCGATCTGCTCATGGATCACCTTGTCCAGCGCCGCCCCCTCATTGCGGCGCATGGCGGTGAAATCCTCCAGCAGTGGCGGCAGATCATCCAGCAGGGCCGCCAGCAAGGGGCCTGTGTCGTCCTGCACCACAGAGGTATCAATCACCCCGCGTTGCGCCAGCACATCGGCGGCGGTGCAATGCACCAATGTCAGATCACTGTCGGCGGCGGCGTCCTCGATCCGCGACAGGGCTTGCAAAACGCGGGCCAGTTGCGATTCGTTCAGGTTCAGCGGCGTCGACCCTTCGTCGCGCTGCACCCGCAGGGTCAGGTTGATATTGCCGCGCCCCACCGATTTGGCGACCTGTTTGCGCAGGGCCTGTTCCAGACCCTCCACCCAGTCGGGCACCCGCAGGCGGATATCCAGCCCCTTGGCATTGACGCTGCGGACCTCCCAAGCCCATGTAAACCCGTCGCTTTCGCCATTTCGGGCGGCGAACCCTGTCATAGATGTGATCATCGGCAGTTAACCATTTAACAATTTTTCCCCCGCAATTTTAGACAAACCGTGCCATATTAACCTGGCGGTAAGCATTGTGAGCATAGGGTTAACAGAGACATAACCCTGTCACAACAATGACGGCCCGCGATTTGGGTATCATTTGGCACGGGGTGTGTATCATGGGTAAATTCAGGGGTGGCCGCAAGGTGATTTCAATGGTGGGGTTCAGGGAACAGGTGCGTTTCCTCAAGATAAAACAGATCGAGGCCTATTGGGAAGGTCTGCGCATGGGCCGTCTGGTTCCTTTGCGAAGCGAGATTGACCCGCGCGGGATTGAGCGGGCGCTGGAATATACCTTTATTCTGGAACGCATTGCCCCCGGTCTAGGACGGTTCCGGCTGTCGGGGATGCATTTGAACGATCTGCTGGGTATGGAAGTGCGCGGCATGCCGTTTACATCCTTTTTCACCCCTGCCGCCCGCAACACGGTGACAGATGCGCTGGAATTGGTGTTTGACGGACCGCAAGTGGCGGAACTGACCCTGACGGCCGAAAAAGGCATCGGCAGACCAGCGATGGACGCCAAAGTCATCCTGCTGCCCCTGCGCAGCGATCTGGGCGAGGTGACGCGCGTATTGGGGGCCTTGGTGACGGACGGGCCGATCGGCCGCGCGCCGCGCCGGTTCAACGTGGCAAATGTGCAGATGAAGGTGCTGGAACGTGGCCATGCGCCGGCAACAGTGGCAGAGCTTGCGCCGGTAAAAACGCCAGTGAAGGGATTTGCCGAAGGGCAGGCACCTTACACGCCGCCCACAGAAAAAGGGCCGGATGACAATCACCCGACCCTTCGTTTGGTTGTCTCCAACGATTAGACCCTTAGACCGCTTCGGCCTGTTTGCTTTGGCGCAGGTCCGACAGTTCCTCGGCCACCAGAAACGCCAGTTCCAGCGACTGGCTGGCGTTCAGGCGCGGATCGCACGCGGTGTGGTAACGGGCCGACAGATCTTCGTCGGTCACGGCACGGACGCCGCCGGTGCATTCGGTCACATCCTGTCCTGTCATTTCGAAATGCACACCGCCGGGAATGGTGCCCTCGGCCTTGTGGATGGCAAAGAATTCGCGCACCTCGCGCAGCACCGATTCAAACGGACGGGTTTTGAAACCCGAGGCCGATTTGATCGTGTTGCCGTGCATCGGATCACAGGTCCACAAAACATTCGCGCCTTCTTCCTGAACCGTTTTGATCAGGCGGGGCAGGTGGTCGCCCACATTGCCAGCGCCAAAACGGGTGATCAGGGTCAGACGGCCGGCCTCGTTTTCGGGGTTCAGTTTGTGCAGCAGAACCTTCAGATCCTCGGCCGTCATGGTGGGGCCGCATTTCATACCGATCGGGTTTTGCACCCCGCGCAGGAATTCCACATGCGCCCCGTCGGGCTGACGGGTTCGGTCGCCGATCCACAGAAGGTGGCCCGAGCCGGCAACCGGCATACCGGTGGTGCTGTCGATGCGGCACAGGGCTTCTTCGTATTCCAGCAACAGGGCCTCGTGGCTGGTATAGAAATCGACCGTCTGCAAAGTGTGGGCGCGGCTGCTGTCCACCCCTGCGGCTTTCATGAAATCCAGCGTGTCGGAAATTCGCTGCGCCATTTCCCGATATTTGGCCGCGTTTTCCCCACGGGTGAATCCCAATGTCCAGGAATGGACCTGATGCACATCGGCATAACCGCCTGTCGAAAACGCCCGCACAAGGTTCAGCGAGGCGGCGGCCTGCGTATAGGCCTGCAACATTTTCTGCGGGTTGGGGATACGGGCCTCGGCGGTGAAGGGCAGATCGTTGATGATGTCGCCACGGTAGCTGGGCAGTTCCACGCCATCCACGGTTTCGGTCGGGGCCGAGCGCGGTTTGGCGAACTGGCCGGCCATGCGGCCCACCTTGACCACCGGCACCTTGGCGCCATAGGTCAGCACCATCGCCATTTGCAGCATCACCTTGAAGGTGTCGCGAATGGTGTCGGCGGAAAACTCGGCAAAGCTTTCGGCGCAATCGCCGCCTTGCAGCAAAAACGCGCGCCCCTCGGCGGCATCGGCAAGGGCGGATTTCAGACGCCGGGCCTCGCCTGCAAAGACGAGCGGCGGATATTTGGCAAGCTGTGCTTCTACAGCATTCAGCGTGGCCTCGTCCGTATACTCGGGCATCTGCACCCGCGGTTTGTTCCGCCAGTCAGATTTTTGCCAATTTGTCATCGTCTTTGCTCCGGAAAATAAGTGTCAGAAACACAAAGTATAATCACGAATGCCCGCAGTGCCAACAGGGGAAATGCAAGGTTGTGACAGAAGTATTTTCAACAGGCGATATGGTTTTGCTTGATCGGAATTCGCAAACCTGTTTCGGTAATTTAACCCCTTGTGAAGGACGCCGCAAATGGATGTGAGTCGCCAGATCGTCGACATAGAAAACGCGCCGGAAAAGCCGCATCGTTTTGTGTTTGCCCTGCTGGACAGGTTTACCCTGATCAGCTTTGCCAGCGCGGTCGAAACGCTGCGTCTGGCCAACCGGATGTCGGGGCGCACCCTGTATGAAACCGTTCTGGTCGGGGAAAACGGGGAATTTGCCGCCAGTTCTTCCAATGTTGAAATCAGGCTGGACAGCGGTTTTATCGAAACCGGTCGCGATGATACGATCATACTGTGCGGCGGTCTGGATGTGCAGAAATCCACCACCAAACCGGTGCTGAACTGGCTGCGGCGCGAAGCGCGGCGCGGGGTGCGGATTGCCGGGCTGTGCACCGCGTCCTACACTTTGGCACGGGCCGGACTGCTGGATGGCAAACGCGCCACGATCCATTGGGAAAACCAGGACAGTTTCGCCGAGGACTTTGACGAAATCGAGCTGACCAAAAGGGTTTTTGTGATTGATGGCAACCGATATACGGCGGCGGGGGGGACGGCCTCGATTGATCTGTTCCTGACGCTGATTGCCAATGAACACGGCGAAGAACTGGCCAATGCTGTGGCCGACCAGTTGATCTATTCCTCGATCCGCACGGACCGCGATACGCAACGCCTGTCCATTCCCACGCGCATCGGGGTGCGCCACCCGAAACTGGCCACCGTGATCAGAATGATGGAGGGCAATCTGGAAGAGCCGATTTCCCCCTCGATACTGGCGCGCGATGTGGGCATGTCCACGCGACAGTTAGAGCGGCTGTTTCGCCGGTATCTGAACCGTTCGCCCAAACGCTATTATATGGAACTGCGGCTGCAAAAGGCGCGCAACCTTTTGATGCAGACGGATATGAGCGTGATCAATGTCGCATTGGCCTGCGGCTTTGCCAGCCCGTCGCATTTTTCCAAATGCTACCGCGCGCACTACAGCACCACGCCTTATCGCGAACGGGGTGCGCAAGGGTCGCACGAGCCGGGATAGCGATTCCCCAAATCGGGCCAGGTCAATTCGGGCGGATTGATCTGATCCGGCAAAAGCGGGAAAAATACCGGATACTGGGTAGATTGAACCCCAAAACACCGCTTTCAACCCGATTAAGCCCGTGATTTATGGCTCTAATTACTTTTCTTTTGCCCACAGGCCGAATAGGTTCGGGGCCGGACTTATAGTTCTAACATGGGAGAAGAACATGAAAAAGCTGCTACTGGCGACCGCTTCCGCGGCGCTTATGGCTGGTACTGCATTTGCAGGTAGCCACTCGAACGAAATTAAAATCGGTGTGATCCTGGGCTTTACCGGCCCGATTGAATCGCTGACACCCCACATGGCCGACGGCGCCGAACTGGCGATGAAAGAAGTCACAGACTCGGGCCTGCTGCTGGGCGGCAAAACCGTAACTTCGGTTCGCGCTGACTCGACTTGTGTTGATTCCGCCGCCGCAACGGCTGCTGCCGAACGTCTGGTCACATCCGATGGCATCAAGGCCATCATGGGCGCCGATTGTTCCGGTGTAACCGGCGCGATCCTGTCGAATGTTGCTGTGCCAAACGGCATCGTGATGATTTCGCCATCCGCCACATCGCCTGCGCTGTCGACCGCCGAAGATAACGGTCTGTTCTTCCGCACAGCCCCGTCCGATGCGCGCCAAGGTGTGGTGATGAGCGACATCCTGATGGAGCAAGGCATCAAATCGGTTGCGCTGACATATACAAACAACGACTACGGAAAAGGTCTGGCCGATGCGTTCCAGTCCGCTTATGAAGCGGCTGGCGGCACGATCACAATTTCTGCCGCACATGAAGATGGCAAAGCCGACTATTCGGCCGAAGTCGGCGCGCTGGCCGCTGCCGGTGGCGAGCGTCTGGTTGTTGCAGGTTATATCGACCAGGGTGGGGCCGGCATCGTTCGGGCCGCACTGGACACAGGCGCGTTTGACACGTTCCACTTCCCTGACGGGATGATCGGTTCGGCGCTGGAAGAAAACTTTGGTGCTGACATCAATGGTTCGACCGGCCAGCACCCGGGCACAGACAGCCCAGGTGCCGCCAAATATGAGGCCATGGTGAACGGCGCATTTGAAGCAACGTCGCCTTTCTCGCCTGAATCCTATGATGCTGCTGCGCTGATCATGCTGGCGATGCAGGCCGCCGGTTCTGCTGAATCCTCGGATTTCAAAGGCAAGGTGATGGATGTTGCCAACGCTCCGGGCGAGCAAATCTTCCCCGGTGAACTGGCCAAGGCGCTGAAGATTCTGGCAGACGGTGGCGATATCGACTATGTCGGTGCAACTGCGGTTGAACTGATCGGGCCAGGTGAATCCGCTGGTAACTACCGCGAGATCATCGTCAAGGATGGCAAGATCGAAACAGCCAGCTACCGCTAGTCTTGTAGCCAATAAATAACTGCAGACAGCCCGAAGCGTTTTCGGGCTGTTTGCGCACGTAAGCCACAAGACCGAAACGGTCGGGGCAAGGGGATGACTATATGATCGTCGTAGAAGACGTCTCGAAACACTTTGGCGGGTTTCGCGCTGTGGACGGGGCAACGATGCAGATTGCCGAGGGTTCGATCACCGGCCTGATTGGCCCGAACGGCGCTGGTAAAACCACTCTTTTCAACGTGATAGCGGGGGTTCTTAAACCTACCGGCGGTCGCGTGACGATGCAGGGCGAGGATATCACCGGCCTGCCGCCGCATGAATTGTTTCACAAGGGGCTGTTGCGCACCTTCCAGATCGCGCATGAATTTTCTTCGATGAGCGTGCGGGAAAACCTGATGATGGTGCCCGGCGGACAATCCGGCGAGGCCCTTTGGAACACATGGTTCCACCGTGGCCGCATTGCACAGGAAGAAGCCGCGCTGCTGAAAAAGGCCGACGAGGTGCTGGAATTCCTGACCATCGACCATCTGAAGGACGAAAAGGCGGGCAACCTGTCCGGCGGGCAGAAAAAGCTGCTGGAACTGGGCCGTACCATGATGGTGGACGCCAAGATCGTGTTTCTGGACGAAGTGGGCGCGGGCGTGAACCGCACGCTGCTGAACACCATTGGTGACGCCATCATCCGCCTGAACAAGGAACGCGGCTATACCTTTGTGGTGATCGAACACGATATGGATTTCATCGGCCGGCTTTGTGATCCGGTGATCTGTATGGCCGAGGGCAAGGTTCTGGCCGAGGGCACACTGGATCAGATCAAGGCAAACGAGCAGGTGATCGAGGCTTACCTTGGGACCGGATTGAAGAACAAGGTGAAAGAGGAGGCGGCGGGATGAGTGAACCGTTTCTGATTGGCGATGCCATGACCGGTGGCTATGGCAAAGGCCCCGATATTCTGCACGAATGCACCATTGCCGTGGACAAGGGGCAAATCGCCGTGATTGTCGGCCCGAACGGGGCTGGTAAATCCACTGCGATGAAGGCGGTTTTCGGGATGCTAAATGTGCGCTCGGGCGCGGTGCGTCTGGGGGGCGAGGATATCACCAACCTGTCGCCACAGGCCCGTGTGGGCAAGGGCATGGCCTTTGTGCCGCAGACCCACAATATTTTCACCGGAATGACGGTCGAGGAAAACCTTGAAATGGGTGCTTTCCTGAGGCGCGACGACATTTCCCACACGATGGAGCAGGTCTATGATCTGTTCCCCATCCTGAAGGACAAGCGTTACCAGATGGCGGGCGAACTGTCCGGCGGGCAGCGACAGCAGGTGGCCGTGGGCCGCGCGCTGATGACGCGGCCGCAGGTTTTGATGCTGGACGAGCCGACGGCGGGGGTTTCGCCGATTGTGATGGATGAATTGTTTGATCGCATCATCGAGGTCGCCCGCACCGGTATTTCCATCCTGATGGTCGAGCAAAACGCCCGGCAAGCGCTGGAGATCGCCGACAAGGGCTATGTTCTGGTGCAGGGCCGCAACCGGTTCACCGACACGGGGCAGGTTTTGCTGAATGATCCCGAAGTGCGCAAAAGCTTTTTGGGAGGGTAGGGGGATGAGATTTCTGATAGCTTTCCTGATGCTGCCAACGCGGGCATGGGCGGGGGATGAATTTGCCACCTGCCATTTCGCCACCGAATGTTTCGAATCCGAACCCTGCACGGATACCGGTTTTGGCTTTGTCGTGAACCATGACGACACGCTTGGCTTTGTCATCCAGACAGATGCCGAAAACATCGGCGGGCTGGTGTTTGACAACGGGTTTCCCGATGAAACCAGCACCCTGATCGGCGCCACGGATACGGCCTATCATATGCTGACCATCGCGCCGGACGGGGCGGCGCGCTATTCGGTGCAGATGCAGGGGCCGGTGGTGGTTTCCTATTCGGGACAATGCGAGGGTATGAAATAATGGACTTCCTGAACGCCCTTGTGGCGCTTTCAAACTATGTGCTGATCCCCGCGATTGCTTATGGCAGCCAGCTGGCGCTGGGGGCGCTTGGCGTCACGCTGATCTACGGCATCCTGCGGTTTTCCAACTTTGCCCATGGCGATACGATGGCTTTTGGCACCATGGTCACCATCCTGTTCACATGGTGGTTTCAAAGCATGGGGATCAACCTTGGCCCGTTGCCAACCGCGCTGTTGGCCCTGCCGTTCGGCATATTGGGCACGATGATACTGGTGCTGGTCACCGACCGGATGGTGTACCGGTTCTATCGAAAACAAAAGGCAGCACCGGTGATATTCGTGATGGTGTCGCTGGGGGTGATGTTCATCCTGAACGGGCTGGTCCGCTTTATCATCGGGCCGGGTGATCAACGCTTTGCCGATGGCGAACGCTTCATCATGACGGCGCGGGAATTCAAACATATGACCGGCCTGAAAGAAGGGCTGGCGCTGAAAACCACGCAGGGCATCACTGTTGTCACAGCCGTTCTGGTGGTGATCGCCCTGTTCTGGTTCCTGAACCGCACCCGCACCGGCAAGAGCATGCGTGCCTTTTCCGATAACGAGGATCTGGCGCTGCTGTCGGGCATCAACCCCGAACGGGTGGTGGTCTATACATGGATGATCGTGGCCGCCCTGATCACCATTGCCGGTGTGCTGTATGGTCTGGACAAGTCCTTCAAACCCTTCACCTATTTCCAGCTTCTGCTGCCGATTTTCGCCAGTGCGATCGTGGGTGGCCTTGGCAATCCGGTCGGTGCGATTGCCGGTGGCTTTGTCATTGCCTTTTCGGAAATGACCATCACCTATGCGTGGAAAAAAGTGCTGGTCTACCTGATGCCGGAAAACCTTGAACCCTCGGGTCTGGTGCAGCTTTTGTCCACTGATTACAAATTCGCGGTCAGCTTTGTGATTTTGATCATCGTGCTGCTGTTCCGTCCGACCGGCCTGTTCAAAGGAAAATCCGTATGAGCGATACAGTCAAAAATACCGGCCTGTTTGCCCTTGTGGCCGTGTTGATCATCTGGACCGGCTATGCCGAAAGCTGGAACCTTGCGCTGCAAATCCTGAACATGGGCCTGATCAGCGCGATCATGGCGCTGGGGGTGAACCTGCAATGGGGGTTTGCCGGTTTGTTCAACGTCGGGGTCATGGGCTTTGTCGCCGTTGGCGGGCTGGCGGCGGTGCTGTTTTCCATGCCGCCCGTGCCCGAAGCCTTCTGGGCCGGTGGCCCGCGTGCGCTGGGGTCATTGGTCGTCGGGGCAGGGGTGATCGTCGCGGCTGTGATGGTGATGAAGAAAATGGCCGCAGGTCGCAAACGCAACCTGTTGGTGGTGGCGGTCCTTGTGGGCGGATTTTTCCTGTTCCGCGCGCTGTTTGATCCGGCGGTGGACGCGATCGAGGCGGTGAATTCGGCCTCGACCGGATATATGGGCGGGCTGGGCCTGCCGGTTATTCTGGCCTGGCCGCTGGGCGGGGTTCTGGCCGCGGGCGTGGCCTGGGTGATTGGCAAAACCGCATTGGGTTTGCGCAGCGATTATCTGGCGATTGCCACATTGGGGATTGCGGAAATCATCATCGCGGTGATGAAGAACGAGGACTGGCTGGCCCGTGGCGTGAAAAATGTCACCGGCATTCCGCGTCCCTTTATCACCCCGCGCGAGATTGATTTGCAAAAGGATCCGGGGTTTGTGGAAACGGTGACAAATCTGGGCCTTGATCCGGTCACGGCTTCGTCTCTCTATGTCAAACTCAGCTATACATTGCTGTTTTCCGTGGTGCTGATCATCCTGTTCATTCTGGCCCAGCGAGCGTTGAAAAGCCCCTGGGGGCGCATGATGCGCGCCATCCGCGACAACGAGGTCGCGGCAATGGCGATGGGCAAGAACGTCACCAAACGCCACTTGCAGATTTTCGTTCTGGGGTCGGCCATTTGCGGCCTTGCGGGTGCAATGATGACCACGCTTGACGGGCAGTTGACGCCGGGCACCTATCAACCGCTGCGCTTTACCTTCCTGATCTGGGTGATGGTGATTGTCGGCGGCTCCGGCAGCAATCTGGGCGCCATTCTGGGCGGGTTCCTGATCTATTTCTTCTGGATCCGTGTGGAACAATGGGGACCGGACCTGATGTATTTCATTACATCCGGTATGGCCGATGACAGCCCACTGAAAATGCACCTGATCGACAGTGCCGCACACATGCGCCTGCTAACAATGGGGCTGATTTTGCTGCTGGTTTTGCGGTTTAGTCCGCGCGGTTTGATCCCCGAAAAATAGCAAACCCACTGTTTGCGACATTGCTGATACAAAGTTCATAGATATTTGAACTTTGTATCAGGCCTATGGATTGCACCTGTCGGCGGGCTGCACTAACCTTCCTGTGATAGGAATGTTGCAGGAGCGATAAGATGAACGTAGGTCAAGCCGCAGAACAAGCCGGATTGCCGGTGAAAACGGTTCGTTATTATGCCGATATCGGGTTGGTTGAACCAATGGGCCGCTCGGACGCCGGTTACCGGCTTTATGGCGAAGGCGAGGTTAGCAAACTGACCTTCATCCGCCGCGCCCGCGCCTTTGATTTTTCCGTAAAGGATTGCCGCGAATTGCTGGGGTTGTACGAGGACAAGACCCGTTCCAGCAAGGATGTGAAAAAGATCGCCCTGAAGCGGCTGGCAGAAATCGACGAAAAACTGTCCGAACTGCAAAAACTGCGTGACGAACTGGCCCGTGTGGCGCATGAATGTCACGGTGACAATCGCCCCGATTGTCCGATCCTCGACAGTTTTTCCAGCTAGGATACTCTATGACCGATACCCCCCGCAGCATCGTGCGCCGCACCCCGTGGCCCGATACCGTTTCGCGTGCCGTTGGCACACCGTTACAGCCCTCGGTGGTCTATGCCTCGGAAAGCCCCGACCAGCTGGATGCGCAATACGAGGGGGGGCAGGGCTATACCTATGCCCGCGAAGGCCATCCCAATGCCACCGTTCTGGCACAGAAAATCGACGGGTTGGAAGGGGCAACGGCGGGCATCATCACCGGTTCCGGCATGGCGGCGATTTCAGCCGGCTTGATTGGCGCGCTGAAGGCCGGCGATCATGTGGTCGCGGCGGATCAGCTCTATGGTCGCAGCCTGCGCCTGCTGACACAGGATTTGCCGCGTCTCGGGATTGTGGCGGATTTTGCCGACCCGACGGATATAAAGGCGTTTTCCGCAGCCATCCGCCCCCAAACCCGCCTGATCCTGATTGAAGTGGTGTCAAACCCCACCTTGCGCGTGGCCGATCTGGAGGGGATCGCCCGTGTTGCCAAGGAACGCGGGATCCTTTTGATGGTAGACAACACCTTCACCACCCCGCGCGGCCTGCGGCCGTTTGAGTATGGTGCCGATATCGTGGTGCATTCGGTGACAAAAATTCTGGCGGGCCATTCGGATGTGACGCTGGGCTATATCGCCGCCCGTGATGAAACCCTGCGCGAAGCCATCCGTCAGGCGGTGGTGACATGGGGCATGACGCCCAGCCCGTTTGATTGCTGGCTGGCCGAACGCGGGCTGTATTCGTTTGAATTGCGCTATGACCGCGCCGAACAAAACGCCGCCGCACTGGCCGATCATCTGGCCTCGTTGTCGGGAGTCAAACAGGTGCTTTACCCCACACATCCCGACCACCCCGACCACAACCGCGCCGGCATTTTGCTGAACGGGCGGGGCGGGCATATGGTCAGCTTTGAATTGCATGGCGGACGTGCCGCCGCCAATGCCCTGACCCGCGCCGCGCCCAACATCGCCTTTGCCCCGACATTGGGTGACATCGGCACGACGCTATCGCATCCCGCGTCGTCCTCGCACAGGGCGTTGAGCGAAGGGGAACGCGCAAATCTGGGCATTTCCGAGGGGTTCTTTCGCATATCTGTCGGGATCGAGGACATAGATTTGCTGAAAGAGGAATTCGAAGCCGCAATCAAAGCCGCTGAAAATGTCTAGAGCGTGCGCAGCTTGGGGCCAGGCCGAACCTCGATAATATCGAAATCAAGGGACGGGAATTCGACTTTCACTTCCCGGGTGATGATTTCAGGGTTCGGAAAGGGGGGGGCAAGGGCCCGGATGCGCCCCGAATATTCGAAAAAATCCAACACGGCAACGATATCGAGCACATCGAAATTCTCGGCCAGCAGCGGGCATAGGATGATATCCGGCTGTAGTTCCGCCAGTAACACGGCCGTCAATTCTGAAAACGCACAAAAACGAGTTTGCGCGATTCTTGGAAGGTCGCGACCTGACGCAATCCATTGGTCAATGTCGCCTACAACAAGTATCAACAGTTCATTGTTGATCTTGGCCATCCCGTGTCCATCCCATTCAGTTCGGCATTCCATGTATTGATGCCGATTGGTTAACAATGTACAAAAGTTAAGAACAATTGCTAGCCACAAATACCGCTTTGGTTGTTTATTTTTGTAAGAACTGTTGCAATCGTACTGTGCCCCTGCGGTGCGTGGACATAAATTGAAAGAAAACACTGGGGTTAGGTAATAATTATATGGTGAATAAAAAATCCAAACAATTTCTTTCTGTAATCCCGATGCCGTTGATTGTGGTCGGTGGGCAAGGCAGAATTCAATTTGCCAATGAACCGGCTGCCGATGTTTTTGGTGCAAATCTTGCGGGCAAACATTTTACAACTGTTCTGCGCCAACCGGCCTTGCTGCAGGCAATCGAAGATGCAATTCAAGAGCAAAAAACCTGTAAGTCACGCTATCAAAACACAATTGGGGACAGTGTCACGCTTTATGATGTGACGTGTTCGCCGGTGTCAGGTCAGGGAAAAACACCGAGTATTCTGATCAGTTTCGAAGATGTTTCCCCGATCCTGGAGGCCGGACAGATGCGCAGCGATTTTGTTGCCAATGTCAGCCACGAATTGCGCAGCCCTTTGACATCGCTGTTGGGGTTTATCGAAACATTACGGGGTCCGGCAAAGGATGATGCGCAAGCGAACGTCAGGTTTCTGGAACTGATGGAACGCGAGACCAAAAGAATGACGCGTTTGGTCGGGGATTTGCTGTCACTATCCAGGGTGGAATCCGAGGAGCGGGTGCGCCCAAATGAAAAGATAGATGTTTTATCCATTCTGGAACTATCACAACAAATATTGCAACCCGTGGCACTGGAAAATGATGTTGTTATCGAAATCAACAGGCCGGACAGCCGGGAACAGATGATAAAAGGCGATTCCGACCAGTTACAGCAGGTGTTCACCAATCTTATTGAAAACGCGATGAAATACGGTGGGGACGGGGGCAAGGTTGTTGTTGATGTCACATATTCCGGCCACGAACCAAGCCTGCGCGGACCGGCTGTGCATATTTCGGTTACAGATCAGGGGGATGGTATTGCCCAAATACACATTCCGCGCCTGACCGAACGGTTTTACCGTATAGATAGTCACCGGTCGCGGGAAATGGGGGGCACCGGTCTGGGGCTTGCGATTGTAAAGCACATTGTCAACCGGCACCGCGGGCGGCTGAAAATATCCAGCGTCAAAGGACAGGGCAGCACATTTACCGTGATTTTACCCGCGGCGTAAAGGCGTTGTCATAAACCTGTTACAGAACCGTCACATAAGATTTGTCAGAAGGTCATAGATACGAATCGTGGCCGCTGTTGGCCCGTTTGCGAAATTCTGACAGGAGTTAAACATGTCCTTTGCCATTCGCCTTTCCACCGTTGCGCTTGCCGCACTTGCCGCCACCGCCGCCTCGGCTCGGGATCAGGTGCAGGTTGCCGGGTCCAGCACGGTTCTGCCCTATGCCTCGATCGTCGCCGAAGCCTTTGGTGAAAGCTTTGATTTCCCCACACCCGTTGTTGAATCCGGCGGCTCCTCGGCCGGTCTGAAAAAGTTTTGCGAGGGCGTGGGCGAAGGCACCATCGACATCGCCAATGCTTCGCGTGCGATCAAGGACAAGGAAATTGCCCGTTGTGCCGAAAACGGTGTGACCGACATTATTCAGGTGCGTATCGGCTATGACGGCATCGTTTTTGCCAGCGATATTGACGGCAACAGCTTCAAGTTCACACCCGCCGACTGGTATCTGGCCCTGTCCGACACCATTCTGGTTGACGGCAAAATGGTACCGAACCCGAACACAAGCTGGGCTCAGGTCAACGCCGATCTGCCGGACCAGCCGATCCAGACATTCGTTCCGGGCACCAAGCACGGCACACGCGAAGTGTTCGAGGACAAGGTGATCCTGGCCGGTTGCGAAGCCACAGGTGCTTTTGATGTGCTGCTGGAAGCGGCAGAAGGCGACAGCGACAAGGCCCGCAAAAAAGCCGCCGAAAAGGCCTGTATCGCCCTGCGCACCGACGGGCGTGCCGTAGATATTGACGGCGACTATACCGAAACACTGGCGCGGATCGCCTCGAACAAGGACGGCATCGGCGTCTTCGGTCTGGCATTTTACGAAAACAACACAGACAAGTTGCAGGTTGCCACCATGTCCGGCGTTCTGCCTTCGACCGAAACCATTGCCTCGGGTGAATACCCCGTGTCGCGCCCGCTGTATTTCTACATCAAGAAGGCCCACATCGGTGTGATCCCCGGCCTGAAGGAATATGCAGAGTTTTTCGTCTCCGATGAAATCGCCGGTCCTGACGGCCCGCTGGCGGAATACGGTCTGGTGTCCGACCCCGAACTGGCCGAGACACAGGCCATCGTTGCTGACGAAGTGACCATGAAGTAACCTGATCGCGGCGGGCTGTATCTGTGGCCCGCCGCGCCCTTGGACCGAACAACGGATGCCGTAAATGAGCGCCTTTTCAATCCTGATCATCCTGTTTGCCCTAGCCGCTATCGGCTATATTCTGGGGCGGGGCAGGGCGATGAAATCGGCAGGTGGCAGCATTCGCGCCCTGCATTCCCTGCCACATTATTACGGCTGGAATGTTGCCCTGTTCACCCTTGTCCCCGCGCTGGCCCTGCTGGCGCTCTGGCTTGTGGTGCAACCGGCATGGATTGACGCGCAGGTCGCCAAATCCCTGCCGCAAGGGGCGTTGGAGGACGGCGCCTATTCCCTGATGGTAAGCGATGTGCGCCGGCTGGCAGAGGGGCTGGATACAGCGGTGGCCAAGGGCATGATTACCCCTGACGCGGCCAATACGATCAACGGTGACATCCGCGCGCAACTGGGCGCTGCGGGTGTGGCGCTGGGAGCCGAGGTAAAACCCGAAATTCTGGTCGCCGCGCAGGAAATGCGCGCGCTGGGGCAGGTGGGGGACATGTGGCGCAGCGTGGCGGTGCTGGCGCTGGCGATGCTAGGCCTGTTGTTCGGCTTGCGCATGACCAACCGTGATTTTCGCGCCCGCAACACGGTGGAACGCGCGGTTCTGGCCCTGTTGATCGGGTCGGCAATGATTGCCATTCTGACAACCCTTGGCATTGTCCTTTCGATGCTGTTCGAAACCCGTCATTTCTTTGCCCAGTATCCTGCGCTTGATTTCTTTTTCAGCACCAAATGGGCGCCCAATTTTCGCGGTGGCAGTGATCTGGGCATCCTGCCGCTGCTCTTGGGTACGCTGTATATCAGTTTCATTGCCCTGTTGGTGGCCGTGCCGATCGGCCTGTTTGCCGCCATCTATATGTCGGAATACGCCGGCCCGCGCGCGCGCACCTTTGTAAAACCGCTGATCGAGGTTCTGGCCGGCATCCCGACCATCGTTTACGGGCTGTTCGCCCTGCTGACGGTCGGCCCCATGCTGCGCGATTATTTCGCACAACCTATGGGGCTGGGTGAAAGTGCATCGTCCGTAATGACCGCCGGTCTGGTGATGGGGGTGATGCTGATCCCGTTTGTATCCTCCTTGTCGGATGACATTATCAACGCGGTGCCACAGGCGATGCGGGATGGCTCGCTGGCGCTGGGGTCCACCCATTCGGAAACTATTCGCAAGGTGGTTCTGCCCGCTGCATTGCCCGGCGTTGTCGGGGCGATCCTGCTGGCGGCCAGCCGTGCCATCGGCGAAACCATGATCGTGGTGATGGGGGCAGGGGCCGCGGCCAGGATGGACCTGAACCCGTTCGAGGCGATGACCACCGTCACCGTGAAAATCGTCAGCCAGCTGACGGGCGATACCGATTTTGCGGCGCCCGAAACGCTGGTGGCCTTTGCGCTGGGGCTGACACTGTTTGTCATCACCCTTGGTCTGAATGTGATTGCACTGGTGATCGTGCGCAAATACCGGGAGCAATACGAATGAGCCGCCCCAGAACATCCCTGTTCGACATTACCCCCCGCACCCGCCGGCGCAATGCCGCCGAAAAACGGTTTCGCGCCTACGGGATCGCGGCGATAAGTATTGCCATCGCCGTGCTGGCGATGCTGCTGGTCTCGATTGTGTCCAGCGGCGCGGGTGCCTTCCGGCAGACCTATATCACGCTGGATGTGGACCTGCCCGAGGCCAAGCTGGACAAATCCGGCACCCGCGACATCGCAGTGATGAAAAAGGTATCGACCTTCGGCTATGCGCCGCTGATCACCAAGGCCCTGATGGCCAAGGTCGAGCAGATGGGCTTTGAAACCCCGCTGAAGAAAAAGCAGATCGGTGCACTGGTCTCCAAGGCGGCGGCGGCACAATTGCGCGACTATGTTCTGGCCCATCCCGATGTTGTCGGCACGACGCAGAAATTCGAATTTCTGGCCAGCGGGCGGATTGACGGCTATATTAAGGGCCGCGTGACCTATGAAAGCGCGGAAAAGGATGGCAAGATCAGCCCGGAACAGCTGCGGCTTGTCGATGCGCTTGTTGCGGACGGTGCTGTTGTAAAACGCTTCAACTGGGCCTTTCTGACCTCCCCCGATGCCTCGGGCCAGCGGCCGGAATCGGCGGGGCTGGGGGTGGCAATTCTGGGGTCGCTTTATATGATGCTGGTGGTTCTTTTGCTGGCCCTGCCGATCGGGGTTGCCGCGTCGATCTATCTTGAGGAATTCGCGAAACAGAACCGCTGGACGGACCTGATCGAGGTGAATATCGCCAATCTGGCGGCTGTGCCCTCGATTGTTTTCGGCATCCTCGGGCTGGCGATCTTTATCAACTTTGCCGGACTGCCCCAGTCGGCGCCGATCGTTGGCGGGCTGGTTCTGACCCTGATGACCCTGCCGACCATCATCATTTCCACCCGCGCCGCACTAAAGGCCGTGCCACCCAGCATCCGCGAGGCCGCCCTTGGCGTGGGGGCCAGCAAAATGCAGACCGTGTTCCACCATGTTCTGCCACTGGCCGCGCCCGGTATCCTGACCGGCACGATTATCGGTCTGGCACAGGCGCTGGGGGAAACCGCGCCGCTGTTGCTGATCGGCATGGTGGCCTTCGTCAAGGAATTCCCCGATGCGCCGCCCGAAGGCCTGTTCGATCCGGCCTCGGCCCTGCCGGTGCAGGTCTATAACTGGACACAGCGTGCCGATCCGGGTTTTGTTGAGCGGGCCAGCGGGGCGATTATCGTTTTGCTGCTGTTCCTTGTGATCATGAATGTGGCCGCAGTTATGCTGCGCCGTCGTTTCGAACGCCGTTGGTAGGAGTTTCACCAATGAAAGAAGTCAAAGTCTCGGCCCGCGATGTGCAGGTCTATTATGGTGAAAACCACGCGATCAAGGATGTTTCGGTTGAAATCGAGGACAAGACCGTGACCGCCTTTATCGGCCCCTCGGGCTGTGGCAAATCCACCTTCCTGCGTTGCATCAACCGGATGAACGACACCATTGATATCTGCCGCGTCGAGGGGGATATCCTGCTGGACGGCGAGGATATCTATGACCCCAAGGTGGACCCCGTGCAGTTGCGCGCCAAGGTGGGTATGGTGTTTCAAAAACCCAATCCTTTCCCCAAATCCATCTATGACAACGTCGCCTATGGCCCGCGCATTCACGGTATGGCTGCCAGCAAATCCGATCTGGATGCGATCGTCGAGAAATCCCTGCGCCGCGCGGCCCTGTGGGGCGAGGTGAAGGATAGGCTGAACGCATCGGGCACCGGCCTGTCGGGCGGGCAGCAACAGCGCCTTTGCATCGCCCGCGCGGTGGCGACCGAACCCGAAGTGCTGCTGATGGACGAGCCGGCCTCGGCGCTGGACCCGATTGCGACCGCCCAGATCGAGGAACTGATCGACGAGCTGCGCGAAAAATTCGCGGTGGTGATCGTGACCCATTCCATGCAGCAGGCCGCCCGCGTCAGCCAGAAAACAGCGTTTTTCCACCTCGGGAACCTTGTGGAATACGGCGAAACCAGCCAGATTTTCACCAATCCGGTCGACCCCCGCACCGAAAGCTATATCACCGGCCGTATCGGCTAGGAAAGGATGTAAACATGCCCGACCAACATATTGTCAGAAGTTTCGACAAAGACCTCGAGGCCATTCAGGCCAAGATCATGAAAATGGGCGGACTGGTTGAATCCGCCATCCATGAAAGCGTCAAATCCCTGAAAAAGCGTGACGACGAACTGGCCGAACGGGTGCGCGAGGCGGATCACCTGATTGACAAGCTTGAAGAAGAGATCAATTACGACGCCGCACAGGTTCTGGCCCTGCGCCAGCCCATTGCCAGCGATCTGCGGGTCGTTCTGTCGGTGATGAAAATCAGCGGCAATCTGGAACGGGTCGGGGATTATGCCAAAAACCTGGCCAAACGCACAACGCTTCTGGTGCAGATGCCGGCCATTGACGGGGCCTCGGGCGCGATCAAACGCATGGCCCGCGAGGTTGAACGGATGCTGAAAGACGCACTGGACGCCTATGTGCATCAGGACGTGGCACTGGCCGAGGACGTGCGGGCGCGCGATCACGAGGTGGACCAGATGTATAACGCGCTGTTTCGCGAATTCCTGACCTTCATGATGGAGGATCCGCGCAACATCACCGCCTGTATGCACCTGCATTTCATCGCCAAGAATATCGAACGCATGGGCGATCATGTGACCTCGATTGCCGAACAGGTGATTTATCTGGTGACGGGCGACATGCCCGGCAATGAACGCACCAAACTGGATTATATCGCCGAAGCGCACGAGGCGGGGGACTAGGGCATGGTTGTGGATTTGCCCACGGTTCTGGTGGTCGAGGATGAACCGGCACAGCGCGAAATCCTTGTCTATAACCTGAAGGCCGAAGGCTTTGCCGTGCGCGAGGCACCGGACGGCGACGAAGCCCTGTTGCAAGTGGCCGAGGCCCCGCCCGACATCATTCTGCTGGACTGGATGTTGCCCAATGTTTCGGGCATAGAAATCTGCCGCCGTCTGAAAACCCGCCCCGAAACCCGCAACATCCCGATCATCATGCTGTCGGCCAGATCGGAAGAGGTCGATCTGGTGCGCGGGCTGGAAACGGGCGCGGATGATTACGTTTCCAAACCCTATTCGGTGGTCGAACTGATGGCGCGGGTGCGCAACCAGTTGCGGCGCACAAGGGCGGCGTCCCTTGGCGGGGAATTGCGCTTCGAGGATATCGTGCTGGATGGCGAAACCCATCGGGTGACGCGCGCGGGGCAGGGGATCAAGCTGGGTCCGACCGAATTCCGCCTGTTGTCCACATTGATGGAAAAGCCGGGCCGTGTGCTGTCGCGCTCGCAATTGCTGGACCGTGTTTGGGGCCGCGATATCTACGTTGATACCCGCACGGTCGACGTGCATGTGGGCCGTCTGCGTAAGGCGCTGTGCCAGCATGGCGGCGATGATCCTGTGCGCACGGTGCGCGGGGCGGGTTATGCCTTGGGCTGATTTAGCTGTTTGACCATGCGGGTCGAGCGGCGCAAAGCGGTTGCCGCCGCGCCCACGGTGACGATCCACAGCGCGATTTGCATTACCAATGCGCTATAGCCCCACAGCGTTGCGATCGAGGCCAGAACGGCGGCCAAAGTCACCGTTGCCATCCGCTGTGGTTTGGCCATTGGTCCGCAGAAATCCACCGCCAGCCCCGTGGCATGGCCCAATTCGCGCACATAGGCCGTCAGCACCGAAAACGCCGCCGCCGCCCAGCCCAGCGTGGGTATATCCAGCCCGTAACCGATGCCGGCAAGGATCAGGATATCCGACACCCGGTCCGGCATTTCGTTCCAGAATGCCCCGTCCGGTGATCCCTTGCCCGCCTCGACCGCGACCATGCCGTCCAGCAGGTTGCAGATCAGCCGCAACTGGCAGAACAACCCGCCCCCCAGCAGGGCCGCAATCCGCAAACCCCCGCCGGTTTGACCGGCCAGATAGAACAGCAGGCCGGCAATCAATGCAGCCCCCATGCTGGCAATCGAAATCTGGTTCGGTGTGATGGAAGTTTTCGCCAGAATCTGCGTCAGCCTGTTGGCCCAGCCGGTATCGCGGCTGGCCAGCGGGCGGCGGTCGTTTTCATTCACCACGGGGGGCACCTCGTTGCTTGTAAACAATAAAATTATAGATTGCCGCATAGGTCGCGGCGACACCAAAGGGCAGGGCAATGGTTTTCAGAACCTCGGGCGTGCCGACAAGGGTGTGAACTGTCACCAGCAGCACCAGACCGGCCGAGGCGGATATCAGGGGTGGCAACCACAGGGCAGAGGGGCCATTGAACCGGGTTTGCAGGGCCTCGATTGTGCGTTTCAGAAAATAGGTGATTGTGGCCGACATCAGCCCCTGAACAATGCCCGCATAAACCGGTTTGGGCATCGGATGGCCCCAGTTGGCAAACAGCGCCCATGACCCCATTGCGCAAAAGGCAAACAGAACATGGGTGACGCTGCTTTGCAGGATTTTGTGCATCAGACGGTCCAGAAATAACGCACGATATGGAAAAAGATCGGCGCCGAGAAGATCACCGAATCCAGCCGGTCAATAAACCCGCCATGCCCCGCAATCATCTGGCCCCAGTCCTTGACCCCGCGATCGCGCTTGATCGCCGACATCACCAGCCCGCCAAAGAACCCCAGCAGCGCAATGATAAAGGCCAGCAGGCCCGCTTGCCAGAAATTGAACGGCGTCATCCACCACAGGCTGGCCCCGACCAGTGTGGCACTAAGAACCCCGCCAACGAAGCCTTCGACAGTTTTCGAGGGCGACAATTTGGGCGCGATCTTGCGTTTGCCCGCCAGTTTGCCCCAGATGTATTGCAACACATCGCTGGACTGCACCACCAGCACCAGAAAGGCGATCAGCAGGATGTTTTGCCCCTCGTAGCCCGGAATATCCAGACTGAGCAGGGCAGGGACATGCGACACGCAATAGACCGTGATCATCAAGGCCCATTGGACCTCGGCAATGCGGATCAGGAAATTCTTTGTCTCGCCCCGCAGCACCGCGAGGATCGGCATGAACAAATAGGCGTAAACGGGGATGAAAATCGAAAACATCCCGTACCAGTCTATCCAGATGAAATAGAACTGAAGTGGCAAGACGACGTAGAACACCATCGCCAGAACCAGATGGTCGGCGCGCCGCGTGTTGGTCAGGGATACGAATTCGCGCAGGGCGGCAAAGGACAACAGGCCAAACAGGATCACCACACCGGGGCGGCCCCAGATAAATGCCAGCCCGATCACGCCGATCATCACCCACCACGCATTGATCCGCGCGTTCAGATTTTCGATCACCGGATTGGGTTCGGAACCGGTTTGCCTGCGTGCCAGCATATAGCCGATGGTCGAGGCGATGATCAGGACGACGGCCAGCCCGCCAAACAGCGTCAGCAAATTTGTTTGGTATTCAGTCATGATTATTGCCCGCGTCAGGAGATAGGTTCAATACGCATGTCTCGGCGCGTTTCAGGAAGGTCTGTTTGTCTTCGCCATCCTGCAAATGGATCGGTGCGCCAAAAGTGACGCTACAGGCAAAGGGAATGGGGATGATCTCGCCTTTGGGCAACACACGGTTCAGGTTTTCGATCCAGACCGGCACCAGTTCCACATCGGGGCGTTTTTCGGCCAGATGGAAGATGCCCGGTTTGAAGGGCAGCATCTGTTCGGTCGTGTTGCGCTGGCCTTCGGGGAAAATGATAAGCGAATTGCCTTCGTCCAGTGCTTCCAGCATCTGTTCCATCGGGTCCAGCACGCGGGTATCACGGTTTCTGTCGATCAGCACCGCGTTAAACACATTGCGCCCGATAAATGCCTTCAGTTTCGAGGTCAGCCAATAATCGGCCGCCGCCACGGGGCGCGTCAGTTTGCGGATGGGCGGGGGCAGGACCGTCCATAGCAAAATGAAATCGCCGTTGCTGACGTGGTTGGCAAAATAGATTCGCCGCCGCCGGCTGGGACGCACACCGTCCCAATTGGCAAATACCGCTGTGATAAAGCGCGAAAAGGAAATGATCGAGAAGCCGGTAATCTTGGCCGCAATTGCTAATATACTATTCATGGAGGATGTTAGATAAGATTGCACAGGCTTTGGCAACCGTGTTTCAAAGGCGCCATGTCTGGATTGCTTTTCAGGACTGCCGTAAGTCTTGTTATGGCCCCAAAGAACAGAGCCGCGGGAAATTCGTTGCAACACAAATGGATCAGGGGCTAAGGTGTGCTGGTATTGCTGCCATTTCACACCTGTCCCTGAAGACAAAAAGAGTGTGGTGGTGGTGGTGGCCGGTCTTGGGGCGTTGGGGGGATCTGGAATTCACCGAATCTGCTTTGCAGGATCAAAACAACAAACAAGACTGTAGATCAATAATAGGGAGAATAAATATGATCACATTCAAAACCAATCTGGCGGCGGCTGTCACCGTTGCCCTGACGTTTGGCGCTTCTGCTGTAATGGCCGAAGAATGGGATATGCCGATGGCCTATTCCGCCACTAATTTCCATTCGGAAATGGGCGTGGTGTTTGCCGACAAGGTGCGTGAATACACCGATGGCGGTATCAATATCACGGTGCATCCCGGCGGATCCCTGTTCAAAGGCGGCGAAATCAAACGCGCGATCCAGACCGGTCAGGTGCCGATCGGTGAACGTTTCATGTCGGCCCACGCCAACGAGGCCCCCTTGCTGGGCTGGGACAACCTGCCGTTTGTTGCCACCACATATGCGGATAACGAAAAACTGTGGCATGCCGCCAAAGACAGTGTGAACGCGCAGCTTTCCGATCTGAATCTGGTTGCGCTTTATACATGCCCGTGGCCCGGTCAGGGGTTCTATTTCAAGAAAGAGGTGAACTCCTCTGCGGATACCCAAGGCGTAAAATTCCGCTCTTACAACACCGCGACGGCAACCTTTGCCGAAGCGCTTGGCATGGTTCCGGTTCAGGTCGAAGCGGCCGAGCTAAGCCAGGCCCTTGCAACAGGTGTGGCCGAGGCGTTCATCTCGTCCGGCTCGACCGGTTATGACCGCAAAGTGTGGGAACAGCTGAGCCATTATTACAAGGTCAACGCATGGCTGCCGCGCAACTATGTGATGGTCAACAAGGGCGTTTGGGACGGTCTTGATGATGCCACCAAAGCCGGCATCCAGAAAGCCGCAGATGAAACCGGTGCTGCCTGTGCCGCGAAATCCGAAGAACTGGCAAACTGGTATTTCGAGCAGCTTGAGGCAAACGGCATGACCGTTACCGATGCCAGCCCCGAGTTTCTGGCCGAGTTGAAAGCGATTGGCGAAAAGATGACCAATGACTGGCTGGAGCAAACCGGCGCTGACGGTCAGGCCATTCTGGACGCTTACAACAAGATGTAAAAGCCGGTGGCCTCCGTAGAATTGCGGGGGCCACATACTGGATTTCAGGGGATAACACGGTGAGAGACTGGCAACCATTTCTGGGGCTGCCCTTGTGGGTGTGGCTGTTCGTATTTCCGGCGCTGCTGGCCGGTTTCTGCCTGATCCGGGGCAAGACGGCGAAACGGATATTGGCTCCGGTCTGGCGATTTCTGGACAGGGTCTATGTCTTTGCCGGCGTGATCGCGGCCTTTTTCATGCTGATGATCCTGTTGCTGATTGTGGCGCAGATGATATCGCGCTGGTCGGGCCTTACATTCCCCGGATCAACCGAATATGCGGGCTATGCAATGGCCGCAACGTCGTTCTTTGCGCTGGCCTATGCGCTGGTGAACGGCAGCCATATCAGGGTGTCGATTTTCCTGAACATGAATGAACATACCCGTTTCTGGCTGGATGCGCTGGCGACACTGATTGCCGCCGTCATCGCCACCTATTTCGCCCGTTACGCGATCAAGACCAACATCATGTCCGTGGTGTTGAATGACCGCACACAGGGGCAGGATTACACGCCGGAGTGGCTGATTTCCTTCTTTTCGATGTTTGCCAATGCACCGTCAAAATGGGGGCAAATCTGGGCCGAAACCGGTTCCGGCTGGGTTTACACACCGATCTGGTTGCCGCAATTGCCGATGTCGATCGGCACTATCCTGCTGGCCGTGGCGCTGTGGGATGCATTAACGCGGCTGCTGGTGAACGGCGAAACCAGCATCGTCGGCGAGGCAATCGAATGAGCGAATTATATGCAACCCTGACCTTTCTGTTTGTGCTTTTTGCCCTGCTGGGCGGTTCTGTCTGGGTTGGATTGGCCCTGATGGGGGTCGCCTGGGCCGGGATGGAGATGTTCACTACGCGGCCCGCAGGGGATGCAATGATCACCACCATCTGGACGGGGGCAAGCAGTTGGACATTGACCGCCCTGCCGCTGTTTATCTGGATGGGTGAAATCCTGTACCGAACGCGATTATCACAGGACATGTTTCGCGGGTTGGCGCCGTGGCTGCGCTGGCTGCCGGGCGGGTTGCTGCACACAAATATCGCCGGTTGCACCATCTTTGCAGCCGTTTCGGGCTCCTCGGCCGCCACCCTGACCACGGTTGGCAAAATGTCGATCCCCGAGTTGCGCAAACGCGGATACCCCGAGCATATGATCATCGGCACCTTGGCCGGTGCCGCCACGCTGGGCCTGATGATCCCGCCATCCCTGACGCTGATTGTTTATGGGGTAACCATCAACGAAAGCATCACAAAACTGTTCATGGCCGGCATTATTCCGGGCCTTATTCTGGCCAGCCTGTTTGCGCTTTATATCATGGGTTGGCATTTCCTGTTCAAGGATCAGCGGCCCGAACCGGAACCGGCAATGAGCCTGCCGCAAATGCTGTCCGAAAGCCGTTTTCTGGTACCGGTTTTATTGCTGGTTTCGGTGGTGATCGGCTCAATGTATCTGGGATACGCCACCGCAACCGAGGCCGCAGCGGTCGGTGTGTTGGGATCCCTTGCGCTTGCCGCAATGCAAGGGTCGCTGAACTGGGGCACTTTCACCGCATCGCTGATGGGGGCCACGCGGACCTCGGCGATGATATCGTTGATCCTGATGGGGGCGTTTTTTCTGTCACTCTCGATGGGGTTCACCGGATTGCCACGGCATCTGGCGGCCTGGATCGACAGCCTGAACATGTCGCCAACAATGCTGATCGTTGTGCTGACCGTGTTCTATGTTTTTCTGGGCATGTTCCTAGACGGGATTTCGTCGGTGGTGCTGACCATGGCGATTGTCGAGCCGATGATCCGGCAGGCGGGGATCGATGTGATCTGGTTTGGCATCTTCATTGTGGTGGTGGTTGAAATGGCACAGGTCACACCGCCAATCGGGTTCAACCTGTTCGTATTGCAGGGGATGACGCGGCACGAAATTTCCTACATCGCCAAAACCGCCGTGCCGATGGTCGGGTTGATGTTGCTGATGGTGGTGATCCTGGTGATCTGGCCCGAAATCGCAACATGGTTGCCGGATAATATACGGCAAGTATCCAGCGGGTAACGCCAGTAGCAGGCACGCAGGTCGCACAGGTTCCTGCGGGTCTCTTGGCGGGGGGCGCCTTCAACGCGGAACAGATCGTTAAACGCTGATGGGCTTGCCACGCAGGGTGCCTTCGGAGCCGGTCTGGATAAAATTTCATTCGGCCGCAACAATCTAGGTTTTGGTATAGACACCGCTATCAAAGATTTGGCCGCTGTATAGATCCAATGTTGACCAATGGGTGTATCTTTCTGGTATGTGTCTGGACCGGATCGTCCATTCGTTGATATGAAATTGGCTATGGAAGGGGCGATCCGGTATCGCTTGAAATATTTTCAAATTATTGAGACTTCAAATTCATTGAAATCAATTCCAAGGAAATATCATTCCTGAGACTCGCGATATGTCTTACGGCGCGCGCCACACACCATATCGGCGGATTTCAGCGGATTGGAGCAACCTAGGCTCAGGACTCATTGATTAACCCAGAAGATAACGATAGCAGCTATTTGGATTGCTGACAGGAAAGTATGGGCGCAACGGTCGAACCGCATGGCGATGCGTCGCCAGTCCTTGAGTTTGGCAAACATATTCTCGACCTTGTGCCGCTGTTTGTATAAGGTTTTACAGTACGTTGCGGGGTGTTTACGTTTGGCTCTGGGCGGTATGCACGGGGTAATGCCGCGCTTGATCAGAGCCGCGCGGTAAGCGTCGCTATCGTAACCTTTATCGCCAAGCATTTCCTTTGCTGCAGGTAAATCAGGCAGTAATGTTGCCGCACCTTTATGATCGGATTGCTGGCCCTCGGTTAGTAACAGCCGCACCGGGCGGCCCTCGCCGTCACAAACCGCGTGCAATTTGGAGTTCAATCCGCCTTTGGTGCGGCCAATAGCGCGGGGAACATCCCCCCTTTTAACAGGCTGCAAGCCGTGCGGTGCGTTTTGAGATGTGTTGCGTCAATCATTAACCGATCCGGCGGGCCATTTTCGGCGACCAAAGCCGTGAAAATTTTGTCAAACACCCCCATCTTCGACCACCTGATAAACCTGTTATATAAGGTTTTATGCGGCCCGTAGACCTCCGGAGCGTCCCGCCAACGCAAACCGTTGCGGATTACATGAATGATACCGCTGATAACTTTGCGATCATCCACCCGTGGCACGCCGTGCGACAAAGGAAAATACGGTTTTATCCGCGCTAACTGTGCTTCGCTGAGCCAAAATTGATCTGACATACCACCCTCCTAATGTTGTGGAGCACAGTGATTCAGAATTTTGTCAGATAAGCAACATATTAATGGGTCCTGACCCTAAGCTGTATCAATTTTGCCCCGGAGGCACTATCATTTATCAAGGTTTTTAACATGCGCTGTTTTGACCAGACAATGTCTCCCGGCGTTATTTTCCAAGGAGGGTTCAGTTGAAGACACCGCAATCCATCCGTCCGAAAAACACTATCCTTCATGAATAGCAGCGCAGGCATTCTTGAAAGACAAGAATGTTGTGCCTCGCTAGAACAGGCCTTTGCGGGCGTTTCGACATATGGGGGGCGGCTTGTTCTGATCTATGGGGAAGCTGGCATTGGCAAGACGACTGTCGTTTCGCGCTTCCTTTCTGGCCTGCCCAAAAGCACTGCGCGCAGCGTTGGATATTGCGACCCGCTCAATACACCTCGGCCTCTTGGTCCGGTGCGCGAGATAATACCACCCCCTAAAGACGAGACAGCCGGGGAGGCATATTATTTCGAAGATTTTATACGCCGGGCTACCGAGCATGGCAGCGCCCAAGTCGCCGTTCTCGAAGACCTGCATTGGTCTGACCAGCGCACCCTAGACTGGCTAAAATTCATTGGGCGCCGCATTTCGCAATTGCCCCTCTTGTTGATCGGAACATTTCGCGATGATGACCCTGAAGGCAAATCGTACTTGCGCAGCGCCATTGGGTCAGTGCCCGCAAATCATGTGTTACGAATAGCGCTTAAGCCGTTATCGCCGGATGCTGTTCGCACCATCTGCGATAACAATACGACGCGAGCGAACGCAATCTATGCAGCGACCAAAGGCAACCCCTTTCTGGTTTCGGAATTGGCCGAATGGCCTTTGCTGGACAGATCCGTACCAGACTCGGTTTCAGACTCTGTGATTGCGCGGTTGAGCGCCTTGGCTCCGGAGGCACAGAGTTTCTTGCAATTTACGTCCTGCAACCCGGGCGAGTTGCCGCTAAAGGTCCTTCAAGCGACAAATGTGGCAAAACCGGAGGGTCTGATTGATATTGGTGTGCGAAGCAGATTTTTTGCGGCCTCTCACAGCAGTGTTTCGTTCCGTCACGAACTTACGCGGCTCGCCATCTTCGCCGACATCACACCCGCAAACAGGATTATCTTTCATCAGCGTTGGCTGGATGCTTTTCTAGCAGTTGATGACCCTTCGATGAACTATGACCGGATCATGCATCACGCCGAACGTGCAATTCGACCGGACATTATCCGTCACTATGCGCCGCAGGCCGCGCAACAAGCGGCCAAGCTGGGCGCACACCTTGAGGCTGCGTTGTATTTGAAGTCAGCATGCGATTGCCTTGGGGATATGGACAATGCTGACGCCGCCGAGATTTTAGAATCCTTTGCTTATGAAGCCGGGCTTTCACTGGGGATTGACGATGATATCATTTCGGCACGGCATCGTGCCATCGCTATTCGGCGGGGACTATCGCAAAGTATTCAGGTCGCCGAGAACCTGCGCTGGCTATCCAGAGCCCATTGGTATCGTGGTGAGGCCGAGTTGGCCGAACGTTACATTCACGAGGCCATCGAAATACTGGAAAATGAAAACCACGCAACCTCCGAAGACCTTGCACAAGCCTTTGCTCAACGCGCGCTCTATTATATGCTCCGCGACCGTATGGCCGACGCAATAGATTGGGGCCAAAGGGCACTCGGAATGGCTCACGGCCCAGCCGCAGACGAGGTTCGCGCCCATGCTTTGAACACGGTTGGTACGGCGATGTTTATTCGCGGCGAACTGCAAGGCGAAGCGTTGTTGCGCGAAAGCCTTGCGTTGTCTTTGGCTGGCCGGTTTCACGAACAGGCCGCCCGTGTCTTCACCAATCTTTCCGAATGTCTGATCGAAGTGGGGGCCTTTGATAAGGCCGAAGCGCTGATCGAAGAGGGGATCACCTTTGATACCACTCACGACCTTGATGCCTGGACCTATTATCTAATGGGCCGCAAGGCGCAACTCGTCTTCGAGCTTGGTCGGTATCATGAAGCGGGGCTGATCACAGATGAAATCCTTTGTCAGGATAATCAGGCCCTTCTTATGCAGATGCCGGCCTTAATCATGCGTGGTTGTGCCCATCTGCGGCAAGGCGCGCCAGACGCGCAAATCCTGCTGGCCGAGGCACAGGCCGCGGCCGAACAGATCACCGAGCCGCAATATCTTGTCCCAATTCACATCGCACTGATCGAGGCTGCTATCCTTGCGGGTACCCCGGATGAGGCGCGCCCATCGTCTGACTGGTTACGCGCACAACCTGTTGAGGGCCTCAGCCCGCGCAAGGCCGGCGAGTTTCTTATGTGGGAAATCCTCGCACAGCGCGGCCCGCCCGAGACCATAGGGCGGCTTCCGCTGGCCTTTTCTGAATTTGCAGCGGGCCGATTTACCTCGGCAGCCTCACAGTTTGAGGCTTGCCGATCACGATATCTTGCGGCCTGGTCATTGGTCGCCGAAGCCACGCCAGAAGCTTTGGGCCGTGCACACCGTATTTTCAGGGACCTCGGCTGCGAAACCGCTATCACCCTCGTCAATCGCCGCCTTGGCCGTTCCTCTGACAAGGGCTTAATCCGCGGTCCGTACCGTTTCGCCCGGCAGCATCCATATGGTCTTACTGCCAAGGAGCAAATCGTGTTGCTCCACCTATTGGAAGGCAAAAGCAACGCCTCCATCGCCAGCACCCTGTCGCGATCCCAACGCACCGTCGAAAACCATGTCTCGTCGATCCTCAGCAAGCTGAATTGTGCTAATCGTCTTGATGTGGTGCTGAAGGTTCACGCCGAACCCTGGATCGCCCGCGAGGCAACCTAAATCGCGGGTCAAACTGGTGATCGTGGCTTTCAACACGAAAATTGAGTAGGCAATTGCGCCAAAAATGAGTGTCACCCCTGAGGCACGCACATTTCTCTTTTGGTAATCTGTATGCGGGTTTTTACGCCCGGGTATATTTTTCAAAGGAGCATAACTATGGATGACTTTTCAACCTCCAACGATACTGACATCGAACAGATTGAGGCTTTTGAAGCGCTCATCTCGGATGCGACACCCATTGCCGAAAGAGCGCGTTATGACACACCCTTAATCAACCGAACGGCCCTTCGTGTGCACGGGGAAGCAATTATTGATAACACATTCATTACGCCAGGGCCGATATTCGACAGAGTCCGGATGGTCAACGAGATATTGACGCAGATGGAAACGGCTGGCGCAGTTGGGTATTCATGGGCAATTGTCCAAAATGGTCAGCTAGTGGATGCCGGAGGGGTAGGGGATGCACGCACCGCCTCTGAAGAAAACCCAAAACCAATGCGGGCCAGAACCAAGATGGTCAGTGCCTCTCTCGCCAAACCTATTTGCGCCGTGACTGTGATGAAGCTCGTCGAAGATGGTTCTCTTGACTTGAACCAGTCTGCCTATCCGCTCATCGCCGATGCATTTCCAGGCGGTCATTCCTCATTGGGCGATATCACAATCCAGCATTTGCTGACGCATCAGTCAGGTTTCAACGGGCCAGGCACACTCTCGGCGTTCCCCGACAGCCTTGCCGCGCCTTTATCCGGCACACCCGGGACCGGCACGCGGTACGAAAACTGGAATTACTGGTTTCTGGCTCATATTGTCGAGGCCATCACCGGGGAACCCTATGTAAGGGTGGCACAACAGACGGTATTGTTGCCGATGGGCATCCACACCATGACGCGCAACGTGAACGAGGGGCGCCAGTGTCTATACTACGCCGCTGGCTCTTCAAGCGACGGGCGAGGGTGGGGGGATTTCACCGCAACAGCAATCGGGGCCTACGGCTGGTATGCGAATGCGGTCCAGTGGGCAAAGTTCCTGGCGCATTTCCGCCACGATACAGTACTCTCCCCCGCGACACGGCGAACGATGCTCGAATGGAGCGATTCCATCTTTGGGTTTCGTCTGTGGCACAACAGCCCGCGTGGTACATACTATGGTCACGGCGGGGACTTCTTCACCAGTGGCGGGCGTGCATTCCATGGCGGAATCATCAGCTTTCCAGATGGTATCGACGCAGTTCTTCTAACCAACAGCGATGACGTGGCCAATCCCGAAAGCATTCTGATGTCCGCCTACCATGCGGCCTATATTTGACCCCCCACTGATTTAAAGTGTGGAAATGAAGGAAAAAGAATTATGAAACTTCCCATTGTTATTTCTATCATCGGCGCCATAAGTTTCGGACAACCTGCCTTGTCCGAGCGTACCAATCTTCATTCGCTCTGGCAGGAAGGTGATAGCGAAGCGGTACACACCGGCCTTTTAAGCCCTAGCCAGTTTGAGGAGATTGGTCTGGGCCTGCTCGACCGGGGTCTGCGGCTTGTCGATATCGAGACGGCGATGGTGAATGGACGGCGCGGATTTGCTGGCCTCTTTGTCGAAGGCTCTGGCGGGAACTTCTTTGTCGTTGGGCTTTCCTTGCAGAATATGCGCGTGCGCATGGGCGATATGCGAAACAATGGTCTCCGCATGATTGATGTTGAGGTCTATCGCGTAAACGGACAAACCCGCTTTGCCGCGGTCTTTGGGCCTGGGCGGGGCGATAATAGACTTGTCCAGCCCATATCATTCGAAGACTTCCTTGAGCGAAAGGAATTGATGCGGACACGCGGCTTGCGCCTTATCGATGTGGAACCGATCACCATAAATGGACAGTACCGGTTTGTTGGTCTCTATTCGTCCGAGGCTAGCCCATCAGTAATAACAGGATTCCGCCCGCGACCACTCTTCATCGAATTACGCGACAGGATGATTTCTGACGGGTGGGAAATGTTTGAATTTGAACGTGTTATCAATGCGCAGGGCAATGATGTCTACATGGGGCTTTGGCGCCAAGGTGATGGTACCAGCCGACTTTCACGCTTCCGTAGCCCAGCCCAACAGTTGTTCTTCACAGGCCGGCAACGCCAGGATGGTCTAATACCAATAGATATGGAACTGAAGATCGTTCCAGGTGAAGAGCCGGCGCCATCTGTAGAAGAACCGGCGCCGTTAGTGGAACCCGAACTGCCAGCCAACCCACGACATATCAGGGTGTTATCTGGCGCTAACGAGCAACGGATGGTGATCGAATTTCAGGCACCTGACGATCAGCCATTACCTATTACGATTCCTGCGTCGTGGCTTGCATCGTGGCTGCCACAGCAAGACAGCACAATTCTGTTGCCTGACTCATATTGCGGTTTTAATATTCGCAACGCTGACAGTATTTTCTGGCAGGTACCTGGCAACAACGCCGTCAATGATGGCACTTTCCGGTCAGGTGACGTAACCGGGGCTAATGATACCCTGGGGGGGATCAGCTTTAGTGGTCCGATTGGGGCATGTACTGGCATGGATGTACCGTGGGTATTTGGCCCTCCGTTCACTGTTCAAGAGGAAACCCTTACCCCTTTGCCCAATATGCGGCTGGTGATCGAAGGCGTCTCGGCGGAATTGAGGTTTCAGGGCTATAATGCACCAGTCGAAGATCTATTTGATGCAGACGAGCTTTTTAGTGACGACCTCGAATCGGAGTTGACTGCGTTTCTTGAACTCTTTGACGAGATCGCAGAGCAAGAAGGTAATTTCGATAACTATTGCTCTGTCGTCGGTGCGTACTGGTCCGCCGTTTGCGCGCAATCTCAGAGCGGCGCTTGCCCTTTGCCACGGCCGAACCTTCCAGTTTGTCAGATCGAATAGAGCAGCGTCTGACAAGCCGATCCGACGACGGGGAAGGGTGATATGCATTTCAAATCTGCCAGGCATAGCGTTGCGATTTCTGCTCGAACGGCAGTTCTGCGCCGGTTTTGCACAGGGGCACAAATCCCAACTCGTCGATAATCAGCAGCTTGATCTTGGTCCACGCCATATGGCGTATCAAACCAATGGTTTTAAATTCCACATGGATGAAAGCTGAGGGGCAGGTCAGTTACAGGAATTAAACGCATAATCAGTATTATGTTAAATATAGGATGGGCCAATTTTAATAATATCCAATATTACCAGAAGTTTACAGTAATGCCTTTACACAATGGCCTTTTCTGCAAACGGCCTACCTTCCAAAATGCGGTCAACGCCCAGGTCCGATAAATCTATTGTCTGATACGCGCCATGCAGCACCAGTTCGGCAATGCCGCGTCCCACAGCCGGAGCCTGTTGCAACCCGTGTCCGCTGAATCCGTTCATCAGGAACAGGTTGTGCCAATTTTGATGCCGGCCAATGATCGCATTCTGATCCAGCGTATTATAGGCATAATGCCCAGCCCATGCAGACAGAACCTTGACCGCGTCAAACCCTGGCGCGCGCTCGTACAGTTTGGGCCACAGGCTGTCTTCAAACAGGTGCAAATCCGGCTCGAAATCGTCTTTTTCTGCCCTGTGATCGTCTTTGGGCACAATTGCACAAATCCAGTGATTGTGCTCGGGGCGCAGATAAAAGCCGCTATGGCACACCATCAACGGGGCATCGGGGTGGATTGCATTTGGGGCGTCAATCATGAAAACTGTGCGTTTACGGGGTTCTACAGGTAATCCCTCACCTAACATTTCCAATATGTCGTTGGCAGATGTTCCCGCTGCATTGATAATGTTAGCAGCAAATATCGTGCCGGTGCTTTCCAGCTTTACGCTGGATATCCGACTGTTGGTTCCCTCTATCGCAACCACGCGATCACGCAGAAATTTCACCCCCTGATGCTGTGCAGCCTTGCGAAACCCGCCAAGCAGGCTCATGTTGTCAAACCACCCCTCGTCTTTTGCGCCAAAGCTGGCCAGATGGATATCATCCACATTCAACCAGTCAAACCGCGCTTTTAGCGCATCCGGCGTCAGCAACTCGGTTTGCGCGCCTTTTTCACACTGCATGGCACAAGCCTGCCGCAGCACTGTTTCGCTTTGCGCGCTGCCGGATAAAAACAGATATCCGTTTTCCTGAAACCCGAGGGAATCGACACCCCCGCCCTGCCCCAGCCAGACTTGCACATTTTTGATAAAGTTTATTCCGAAACGCGAAATTTCGACGTTGACTGCGGTGGTAAATTGTTGCCGCACAGAGGCCACCGAAAGTGCAGTGGAGCTTTTGGCATAGCTTGGATCGGGTTCGATCACCAGAATATCCAGATCCGGATTCATACGCGAAAGCCAGAAGGCTGCGGAACTGCCCATTATTGCTCCGCCAATGATGACAACATCATATGTAAAAACGTTGTTCATTTTGTTCCTGTTTTCTATCGGCAAACCAGTAACAGAACTTATTAAAAGTAAAAGCATAAATACTAATACTTGATTGAATGGGCTTCGTTTCTTAGGATGATGGAAATCAGTCTGGGGCAACAGATGACATCCTTACTTATCCTGAACGGGCCGAACCTGAATTTACTCGGCACACGACAGCCCGAGGTCTATGGGGACACCACCCTCGAGCAGATCGAAGCCATGTGCATCGACAAAGGTCGTGTGGCGGGTTGCAATGTATCGTGTTTCCAAAGCAATCACGAAGGTGAGCTGATCGAGGCGATTCATGCGGCGCGAAATACATATGACGGTATCATCCTGAATGCGGGTGCTTATACGCATACCTCGGTCGCGCTGATGGATGCGATTTCGTCGGTTGGTGTGCCGGTAATTGAACTGCATTTGTCCAATATCCATGCCCGCGAGGAATTCCGCCACAAGTCCTATATCGCACCGGTTGCTATCGGGCAGATTTGCGGGTTCGGACCCAAAGGTTATACTTTGGCAATCGAAGCTATGCTGGGCCATCTGGAGAAAACCGGATGACATTGAATTTTCTGGAACAAATCAGCGAAGCCGATACAATCGAAGATGTCTGGGTCGCGCTGTGCGATAAAATGTCGGAATACGGGTTCGACCGGCTGTTATATGTCTACACCAGGTTTAAATCGGGATCCTCATTGGGGGATCCGAAAGATTCAATTGTGCTGTCCAGCCACAGTTCTGAATATATCGACGGCTACATCAATGAAAGCCATTACATCAACGGACCGATGTTGCGCTGGTCTGTTGAAAATGTAGGGGCGTGCAGCTGGAGCTGGATACATACTATCCCTGACGAAACGCTGACCATCGGCGAACGCAAGGCAATGGAATTCAACAAAGAGATGGGTGTGATTGCCGGTTACACAATCGGGTTCAAAACCGATTCTGTGCGCAATCGTGGCGGGATCGGCCTGACGGCAAAGCCTGGGGTCACACAATCCGAAGTTGACGCGATATGGGAAAAGCACGGCCGCGAAATTCTGGTGATGAACAATATGGCGCATCTGAAAATCATCAGCCTGCCCTACACCAGTTCCCGCCGCGCCCTGACCGCACGGCAACGCGAAGTGCTGGAATGGGTCGGGGAAGGCAAAACCATGCAGGATATTGCCACCATTATGGGGCTGACAACGGCCACGGTTGAAAAGCACCTGCGACTCGCACGCGAGGCGCTGGATGTCGATACAACCGCCCAGGCGGTGCTAAAGGCCTCGTTCCAGAATCAAATCTTTATTTTGGACAGCTAAACCACCCCAGAATACTGTCTTTTTGGACAGGTATGGAATCCCTTACTATCTTTACGCCGCGTTAAGGTGCAATCTATTGTTGTTCCGTGAGTGGTGGCATTTATGCCTGGGAACTTAAGCGAACCGAGACCCCATGTAATTGCATGGCTAGACGGTTTGCCCGGGAAACCGGATGTTGGTCAGGGGAAGAATAATCCCTTTGCTCTGGCCAACAACTAACATTGCGGTCTGTCCTCATCCCCATTAGGTGACCGCTTTCTAAACGGTGTGATCCTTGCCCGGATCGCACCGTTTTTCATTTGACAGCTAATTTAAATAGAAAAGGCCCCTCCCGAACATGTCGGAAAGGGCCGTTTTAATTCTCGCTATTCGGGATAATCCCTAGCTGTTCATCTTTGCAACTTCTGCAGCAAAGTCTTCTTCTTTTTTCTCGATCCCCTCGCCCACTTCAAGGCGGGCAAACCCGGTGATCTCGACGCCGGCTTCTTTGGCGGCAGCCCCAACTGTCAGATCGGGGTTGATCACGAAAGACTGGCCCAGCAGGGTCACTTCCGACAGGAATTTCTTCATCCGGCCAATGATCATCTTTTCGATCACTTGCTCGGGTTTGCCGGATTCGCGGGCTTGCTCGGTCAGAACGGTTTTTTCACGCTCGACAACAGCCGGGTCCAGATCATCCTCGGACAAGGATGCAGGGTTTACAGCGGCGATGTGCATGGCAACCTGACGGCCGAAGGCTTCGTTGTCACCCTTCAGCGCAACCAGCACGCCGATTTTGCCCATACCGTCTGTCACAGCATTATGCACGTAGGATACAACCTGATCGCCAGACAGCGTGGTCATGCGGCGCACCGACATGTTTTCACCAATTACGGCGATCTTGTCGGTCACGGTATCGGCAACCGATTTACCACCCATATCCGCGGCATTCAAAGCGTCGATACCGTCAACGGTCAGGGCAACATCGGCGATTCCGCCAACCATTCCCTGAAAATCGGCGTTCTTTGCAACAAAGTCGGTTTCCGAGTTCACCTCGACAGCAACACCCTTGCCGCCATCAACCTTGACAGCCACCAGACCCTCGGCCGCCGTGCGGCCCGATTTCTTGGCCGCCTTGGCCAGACCTTTGGTGCGCAGCCAGTCAACCGCGGCTTCCATGTCACCGTTGTTTTCGACCAGTGCTTTTTTTGCGTCCATCATGCCAGCGCCAGTGCTGTCACGAAGCTCTTTTACCATTGCAGCTGTAATCGCCATCATGGATCTCCTGAAATAAATAACATGTGCGGGTGCGGCGAAAACCGCACCCTATCTGTTTGGTTTAGCCTTCGGCAGCGGCTTTTTCGTCTTTGGCCGGCTCTTCGGCTTTTGCTTCTTCGGCAGGTTTCTCGTCTGCGGCCGGCTTTTCTTCTGCCGGTGCCTCGGCAATCACTTCTTCGACCGGTGCTTCTTCCATTTCGCCCAGATCAATACCGGCTGCGCCCATTTGCGCGGTCATGCCGTCCAGTGCCGCACGGGCCACCAGATCGGTATAAAGTGCAATCGCACGCGCCGCATCGTCATTGCCCGGGATGATGTAGTCGATACCGTCAGGGTTACAGTTGGAGTCAACCACAGCCACAACGGGGATGCCCAGTTTGTTGGCTTCGGCGATGGCCAGATCTTCTTTGCGAACGTCGATCACAAAGATCAAATCAGGCGTGGTGCCCATTTCGCGGATGCCGCCAAGGCTGGCTTGCAGTTTGGCCTGCTCGCGTTCGATGCCCAGACGCTCTTTCTTGGTCAGACCCTCGGCGCCGCTTTCCAGCAGTTCGTCGTGGTCTTTCAGCCGTTTGATCGACTTGGAAATGGTCTGCCAGTTGGTCAGCGTGCCGCCCAGCCAACGGTGGTTCATATAATACTGTGCGCATTTTTCAGCAGCATCGGCAATCGGGCCGGCGGCCTGACGTTTGGTGCCGACGAACAGGATACGGCCGCCCTTGGCGGCAACATCGCGAACGGCCTGCAGGGCCTGGTCCAGCATCGGAACAGTTTGCGTCAGGTCGAGGATGTGGATGCCGTTGCGCGATCCGTAGATGAACGGAGCCATCTTGGGATTCCAGCGTTGTGTCTGGTGGCCAAAGTGTACGCCAGCTTCAAGCAGCTGCCGCATGGTAAATTCAGGAAGTGCCATGCTTATAGTCCTTTTTTCCGGTTTCGTTGCCTAGGGCGGGGTAATCAGGGCAGATGCCCAACCGGCGGACCTAAACGGGATTTCTCCCCGTGTCGGCCCAGCCCCGCCTGCGGAGTTGATTTCGCGCGTATACAAAGGGGGTAAGTGATGCGCAAGCCCTATTTTGCAGGATGATCCGGCAAAATTATAGAAACACCCGTTCAAAGAACCAAAAGGCGCCGATCGCGGCAATAATCAACGACGCGGGGATGGATATGCGGCTGCGATACCACGGTTTGTTGCGGAACCACACGCCAACGGTCAGAAACGCCAGTGAAATCACCGTCAACTGTCCCAGTTCCACCCCGACATTGAAGGATATCAGCGCCGTAAAGAATTCATCCTCGGGCAGGCCGATTTCCCCCAACACCGATGCAAACCCCAACCCGTGCAACAGGCCAAAGCCAAAGATCACCAGCGGGCGCCATTTGCTTAGGCCCGAGGTGAACACATTTTCAATCGCCACATAGGTGATCGAGGCGGCAATCAGCGGCTCGACGATTGAGGACGGCACTGTAACCCACCCCATCGCCCCCAACGCCAGCGTGACCGTATGTGCCAGTGTAAATGCCGAAATCTGCCACAGCAGCGGGCGCAGGTGGATCGACAGAAAAAACAGGCCCAGAACGAACAGGATATGATCCACGCCCAAGGGCAGGATATGTTCAAAACCGATTGGAATATATTGCGAAAACACTTGCCAGCGGGTCTGTTTCGCCCCGCCGGATACCGGAATATCGGGGCTGCTCTGCCCGCTGCTCAGATAACCGGTATAGCCCTCATCCACCCCGTTCTGGCGCAGCACGATTGTGCCGAATTTTTTGTTCCAGTTAAAACGGATTGTCGTGGTGTCTGCCGGCAATTCCCCTGTCAGCGTCAAAAAGGAGGTGCGCGGAAACTCCACATCGCCCACCTCGTCAATCCTGATCCCGACCAGATCCAGCGGCACATCCGCCCCCCCTGCCCGCAGGTGTAAACCGTTGCGAATGTTCGGCCAGACATCCTTTAGCCGGTTCTCAAGTGCCGCAGGTTCCAGCGCCCGCAGGCTGTCATAATCCCCCGATTGTTCGGTTTCATTGGTGTTCGCCACCCCGTCCAGATCAATCCCGGCGACAAAGGCCTCAAGGTTCAGCCGAATTTCCAGCGTGATTTTCCCGTCGCCGGTGGTGAAATCGCCAATCGACGGGCTGACCTCGTGGGCCAGCACATTCAACGTCGATGTGAACAGCAGAAGGGTTGACAATATGGCCGCAAGTGTCAGCTTGCCGCCCATGAAAAACATATTCCGGCCCATAGCCCTGATCCTTTTTGCGATGTCCTTTTGGGGAATCGCCCTGCCTGTCCTTGGTCACGAGTTTTGGCTTGAACCGCAAAAGTTTCAACCCGAAACCGGTGTGACTGTGCAGGTTAAATTGCGCAACGGTATGAAATTCAAAGGCGTGGAGCTGGGATATTTCGATGACCGGACGGCCGTTTTCGACATTATCCAGAATGGCACACGCACCCAGGTTCAGGCCCGCGCGGGCGACTTTCCCGCCTTCTCGAGGCCCATCTTAACTGACGGCCTTATGGTGCTGATATATCAGAGTAAATTCAGTAAACTTCAGTATAATAAATTTGAAAAATTTGTTGCCTTTGTCGAACATAAATCCTTTGATGGTGTGGTTGAACGCCACAAGGAACGCGGCCTGCCGATGGAGCGTTTCAACGAGGTTTACACGCGGTTTTGCAAATCCCTGATCGGGGTTGGCTCAGGGGCGGGACAAGACGCCGCAACAGGTATGGAAACCGAATTTGTTGCTCTGACAAACCCCTATACCGATGATCTGTCGGATGGGTTCACCGTTCAGGTGCTGTATCAGGGCGCCCCCCGAGTGGATGCACAGGTCGAGGTGTTTGAACGCGCACCCGACAATACCATCACCGTTACCTATCATCGCACCGATGGTCAGGGCCATGCCACGGTGCCGGTCAAACCCGGCCATACCTATCTGTTTGACGCCGTGGTACTGCGCGAACCGGCGCAAACGCTGGCTGATGAAACCAATGCCGTGTGGGAATCCCTCTGGGCGTCTTTGACCTTTGCAACGCCGAACTAACCTTGCCTTTGCGTCCTGCGCGCGTCACATACTACGTCCATGAAAAACACTTCTGACATTCTGTGCATCGGCAGCGTTCTGTGGGACGTGATCGGCCGCTCTGCCAGCCATATGCGCATGGGGTCAGACGTGCCCGGCCGCATCACCCGCCTGCCCGGTGGCGTGGCAATGAACATCGCCATGACCCTGCGCCGCTTTGGTTTAACCCCTGCCCTACTGACCACCATCGGCAAGGACGAAGAGGGGCGCGAACTGCTGGCGGCCTGTCAAAGCATGGGCATGAATTGCGACTACGTTTACCTGTCCGAAGACCTGCCGACCGACCGCTATATGGCGATCGAGGGGGCCAACGGATTGATCGCCGCCATCGCGGACGCCCATTCACTCGAGGCCGCAGGCGACAAAATCCTGCGCCCGTTGGAAAACGGCCGTCTGGGCAGTGCAAAATCCCCTTATGCCGGCGTGATTGCGCTGGACGGGAACCTGACACTGGCCTTGCTGGAAACCATCAGCAAAAGCCCCCTGTTCATCGCCGCCGACCTGCGCGTCGCCCCCGCCTCGCCCGGCAAGGCCGAGCGGCTGGCGCCCTTGCTGTCCCATCCGCATGCCACCCTATATGTCAATCTGGAGGAAGCAGGCCTGCTGTGCCAAACCACTTTTGACACCTCCGAACAGGCAGCGCATGCCCTGCTGGGGCGCGGTGCGCATGGTATTTTGGTGACCGACGGGGGCAATCGCGCATCGGTCGGCCGCAAAGGCCGCGTCCTCACCCAAACCCCGCCCGAAGTGCTGGTGACCCGTGTCACCGGCGCAGGCGACACCTTTATGGCGGCCCATATCGCCGCTGAAATCCGTGGCGAAACACCGGAACAGGCGCTTAACAGCGCACTTGCCGCCGCCGCCGCCTATGTTTCCGGAGAAACACCCCTATGACCATCCCCATGCAGTTTTCCCCCGAAGTCGCCACCGCACTGGCCGACGGCACCCCCGTTGTGGCGCTGGAAAGCACCATCATCACCCACGGTATGCCCTATCCGCAAAACGTGGAAACCGCCCGCAAGGTGGAAACCGTGGTGCGGGATGGCGGGGCGACTCCGGCCACCATCGCCGTTTTGAACGGGGTGCTGCATATCGGGCTGACGGATGGCGAACTGGAAACCCTTGCACAGGCCAAAGATGTTGCCAAACTGTCGCGCGCCGATTTCGCGGCCTGTCTGGCCACGGGCGGCACAGGCGCGACCACAGTCGCCGCCACCATGATCGCCGCCGATCAGGCCGGTATCCGGGTGTTTGCCACCGGCGGCATTGGCGGTGTGCATCGTGGCGCGGAATCCACCTTCGACATTTCCGCCGACCTGCAAGAGCTGGCCCAAACCCCCGTCACCGTGGTGGCAGCAGGGCCAAAGGCCATTCTGGATGTGCCCAAAACACTTGAGGTTCTCGAAACATTAGGTGTGCCGGTTATCGTCTACAAACAAAACGATATTCCGGCCTTCTGGTCCCGCTCCTCCGGTCTGCCCGCCCCGCTGCGAATGGACAGTGCCGCCGATATTGCCAAGGCGCATATTATGCGCGGCGCGTTGGGCCTGCCCGGCGGCCAACTGGTTGCGAATCCAATCCCTGCTGCCGATGAAATTCCACAAAGCACGCTCTCCCCGGTTATCCAACAAGCATTGGACGAGGCCAAAGCACAGAAAATTGCCGCCAAATCTGTCACCCCCTTCCTGCTGCAACGCATTTTCGAGCTGACCGACGGCGCGTCCTTAATCGCGAATATCGCGTTGGTAATGAACAATGCAGCCCTTGCAGCAGCGATTGCGACCGCATTAAATAAACAGGTTGTTTAAACCGTGACATTTTGACCCGCTTGCGATCTGATTTTGCGATCACAAATACTAACTGAAGCCTCAGGTTATAGGAGTGTCAGGTTATAGGAGTGAATGTGATGGAAAACACAATGATTACCGCAATACCTGCAAAAAGCCACAAAACACTTATCAGTATACTGGCATTTGCTGTGGGCATGGCAATTTCGTCGCCCCTGCCCGTATACGCAGGTCAGGATGATGAAATTGACCTTGTTCCGCTGGTGCCCACGATATCCGATATTAGTGGATTTTGGAATTACGAGACATCTTTTCCGGCCGAGAGTGGTCCCTGCCCAAGCGGATACGCCATGTCCGGCGAAATTCTTGTGGTCACAAACCCGTCCGGCACAACGCCCCCTGGTTTCGAAGAATCGGCGGGTCAATATGTAAAGGTGACTATTCTATCAGGATCGGTGTGCCGTCCTGAATCGATATGTCATATGGCCGGATACATGAATGACAACATGACAGATTCCGGCGTATTGGGGAAAGTTATAACGGTCGGTTCATTTGCTGTTGTTGATGATGAACACGGTGAAGTTGCCAATGCGTGGACTTTGTATTTCAACTCTGCCACCGATGGAGTCGGATTGGGCAGCGCACGCTATGACCATCCAGATGGAAGTTGTGAATGGGCCTATGACATCCTTCTTGAGCGCTCTGATTAAGAAGGTGGTTAACGGCACGCCGGAATTATGGCATTAGAAGCGCAGACCAGCATTTTGTGCGCAACTGCAGTTGCTTGCGTGATTGCATTGGTGTCCCCCCCCCTCGTATTTACAAGGATTGAGGATATTTCTTTTACCTTGGGGTCGCTTCCTATTGTGGCGAGGCTGACGAATGCCTACATTCGCCAGGAAACAAAAGCTGGCTCGAAATTTATGCCCAAACTGAAAAACCTGACTCCGCCCCCGCCCGAGCGCCGCAAGCGCCGTTGGCTTGCAGGTCTGCGCAACAATTTTTTTACCGGTCTGGTGGTTGTCGCCCCTATTGGTATGACATTGTGGCTGGTCTGGGCTGTGACTGGCAAAATCGACGGCATGGTGCTGCCCTTCATTCCCGAAACCTTTAACCCCAAAAGTTACATCGGTATAGATTTGCGCGGTATCGGGGTGATCATCTTCCTGATCTTTACCGTGATCATTGGTTGGATGACCAAGGGCATCATGGGTAAATCCCTGCTGAATTTGGGCGAGGATCTGGTTGACCGGATGCCGGTGGTAAGGTCGGTCTATAACGGATTGAAACAATTGGCAGAAACAGTGTTTGCTCAGTCCGATACCTCGTTTGACAAGGTCTGTCTGGTGGAATACCCGCGTAAAGGTATCTGGGCGGTGGCGTTTATTTCCACCACCACCAAGGGGGAAGTGAACCAGAAAATCCCGGTTAATGAACAAATGATTTCGGTGTTCCTGCCGACGACACCAAACCCGACTTCCGGCTTTTTGCTGTTCGTGCCGCAATCGGATTTGATTGATCTGGACATGAGTGTTGGGGACGCTATGAAACTTGTGATTTCGGCGGGACTGGTTTATCCGGCCGAGAAGAACACGGATCAGCCAAGCCTGCCTTTGGAAGTTCCTACAGAATAGTGTTGCGTCACTTCACCACATTATACCCAAATACGAGGATTTATCTACTATATATTGTGTTTGCATGCTGCAAGTGTTAGGTGTTGCAAATATTCCAATAGGGTACAATTGAAGGGGCCTAAAATGAAAAAAATCCTATTAACATCGGCATTCATGCTGGCAGCTACACAATCATTCGCCGGAAATCTGGTTGAACCAATGATGGAGCCTGAAGTCGTCGAAGCGGCCACGGGCAGTTCCGGCGGGGCGATGCTTGTTCCGATCCTGATGATCGTGTTGCTGGCAGCAGTTGTTGCAAGTGGTGGTAGTAATAACGCGCCGCCAGTTGATGTTGCTCAATAGAACAACGAAAACAAGGTGATACTTATTCTTAAACGGTTCAGCGGTTAATGCGTTGGGCCGTTTTTTCATCTTATTAAAGGTTGTCGGCTTTATAAGGGATATGGTCGTGCACTTATGGCGTTTGGTTTTGGAGCCGGTATTGTTGAGGTTTGTCCAATACCAATGAAGCCCCCAAGAGACTCAGCCAAAACGTATTTTTGTTGATATTCTTCAATCCCCGAGTTAGGTATGAATTGTAATAAAAATGAGGATAATATGAAAAAACTTTTCTTAACGGCAACAGCAATTGTTGCATCTACTCAGGCTTTTGCTGGCAACCTTGTCGAACCGATGATGGAACCTGAAGTGGTCGAAGCGGCCACCGGCAGTTCCGGCGGGGCGATGCTTGTTCCGATCCTGCTGATCGTATTGATGGCTGCTGTGATTGCCAGTGGGGGCGGTGATAATGCGCCAATACCTGCAAATGGTATCGGCGGGTTATAATTATCTAGGCTGGTTCACATTGGTGGATCGTAATTGCTACCTGGTGGGGGCTTGCGCTAGTCATCAATCTTTTCCGGGTGTGTAAACCACTGCTTGCACACCGATAGAGTGAGTATTTGCCATACGATGAAAATAGTTCAATTTTTAACTTACGAGGGTAGCATGAAAAAAATACTATTAACGGCAACAGCAATTGTTGCATCTACCCAGGCTTTTGCTGGCAACCTTGTCGAACCAATGATGGAACCTGAAGTGGTCGAAGCGGCCACCGGCAGTTCCGGCGGGGCGATGCTTGTTCCGATCCTGCTGATTGTGCTGATGGCAGCTGTCGTCGCAAGTGGTGGGGGAAATACGGCGCCACCACCACCTATGCGCTAGACCTATCAATCAAGATTAAACGTTAAGGAATGGCTCAGTGTGAAACTACTCTGGGCCATTTTACTGGTCAAATATTGGCAAAAAAAAACGCCAGCGCAAGGCTGGCGTTAAGTTATTGAGGCAGGTTTCATACAGGCAAGAAACCTATCGAGCAGTGATTACTTTATACGCAATCTATTGCCACCCGCCAAGCTAAAAGTTTGAATTGGTTGCAATTGGCCGTTACGATCAACCGTAACGAAACAAGGCGCGTGAAGGATTGTTGCCAATATGAGATCAATAAATTTCGCGTGGCTTGGGCAAATCGCCTGCACTGCCTGTATGATTCTGTCCACAGGAATCGCGCAGGCCGAACCACAGCATGGCATAGCTATGTATGGCTCCCCTGCCCTACCACAGGATTTTGTGTCCCTACCCTACGCCAACCCCGACGCGCCCAAAGGCGGGCGCATCATTCTGGGCGAGGTCGGCAGCTTTGATTCCCTGAACCCGCACATCCTGAAAGGCCGCGCGCCGTGGCAATGGCGCTATCTGGGATACGAGGGCCTGATGGGGCGAAACTGGGACGAACCCTTCTCGCTTTACGGTCTTTTGGCCGAATCGATTGATGTCGGGCCGAATCGCCAATGGGTCGAATTCACCCTGCGCCCCGAGGCAAAGTTCTGGGACGGCAGCCCCGTCACCGTCGAGGATGTGATGTGGTCTTACGAAACGCTGGGCACCAAGGGGCATCCGAAATATCTGGGGGCCTGGCAAAAAGTCGCAAAGATGGAGCAAACCGGCGCGCGCAAGATCCGCTTTACCTTCAACACCGAGGACAGGGAACTGGCGCTGATCATCGGCATGCGCCCGATTCTGAAAAAAGCACAATATGAAGGCAAGGATTTTGCCGCGTCATCGCTTGAGGCGCCAATCGGCACCGCCCCCTACGTGGTGGATGATCTGGAGCAAGGCCGCTATCTGGTGTTGAAACGCAATCCCGATTACTGGGGCAAGGATTTGCCTTTTCGTCGCGGCACCCATAATTTTGACGAAATCCGGATGGAGTTTTTCACCGACGCCAACGTCCGCTTCGAGGCGTTCAAGGCAGGTGAAATCGATGTCATGCGCGAAGGCAACGCCGGAAAATGGGCCACGCTTTATGATTTTCCCGCCATGCGCTCTGGTGAAGTGGTTAAATCCGAAATCCCGCATCAGCGCCCCACCGGTCTGAAGGGTCTGGTGATGAACACCCGCAACCCGATCTTTGCGGATTGGCGTGTACGGCAAGCGATGATACTGGCGTTCAATTATGAATTCATCAGCCAGACGGTGAACGGCCACGCCGCCCCGCGCATCAAATCCTATTTCGACAATTCCGTGCTGGCGATGGAACCCGGACCCGCCAAGGGCCGCGTGGCCGATTTGCTGGCCCCCTTTGCCGATCAACTGCCCCCCGACACGATCGAAGGTTACACCCTGCCCGTCTCGGACGGCTCGGAGCGTAACCGCAAGAACATCCGCAAGGCGATGGCCCTGCTGGCAGAGGCCGGATGGGATGTTGAGAACGGCGTGATGCAAAACAGCGCGGGCCAACCCTTTGCCTTTGAAATTGTGCTGAAACAGGGTGCCTCCGAAGTGCGCACCATTGTCGACCTCTATGTGGAATCATTGAAACGGCTGGGGATGCAGCCCACGGTTACCGTGATCGACAAGGCGCAATACAAGGAACGCACCAACGCCTATGATTTCGGCATGGCCTTCTATTCCCGTGGGGCATCCCTGTCGCCGGGCAATGAACAGATGCTCTATTGGGGGGGCGATGGCGTCACCCGTCCGGGCACCCGCAACTGGATGGGTATGGATTCACCTGCCGCCGAGGCAATGATCAACAGGATGCTGAATACCACCGACCAGAAGGGTTTCCGTGCCGCCGCCCATGCGCTGGACCGGATTCTGGCCGCCGGTCGCTATGTGATTCCGATCTGGGCCGGCGGGCCTTCGCGTATTGCACATAAAAGTTTCCTGCATTATCCGGCAGAACATCTGCCGATGTATGGAGACTGGATCGGTTTTCTGCCGGATGTCTGGTGGTATGAGGAGAGATAAACATGACAAAGACCATTCTGCTGATCACACTTCTGGCCTTTTCGGGCTGCGCCACGGTCGAAGGGCTGGGCCGTGATATTTTGGCCGGTGCGCGAAAAGTGAACAACGCGCTGTAAAACTGTTACACAGCGCGGCTATTCATGCCGGCATGAATATACTTGTCCTCTGCACCGGAAACTCGGCCCGCTCGATCCTGCTGGAAAGCATCCTGAACCACACAGGCGGCGGGCGCGTGACCGCCTATTCCGCCGGCTCGCACCCTGCGGGAGCGGTGCATCCGCAATCCCTGACCCTGCTGCGCCGGCTGGGCCATGACGTCAGCGGTGCGTGCTCCAAAAGCTGGGATGAATTCGCCCGCGTGGATGCCCCGCGCATGGATGTTGTCATTACCGTTTGCAGCGCCGCCGCTGGCGAAACCTGCCCCTTGTGGCCTGGCGCCCCTGTCCGCGCGCACTGGGGCGTTGACGATCCCGCCAATTGCATAGAGGATTGTGAACAGGCATTTCAGACGGCCTATGATACCCTGTCCCGACGGGCGGCGCGGTTTCTGGCCCTGCCGCTGGACGGGATGGACAAAACGGCCCTGCAAGCGGCGCTGGACAAGATCGGGCAGGAGTGAATGAAACAGAAATTGCTGGCGGAATTTATCGGCACCGCGATGCTGCTGATCGGCGTGGTCGGATCGGGTATCATGGCCGAAAACATGTCGGGTGGAAACAATGGTATCGCCCTGCTGGCCAATGCCATTGCCACCGGTGCGATGCTCTATGTTCTGATCACCACCCTTGGCCCGGTCTCCGGTGCCCATTTCAACCCCGCTGTGACGCTTGCCTTTGCCCTGCGCCGCGAACACCCGTCTGCTCAAATCCTGCCCTATGTGGTGGTGCAAATCATTGGCGGTATCCTTGGGGTCTGGTTCACCCATATCATGTTCGATCTGCCGATCCTGCAAACCTCGACCCACACCCGCACCGGCATCCCGCTCTGGAGCAGTGAAATCTTTGCCACCTTCGGCCTGCTGTTCGTGATTTTCGGCGGCATCAAACACAAACCCGATACAGTGCCAACCCTCGTTGCGCTCTATATCACCGGTGCCTACTGGTTCACCTCCTCGACCAGTTTCGCCAATCCCGCCGTGACCATCGCCCGCAGCCTTTCGGACACATTCGCGGGCATATATCCTGCCCATATGCCGATGTTCATCGTAATGCAGCTGATTGGCGTCGCGGTTGCAAGCCTGATCCTGCCCCAACTATTCAAAGACCGCACATAGCCCCTTCTTCTTGCCCCAAATACCTGCCTTGCCAAAAACACACGCTGCCCCTAAAGCATTTCCAGTTAATATTGTATCGCTTTTCGCTGCCTCAAGCCTTTGGCTTGAACGCAAAAAGCGATACGCCTGTTTCAAGATGAACTGGAAACGCTATAAGCAAGGTGCGCATGACCTCGATCTTTGACAACGGCGCGCCTGCGCCCTGCCCCGCCCCCTTCAATCTGGCACAATATGTGCTGTCGCTTGCCCCCGCGCTGGGTGACAAATGCGCCCTGTCGGTTCTGCACACAGACCACACCGATGACTGGACCTATGCCCGCTTTGAAGCCGCCGTACGCGGCACTGCAACAGGCCTATTGCAACAGGGGCTGAAACCGGGTGACCGCATATTGATGCGGCTTGGCAATACCGTGGAATTCCCGATCCTGTTTCTGGCCGCGATCACCGCCGGACTGGTGCCCGTGCCGACCTCCTCGCAACTGACCACACCGGAAATCACCGCAATCAGCAATAAAATCACCCCCGCCCTGATCATAGCTGACAGCGGCATCCCCCTGCCCGATCCCCTGTCCTGCCCCGTGATCAGCGCGCAGGACCTGCACGGCTTCCACCACCTGCCCCCTGCCTTCTATGTCGAGGGCGATCCGGACCGCCTTGCCTATATCATCTACACCTCCGGCACCTCGGGCGCGCCCCGCGCGGTGTGCCACGCCCATCGCGCAATCTGGGCGCGGCGGATGATGTTCAAGGGCTGGTACGGGCTGACCGCGCATGACCGGATGATGCACGCGGGCGCTTTCAACTGGACCTACACATTGGGCACCGGCCTGATGGATCCGCTGTCGATCGGCGCAACCGCCCTGATCCCCGCTGCCGGCACAACTGCCGCCGATCTGCCCGCGCTGATCGCCCGCCACCGCGCCACCATTTTTGCCGCCGCCCCCGGTGTGTACCGGCAAATGCAAAAACAGCCGCTACCGCCCCTGCCCGATCTGCGCCACGGGTTGTCCGCCGGTGAAAAACTGCCCGAAACCATCCGCACCCGCTGGAATGACGCCACCGGAAAAATGCTGTTCGAGGCTTATGGCATGTCCGAATGTTCCACCTTCATCTCGGGCAGCCCCGACCGCCCTGCGCCCCACGGGGCTTCGGGTTATCCGCAACAGGGCCGCCGCGTGGCGGTGCTGGATCAGGATGGTAAACCGGTGCCTTTTGACACCGCAGGCACCCTTGCCGTTCACCGCGATGATCCGAGCTTGATGCTGGGCTATCTGGATGCCGAAACGGAAACAAATGCCAGATATGCAGGCGACTGGTTCCTGACCGGCGACAGTTGCAGCATGGCCCCTGACGGCGCCATCACCTATCTGGGCCGCACCGACGATATGATGAACGCCGGTGGCTACCGTGTTTCCCCGCTCGAGGTCGAACACACCCTTGCCACCCACCCCGCCATCCATGAGGTCGCCGCCGTCGAGGTCACCGTCAAAGCCGACACCACCGTGATTGCGGCCTTCTACACCTCCGACACGCCACTGGACGAAACCGGATTAATCGACTACGCCAAGGACAGACTGGCGCGTTACAAAACCCCCCGCATCTATGTTCGGGTTGCCTCGTTGCCCAAAGGGGCCAACGGCAAACTGCTGCGCCGCCAATTGCGCGAAACATACGAGAAACAGACATGATCAAGCTTGATATCATTTCCGATCCGATTTGCCCGTGGTGCTATATCGGCAAGGCCAATCTGGACCGCGCGCTGGCCGCGCATCCCGACCACCCCTTTCTGATCGAATGGCATCCGTTCCAGTTGAACCCCGATATGCCGCCCCAGGGCATGGACCGGCGCGAATATCTGGAGCTGAAATTCGGCGGCAAGGAAGCGGCGGTCAAGGTATACGCCGAAATCGCGCAAAAGGCCGAGGAAGCAGGGCTGGAGATCGACTTTGCCGCGATCAAACGCACGCCGAACACCCTTAATGCGCATCGCCTGATCCACTGGGCGGGGATCGAGGGGGTGCAGACATTCGTCGTATCGGCACTGTTTCGCGCCTATTTTGTCGAGGGGCGCAATATCGGCCTGAACGATGTTCTGTGCAACATTGCCGATGCTTCCGGCATGGATGCGGATATGGTGGAGCGGCTGCTGAATTCAGATGCAGACGTTGAGTATATCCGCAAACGCGATGCCGAAGCCCGCGAACGAGGGGTGCGCGGGGTGCCGACCTTTATTGTTGCCAATGAATCGGTACTGACCGGCGCACAGCCGGCGCACCTGTGGGGACAAGTGATTGTCGAAATCAACGAACAACTTGAAAATGACAACCTGCCGGAATCCTGACCAGAAATGAACACCCCCCAATCCCCCCTTGGCAAACGCGAGTTCATCGCCCTGATGGGCATGACTTCGGCCTCGATCGCCTTTTCGATTGATGCGATGCTGCCGTCCCTGCCGGAAATCGGTCAGGCGCTAACACCGGAGGCGATCAACCGCGCGCAACTGGTGTTGACCAGCTTTGTTCTGGGTATGGGGATCGGCACATTTTTCACCGGCCCGCTGTCGGACGCCTTTGGACGCCGCCGCGTGCTGTTGGGCGGGTTTTTCCTTTATATGATCGGCGCGCTTTTGGGGATGCTGGCCGGGTCACTGGAACTGCTGCTGGCGGCGCGTCTAATTCAGGGTCTGGGGGCCGCCGGTCCACGGGTGGTGGCCATGGCGGTGATCCGCGACCGGTTTTCCGGCCGGCAAATGGCGCAAGTGATGTCATTCGTGATGATGGTCTTCACACTGGTGCCCGCCTTTGCCCCCAGCATGGGGGCCGGTATCATTTATCTGGTCGGCTGGCGCGGGTTGTTCGGCGCCTTTGTGCTGTTTGCCATTATCAACAGCCTGTGGTTCGGGTTGCGCCAGCCCGAAACCCTGCTGCCGGAGAACCGGCGCGAATTTCGGCCGGCCAAGCTGTGGGAGGGTGTGAAAGAGGTTCTGGCCAACCGCACCGTGCGCACCACGATCATGGTGCAGACGATGATCTTCGGTTCCCTGTTCGGGATGCTGTCCACCACCCAGCAGGTGTTTGACATTACCTTTGGGCAAGGCGCGAATTTCCCGCTGTGGTTTGGCGGGATTGCATTGGTTGCCGGCACGGCAAGCGTGGTGAATGCTACCTTCGTGGTTCGGTTGGGGATGCGGCGGATTATCCGTGTGACCCTGATGGTGCAAATCATGTTGTCGGGGGGCTTTGCGATATTGGTCTGGTCGGGGCTGATGCCCGCCACGCTGTATTTTCCCGCCTTCCTGTTATGGATGACCTCGGTGTTTTTCATGGCGGGTATGACCATTGGCAACCTGAACGCCATCGCGATGGAGCCGATGGGGCATATGGCCGGCATGGCCGCGTCCGTCACCAGCGCGCTGTTCACCGTTTCGGCGGTGCTGATCGCGGCGCCGATCGGGCTGGCCTTTGATGGCACCCCGCTGCCGCTGGCCATCGGGGTGTTTAGCTGTGCTGCGGTCGCACTGGCACTGATGCAGATGATCCGGCGGGAGCCTTAAGAACTTTTATGCCTCCGGCGGGGATATTTATGGAACAAAGATGGACAGTTATTTCGCTTTCTTAGCCTTCTTTTCGTTCACGACCTTTTGCGCCAGATCCCGGGCGATGGCGTAAGCGCCCTTGATCTTGTCCACCGTTTTGGCCCAGTCGCGGCGCACCACGATTTTGTTGTCGCGCACCTTGGCCAGCCCGCGCTGCTCCTCGATGAATTCGACCAATCCGGCGGGCGAGGCAAATTTGTCGTTGTGGAACTGGATCGTTGCCCCCTTCGGCCCCGCATCCAGCCGCGCGATACCGGCGCGCTTGCACATCGCCTTGATCCGCACCACCAGCAGCAGCGAGTTCACCTCTTTTGGCAAGGGGCCAAACCGGTCGATCAATTCGGCGGCAAAGCCTTCCAGCTCGACCTTGGTATGCAGGCCGGACAGGCGGCGATAGAGACCAAGGCGCACGTCAAGATCAGGTACGTAAGTATCTGGTATCAACACAGGAACCCCCAGATTGATCACCGGCGCCCATTTGCCGCCATCGTCCGGCATACCGATTTCGCCCGACCGGATCTTGCCGATCGCCTCTTCCAGCATCTGTTGATACAGCTCGTAACCCACTTCGCGCATCTGGCCGGATTGCTCTTCGCCCAGCAGGTTCCCTGCCCCGCGAATATCCAGATCCTGCGAGGCCAGCGTGAACCCCGCCCCCAGACTGTCCAGACTGGCCAGCACCCGCAGGCGTTTTTGCGCGGTCGGGGTGAGCGGCACGCGCGGTTTGGTGGTCATATAGGCATAGGCGCGGGTTTTACTGCGCCCCACGCGCCCCCTGATCTGGTACAGCTGCGCAAGGCCGAACATATCGGCGCGATGCACGATCATGGTGTTGGCGGTGGGTATGTCCAGCCCGGATTCGACAATGGTGGTGGCCAGCAGAACATCGTATTTACCATCGTAAAAGGCGTTCATGCGGTCATCCAGTTGGCCTGCCGCCATCTGGCCGTGGGCCACGACATAGGAGACCTCGGGCACATGATCCTGCAAGAAGGCCTCGATTTCCGGCAGATCCTTGATCCGTGGCACCACATAAAACGATTGCCCGCCGCGATAATGTTCGCGCAACAGGGCCTCGCGCAGGGTGACGCTGTCAAATTCGCTAACATAGGTGCGGATTGCCAGACGGTCCACCGGCGGGGTGCCGATGATCGACAGGTCGCGCACGCCGGATAGCGACATCTGCAAGGTGCGCGGGATCGGCGTGGCGGTCAGGGTCAGCACATGCACGTCGCTGCGCATTTCCTTCAGCCGTTCCTTGTGCGACACGCCAAAGCGCTGTTCCTCGTCGATCACCAGCAGGCCGAGGTTTTGAAAACGCACGGATTTGGCCAGCAGGGCATGGGTGCCGATGACAATATCCACCGTGCCCCGCGCGATGCCTTCGCGGGTCAGATTGGCCTCTTTTGCGCTAACAAAGCGGGATAACTGACCGATCTGTATGGGAAAACCACGGAACCGTTCGGCAAAGGATTTATAGTGCTGCCGTGCCAACAATGTGGTCGGGGCAATCACCGCCACCTGTTGACCGGACATCGCGGCGACAAAAGCGGCGCGCATGGCGACTTCGGTCTTGCCAAAGCCCACATCGCCGCAAATCAGCCGGTCCATTGGCTGACCCGAGGCCATGTCGTTCAGAACATCCTCGATCGCCGAGAGCTGGTCATCGGTTTCCTGATAGGGAAAACGGGCGGAAAAAGCCTCCCATGCGTGGTGCTGGGGTTCCAGCACCGTGGCTTTGCGCAAGGCGCGTTCGGCGGCAAGGCGGATCAGTTTTTCCGCCACCTCGCGGATGCGTTCCTTCAGCTTGGCCTTTTTCGCCTGCCATGCACCGCCGCCCAGCTTGTCCAGCAGGCCGGTTTCATGGCCGAATTTGGACAGCAGTTCGATGTTTTCCACCGGCAGGAACAACCGGTCCCCGCCTGCGTATTCCAGCGCGATACATTCATGCGGCGCGCCCATCGCGGTGATGGTTTCCAGCCCCTTGTAAACCCCGACCCCGTGGTCCACATGCACGATCAGATCGCCGACCGACAGCCCTTGCGTTTCGGTCAGGAAGTTTTCGGCGCGCCGTTTGCGGCGTGGGGCGCGGATCAGCCGGTCGCCCAGCACGTCCTGCTCGGAAATCACCGTCACATCATTGCCGGTGAACCCGTGTTCCAGCGCCCAGACCACAAGGTTAACGCCCTCTTTGACCTCGCGAATGTCTCGCACCTGTCGCAGGCCGATCTGGCCTTCATCTTCAAGCAGGCCCGAAAGGCGTTCCCGCGCGCCTTCGGAATAGCTGGCGACAACCACCGGTCCTTTGGGCTTTTGTGCATCAATATGATCCGACAAGGCCTTGAACAGATTGACATCCTGCTGTTGGCGCTCGGGCGCAAAATTACGCCCGATCCGACCGCCTGCATCCAGCACACCCGGACCTGTGCTTTGCGGTAGTGGGTTTAACTGGATCACCCGATGGCCCGCAATCGCCGCGACCCAGTCGGCATCATTCAGATAGAGCAGCTGCGGCGGACAGGGTTTGTAAACCGAATCCATCCGGTTTTTCGCTGCCATCGCCGCCTTGCGGGTGTCGTACTGGTCCTCGATTGCTTCCCAGCGGGCCAGACGGGCGGCGGTGGTTTGATCGTCCAGCACGACCGAGGCATCGGGCAGATAGTCAAACAGCGTTTCCAGTTTTTCATGGAAAAACGGCAGCCAGTGTTCGGCGCCTTGATGTTTGCGCCCCGCGCTGATCGCTTCATATAAAGGATCATCCAGCCCCGCTGCGCCGAATTCGATGCGGTAATTCTGTCGAAAGCGGGTCACGGCGGCCTCGTCCAGAATGATCTCGGAGACCGGGGCCAGTTCGATTTCGTTTAGTTTTTCGGTGGTGCGCTGGGTGGCGGGGTCAAAGTGGCGTGCGCCATCCAGCACATCGCCAAACAGGTCCAGCCGCACCGGCCCACCCTGCCCGCCTGCCGATAGCGGTGGATAGATGTCGATGATTCCCCCGCGCACGGCATAATCGCCCGGCTCCATCACGGTCGGGGTTTGCGAAAATCCCATGCGGGTTAAAAAAGCACGCAGGGCCTTTTCGTCGATCCGTTCGCCCACGCGGGCGCGAAAGGCGGATTGTTTCAGCACCGTCCGTGCCGGAACCCGCTGGGTTGCAGCGTTCAGCGTGGTTAACAGGATAAAGGGCGCGGGCATGCCGTGGGCCAGGCCGGCCAGCGTGGCCATGCGGGCGGCCGAGACATCGGGGTTGGGGGATGTGCGGTCAAACGGCAGGCAATCCCATGACGGAAAGCTTAAAACCACCGCATCGGGCGCATAGAATCGCAGGGCCGATTGCATCGCCACCAGCCGTTTGTCATCGCGTGCGATATGCACCACTGGTCGGCCGGCACGCAGCAATTCCTGCGCCAGAAGATGCGCATCAAACCCTTCGGGCGCCCCGCCAAGGGTTATATGGTCAGGCTGTGCCATGTTGGTTTGTCCAGTGGTTAAGGTTTACTGCCCCAAGGCCCCAAGCGACATATTTTGATACATTCCGTACATGGCTGTAACAAAAATCGAAAGCATTCCAATGCCTTGCGTAACAATCCTGTGTGATGCCAATCTTTTTTGCAGGGCTTCGCCACGGATCATATCATGGGAAATTTGGGCCGCTGTATAAAAGGAAAGCCCGCCAACGATGCTCATCGGGAAGGCCAGCAAAAACAGCGCCTGCGCGATTTCGACATTGTAGTAAAATGCCATAATCCCCAAAGAGGCCAACAAAAAGCTGGTGAAGGCCAGCAATACCGGTCCGGTCATCTTCAGGATATACAACAACCGGTTGGTGGTGATGCGCACCATATCCTCAAGGTCTTGCTGTGCTTGTCCGCCGTGTCGACGGGCCCGCAGCACCATATCATATGGCACCCCCAGCACCCAATGACTGGTGGTGGACCAGACCACCGCAAGGGCAATCCAGTACCAGAGGTTCGAGAATGACCGCATGTCGATCACTTCGAATACCAATTCATACCAATACCGTTGCACGGTTTTTGTCCTCGCCTGTTTTTCCTGTGCCGGACATTATAGTGGCACTGCGCCAATTCCTACCCTTGAGGTGCCCGAAAATCCATGTAACCAATAAGAGGTCAACACGAAAGAGTTATTAATGCGTCATAACCTCGCCCCCTTCCCCGCCACGCGCCTTCGGCGCACCCGCCGCTCCGCCTCTATTCGGGCGCTGTGTCAGGAAAATACCCTGTCGGTGAATGATCTTATCTGGCCGATGTTCGTAGTTGAAGGCAGTGGCGAGAGACAGCCTGTTACCTCGATGCCCGGAGTCGAGCGGCGGTCAGTCGACCTGATTGTCCAAGCCGCGCGCGAGGCGGCCGATCTGGGTATTCCGGCGATCTGTATCTTTCCTTACACCGATCCGGCCCTGAAAACCGATTGCTGCCGCGAGGCCTGGAGCGCCGACAACCTGTCCAATCGCGCCATTGCCGCTGTTAAGGACGCGGTGCCGGAAGTGGCCGTGATGACCGACATCGCGCTGGACCCCTATAACGCGCAGGGGCATGACGGCATTGTCAAAGATGGCGTGATCCTGAACGACGAAACTGTGGATGCATTGGTGAAAATGGCGCTGGCACAGGCCAACGCGGGCGCCGATATTCTGGGGCCGAGCGATATGATGGACGGGCGCATTGGTGCAATGCGGGCCGCACTGGAAGCCGAGGGGCACAAGGACGTGTCGATCCTGTCCTATTCCGCCAAATACGCCAGTTCGTTTTATGGCCCGTTTCGCGATGCGGTTGGCGCATCGGGTGCCCTGAAAGGTGACAAGAAAACCTACCAGATGAACCCCGCCAACTCGGACGAGGCCATGCGTCTGGTGGAACGCGATCTGGTTGAGGGGGCGGATATGGTGATGGTCAAACCCGGCCTGCCCTATCTGGATATCTGCCGACGGGTGAAGGTCGAATTCGGCGTGCCGACCTTTGCCTATCAGGTGTCGGGGGAATACGCGATGATCATGGCCGCAGCCGATAATGGCTGGATCGATGGCGATGCGGTGATGCTGGAGAGCCTGATGGCATTTCGCCGCGCGGGTTGTGACGGGGTGCTGACCTATTTTGCACCGCAGGTCGCACGGGCGCTGAACGACTAAAATCTACGCAAAGACCTGCCGAAAGGTAAAACCAAAGGATGACACCCTTGCCGTGATCCTTTATAGTTGCATAAGGATCGGCCAGATAAGGCCGGCAAAGTCAGGCAGACACAGGCACAAACACAAAGGGGTATAACCCATGAGCAGACTTTCCCGTCGACTTTTTGTAACCGGCGCATTGGCCACAACCACCGCTGCATGCGGTAATGGCATCGGCAGTAACGGCAGCGCCAAAATCGACGCACGCGTTGATGCCATGCTGAACCAGATGCACAATCGCTATCCGGCCACACTGGAACTTGAGAACAAGGCCGTTGGCATGCTGGTCATGCCGCTGATCACCAAAGCGGGCTTTGGTTTGGGTGGCTCTTACGGGCGTGGTGCCTTGCGGGTGAATGGCGTTACCGTTGATTACTATTCCGCCGCCGCCGCCAGCTTTGGATTGCAAATCGGCGCGCAGCAGTTTTCGCATGTTCTTTATTTTATGACAGACGAAGCCCTTGCCGATTTCCGCCGTTCGTCCGGCTGGGCCGCAGGCGCCGATCTGGAATATGCACTAAATGACAATGGCGGCAACGTTAGCACCGAAACCACTGTGGCGCTTGCGCCGGTTGTGGCTGTGATCTTTGGCCAGGCTGGTCTGATGGTTGGCGCCACACTGGAAGGCACCAAATACACGCGGATCCTTCCATAGGCTGATCCGGTTTTTCTGCGGTTTCAGCAGAAAAAATGGCACATCGAAAAAGAACCACTAAACCGGTTTAGTGGTTCTTTTTAGGCACGTTACAAACTGACAGTAACGAATTGGTTTTACAGGGTTTTACCCTATCCCATCGCCCGCAGCCGTTTGATCAGGCTTGACGTATCCCACCGCGCCCCGCCCAGTTTCTGCACGTCCTTGTAAAACTGGTCCACCAGCGCCGTCACCGGCAGGCTGGCGCCATTTTCGTCCGCAGTATCCAGACAAATCCCCAGATCCTTGCGCATCCAGTCCACAGCAAAACCATGTTCGAATTCATCGTCAATCATGGTTTCATAGCGGTTCAGCATCTGCCAGCTGCCCGCAGCCCCGCCACTGATCACATCCACCACCGCGCGTCCGTCCAGCCCCGCCTTTTCGGCAAAATGCAGCCCCTCGGCCAGCCCTTGCACCAGTCCGGCGATGCAAATCTGGTTTACCATCTTGGTCAACTGCCCCGATCCGCTTTCGCCCAGACGGCGACAGGTGCGGGCATAGGCGTCAATCACCGGTTCGGCGTGCGCATAAGCGTCTTCATCCCCGCCGCACATCACCGACAGGATCCCGTTTTCCGCCCCCGCCTGCCCGCCGGAAATCGGCGCATCCACGAAACTGATCCCCAAATCCTTGGCCGCGGCATAGAGTTCCCGCGTCACCTTGGCCGAAACCGTGGTGTGATCGACAAACACACTGCCCGCCGACATGCCGGAAAAGGCCCCGTCATCACCCAGACAAACCGCACGTAGATCGTCGTCATTGCCCACGCAGGACATCACAAATTCGCACCCCTGTGCCGCCTCGCGTGGAGTGGTGGCAAACCGCCCACCAAATTCCGCAGCCCATTTTTCGGCCTTGGCCGTGGTGCGGTTGTAAACACATACTTCGTGACCCGCGGCCACCAGATGCCCTGCCATCGGATAACCCATCACCCCGAGGCCCAAAAACGCGACTTTTGCCATTGTTCATTCCTTTGAATTGTCATGCCATGCCTGACCCTGTATTGAACGTCAGGTAAAGCCCCGTCAAGAACGGGCATGTATCAATACAAACCGGGAAATCAGGTTGATGGCATTCATATTCCGCTGGCTTATCCGCATCTTGGTCGGACTTTTCGTGCTGACCTTGCTGGTGGCGGGGACGGTTTATTACCTCGCCTCACGCTCCCTGCCGGACTATGATGCGACCCATCAGGTGGCGGGGATTTCCGGCAAGGTCGAAATTGTGCGCGACAACGCCGATGTGCCGCATATTTTCGCCGAAAACGACCGCGATGCGTTTTATGCGCTTGGCTTTGCCCATGCGCAGGACCGGTTGTGGCAAATGACCATGCTGCGGCGCACCGCGCAGGGGCGGTTGTCGGAACAGTTCGGGCGTCGCACGCTGGAGATCGACAAACTGATGCGGCGGCTGGATATCTATAATCTGGCGGTGCGCTCGGTTCAGGCACAGGATGCGAAAACCCTTGCCGCGCTTCAGGCCTATTCGGCGGGGGTGAACGCCTGGCTAACGGAAATCAACAAAGAGGCACTGGGGCGTGGGGCGCCGGAATTCTTCTTGTTCAGCAATGAAATTGCCCCGTGGCAACCGGCAGATTCGGTTGCAATTCTTAAACTGATGGCGCTGCAAATGTCCGGCCATCTGGAACAGGAAGTGATCCGTGCCCAGGCCTCGTTGATCCTGTCGCCAAACCGGGTGCTGGACATCCTGCCCGATGCGCCCGGCACCACCACCATTGCCGCCTTGCCGAAATACGCCAGCCTGTTCCCGACCGTGCCGCGTTACGCCACAAACGGCCCGACCCCGCTGGACCCGCTGTCCCCGTTCAAGCCGCGCGCCTTTGCCGGTGCCTCGAATGCATGGGCAGCCGCCCCGTCCCGTTCGGCCGCGGGTGGCACATTGCTGGCCAATGATCCCCACTATGGGTTTTCCGCGCCGTCCATATGGTATCTGGCGCGGCTGGAACTGGCACAGGGCGGAATCATCGGTGGCACCATCCCCGGCATTCCGGCCATTATGACCGGCCGCAGTGATTATCTGGGGTGGGGCATCACCACCGCCTATGTCGATGACCAGGATGTCTATATCGAAAAACTGAACCCCGATAACCCGGATGAATACCTGACACCGGACGGCTACAAACCCTTCCTGACCAGCGATTCCATCATCCGGATCAAGGACGAAGGCCCGCTGACCCTGAAATTGCAATGGAGTGATAACGGCCCTGTCCTGCCCGGCAGTCATTATGATCTGGGCAGCATCACACCGGCTGGCCATGTCACCACCGTGGCGTGGACCGCACTTAGTCCGGCGGATACCTCGGTTTCCGCTTTAATGGGGTTGATGCAGGCCAAAACCATCGGCAAGGCACTGGCGCAGACAAAGGGGTATCTGGCCCCGGCATTGAACCTTGTGCTGGCGGACGGGGACAGTGTGGCGATGAAAACCATCGGCGCGATCCCGAAACGTGATCGAAACAGCCAGACGCAGGGGCGTATCCCCTCGCCCGGCTGGATTGCGGCCAACCGCTGGCAAGGACGGATGCCCTATGTCGACAACCCCACCTTTATGAATCCGGCAGGCGGCATCGTCGGCAATACCAACAACAAGATGATCGACCGCCCCTTTCCGCGCCATGTCAGCTTTACATGGGGCGATACACAGCGGGTTCTGCGATGGAAACGTCTGATGCAAAGCCGCGAGGTGCACACCCGCGAAAGTTTCATCGAGGCACAGCTTGACACCGTCAGCTATACCGCGCGTGCCCTGCTGCCGCTGGTGGCGGCAAACCTGTGGTTCACCGGTGAAGCCGCCCCCGAAGGCACCCCCGAACGCCAGCGACAGCGCGCACTGGACCTGCTGGCCAACTGGAACGGCGAAATGAACGAACACATGCCCGAGCCGCTGATCTATGCGGCCTGGATGCGCGCCTTGCAGGACCGGCTGATCCGCGATGAAATGGGGCCGCTATCGGCAAAATTCACACATGTGGAACCGCTGTTCATTGAACGGGTGTTTCGCAACACCGATGCTGCGGGCGCATGGTGTGACATCCTGCAATCCGCCGCCACCGAAAGCTGCACCGACATCGCGCGCATGGCGCTGGATGATGCGCTGTTGTGGATTGGCGAAAACTACAGCACCAACCTTGAGGCGCTGCGCTGGGGCGATGCCCATCAGGCCACCCATGACCACGCGGTTCTGGGGGACATTCCGGTGCTGAAATGGTTCGTGAATATCCGCCAGTCTACGTCTGGTGGCGACAATACCTTGCAACGCGGGCGTACCCGTGGCGGCAATGTAAAGCCCTTTCAGAATGTGCATGGCGCCGGTTTTCGCGGGGTCTACGATTTTGCCGATCCGGACAGTTCGGTGTTTGTGATTTCCACCGGCCAGTCGGGGCACCCCCTGTCGCGCTTCTATGACAATCTGGGCGAATTGTGGCGGCGCGGCGAATATATCCCGATGTCACTGGACCCCGAACTAGCCCGTGCAGCGGCGGCGGGGATTACGGTGCTGGAGCCTGCGAAGTAAACCCCGCCCGATTGTGCGGCGCATCCAGTTCCATCACCGGTCCAAGCGGCACAATGCCTGTTGGGTTCACCGTTTCATGGCTTGCGTAATAGTGGTTCTTGATGTGATCCATATGCACTGTTTGGGCAATTCCGGGATACTGGTATAAATCGCGCAGGTAATTTGAAAGATTCGGGTAATCCACGATGCGTTTCAAGTTGCATTTGAAATGGCCAACGTAAACCGGATCAAACCGCACCAAAGTTGTGAACAGACGCCAGTCGGCTTCGGTCAGGTCCGGCCCCGTCAGATATCGGGTTTCTGCCAATATCCCTTCCAGCCAATCCAGCGTTTCAAACAACGCTATGACGGCTTCTTCATAGGCGGCTTGAGTGGTGGCAAAGCCGGATTTATATACCCCGTTGTTCAATGTGCTGTAGATACGGGCGTTTATCGCGTCAATTTCGCGGCGCAGGGCTTCGGGATAATAATCCCCTTTGGCAGCCCCGAGACCGTCAAAGGCGCTGTTGAACATGCGGATGATTTCCGAGGATTCATTGCTGACGATGGTCTGGTTTTTCTTGTCCCACAGCACTGGAACCGTAACCCGCCCGCTATAGGCCCGATCAGCAACCGTATAGACCTGATGCAGAAATTCGGCATTGTTCAGCGGGTCGGGAACCACACCATCGCCCGCATGAAAGGTCCAGCCATCATCGCGCATGTACCAGTTCACCACCGAGACCGAAATCATATCCTGCAACCCCTTCAGGGTGCGAAAAATCATCGTGCGATGCGCCCACGGGCAGGCGTGCGAGATATACAGGTGATAACGCCCCGCCTCGGCCTTAAACCCGCCCGTGCCGCCGGGACCGGCAGAGCCATCGGCGGTGATCCAGTTGCGAAACTGCGCGTTTGTGCGTTTGAAATGGCCACCGGTCGATTTGGTTTCATACCATTGATCAACCCATTTTCCGTCCTGAAGCAACCCCATATCGTTTCCCCCCTAATGCACCGGTTTGACAAATGTGCCGTTGTTTAGATCCCGCAGCGCCTGTTTCAGCTCGTCTCGGGTGTTCATCACAATCGGCCCATGCCACGCGATCGGCTCGTTCAAAGGCGCGCCGGAAATCAGCAAAAACCGAACACCCTGCGGCCCGGCCTGCACTGTCACCTCGTCACCGTTTCCAAACTGGATCAGGGTGCGGTCCCCCGACAGATCACGGATGTTCAACTCCTCGCCCAAAACCTCTTTTTCCAGCAACACCCCCTTGGGCTGGGCTGTTTCTTTGAACCGGCCCGCCCCTTCAAACACATAGGCAAAGGCATGGCGGTAGGTATCCACCTGAAAGGTTTTGCAAAGCCCCGCCGGCACAAAAATATCCAGGTATTGCGGGTCCGCCGCAATGCCGTCAACCGGGCCGCGTTTGCCCCAGAATTCACCAATAATCACCCGAACCTGTGTGCCGTCATCATCAATGATTTCCGGAATGTCCTTGCCCGCGATGTCCTGATAGCGCGGGGCGGTCATTTTCAGGCTGGCAGGCAGATTGGCCCACAATTGAAACCCGTGCATCTGCCCCTGTGCGTTTCCTTTGGGCATTTCCTGATGCATGATACCCGAGCCAGCCGTCATCCACTGAACCGCACCTGCCCCCAGAGTGCCCTCGTTGTTCAGGCTGTCTTTGTGCGTCACACTGCCGGTCAGAACATAGGTAATGGTTTCAATGCCGCGATGCGGATGCCACGGGAAACCGGCGGCATAATCCTCGGGGTTTTCATTGCGAAAATCGTCAAACAGCAGGTAGGGATCAAACATATCCGGATTGTGAAACCCGAACGCGCGGTGCAGTTTGACGCCTGCCCCCTCGATAGTGGGTTGCGCAAGTGTTGATGATTTTACCGGTCTGAATGACATCTGATACCCTCGTCGCTGGTTGCGGTGCGTATCGGTCAAATATAGATCGGTGCGCGCGGGCAAAGATACAGCCACCGGCACACAGGTATCGTGCGCCACAGCACATTATGTGCAATCTTCGGCACCTACATCTCGCGGAAATTCTTTTCCTGTCGGGCGGTCCACAGCACAGTCAGTTTGAAACCCTCTTCGGTCTGATCCTCGCCTGTGACCACGCCTTCCTGAAACAGCCACGCGCGTTTGCGCCCGTCACTAAAGGGTATCAGCAACTCGCGTTCGGTTTTAGGAACGGTCAGGGTTGCGGAAATGGCACCCAGCAATTCCTCGATCCCCTGCCCCGTGATCGCCGACACTGCGAATTTATCATCCTTGCGGGCGGCCTTTTCCTGAATGGCATCCTGTTCAGCGGGCGGCAACAGGTCCAGCTTGTTCCAGACCTCGATCATCGGCGCATCGTCGGCCACGCCCAACTGCTCCAGAATACTGGCCACATTGCGGGCCTGTTCCACCGTGTTGGGGTGTGAAATATCGCGCACATGCACCACCAGATCGGCGTCCAGCACCTCCTCGAGCGTGGCGCGAAAGGCCGCGACCAGTTCGGTCGGCAGTTCAGAAATAAAGCCCACCGTGTCGGACAGGATAATTTCCTGACCCGATGGCAGTTCGACCGAGCGCATGGTCGGATCAAGCGTGGCAAACAGCATGTCCTTGGCCATCACGGTTGCGCCGGTCAGACGGTTGAACAGCGTAGATTTGCCCGCATTGGTATAGCCCACCAGTGCCACCACCGGAAACGGCACCTTCTTGCGCGAGGCGCGGTGCAATTCGCGGGTTTTCACCACTTTGGACAATTGGCGTTTGATACGGGTGATCGCGTCGTCGATCGCGCGACGGTCGGCCTCGATCTGGGTTTCGCCGGGACCGCCGACAAAGCCGAGACCACCGCGCTGGCGTTCAAGGTGAGTCCAGGCGCGTACCAGACGGGTGCGCTGATAGGACAGGGCTGCCATTTCAACCTGCAACACACCTTCACGGGTGCGGGCACGGTCGGAAAAGATTTCAAGGATCAGGCCAGTGCGATCCAGAATTTTGACGCCCCACTCTTCTTCCAGATTGCGCTGCTGCACCGGTGTCAGGGCACCGTCAATCAGCACCAGTTCGATTTCTTCGGCCTCGAATATGGCCTTCAATTCAGCAATCTTTCCTTTGCCGAACAATACACCCGACTGCACGCTGCGCAGCGGGATGATATTGGACCCAACGATTTCCATTTCGGGCATGGCTTCGGCCAGGGCCACAGCTTCGTCCAGCGCCGCAACGGGATCGCGGCGGGAGTTGTCGAATTTCAGTTCGGGATGCAGAACCCATGCGCGGGTGTTGCGCGGGGGATCAATTTCCATCAGCGCTTATTCTTCTTCACCATCATACAGGTTGATCGGCGCGCCCGGCATGATGGTGGATATAGCGTGTTTATAAACCAGCTGTGCCTGCCCGTCGCGACGCAGCAGAACGCAGAAGTTGTCAAACCATGTGATGACCCCCTGCAGTTTCACACCGTTGATCAGGAAAATCGTGACCGGAATTTTGGTTTTCCGCACATGATTCAGGAATACATCTTGCAGATTCTGTCTGTCGGCAGCCATTGGTCTTTCGCCTTTTTATTGTGGTCTGCCCCTGTTGGGCAATTATCTGTTTTACACAGGCGCAAGTATGAAGAGGCTTTGAGAGAGATTCCAGCCCTAAAATCAACCCCCTAGCGCATTAAGCGACAAACTGTTGTTCAGGAGCGCCACAATGAGGGATTTAACAGGGCGATAATGGCAAGGGTTTCAAGCCGTCCCAACACCATGGCCGCCGCCAGAATAAGTTTGGCGACCGCATCCAGATCAGTATAAAACAAGGGCGTATCGGCCGCGATGGCTGCCAGCGGACCCGTTGTTGAAAGTGCTGATACGGTGAAAATCATGGCATGCTCAAAGGGTTGTCCCGTCAACGAAAGAGCCAGCATAACCATTGCAATAGACATGCTGAACAGCATGAAGAATATCCACGATATTTGCGCACCCGACCGTCTGATATAACGGGCTTTGACCCCGGAACCGGCAACGCTGTCCGGGTGAAGAAGGCGCTCGATCTCGCGGCTGCCGTGTTTATAGAGCGCATAAATCCGCATCAGTTTGACCCCGCCAGCCGTGGTCGCAACCCCGCCGCCAATAATTGCCAACCCCAGCATGATCAGCCCCGGTGTCTGCAATCCGGACCAGTTACGGGCGTCGGCCCAATCCACTGATTCAAAACCGGTTGTGGTAAGGAAAGACATCACCGTAAACATCGCCCCCCAAAAGGCACGACCGGCGGCCATCAGATCCGTTTCGGTATCTGTGTCAAAGGCGGCCAGCCAGTGGCGCAAGAAAAGAACGACAGGCAACAGAATGACCAAAAACAAGCCCAAGCGGAACTCGGGGTCATCGCGCAGCTGGCGCAATCCCCCCCCTTGGCGATCCTTGAAAAAGGTCAGCCGCGAGATTGCAAAAACCATAAACCCGAATATCAGGACTTCTCCTGTTATGCCGCTTCCTGTGACGTTGTTCTTGCCCCCGACAGCGGAAATACCGCTGGTCGACAGCGTTGACATCGCATGTGTTACCGCGACCAACGGCTGATCCCCCGCTATCAGCAAAGCAATCCAGAGGATCATGGTCAGCCCGGCATAGATCGGAAAAAGCTGCGCACTGTATTGGGTCAATCGTTCCGAGGTATTGGCAGTATTGGTGATCTGGGTGAAATGGCTATTGTTGCTGTTCACGGCTGTTACTTCGAACCCGCCCAGATTCAGCGGGGCAAGGACTGCAATGGCCATGACCCAGACCAGAAAGCCCCCCATCCAGCCAACCAGCGCCCGCCACAGGTGCAGGGCATCCGGCAGGCGATCCGGCTCGAACAGGGTTGCGCCGGTGGTGGTCAGCGAAGAGACCATCTCGATATAGGCGTTCAGGAACGAGGTGGTGCGCAGGGCCTCGTAAAACGGAATGGCAAGCATGATCGGCAGGATTGTAAATGTTCCCAGCAATGCCAGAAGATGCGAGCGCACTAGGTTGCTGCTTTTGCCCGGGGATGTGGCAATACCGATCAATGTTGTCAGGATCAGGAAAAGGGTGCCGCCATATAAAAACACCCGCGCCACATGCAGGTCATCCCCGACATAGGCATAGATCGCCGGAATATACATCGCCCCTGCCCCGATCCCCATCAGAATAACCAGTAATGGCAGGTTTATCAGGCGTGCGAGCATCCCTGCCCCCTAGAAGAAATCGATGGAGACCTGCAACAGCCGCTCCACCTCGAGGACATCATCGGGCATGGAAAACAGCACAATCACATCCCCTTCGTCGATGCGGGTATCGCCACGGGGGCGCACGACCTTGTTGTCTTTCATAATGGCCCCGACCAGCACCCCTTCGGGAAAGTCGATGTCGGCGATTTTCTTGCCGGTGATGGGCGAGGTCGACATCACCTGTGCCTCGATAACCTCGGCCTCGGCATCCCCGATCGAATAAACCGCACGGACCCGCCCGTGGCGGATATGGCGCAGGATCGAACTAACCGTCGTGGCGCGCGGGTTGATGTAGGCGTCGATATTCATCGGCTTCATCAGCGGCACCAAGGATGGGTCATTCACCAGACAGATTGCCATTGGACAGCCTTCGGCCTTGGCCCGAACTGCGGCAAGGATGTTGGTTTTGTCATCATCCGTGACGCAAAGAATAGCATCGGCGCGGTCAATTCCGGCTTCTTTCAACAATTCGGCACTCAGTCCGTCGCCATGCAGCACAATCGTTTTTTCCAGCGCATCGGCGGCGACTTCGGCACGGGCGCGGTCTTTCTCGATCACTTTGGCACGAATGCGGTCAGCGCGGGTTTCCAGCGCCTCGGCCACTGCAAGCCCGACATTGCCGCCGCCCAGAATGACAATCCGGTCCTGTTTCTTGTTGGTTTTGCCGAATACTTCCAGCGTGCGGGTGACGTCTTCGTTATTGGTGAACACATAGATTTCATCGCCGACAAACACCTGATCGCCGGCATCAGGGGCAAACAATGTGCCGTCGCGGCGGATCCCGACGACAATGGCACTGAGGGTGGAAAACAGATCGGTCAACTGGCGCAGAGGGGTGTTGACCACGGGGCAGTCTTCTTCGATCAGGATACCCAGCAGTTCGGATTTCCCGTCCAGAAAACTTTCAGTGTCGAATGCGGCAGGGGCGGACAGACGTTGCAAGGCGGCCTCGGCCACCTCGCGTTCAGGGCTGATCACCACGTCGATCGGCATATGTTCGCGGCGGTACAGATCGGAATAGATTGCGGTCAGATAGCTTTGCGCCCGCAAGCGCGCAATCTTGCGCGGGATTTCAAACACGGAATGGGCCACCTGACAGGTGACCATGTTTACCTCGTCCGAATAGGTGGCGGCGATGATCATATCCGCATCCCGCGCGCCGGCCCGTTCCAGCACATCGGGATAGCTGGCAAAACCGGCAATCCCCTGCACATCCAGCGTTTCCGTGGCGCGATGCACCAGTTCGGGATTGTTATCGACAACCGTTACATCGTTGTTTTCACCCGACAGATGGCGGGCGATCTGCCACCCGACCTGACCAGCACCGCAAATGATAACCTTCATCACACCACCTTTTAGGACCGTAAGGCCCAATCCATGCCAGATGCACCGTCAGGCGTCAATCTGATCCCCTGAACCAATGCCCATTGCGTGGTATTCCTGACCCTATTCCTTGACTGGATCATCCACATGCGCCACCCGTGCGCCGCCTTTGCTGGATGTGACAATGCCCAGCGATTTCAGCTTGCGATGCAGGGCCGAGCGTTCCATGCCGACAAAACTGGCCGTGCGGCTGATATTGCCGCCAAAGCGGTTGATCTGGGTCATCAGATATTCCTGCTCGAACATCTCGCGGGCCTCGCGCAGCGGCAATGTGGCCAATCCGGACGACAGAACCACGCGCCCCTCGCTTTGGGATGTGTCTTCGGTTGTCGGCAGTTCCTTGACCGTAATCGGACCACTGTCCGAGCCAAGGATCAGAATGCGCTCGACCACATTTTTCAACTGGCGCACGTTTCCGGGCCAATGCATGGTTTGCATCAGGGCTCGTGCCTCGTCCGACAACGGCCGCAATGGCAACCCTTGGGTTTTATTCAGCTCGGCGATGAAATGCTCGGCCAGCAGCGGAATATCCTCGCGGCGTTCCTCAAGCGATGGCACATAGATCGGCACCACGTTCAGACGGTGAAACAGCTCTTGGCGAAAATTGCCGGCCGCAATTTCGGATTCCAGATTTTTATTGGTGCTGGAAATAACCCGCATATCCACGCGCACCTTGTCGGCACCGCCCACCCTGTGGAACTGTTGATCGACCAGCACCCGCAGGATTTTCGATTGCGTTCCGGACGGCATATCCGCCACTTCGTCAAAATACAGCACCCCGCCATGCGCCTGCTCCAGCAGGCCCGGCTCGACCCCGCGATCAGGCGTTTCGCGCCCGAACAACACTTCTTCCATACGGTCCGGTTCAATTGATGCGGAATTGACCGAAATAAACGGCCCCGAGGCCCGCGGAGAATTGGCGTGGATATAGCGCGCGGCCACTTCCTTGCCTGCCCCCGCAGGGCCAGTCAGCATGACGCGACCGTTTGAATTGGTCACCTTGTCCAGATTGGTTTTCAGCGCCTTGAACGCGGCACTTTCGCCCAGCATTTCGGCGCAACCGGTTTCGCCGCGCTTCAGTTTCAGGTTCTCGCGGCGTAGGCGGGATGTTTCCATCGCCCGGGCCACAACCACCATCAATTGATCAATATTAAAGGGCTTTTCGATGAAATCATATGCGCCCTGCTTGATCGCGGCGACGGCGATTTCAATGTTGCCGTGACCGGAAATGATCACCACCGGAATATCGGGGTTGTCGCGTTTGACAGTTTTCAGAATGTCGATCCCGTCCATCCGGCTGTCCTTCAGCCAGATATCAAGGATCATCAACGCCGGTGGCTCGGCATTGACCTGTTTCATACAGTCATCCGAATTGGCCGCCAGACGGGTGGTATAGCCCTCGTCCTTTAGAATATCCGCAATCAATTCGCGAATATCGCGTTCGTCATCAACAATAAGAATATCACCCATATCAATTACCTCTGCTGTTGTCGTTGCTGCCGCTCACAAATTTGGCTGGCAAACGTATTTCGGCCCGTGCACCGGCACGGGTGTTCCCTTCAAAGATTTCGGCATCCCGCAAGATCAGCGTGCCACCGTGTTCCTCGATAATCTTTTTCACGATCGGCAGACCCAGACCCGTGCCTTCTTCGCGTGTCGTCACATAGGGTTCAAACAGGCGCGCCCGGTCTTCGGGCAGGCCGATACCATTGTCGGAAATGTTTATATTGACCGTTCCGTCATCGGCTGTCATTTCCACATGGATTTCCGGCTTGTACCCCTCAGGCGCACCTTTTTTCTGTAAACTTTCAATCGCTTCGCCTGCGTTCTTGATTAGATTGACCAAGGCTTGCGAAATCATGGTTGCATCAACTTCGGCCATTACCGCACTATCCGGCAGGTCAGCCTTTATGGCCACATCCGGCAGCGCGCTTTCCTGCAATGTCACCGCATCGCGCAGAATTTTGGTCAGGTCATGGGTGCGCAGCTCGGGTTCCGGCATACGGGCGAATTTTGAGAATTCATCCACGATCCGGCGCAAATCCCCCGTCTGGCGGATGATCACATCGGTATATTGTTCCAGCGTATCCGCCAGATCACCAACCATCGGGGAAAACTTGCGTTTCAGCCGTTCGGCGGACAGCTGGATCGGAGTCAGCGGGTTTTTGATTTCATGGGCGATCCGGCGGGCCACATCGCCCCAGGCGGCCATTCGTTGCGCAGAAACCAGATCGGTGACATCGTCAAAGGCAATCACATAACCCTCAAGCCGTCCGTCGTTATTGCGGCGTGTGCTGATCCGCACCAATAGGTTTTCCAGTTTGCCGTCGCGGGTCAGTTTGATTTCTTCCTGCGCCACTTCGGTATTCTTGTCGCGCAGTTTTTGCAGCAACGGGCCGAATTCCGGCACGGCCACGGTAATATCGCCGCTGTCTTCATCCGGTAATGCCAGCAGCCGTTCGGCAGAGCGGTTCACGAAGGTGACTTTGCCATCGGCATCCACCCCGACAACCCCCGACGCCACCGAGGACAGCACAGAATCAAACAGCCGCCGCCGGCGTTCGATCTGGCGGGTGTTTTCCAGCAGCGTATCGCGCTGCCCCTTCAACTGCCGCGTCATCTGGTTGAAATAGCGCCCCAGCATGGCAATTTCATCGTCGCCCGCCTCCTCGACAACCTGCACATCCAGATCGCCCGTCCCCACCTGTTGCGCCGCCCCCGCCAAACGGCCCACTGGGCGCGACAGGCGTTCGGCAAACCAAAGCCCCAGCCAGATCGCCGCCAGAATAAGGATCACCGCAAAGCCGATATACAACAGGCCGAATTCAAACAGCATCTTGCCGCGGTCTTTTTCCAGTTGCTGATATAACAGCGCGGTTTCCTGCGTGTCATCCAACAGGTTCAGGATATCGCCATCCACCACGCGGGAGACGTAAAGATAACGGTCCACATAGGCGTCCAGCTTTTTCAGGGCGCGAAATTCATTGTTGTCCCAGTCCTGAATGATCACCAGTTCGCCCTGATCCGCCTTGGCAATATCGTCGGGTGTCGGCGCCTCGTAATCGAACAGATAGGATCGCGCGCCGCGGGCCCGCAGCCGTGCCCCGCCATCAATCACATAGGCTTCGCGCAGGCCCCGCTGGATCTGGGCCTGCCCCTGTGTCAGAAATTCGCGCAGATCGCCATCATTCAGGAAAAACGTCGATTGGCGCGCGCGGTTCAGGTAATTGGCAAGGGCTTCGGTATCTTTGGTCAGGGCGACGCGGTGTTCCTCTTGATAGGCCTGCGCGGCCTCAAGCGAAGTGCCGACCACCTGTCGCACGCGATCCGAAAACCACCCCTCAAGCCCGACGTTTACCGTCAGAACCGCGAAAACAGCCACCAGAATGGTTGGGATCAGGGCGACCACCGCGAACACACCGGTCAGCCGCAGGTGCAACCGCGATCCGGCCGAATGCGCCCGCCGTGCGGCAACCATTTTAGCGACCCGTTGCAACACCAATGCAGCGACCACAAGGATATAGACCAGATCGGTCAGCAACATCAGCCGCAGGCTGGGGGCGTTTGCCCCTTTGTCCAGCGGGCCAAGGATCACAAAGGTTGCGATTGCCAATACCGGCCCCAACAGCACAAGGCCCAAAGTCGCCGCGTTTTGCACACGTCTGCGACGCCGCAAACGGCTGAGCTTTTCGAAGGTTGCGCTTTTGGCAGGGCCTGACACCTGTTGCCCGCTTTCCTCTAATGCACCGCCTTGCACGTCACGATTGTGTGGCGCAAAGCCGTAAAACCACCATATTGCGTGTCCTCGTTACCGGCTGATGCCAATGGGCCACGCTTAATGTTGCCCTTTTACACCAGTTTGCGGCGGCGTGTCACGCGAATATCGAGGTCTGTAATCTTCTTTCGTAGGGTATTTCTGTTGATCCCCAACAGATCCGCACATTTGGCCTGATTACCGCCGGTGGCCTCTAGCGCAATTTCCAGCAAAGGACGCTCCATTTCATGCAAAATACGCGGATACAGGCCGGGTGGCGGCAAAGCTCCGCCGTGAAGGTCGAAATACCGCTGCAAATGACGTGCAATCGAGGCCGACAGCTTGTCCCCCTGCCCGCGTTGCATGACCGGCTCAATTTCCGGTTGTCCGCCAAGTGCCTGCTCGGCCTCGCTCAGGGTGATTTCCGCCTGCGCGCTGGTGGCAGCAAGGCGTTTCAGGCAGTTTTCCAGCTGGCGCACATTGCCAGGCCAACTGTAGCTGCGGATCAGTTTCATTGCGTCCGGTGACAAAACATGGGTGCCTTCGATGTCGGTATTGCGCCCCAGAAAAAATTCGGCCAATAGCGGGATATCGTCAACACGGTCACGCAGCGCGGGCACCGCCAGCGATACACCGTTCAGGCGGTAAAACAGGTCTTGCCTGAAATCACCCGCCTCCATCTTGGCGGCCAGATCGGCCTGCGTGGTGGCCATGATGCGCGGGGAATTGTCGCCCAGACGGTCCATCAGACGGGCCACCTGCCCCTGAATATTCCATTCCAGATCAGACACTTCGTCAAACACCAGCGTGCCGGTGCCCGCGCGTGCCAGCATCCGGTCCAGCCCGTCGGGCGTGGTCAGGTTGGACGGGTTCACCACCACAAAAGGCAGTGCGCGCCGGTCGCTGAAATCGTGGATTGTGCGGGCAATCAGGGATTTGCCCGTGCCGCTTTCGCCGCTGATCAGCACCGGTAGATCGCCGTTCACCACCCGCGCAATCAGCCGATAGATTTCCTGCATCACGCCGGTGCGCCCGACCAGCGGCAATTCGTTTTCGGCTGGCTTTGGGCTGCTTGCGGGGCTGTTCACACGCCGTTTCAACGCCAAGGCCCGCGCGCTGCGTTTCATCAGGTCGGGCAGATCAAAGGGTTTGGGCAGATAGTCGAACGCTTTGGCCTCGGTCGCCTTGATCGCCGTCATAATCGTGTTCTGCGCCGAGATCACGATCACCGGCAATTCGTCCCGTGCCTCGCTGATTTTTGGCAGCATTTCCAAGCCATTACCGTCCGGCATCACCACGTCCGAGATCACCAGATCGCCCTTGCCTTCCTCGACCCAGCGCATCAGCGTGACCAGCGACGACGTGGCATGCACCTTGCAGCCCGCCCGCGTGAAGGCTTGCGTCAGAACCGTGCGGATCGTGCGGTCGTCATCGGCAATCAATACTGTGCCATCCATCTATGCGGCTCCTTTTTCTGCGGGCGCTTTGGGCAGGGAAATGCGAAACACCGTGTGGCCCGGATCGGAATCGACCGAAATCCACCCCTCGTGTTCGGCAATGATTTTCGACACCAGCGCCAACCCCAGTCCGCTGCCGTTTTCACGCCCCGAAACGAAGGGGTCGAACACATCCTCGGCAATATCGGGCGGCAGGCCCGGGCCGTTGTCGATGATTTCCACCAGAATGGGCAAAGGCGCGCCGCTGCCGTCACTGCGGCGCAGGCGCAAGCCGTTGTCAAAACCGGTGCGGATACGGATCACCCCGCCCGCTTTGGGCGCGGCCTCGGCGGCGTTTTTCAGCAGGTTCAGCACCACCTGCATCAACTGGTCCGCATCGGCCCATGTGGGGGGCAAGGAGGGGTCGTATTCCTCGATGATCTTCATATGCGCGGCAAAACCCACCTGCGCCGATATGCGGGCGCGGTCCACTACATCGTGGATATTGACCACGCGGCGGTTGGGCGGCGACAGGTTGCCGAACTGTTCCACCTGATCCAGCAGGGCGACGATACGGCGGGCCTCGGATACGATAAGGTCAGTCATTTCAATGTCTTGCGACGGCAAGTTCATAGCCAGAAGTTGCGCGGCACCGGTGATACCCGCCAGCGGGTTCTTGATTTCATGGGCCAGCATTTCGGCCATGCCGATGGCAGACTTCGCGGCGGATTTCGAGGCAGGCCCGCCGCCGCCGTCCTTGTTCTGTCGCGGAATGATCAGCATCAGCAGGCGCGGATCATCCGGCGCCATCGGCGTGATCTGGATGTTGCAGCGCTGGGGTGCGCGGCCACGGCGTCCGGCCTCGACATCGTTGATAAACAGCGGCCCATGCGTGCGCCGCACCCGTTGAAGCGATTCCGGCAAGGGGGCATTGACCGTCAGACGCTCCCCCACCTGTTTTCCCTTCAGCGATTTGGCCGAGGTCACAAGGAACCCTTCAGCGGCAGGGTTGGCGGCGGTGATCGTATTGTCATCCGAAATCAACAGCGCCGGCGTTGGCAGCGCGTTCCAGAGGCTGGCAAAGCTCATGCCGCTTGCCTTTCACCTGTCAGGGCCTCAGGCAGCAGGGACAGGACCGTTGCAGGGTCAACTTCGGTCAGCAGACGTTTGCGCATATCCGGCGGGGTGCCCGCGTGGTCCATATACCAGCCCAGATGTTTGCGCGCGTTGCGGTTGCCCATTTTCACACCGTAGAAATCGATCATTGCCTCATAATGTTCGGCTACCAGATCGACCAGTGCCGCCCCTGTCGGGATCACGGGCGGCGGCGTGCCATACAGATCGGCGGCGATTTCCGCCAGCCGCCAGGGTGCCCCCTGCGCCCCGCGTCCGACCATCACACCATCCGCCCCCGAGGCTTGCAGCGCCGCGCGCGCATCCGCGCTGGTTCTGATGTCGCCATTGGCGATTACGGGGATGCTTACGGCCTGTTTGATTGGTGCGATTGCAGCCCAGTCGGCACGGCCTTTGTAGAACTGGCAACGGGTGCGGCCGTGGATGGTGATCATCTGGATGCCGGCGTTTTCGGCGCGCTGCGCCAGCGTGGTTGCGTTCAGGCTGGCGTCATCCCAGCCCAGACGGGTTTTTAGTGTCACCGGCACATCCACCGCCCCCACCACGGCATCAATCAGGCGCAAGGCATGGTCCAGATCGCGCATCAGGGCCGAGCCGGAATAGCCGCTGACCACCTTTTTCGCCGGGCACCCCATGTTGATATCAATGAGCCGCGCCCCGTTTGCAGCCACCACACGGGCGGCTTCGGCAATCGGTTCAGGCTCGCGCCCCGCCAGTTGCACGGCTGTGTTTTCCTCGTTAAGCCCCAGTTCGGCCTTTTCCCGCACGCCGCGTTTGCCGACCAGCATTTCAAAGCTGTCAACCATTTCGCTGACCACCAGCCCCGCACCGAAACGCGACACCAGGCGGCGGAACGGCAGATCGGTGATACCGGCCAACGGGGACAGAAAGACCGGAGGGTCCAGTGTGAGGTTTGCCAGTTTAATGGTCAAATGCCTAATCCTTGTGCATTCCGTTCTTTTACCCCTTGCCACGCCGCAAGCGCAATAGGAACGGGCGATTTGTCGCCGCGCGAAACTTCGCATTGCCCTGTCGGCGGGAAAAACCTAAACCTTGCCCTTATGAAAACAGCCGCCATCATCGTCGCCGCAGGCCGCGGCATTCGCGCCGGAGGGGAATTGCCCAAGCAATTCCAGCCCCTGCGCGGTCGCATTGTGCTGGAGCATAGCATCGCTGCTTTTTCCCTCCATCCGCAGGTCGACCGGATCATTCTGGTGATCAACCCCGATGACCGCGATTTGCTGCCCGCTCTGCCTGATGTGGAACTGGTAGACGGTGGCGCAACACGGGATGCCTCGGTGCAGGCCGGCCTGAATGCCGCCAAAGGCGCGGATCTGGTACTGATCCATGACGCCGCCCGCCCGCTGGTGTCGCAACGGATCATAACGGACGTTCTGGATGCGCTGAAAACCCATGCGGGTGCAGCCCCCGCCCTGCCCGTCACCGATGCCTTGTGGCGCGGTAAGGATGGTCAGGTGCAGGCCCCGCACCCGCGCGAGGGATTGTTTCGGGCGCAGACTCCGCAGGGGTTTCATCTGAACCGGATCCTTGCAGCCCATGCTGCGCACAATGGCGGCGCACTGGATGATGTCGAGGTGGCCCTTACTGCCGGTCTGGATGTGGCCATCGTCACTGGGGATGCGGCGAATATGAAAATCACCATGCCCGGGGATTTCACCCGCGCAGAGCAAATGATGGAGCAGGATATGGATATACGGCTGGGCAACGGATACGATGTGCACCGGTTTTGCGACGGCGATCATGTGGTGCTCTGCGGGGTAAAACTGCCCCACAGCCACGGGCTAGACGGCCATTCGGACGCCGATGTGGGCATGCACGCGGTGACGGATGCAATTTACGGCGCGCTGGCGATGGGCGACATCGGCCAGCATTTTCCGCCGAGTGATCCGCAATGGAAGGGCGCGGCCTCGTTTATCTTCCTTGAACATGCGGTGAAAATGGTCGGTGATCACGGGTTCACGATTTCCAATGTCGATTGCACGCTGGTTTGCGAGATGCCGAAAATCGGCCCGCATGCGGTGGCGATGCGCCGCGAAATGGCGCGGATCATGGGGATGGATACGGGGCGCGTCAGTGTCAAGGCCACCACCTCCGAGCAACTGGGCTTTACCGGCCGCAAAGAAGGGATCGCGGCGCTGGCCACCGTGACTTTGGTGAAGATATGAGCAAACTGATCGCAACCTTTTTCTATGTCGGCCTGATCCGGCCGGCACCCGGTACATGGGGGTCGGCTGCGGCCATTCCGGTGGGATATCTGATCCATGTCGCGGGTGGCTTTCCGGCGCTGCTGGTTGCCACTGTGGCGGTGTTTTTTATCGGTTGGTGGGCCACATCCGAGGAAACCAAAGGCAAGGAAAACCACGACCCAAGCGAGATCGTGATCGACGAGGTGGCCGGCCAGTGGATCGCGCTTCTGCCGGTATCGGGTGGTTTGTGGTTTGCGGGGGTTGACCCTTGGCTGTTCCCCTACCCCGGCTGGGTCACGGCGTTTTTGATGTTCCGGTTGTTTGATATCTGGAAACCCGGCCCCGTGGGCTGGGCCGATCGCAAATCCACCGCTTTGGGCGTGATGCTGGACGATGTGATCGCCGGGCTGATGGCGGCTGTGGTCGTTTTGGCCGCGGCGGCGTTTTCGCACGGGGTGCTGATGCAATGAGCCTTGCGGCCAAAGTACTAACGGCCTGTCGTGCGCGGGGTCTGATGGTGGCAACCGCCGAAAGCTGCACGGGGGGCATGGTGGCCGCCGCGCTGACCGAAGTGGCCGGATCGTCGGATGTGTTTGAACGCGGGTTTGTGACTTATTCCAATAGCGCAAAACAAGAAATGCTGGGAGTATCAGCGGAAACGCTGGAACAGTTCGGCGCGGTGTCGGAACCTGTGGCAAAGGAAATGGCCGAAGGGGCATTGCGTCAATCAAAGGCCAATCTGGCGGTGTCGATCACCGGCATTGCCGGGCCTGGACCGTCGGAACACAAACCCGAAGGGCGGGTCTGTTTCGGGCTGGCGATGGGTGGGGAAACGCAGGAGGAAACGGTGGAATTCGGTGCCTTGGGGCGGGAAAACGTGCGCGTGGCGGCACGGGATTATGCCTTGGGGATGCTGTTAAAGGTTGTTATCCGCGCGAACGCGGGGACCTCCTGAAGTATTGCGCATCTTGAAAGAGGTCCCCGCTTGCGCGGGGATGACAGGCTAACCATACAGCTCTTTCGCCCGCTTCTCGAAGGCGCCCATCGTGCGGCGTACGGCTTCGCCAAACACCACCCCGATCAGTTTTTGCAAAATGGCGTTCTTGAATTCGAAATCCACGAAAAACTGCACTTCACAGCCCCCTTCGGGCAGATCGGTGAACCGCCAGTTGGAAATCATGTATTTGAACGGTCCGTCCAGATACTCGGTATCAATGGTCTTGTCCTTTTCCGACAGCTTCACCCGGCTGCCAAACCGTTCGCGAAATACCTTGAAGGAAATCACCAGATCGGCCTCGAGCAATTCGTAATCACCTATATCCTTGCGGCTGCGGATGCGCGCGGCGGAAATCCACGGCAGGAATTTCGGATAGGCCATCACATCGGATGCCAGCGCATACATCTGCGCGGCGGTATAAGGCATCACCTTCTTTTCCGTCTGGGTGGGCATTTTTCCTGTTCCCCTGATCCTTTTTTATGCCATTAAGTGAATATATCGGGAAAGTTCAAGGAAACATTATGCCAACGCGACCCTATGTCATCGACGAAATGATCTCGGCCAAAACCATCGCCGCCCGGATCGAGGATCTGGCCCGTGAAATCCATGACGCCTTCGAGGGCACCGACAAGCTGGTGGTGGTTGGCCTGTTGCGTGGATCATTCGTGTTTATCGCCGATCTGGTGCGCGAGCTGGACCTGCCGGTCGAGGTGGATTTTCTTGAGGCATCGTCCTATGGCGACGGCACTGAATCCAGCCGCGAAGTGAAAATCATGAAGGATTTGCGCGGCCAGATCGGTGGGCGCGATGTGCTGCTGGTCGAGGATATTGTCGATACCGGCTTTACCCTGAAACATGTGGTCGGCCTGCTGAAGGCGCGCAAACCGGCGCATATGAAAACCATTGCCCTGCTGAATAAACAATCACGGCGCGAGGTCGATATAAATGCCGATTGGGTGGGCTTTGAAATTCCGGATGAATTTGTGGTGGGGTATGGCATTGATTTTGCCCAGAGAAACAGGAACCTGCCCTATATAGGAAAAGTCCGCTTTACCTAAGGTCACAACCGGCAAGAGAAATACAACAACCTTGTTTTTCGGATTTTTGACTGGTTTTTATGGAGTAAACGAATTGCAGTTTGGTCGCGTTTGATAATTTCTTATCCTGTTTAATATCAATAAATTACACGCCTTTCTTATTGTAAAGCGCGAGAAGTCTTATTGTGTTCACATAAAAATGTATGATAATAATTATCAAATGGCACTTTCTTAGGTATTTATTATGAAACATTCTGTCTTGGTTGCTATTGGGACCTCTTTTATTTCGGCACAATCTGTCATGGCAGAAGTGGATCAGAAACCTTTATTCTCATTGGGTGGAGTAAGCATTTCTGGCTATGCGGATTTGTCGTATTTTGATGATGAAACCAATTCGGGCACTTTTGCGCGTGCCGATATTGACCTGACATACCTGCCCAACCGCTCGCCATCCTCTTTTTCGCTAGGATTTTCACTGGGATTTGATGGTGCAAAAGAAAGCGGCAGCGGCGGTATCAACTCGGGTGTTTTTTACCCGGCCGTGTTGTTCGATTTCGGTGACAGCGGCAGGGTTTCAGTCGGGGCGCCGCGTTCGGTGATGAACCGCGGCTATATCCCGACAAGTGTTTTTGCATTGAACAGCCGGCTGGATTTGCAACTGTCCCCCTTTACTGACTCAGTGGTACCCTATCTGGCGCTGGCAGGGGATTACCACCCTTATGGAATCCGTTATGATACCGCGTTCGGAAACACCGAAATCGGAATATCCTTTAACCGGATCAGCGATTCCGGTCTGGACGCCGATTTTTATGCGATGGCTTTTAGCCATAAATTTGAATCCAGTGGCCGGATACCGGAACTGGATGTATTCGGGGCCGTTGAACGGATTGATGCCGGAGCGTTCAATACCCGCAACTATTCCCTTGGTATAGAAGCCGGTTTTGATAATCTGGACCTCGGGTTTCGGATTGATGAACGTAATCTACCAATGGATACCCGCGCAATCGAGCTTTATGGAAGGATGCAGTTTACCACGGCACTATCCACATCGGCTTCGGTGATCAATATCAATCCCGACATCGGAAGCAGTGTCACGGTTTACGGCATTGCGGTTGAATACCTGTTTGTGAACAATACCCACTTCAACGCAAGCTATTCGGACGGCAGTAACGGTGTTCCACGCAACATCGACCTGTCCGTCGGATGGCGGTTCTAGAGCGGCAAGCAAGTGAACATCTGGCAACTTCTGCGCATGTCCAGATGGGCGCGGAACCCGCCCAGTGCAAAGCGGGTGAAACTGGTTTTGGGGGTCATTTTGATCTGCCTTGTCCTGTTCGCGATCGAGCGCTGGATCGGTGTGCCGGACTGGCTGCAATTGGAGCCGCAACGGCGCTTTCGCATGCCTCGTCCCTAGGCAAATTGCTGACTTTTAGCGATTAACCCACTATGCTGGGTGAATGTTCCGTTTCCCCAAAAGCCATTGGCAGGGCCTTTTACCTGCCTATCTTTCTCTTTTTGTTATATTAATTGGATTAAGGGTGGTTGTTCACCTGATTTATGGCGTTGTTCCTGCATCGATCCCGTTAATTGGCATTGCGGTCTTATTTACGGCTGATGTGATCCTGATTTTCTGGCAAATTACCGGCACGTTACGGGCCTCGGAAAACCAAATGGGTAATAGCGGAGATACCCTGCTTTACTGGGGCAGTTACTCGGCCTCGATCGTGGCGGTTGCGATAATGGTTTTTGATGCCGCCACGATCATATCTTCGCGGACCGGTGCAAATACGGTTCCTGCCATTCCAAAAACCGCCCTGACCGTCCGTGGGGATACAATTCTGATCAGCGGGGACATAGATTTTGGAACATATGATGCCATCAAATCCCTACTGGAAGAAACACCGGAACAAATCACAACCGTGCGTCTGGACAGCAATGGCGGGCGTATCTATGCCGCCCGTGGCATTGCGCGGATTCTGATCTGGCACAGGCTGGATACCGAGGTGGACAAGCGCTGCGTATCTGCCTGCACTTTGGTTTTTCTGGCCGGATACAGGCGAAAGCTGCGCGAGGGGGCACAACTGGGGTTTCACCAATACGCCCAATCCAGCGATGTTCCTCTACTGGACACAGCAGAAGAGCAGGAAAAGGATCGGCTGTTCCTGAAGGCGCGCGGCGTTTCTGAAAGCTTCCTTGGGAAAATGTTTCAGGCAGAACACAATGACATCTGGTTTCCTGATCGGCAGGAATTACTGACCGCAGGTGTCATTACTGACGGGCCCTAAACCCGCCAGCGCAGCACTTTGGTCTCGATCCGGCTTAGAACAAAGCTCAGGCTAACCCCCAGCAGCGACAGGATGGTCACACCGGCAAACAGCCGTTCCAGATCATAGAGCGCACCGGCTTGCAGGATATAGGCGCCGATACCATATTCCGCACCGATCATTTCTGCCGCCGTCAGCAGGATGATGGCAATCGCCAGACTGACCCGCAGGCCGGACAAAATTCCGGGCATCGCACCAGGCAGCACAATTTTGCGGATGATACTGGCGCGGGTCAGGCCAAAGCTTTGCCCCATGCGGATCAGAGTGCGGTCCACATTGTCCACCGCGCCGTAGGTGGCGACCACCGTGGGGGTAAAGGTGCCAAAAGCGATCAGCATGTATTTCGACATCTCGTCAATGCCGAACCAGATCACGAACAGCGGCAACAGGGCGATTTTGGGGATCGGGAACAGTGCGGCCACCAGCGGCACCAGCCCCGCGCGCATCACGCTGAACAGGCCAATCCCCAACCCGATCAATATGCCCACCCCTGCCCCAAGGGTTGCGCCGACCGCCAGTCGTGCCAGCGAAACACTAAGATGGGTCCACAGCAGGCCCGATGTTGCCAGTTCATACAGCGTACGGATTACGTCAGACGGGCGCGGCAGGGTCAGGTTGGTGATCCACCCGGCCCGCGTGCCCCATTCGGCGATCAGCAGCAGGGCCACGAACACCCCGATGCCCACCCCGCGTATGCGTTTGGGGCGAAAGCCACCGCCGCGATAGGGAACCGGTTTGCTCATGCAATCAGCTCCTGATCGGCCGCTTCGGCCTCGTCGCGCATCAATTGCCAAAGCTCTTGCTCAATCGCGGCCAGCGCCGGATCACCAGCGGTGCGGTTTTCCAACGGGGTTTCGATATCGATCACTTTGCGCACCATGCCCGGCCTGCGGGACAGCACTACAATGCGGTGGCCAAGCCGCACGGCCTCGGCCAGATTATGGGTGACGTAAACAGCGGTAAAGGGGGTGCGCAGCCACAGGCCGACCAGATCATCCATCAGCAATTCGCGGGTTTGTGCATCCAGCGCGGATAGCGGCTCGTCCATCAGCCAGACGGCGGGCCGCACCGCCAGCGCACGGGCAATCGCCACCCGCTGCTTCATGCCGCCGGACAGGTTTTTCGGCAGCGCATCGGCAAAATCGGCCAGTTTGGTGCGGGTCAGAACATCGGTGATGATGCGGTCCATTTCCGCTTTGCCCAACCCGTGATCCTCGAGCACCAGCCGCACATTGCCGTCAACCGTGCGCCAAGGCAAAAGTGCAAAGTCTTGAAATACAAAGGTAAACGGGTTCAGGCTGTCGGCGGGTGGATCAGATAGCTGCATCACCTGCCCTTCGGTCGGACGTTCCAGCCCACCGATGAACCGCAGCAGTGTGGACTTGCCACAGCCCGACGGCCCCACCACGCAAACAATGCGTCCGGTGGGGATGTCCAGATTGATATCTGCCAGCACCTCGGTCGTCCCGTAGCGGTGCGTCAGCGCGTCAATTTTCAGATCCATAGCCGTCGGGGGGCGTCGCCACCCCCCGCCTTTTTACATGATGGTTTTGACGTAGCTGTCATCGACCAGCGTTTCATAAGTCACACTGTCCTTGATCATGCCTTCGGATTTGAACCAGTCCAGCTGATCCATCACCGACGCCTTGTTCAGCGCGGCACCGGCATTGATGCGCATGGCACCGTTGCGGATGGATTTTTCGGCTTTTTCAATCGGCTTGTCGGCGTAAACGTATTTATGGATCAGGTTGACCATTTCCGTTGCGGCCTCGTCACCGGCGGTTTTGTCCACCAGGGCGGCGTTGAAATCATCCGCCCCCATCGAGAACGCCCGCAGGAATGCTTCGGTTTTGGCGCGTTCATTGGCGGCATTATTGGCCGAGGTAAAGACAGTCGTGACCTGATAATTCGGAATGTAATCAGAGACATTGCCGATGATCTTGACCTTGCCGGCCCCTGCCAGGCCTTTGGCGATATGTGGCACGATCGACCAGGCATCAATCTGGCCCGACTTCAGCGCCCCGATGATGGCCCCGACCTTGTTCAGCGGTTTGAAGCTGACTTTTACACCCTCTTTGGCCGCGATTTTCGATCCCATGTAATGGAAGGACGATCCGGGCTGGGTGATGCCGTAGGATTTGCCATCCAGCATGGCGGGACTGGTCAGACCTGCATCAAATGCGGCAACCGAGGCCAGAATTTTCTGCCCGTCGATACCCTCTTCCTCGCTCAGCGCGCCGCCGATCACCTTGGCCGCCCCTTTTTCGGCCAGCGAGATCAAACCGCCGGAAATCGCCGTGACGGCGTAATCCACATCACCCGAGGCAATGGCAACGGCCATGGGCTGGGCGGCCTGAAAGAATTCAAATTCCACGTCCAGCCCTTCATCGGCGAAATAGCCGCGCTCGAACGCGACAAAGCTGGCTGCATGGCTGGTAAAGCGCAGCGCGCCCACCTTCAATCTGGTGCCGGCAAAGGCCGGTGCCGGAATCATCGGTGCAGCGGCTGCCGCGCCCAGCAACGCCAAGGATTGACGACGTGTAAGATTTGTCATTGTTCATTCTCCCTTAACAAATGTTGAAAACATATGGCCATTGCTTTGGCGTAAAGTCAATTTGTTCGCATACAAACACGCAGCCTTGACACCGCAGCGCCAGAAATAATCCCTTGGCCGATCGCAAAATATTGTGATTTCACCTGAATACAATTTCTTTCTATCCCGTCATCGGGGACGCGTTATAATTGAAAGAGCAAAACATGAAAAGAACCATACCAGCCTATGCTATTGCCCTGACGGTCGCTGCGTCTACCGTTTTTGCAGCAAGCCAGATAACACCCGGCCCATATGATGGCGCGATCACAGCCCGTCAGTCCCATATGCGGCTGAATGCCTTCAACATCGGGGTATTGGCCAGCATGGCCAAGGGCAAAATCGAATATAACGCCGAAGCCGCCTCGAATGCCGCCAGTAATCTGAACGCGCTGGCCAATTTGCACGCTGGCAATTATTGGCCAGAGGGGTCGGATTCGGTTGCCAACAAAAACACAAATGCCCTGCCCGCAATCTGGCAGAACTTCCCGGATTTCGCCTCGAAGGCAAAGCCCCTCAAGGTGGCAACAGCCCAGATGGACATGGTTGCAGGCAATGGTCTGGACGCCCTGAAAGGCCAGATCAAAGAGGTTGGCGGGGCCTGTGGCGGATGTCACAAAGTGTATCGTCAGTCAGAATAATCCAACCGGATTGGAAATGAAATGAAGCGCTTTTTTGTGTTTCTTGCAGTGCTGGCGTTTGCCGGCACTGTTATCGCTTATGTGACGACGCCCGAAACACTTGATCCGGTCAAACTGGCGGGGATTACGCCCAATCTTGCCTTGGGCAAGCAGGTTTTTGCCGAAGGCGGCTGTGCCTCGTGTCACTCTGCCCCCAAGGCTGAGGGGGACGAGCGGCTAAAACTGGGCGGTGGCCGTGCCTTTCCCAGCGATTTTGGCACGTTCTATGCCCCGAATATTTCACCGGATACGCAAACCGGCATCGGCAACTGGAGCGCGATTGATCTGGTCAATGCGATGCACTACGGAACATCCCCCGACAACAACCACTATTACCCCGTGTTTCCCTATGGCTCGTTCAATAAGGCCAGCCTGAAAGACATTGTTTCCCTTTACGGTTATTTGATGCAACTTCCCGCCGTCCAGAAAAAGAATCGCCCTCATGATGTCAATTTCCCTTTCAACATCCGCGCGACACTGGGGGTGTGGAAAATGTTGTTTTTATCAAATGCCCCCGTGTTAATGGCCCCCGTAACTCCCGAGGTGCGGCGCGGGCAGTATCTGGTGGAAGGGCTGGGCCATTGCGCAGAATGCCATACCCCGCGCAATTTTCTGGGTGGGCTAAAGCGGGATCGCTGGCTGGCGGGGGCGCCCAACCCGTCGGGACGGGGGACTATACCGAATATCACTCCGGCAAAGCTGAAGTGGGACAAGACCGATATCGTCGCCTATTTCACAACAGGCCTGACACCGGAATTTGACTCGGCGGGGGGTGAAATGGCCGAAGTGATCGAAAACCTGTCACAACTATCCGAAAGCGACCTGATGGCGATCGCGGCCTATCTAAAGGCCATTCCGGCAATCGAGTAATCCGCCTAGGACGACAGTTTCTCCAGCCGTGCCGCGCGCAGGCGGGCGAAATCATCGCCCGCGTGATAGCTGGAGCGTGTCAGCGGTGTGGCCGAGACCATCAGGAACCCTTTGCCATAGGCGGCTGTTTCGTAGGATTTGAATTCATCCGGCGTGACAAACCGCGCAACCGCGTGGTGTTTCGGTGTGGGTTGCAGATACTGGCCGATGGTCAGGAAATCCACATCTGCGGCGCGCATGTCGTCCATCACTTGGCGCACCCCCATCTCGTCTTCGCCCAGGCCGACCATGATGCCGGATTTGGTGAACATGGCAGGGTCCAGCTCCTTGACCCGCTGCAACATGCGCAGGGAATGGAAATACCGCGCGCCTGCCCGCACTTCGGGGTACAGGCCCGGCACGGTTTCCAGATTATGGTTGAACACATCCGGTTTGGCGGCCACCACCACTTCCAGCACGGATGGATCGCACTTTAGAAAATCGGGTGTCAGGATTTCGATGGTGGTTTCGGGGGACTGGTGGCGAATGGCGCGGATGGTCTGGGCGAAATGTTCGGCCCCGCCATCCTCGATATCATCGCGATCAACCGAGGTGATTACGACGTGTTTCAGCCCCAGCTTTTTCACCGCGTCCGCCACGCGGCCCGGCTCGAAGGCATCCAGATCCTCGGGCGGCTTGCCGGTGGCGATGTTGCAGAAACTACAGGCCCGCGTGCAAACCTCGCCCATGATCATCATCGTGGCGTGGCCCTGATTCCAGCATTCGCCCACATTGGGACAGCCCGCTTCCTCGCAAACTGTTACCAGCCCGTGTTCGCGCATGATCTTGTGAGTATCGGCATAGCCGGCACCACCGGGGGCGCGCACCCGGATCCAGCTTGGCTTTTTCGGCTGCGCATTATCGGCACGGTGTGCTTTTTCCGGATGGCGCTGCTCGGGTATTTTGAGGTCTCGCATCAGATATTCCCCTGATATTTGCCGCGAATATACGCAATATACCACGGGATACCAGAGCGGTTTTCACAATGCCGCCATGAATTTTTAGGTACGCGTTAACGAGGGGGTATTTTACATGAAGAAGATAATTGCAGAAGCATTCGGCACATTCATTTTGGTGTTATTCGGGGTCGGGTCGGCGGTTTTGATGGGGAACCAGATCGGCATGTTGGGTATTTCGCTGGCATTCGGCATCTCCATCGTTGCCGCCGCTTATTCGATCGGCGCGATATCCGGCGCACATCTTAACCCTGCCGTATCGTTGGGCATGGTCACGGCTGGCCGGATGGGCACCGGCGAATTCATCTCATACGCCATCGCCCAAATCGCAGGCGCTATTATTGCGGCCCTTGTGGTGCTGATGATTGCCTCGGGCAAGGCGGATTATTCACTGGCTGAAAACGGCCTGGGCCAGAACGGCTATGGCGCGGGTTATCTGGGGGAATACAACCTGACAGCTGCATTGATCTTCGAGGTGGTTGCAACCTTTGTCTTTGTCACTGTCATTCTGGGGGCCACCCAGAAAGGCGCCCCGGCGATGATGGCCGGTTTGGCCATCGGCCTGACACTGGCGGGCATCCATATGGTCGGCATCAATGTGACCGGTGTGTCGGTCAACCCTGCTCGCTCGATCGGGCCTGCGTTGTTTGCAGGGGCCAAGGCGCTTGCGGATCTGTGGGTGTTCATCGTTGCCCCGTTGATCGGTGGCGCGGTTGCCGGAATGGTTTTCAAGGCCGGCCTGACCAGCGCCGAAGAATAAGAATTCACTCACGGGCAACAAGAACGAGCAGGGCAGCCTTTACCGGTTGCCCTGCTTTCTATTTGATCACATTCTGGAATCAGAATAAGAAGCAAAACAGAAACACCCGACCATATTAATCCCAAAAGGAAATATACAATGCAAGCAGGCGTAACACTGCCCCAAATCACCTTTCACACCCGCGTTCGCGATGAAAGCATTGGCGGCGACAACCCGTTCAAATGGGAAGACAAAACCACCGACGACTATTTCAAAGGCAAGCGCGTGATCCTGTTTTCACTGCCCGGTGCCTTTACACCTACATGTTCCACCTACCAGCTGCCCGGCTACGAAAAAGCCGCCGCTGAATTCCGCGATCTGGGGATTGACGAAATCTATTGCCTGTCGGTGAACGACAGCTTTGTGATGAACAAATGGGCTCAGTCGCAGAACCTGAAAAACGTCAAGGTTATTCCCGATGGCGCCGGTGAATTCACCCGTCTGATGGGGATGCTGGTTGATAAATCCAACATCGGCTTTGGCATGCGTTCATGGCGCTATGCGGCCATCATCAAGGACGGTGTGGTCGAGGCATGGTTCCAGGAACCGGGCCGCGAAGACAACCACGGTGAAGACCCCTATGGCGAATCCTCGCCCGAAACCGTGATGGCATGGCTCAAGGCCAACGCCTAAGGCTCAATGCTGGGCGGCACCCCTGCCCCGCATTCCCCCGCCGGCAGTAATTCCCTGCCTGCTGCGGCCAATGTTTCGGCCAGTTTTTCAAACCATCCATCCCCCGCACTGCTTTTGCGCCGCACCAGCCCGATCACCCGCGCGGGCTGTGGGTCCTGAAAGCGCAAGGTTGCCATATCGGGCACGGCCCTGCATTCGCTGGCCAGCGCGATTTCCGGCAGAAACGTCAACCCGAACCCTTCGGACACCAAGCGGCACAGGGTTGCCAGTGACGAGGCCGACAAATCCACCCGTGTCGCGCTGCGTTCCATCGCGCAGACCTCTAGCGCCTGTTCCGACAGGCAATGCCCTTCTTCCAGCAACAACAAGCGATCTGGATCAATCGTTGTCGGGCGAAGTTTGTCGGGCGCTGCAGCCAATGTGGAAATCTGGGCTGATGATCCGGCCAGCAGGAACCTGTCCTGAAACAAGGGGTATTCAACCAATCCGGCCTTATTGGTCGGCAGCGCAATCACCGCCGCATCCAGTGTGCCGTTTTGCAATTCTTCCATCAGGCGTTCGGTGCGCGATTCCCGCACCCGCAGATCAAGGTTTACATTCTGTGCCCGCAACATCGGCAGGGCAACCGGCAACAGATAGGGCGCAACCGTCGGGATCACCCCCAGTGTCACCCGCCCCGACAACCCGTCGCGCAACCGCGTGACATCCTGCAAATCGCGCACCCCCGCCAGCACCCGTTTGGCGTGACGCAGCACATCATGGCCCGTCGGGGTCAACACAATATCGCGGGGCTGTCGTTCAACTAGTTTTGCGCCCAATCTGTCCTCAAGCTCGCGGATCTGCACCGACAGGGCGGGCTGTGTGACATGGACCAACACGGCGGCACGTCCGAAATTTCGCGCCTCGGCCAATGCGATAAAGTATTCAAGTTGCTTCAGGGTGATATTCATAACCATATCTTATCAGTAAGCATAAAAAAGACAATTTCTATTTATAGCCAATTTCCGCCATCCTGTTCCCATCAACATTGCATGGAGAGTGATAATGACCAAACGTCTGACCACAACCGCCGGCGCGCCGATCGCCGATAACCAGAATTCCCTGACCGCCGGTGCGCGCGGGCCTGTTTTGATGCAGGACTACCAGTTGATGGAGAAACTGGCCCACCAGAACCGCGAGCGCATCCCCGAACGCACCGTGCACGCCAAAGGCTGGGGCGCGCATGGCACCCTGCGGATCACCGGCGACATCACCAAATACACTTGCGCCAAGGTGTTCGAGCCGGGCAGCGAAACCCCGATGCTGGCGCGGTTTTCCACCGTTGCCGGTGAAATGGGCGCGGCCGACCATGAGCGCGATGTGCGCGGCTTTGCCCTGAAGTTTTACACCAGCGAAGGCAACTGGGACATGGTTGGCAACAACACGCCGGTGTTTTTCATCCGCGATCCCTACAAGTTCCCCGATTTCATCCACACGCAAAAACGCCACCCGCGCAGCAATCTGCGGTCGCCCACAGCGATGTGGGATTTCTGGTCCCTGTCGCCGGAATCTATCCATCAGGTGATGATCCTGATGTCGGATCGGGGCTTGCCCAAAACGCCGATGAACATGAACGGCTATGGCAGTCATACCTATAGTTTCTGGAATAACGATGGCGAACGGTTCTGGGTGAAATTCCACTTCAAAACCGCGCAGGGCCACGCCCATTACACCAACGAGGAAGGCAACGCCATCATCGGCAATACCCGCGAGGGGTTTCAGGAAGCGTTGTTTGGCACGATCGAATCCGGCGACTTCCCCAAATGGCGGTTCTATGTGCAGATCATGTCGGAAAAAGAAGCCGAAACAACGCCTTACAACCCGTTTGATCTGACCAAAGTCTGGCCGCATGCGGATTATCCATTGATCGAAGTTGGCGAATTCGAGCTGAACCGTAACCCCGACAACTATTTTGCGGAAATCGAACAGGCCGCTTTCAGCCCGTCAAACATCGTCCCCGGCATCGGCTTTTCGCCTGATAAAATGCTACAGGCGCGGGTGTTTTCCTATGCGGATGCGCACCGGCACCGGCTGGGCACCCATTACGAGGCCCTGCCCGTCAACACGCCCAAATGTCCGGTGCACCACTATCACAAGGATGGCGCGATGAATTTCATGGGGCAGCAAAGCGGCGTGACCGATGCCTATTACGAGCCAAACAGCTTTGGCGGGCCAATCGAGGATCCCAGCGTTGCCGAACCCCCCTTGCGGATTGACGGCGATGCGGCGCGCTATGACCATCGCGACGGCAATGATGATTACAGCCAGCCGCGGGCCTTGCATGACCTGATGGATGCAGCCCAGCAGAACCGGCTGTATTGTAACACTGCCGCCGCCATGCAGGGGGTGCCGCAAGACATCATAGACCGGATGCTGACCCATTATGACAAGGTTTCCAAAGCCTATGGCGACGGGGTGCGGGCGGCTTTGTCCGAAGGGTAGAAACGGCTGGCCCCGGATCCGTTCCGGGGCCAATTCCGGTTAACCGATCATCGGTCCGTGCGGGCCGTATTTTTCATCGTAATGCTGTTTCAGCCGTTGCAGGGCAATCCGCAGCACAATCTTGCCCGACCGTGCCGACCAGCCCATGCGCCGCTCGGCGGTTTCCATCCCTTCCAGATAACAGCAACACCGCAGCACCACATCACCCAGCCCCGGCCCCAGATCACGCAGTGCTTACGAAACCCGGTCGCGCGCACCGGTGGGGCCATCCCCAACCCCGCTGTCGTTGGAAAACCCGCCCCGTGTGCCGCCGGTCAAAAACCGCTCCCAGTTCTGCGCCACCCGCGGCCCCATCTGCGCCAGTTCGAAATCCTCGCGCAGGCGCTCGCCCGCTGCCACCAGATCATCGGTCAGAAATGGTTTGCCATTCTTGTCCTTGCGCCGCGCCAAAGCCGCCAGCGGGGATTCCGCCACGTTATAGCGCACCGCCCGCCGCTTGCCGCCCTCGTTCACCGTTTTCTCGCCCCAGACGCGGTGCTGGTCGCCAAATTGCGCCGGCGCCTCGGCAAAACCGGCGCGGATGTTTTCGGCCTCGGCCAACAGACGTTTCAACGCAGTGCGCCCCGCCGTGGTGATCCCATAACGGGCAATGCGTCCGTTTTTTACACAGGTGATCCAGTCCTTCAGCGCCATTGCCTGCGCAACAGGACGGTCCACGACGGCGGTGCGGGCGGTCTGACCGCCTGGCAATTCACGCACCACCACCGCCTTTTCCATATCCGGCGCAATCGCCAGCACTGCGCCGGTTTCGCTTAGGCGGCGCAAAATACGGCGCCCTTCGCGGTTCAAAGTGGATTCATCGGTTTTCAGGTTGGCGTGACGGATTGGTGCGCTCATTTCGGGCGAGTCCTTTTCATCTGGATTAACAATTGTTGGAAAATGCTGACGGCCCAGATTGCTCAGGGCTTCGTCAACCAGCGGATCATCGCGTCGGTTTTCAAACCGGCGAATCTGCCGCAATACAGTCGAGGCATGGCAGCCTGCGTTTCGGGCCACCGCACGGATGGATAACCCTTGTTTGGTATGTTGCAGATATCTTTGCGCCGCTTCAGGCACCCAGTTTGGCAAAGCTCTCGGTTCGCAGAGGTATGGCATTGATGCCCCCATCACTTTTCTCCTTTTTATTATCGGTCAAGTTACCCGGCGACGATCAGCTTTGGGTTGAAGTGTTACGCGAAGGTTAACGAAAGCGACGATCCCTAGAATTGTTCCAAAAATATAAACTTTTCTGAAACCTCCGTTCGGGAGTCCGAGACAATGCGCAACACCCGTTCAGATTGTGTCATTAATGGGGCAAAGCAATCAGGAGCCTATGTAAATGAACGACCTAATGAGCATGTTGAAATGTCTTCATCGCCCCCGCCTTTTGATTCGTGCCGCCCGTTTCGGTGTGACCGAATATAACCGCAAGCGCGACCTGCGCCGCCTTCTCAAGGTTTCAGTTCCGCCATCCCCGGGCCGCGCCATTGTCAGGCTGATGAACGAGGAAAGCCTGCAAGAAGAAAAACGCAAAACGGGTGATGCCGGTTACAGCATCACCCGTCATGTTTCATTATTGATTGCCCTGATGGGCGAGGCCCGTTTGCTGGGCGCCGGATCGGGTCATTCCTAAAGGAATGAATCGGGTGTCGAATCTTTCTTGGCTTGAACGTAGGCCTGTAATTTCTGTGCAATTTCAGGGTCCAGCGCGGGTTGTTGATAATCTGTTAACAGTTTTGCAACCCGTGCTGTGGCCAGCGCAACCGTATCGCGCGCGCCCTCTTCTTCCCAGGTTTCAAACGGTTTGTAATCCAGCAGATCGGTATGCCAGAATGCCTCCTTGAAATTGCTCTGCGTATGTTCGCAACCCAGAAAATGCCCCCCCGGTCCGACCTCGGCAATGGCCCCCATTGCTTGCGCGTTTTCATCCGTCGGCACACCGGCGGCCAGACGGTGCAGAATGCCCAGTTGATCGGCATCCATCACGAATTTCTCGAAGCTGGCCACCAGACCGCCTTCCAGCCAGCCACAGGCATGCAGCATGAAATTCACCCCGCCAAACAGCGCCGCATTATGGGTGTGCGCGGTCTCGTAAGCCGCCTGCGCATCCGGCAATTTCGAGCCACACAGCCCGCCACCAGATCTGAACGGAAGGTTAAGACGCCGTGCAAGCTGCCCTGCCCCGTTAAGGATTTGTGTAGCTTCCGGCGTGCCAAAGGTGGGCGCGCCGGAATTCATGTCGATCGAGGTCACAAAACAGCCGAAAATCACCGGTGCACCGGGGCGGATCAACTGGCTATAGGCAATCCCGGCCAGACATTCGGCCAGAACCTGCGTCAGCGTGCCCATCACCGATACCGGCGACATCGCCCCGCCAACAATAAAGGGCGACAGGATGCAGGCTTGATTATTACGCGCGTAAATCTCCATCGCGCCCATCATGATGGAATCAAAGGTCAGCGGTGAATTGACGTTGATCAGCGAGGTCATCACCGTGTTTTCCTGCACAAAATCCTTACCGAACAGGATCTCGCACATTTCCACCGAATCCTGTGCCCGCGAGGGTTCCGTTACCGACCCCATGAAGGGTTTGTCCGAATAAAGCATATGCGTCAGCAGCATATCCAGATGCCGCTTGTTCACCGGCACATCGGTTGGCTCGCACACCGTGCCGCCGGAATGGTGCAGGTATTTAGACATATAGCCCAGTTTCACGAATTTGGTGAAATCCTCCATCGTCGCATACCGCCGCCCGCCTTCGGCATCTCGCACAAAGGGCGGGCCGTAAACCGGTGCCAACACCAGTGAATCACCGCCAATTTCCACGTTCCGTTCAGGATTGCGGGCGTGCTGGGTAAATTTGGAGGGCGCGGTTTCACACAGCTTGCGCGCCAGCCCGCGCGGGATGCGTACCCGCTCCCCGTCTATCATCGCACCGGCCTTGCGCCAGATTTCCAGCGCCTCGGGGTTATCGACGAAATTCACGCCGATCTCTTCCAGAACGGTTTCCGCGTTGTGCTCGATAATTTGCAACGCCGCCTCGTCCAACATCTCCAGATTTGGGATATTGCGCTCGATATACTTCGCAGCCTCGATCCGCACTGCCGTACGTTCCGCCCGCCGTGCGGCCCCGCCGCCGCCCCGCACCCGCCGTCTGGTTCTTTGTTCTGTCATCTCGCGATTCCCCGAAAAAATCTTCTAGGGGTCATTCTTATGCGATCCTTGCCCCCCCTCACCCCCGAAATCCGGCCAATAAGGGGCGAAAGCGACATTGCCACGCTTGATCATTGCGCGATTGCCGCCTATTGCCAAACCATGACAGATATTACACATGACCGCCTTCTTATCATCGACTTTGGTTCGCAAGTGACGCAGCTGATTGCGCGCCGTCTGCGGGAATTGAACGTCTATTGCGAAATCCATCCGTTCAACAAGGTGACCGATGCCTTTCTGGCCGAATTCGCGCCAAAGGCGGTGATCCTGTCGGGCGGCCCCAACAGCGTGATTGATGCCGGCTCGCCGCGTCCGCCGGAAAGCCTGTTTTCGATGGGTATACCGGTGCTGGGCATTTGTTATGGCCAGCAGGTTATGATGCAGATGCTGGGCGGTCAGGTTGAAACCGGCCGCGGCACCGCCGAATTCGGCCGCGCCTATGTAACGCCGACCAACGAACACCTGCCGCTGCTCGAAGGTTGGTTCATCGCTGATGATGACCGCGAACAGGTCTGGATGAGCCACGGCGACCACGTTTCCAAAATCGCACCCGGGTTCAAGGTCTACGGCACCTCGCCGAATGCGCCCTATGCGATCACCGCCGATCCGTCGCGCCATTTTTATGCGGTACAGTTCCACCCCGAAGTGCACCACACCCCGAACGGCGCGAAACTCTATGAAAACTTTGTCCGGCTGGCAGGCTTCACCGGCGACTGGACCATGGGCGCCTATCGCGAAGAAGCCATCCGCAAAATCCGTGAACAGGTAGGTGACGCCAAGGTGATCTGCGGTTTGTCCGGCGGGGTTGATTCCTCGGTTGCCGCGGTGCTGATCCACGAGGCAATTGGCGATCAACTGACCTGCGTTTTCGTTGACCACGGGCTGCTGCGCCAGAACGAGGCCGAAGAAGTGGTGGAAATGTTCCGCGACAATTACAACATGCCGCTGATCCATGCGGACGAACGCGAGTTGTTTCTGGGCGAACTGGACGGCGTGTCCGATCCGGAAACCAAGCGCAAGATCATTGGCAAACTATTCATCGATGTGTTTCAGAAACATGCGGGCGAAGTGGGCGGGGCCAGATTTCTGGCTCAGGGCACGCTTTACCCCGATGTGATTGAAAGCGTTTCCTTTTCCGGCGGCCCCTCGGTGACGATCAAAAGCCACCATAATGTAGGTGGCCTGCCCGAAAAGATGGGCCTGAAACTGGTCGAGCCATTGCGCGAATTGTTCAAGGACGAAGTGCGCGCGCTGGGCGTTGAACTGGGCCTGCCCAAATCCTTTATCGGCCGCCACCCCTTCCCCGGCCCAGGTCTGGCGATCCGCTGCCCCGGTGAAATCACCCGCGAGAAGCTGGAAATCCTGCGCAAGGCCGATGCGGTTTACATCGACCAGATCCGCAAACACGGGCTGTATGATGAAATCTGGCAGGCTTTTGTCGCAATCCTGCCCGTGCGCACGGTCGGGGTGATGGGCGACGGGCGGACTTATGATTTTGCCTGTGCGCTGCGGGCGGTGACTTCGGTGGACGGGATGACGGCAGATTACTACCCTTTCTCCCATGAATTCCTTGGCGAAACCGCAACGCGGATCATTAACGAAGTCGAAGGCATCAACCGCGTGACCTATGATATTACCAGCAAACCACCGGGAACCATTGAATGGGAATGAACGTAAAACACCCTGACCAAACCTAGGGTCAGGGTGCCATTACCGTTCACGGCCATCGGCGTCCCCGCCTGTACCGCGACTCGATGTTTCGCATATAATGGTTACCGATTGCTTAATTACTGTTCCCCAAATATCCTCGCCGAAGGCATAGAATCCAAAATGTCCCGACAGTGACTTTTATGCGCTCCGCGCGGGGGATATTTATAGAACGATAATGGGACAAGGCAGGGCAGAATTATGAAGATCCAGCTTACAGGCTATATTGATGTGCCTGCCGATCGTCTGGATCAGGTCAGCGCCGCCCTGCCCGAACATATTCGACTGACCCGCGCCGAAACGGGGTGTATCAGCTTTGATGTCACCCCCTCGCCCAATGTGGTTGGGCGGTTTGATGTGGCTGAAGTCTTTGCCGATCGCAACAGCTTTGACGCGCACCAACAGCGGGCCGGTGCAACCAACTGGGCCAAGGTGACCAAGGGTATTACCCGACATTATCAAATCGTGGAAATCCCCTGATGTCGACCACTGCGCGGGCTGCCATATGGATGATCGGAGCGATCCTGTCGTTTTCGTCACTGGCTGTGGCGGGACGAACCGTAAGCGCGGAACTGGACACCTTCGAGTTGTTGTTTTACCGCTCGGTGATCGGCATTGTCATTGTAACAGGCGTGGCGGCAATGGCGGGCACCCTGCCTCAGGTCAACCGGCACCGTATCGGCACGCATTTGCTGCGCAATATCGCCCATTTTGCCGGCCAGTCCCTGTGGTATTTCGCCCTGACTGTGATCCCGCTGGCGCAGGTGTTCGCGCTGGAATTCACCTCGCCCCTGTGGGTGGTGCTGCTGTCGCCCCTGTTGCTGGGCGAACGTTTGACGCCGTTTCGCCTGATGGTCACCGCGCTTGGCTTTGTCGGCATTCTGATCATCACCCGCCCCGGTGCTGAGACCCTGAACTGGGGCGTCGCCGCGGCCGCGCTGGCGGCTGTTTGTTTTGCCACCACCAGCATTTTCACCAAACGGCTGACCCGCGATGTATCGCTAACCGGTATCCTGTTCTGGCTGGTGGTGATGCAATCTGTGATGGGGCTGGCTGTGGCGGGATATGACGGGGAAATACGTATCCCCTCGTCCGCGATATGGCCTTGGTTGCTGTGGATCGGGCTGGCCGGTCTGATCGCGCATTTTTGCCTGACCAAAGCCCTGTCCATTGCCCCCGCCAGCACGGTCGGGCCACTGGACTTCGCCCGCCTGCCGCTGATTGCCGTGGTCGGCGCGATTTTCTATGGCGAGGCGCTGGACATTTATGTCTTTGCCGGTGCCGCACTGATCTTTGCCGCCAACTATCTGAACATCCGTTATTCCCAGAGCGGTTGACCCCTGCCGCCCTGCAATCTACCTAGGAACAAAGAATAATTCACGGATCGCGACCATGTTCTACAAATCCGCCGACGACTGGAACAACGCCGCCCACAAGCGTGTGGCGCTGTTTGGCATGTCCGGCCTTGGCAAAACCCATGTCGCCAATATCCTGCGGCGCGATGGCCACTGGTTTCACTACAACGTCGATTACCGCATCGGCACCCGCTATATGGGCGAATTCATCGTTGATAATTTCAAACGCGAGGCGATGAAAAATCCGTTTCTGGCGGAATTGCTGCGCACCGACAGTATCGACATTTCCTCGAATATTTCCTTCGATAATCTGGCGCCGCTTTCCACCTATCTGGGCAAACCGGGCAACCCTGATCTTGGCGGGTTGGCGTTCGAGGATTATATGCACCGTCAAAGCCAGCACCGCATTGCCGAGATCAATGCGCTGAGCGATACAGGCCACTTTATAAATCGCGCGCAAACCCTTTATAAGTATAATAATTTCATATGTGATACCGGTGGGTCAATCTGCGAGGTTGTGGAGCCTGACAATGAAAACGACCCCGTCTTGCGGCATCTGTCAGACAACCTGTTGCTGGTCTGGATCAAGGGATCCGAGGCCCATGCAGACCAGTTGATCGAGCGTTTCAATGCCGCACCCAAGCCGATGTATTACCCGCCAGAAATCATGCGTGATATGTGGGCCCGCTATCTGGCTGAAAAGGGCCAGAGCGAGGATCAGGTTAACCCCGATGATTTTATCCGCTGGGGATATGCCGAGGCCTTGCACCACCGCCAGCCGCGCTATGAGGCGATGGCGCGGAACTGGGGCGTGACAGTGGCTGCCGAGGATGTGGCGCAGGTCAGAACCCCTGCCGATTTTAACGCTATGATCGCTGATGCCATCACCAACAAGACCCGCTAGGACACTGATATGCCTATAAGAATCCCATCCACCCTGCCCGCCTTTGATATCCTGTCGAATGAAGGCGTGATGGTGATGTCCCAGCGCCACGCCGACAAACAGGACATCCGCCCGCTGGACATCGCGCTGCTGAATCTGATGCCTGAAAAGATCAAGACAGAAACCCAGTTTGCCCGCCTGATCGGGGCCACGCCGCTACAGTTGGAATTGACCCTGATCCGCATGTCGGAACATAAAAGCAAGACCACCTCGGAATCGCATATGGGCGCGTTTTACCAGCCGTTCCAGGCGGTGAAGGATCGCAAATTTGACGGGCTGATCATCACCGGCGCGCCGATCGAACACCTGCCGTTTTCCGATGTGACCTACTGGGACGAATTGCGCGAAATCTTTGACTGGACCCAGACCAATGTGCATTCCACATTCGGGGTTTGCTGGGGTGGAATGGCGATGATCAACCATTTCCACGGGGTTGACAAACATATGCTTAACGCCAAGGCATTCGGCTGTTTCCGGCATCAGAACAAGAAACCCACATCCCCCTATTTACGTGGTTTTTCTGATGATTGCGTGATTCCGGTCAGCCGCTGGACGGAAATGCGCCAGAATGAAATCGACGCCCGCGACGGTCTGGTGACCCTGCTTGCCAGTGACGAGGTCGGCCCCTGTCTGGTGCAGGATGACGCCCATCGGGCGCTCTATATTTTCAATCATTTCGAATATGACACCGATACCCTGAAAGGCGAATATGACCGCGATGTTACCAAGGGCAAACCGATCAATGTGCCGGTGAATTACTATCCCGATGATGACCCCTCCAAACCGCCGCTGAACCGTTGGCGCAGCCACGGGCATTTGCTCTATACCAACTGGATCAGCGAAATCTATCTGACCACACCGTTTGACCAGAGCCTGATTGGTCAGGCCACAACAGATTTGCGGGGCTAGTTTGCCCCCCCCCCGCACCCCATATACGCTTAAGGAGGCAGACAAATGACATTGCCCTTTGACGGTGCCATATCCAAGTTCTTTGAAAAAACCGCGCCGGACGCGGTGCGGCAGGCGATCCTTGAAGGGGGCAAAAAGGATATTCTGTCGCCCAGCTATCCTTACCCAAAACGCATGGGGCGCAAGGAATACGAAGACACCATGTCCGCGTTACAGATCGAGCTGGTAAAATTCCAGTCTTGGGTCAAATCCACCGAGGCCCGCGTTTCGGTGGTGTTCGAGGGGCGCGATGCTGCTGGAAAAGGCGGGTCTATCAAACGGATACGTGAAAATCTTAATCCACGCGTGGCGCGGGTGGTGGCGCTGTCCAAACCCTCGGACCGCGAGGCGACCCAATGGTATTTCCAGCGCTATATCCAGCACCTGCCCGCCGGTGGCGAAATCGCCCTGTTTGACCGGTCCTGGTATAATCGCGGCGTGGTCGAACAGGTATTCGGCTTTTGCACCCCCGAACAACGCCACAGCTTTTTCTGGCAATTGCCCGAGTTTGAGGAAATGCTGGTGGATGAAGGTATCCATTTCACTAAAATCTGGCTGAATGTCGGGCGGGCCGAGCAGTTGCGCCGCTTTTTGGCGCGGGAAAAAGACCCGCTGAAGCAATGGAAGCTAAGCTGGATCGATGTTGAAGGATTGAACCGCTGGGATGCCTATTCGGCTGCGATCGAAGAAACATTTTCCCGCAGCCACACCGAAACCGCGCCCTGGACCGTGATCCGCTCGGACGACAAACGCCGCGCGCGTATTGCGGTGATCCGCGCGGTTCTGAGCGGCATTGATTACGACGGCAAGGATGAAACCATCGCCTGTCCGCCGGATGATAAAATCTGTGGCGGGCCGGAAATGTGGGTAGACTAAAGTATGTCCTGTAGCATCAAAGAAATATGTATTCACCGGTTCGTCCGAGGCAGCGTTTTGGACAAAATTCGTTCGGCCGAACCGATGAATTCAATTAAACAGGACATGCGATAAATGCGCAAACGCGGCTATCACCACGGAAATCTGCGCGCCGCCCTGATCGATGCGGCGCTAAAACTGATCGAGGAAAAGGGACCGACCGGTTTCACCCTGTCCGAGGCCGCAAAACAGGCCGGTGTCACCCCCGCCGCCGTTTACCGCCATTTCAAGGGGCGCGAAGACCTGATCGCAAGTGCGGCTTTGCAGGGCTATGTGATGTTCGGCGAGTTGATGGAATATGCCGCCGAGGGCAAAACCGGACTGGATGCGTTTGAAACCTCGGGCCGGGCCTATCTGGCCTTTGCGCGCAAATATCCGGGCCATTACATTGCGATGTTCGAAAGCGGCATTTCGGTGAACCATTCGCCGGAACTGGCCCATGCCTCGGGGCAGGCGCTGGGGCAGTTGGAAAAGGCGGCCCGCCTGCTGACCGAACACATGCCTGCCGACAAACGCCCGCCCGCCTCGATGGTGGCAGCACACATCTGGGCGATGAGCCACGGGGTGGTGGAACTGTTTGCACGCGGATCGCCCGGCACCAAAAGCCCATTCCCGCCCGAAGATCTGCTGGAAAGCGGCATCGGAATCTATATGCGGGGTCTTGGGCTTATCCCGCCGGATGAATAGGCGCTTGCTGAAACGCAGCCACTTCAGCGGCATTGATTTCCTTTAACAGACTGGTGCCCCATGCGCCGGTTTTGACATCATGCAAATGCAGCACGCCGTTTAAAGCGTATCCAAGAGTATCGAGGTTTTCCCAATAGCTCTGCCAGACAACCGACAAAGCCCCGCTTTGGGCATCAATCCCCCAATGGCCCCGATCCTGCGTGCCGTAGTTGTTTTCGCCCCACATGGTGCCATCGGCATCAAAACAGATCACATAGTGAAAGGGCGGTCGCCAACGACCAAAGAAACAACGCCCCGCCAGATATTCTTGCAAGGCGTTCGCCGAACGCTGCTCGGCTCCCAGTTTTAACATTTCCTGTGCGGTGGCGATTACGTTATCGTTCATCTTACAGGTTTCCATAAATGTTTTCGGTCAATAGAACACAGCTTCAAACACAAAAAAGGCAGGGCGCAAACCCTGCCTTTTTGCAATTTCATATCCAGTAGGCTTAACGCTTGGAGAACTGGAAGCTACGACGTGCCTTGCGCTTGCCGTATTTCTTGCGTTCCACAACGCGGCTGTCGCGTGTCAGGAAGCCGGCGGCTTTCAATGCGCCGCGCAGGCTGGGTTCGTAAATCTGCAATGCTTTGGAAATACCGTGCTTGACCGCACCGGCCTGACCCGACAGGCCACCGCCTTTGACGGTTGCTGTCACGTCGAATTCACCTTCGACACCGGCCACAGTAAAGGGCTGGCGCAGGATCATTTGCAGCACGGGGCGGGCAAAATACTTGTCCATGTCGCGACCGTTGACTGTGACTTTGCCCGAACCGGGCTTGATCCAGACGCGGGCAACCGCATCTTTACGTTTGCCGGTGGCATAAGAGCGGCCCAGTTCATCACGTACAGGATCGCGTTGAATGGCGGCTTCAACGGCCTCGGCGGCTGTTGTTTCTGCGGGGGTGCCTGTGACGACTTCGTTCAGATCGTCCAGTGATTTGATTTCTTCGGTCATGACTGGCTCCGCGTGTTTTTGGCGTTCATGGCTTTCACGTCCAGAACTTCGGGGTTCTGTGCTTCGTGCGGATGCTCGGCACCGGCGTAGATACGCAGGTTAGTCATCTGAACGCGGCTTAGACGGTTGCCCGGCAGCATGCGCTTAACGGCTTTTTCCACCACACGTTCGGGGAACTTACCCTCGAGGATCTGTTCGGCCGTGCGCTGCTTGATGCCGCCCGGATGGCCGGTGTGCCAGTAGTAAATCTTGTCCGACCGCTTTTTGCCGGTCAGCTGGATTTTGTCAGCGTTGATCACGATCACATTGTCACCCATATCCATGTGCGGTGTGAAGGTTGGCTTGTGCTTGCCGCGCAAGCGCATGGCGATGATCGAGGCAAGACGGCCCAGCACGACACCTTCGGCGTCGATGATGATCCATTTCTTCTCGATATCTGCCGGAGTAGCAGAGAAGGTTTTCATGGTTTCTACCCTATTTGAAACGGCGCAATTGGCCGGATTGGCCACCTGCGGGAATTGATTGCGTCTATCTATAGGGTTTTGAGGCACAGTCAAGTGCGTTAAGGTTTGCTTTGTAGCGTAAAAACAACAAGTTATAAAATAGGTATTATTTTACCCCATGTTTACACCTCGATCAAATCCGGCGGATTGCTTAACAACCGCTCCAACGCATACATCGCGCGCTCGAACGCCTCCAACGGGATTTGCCCGTTCACCGTGATACGCACCGCATGGGGCGCGCGCCCGTCCAATAGCGCGAAATCATCGGCCGAGCGCAGGCGGATGCCCTGTTTTTCCGCCGTTCGACAGAAATTGGACGCCCGCCAGCCACGCGGCAGTTTTAGCCACAGGAACGGCACATCATCGCGCCATTTCAGATCATAGCGCCCCAGCACATTGACCGCGATGCGCACATAGCTGTTGACGCGCTCGACAATTGCAGTGCGGATTTGCGGCAGGTCCGGCGATTGCAGCACCATTTCCGTCAGATCGGTGATGGTGATGGCCAAGCCAAAGTGGTTGAACTGCGCCGTTCTACGCAGTGTCTGCGCCTTGCCCTGCGGCGCCAGCGCAAACCCGACCCGCAAGGATGGCGTCAACGACTTGGACAGCGACGACACATACCACCCCAGTTCGGGCAGCAACTGGCGATAGGTTGGCAACCCGCTGCCCTGCATGTGATAGCAATCGTCCTCGAGCACCGTACAGCCGTATTTCTGCGCCACCTCGGCCAGTTCCTTGCGGCGGGTCAGGCCGGTGTGGCCGGTGGTGGGGTTGTGAACCTCGGGTGAGGTGCAGAATATTTGCGGTCCGTATTTCTGGCAGGCCACTTCCAGTTCTTCGGGCATCACCCCTTCACTGTCGCATTTCAGCCCGACAACACCGGCGCGCAACAGGCGGGCAGCGTGGCGAAAACCGGCATAGGACAGATCCTCGGCAAAGATCATCGGGTTCGGGTCTTTCAGCACGATTTGCAGGATCATCATGATGGCGTTTTGCCCGCCATGGGCCAGCACGATATCCTCGGGGTCGAACCGTCCCAGTTGCACGCCCTTCAGCCAATCGGCAATCGCGACCCGCGCGCCTGCTTCGGTGGCCTGACTGGGATACTGGATCAGGTTGTCATTGGGCATCTGCGCCATGCGGGCGTAACAATTGCGGATCAAGGCTTCCTGCCCCACGTCCGGCAACAGCGGGGACAGCAGTTCAATCCGGTCCGGCACTTTGGTCGGGCGCGCGCCAATTTCAATCGGTCTGTGTTGCGGCATCGCCTTGGGTTCGGCCACAAAGGTGCCCCGCCCCACAGCGGCCTTTAGCAGCCCTTCGTCAGTCAGCTTGGTATAGGCCCGCGCCACGGTGCCGGGGGTGACTTTTAGCTGCCATCCCAGCTCGCGTACCGGCGGCAGACGCTCGCCCACCTGCAATTGTTCCGATACAATCGCTTGACGGATTGCGTCAGTCAAAGTCAGATATTTCGGGCCATTACTGTTGGATAGATCAGGAAACCAAATTGTATTCATTACAATCTTTCATTGGACGCCGGAAGATTCGCATTGTATCCATTCCCTATAGCGGAACCCCCCGTTTGTATCAATACAATTATTCAGGAGCGCGCCATGACCTACATTTCATCCCACCCCGCACAGCGCCCCACGCTGTTGCAGTCACGTTTACCCCAATCGCCGCTGGCGCTGGTGGTGATCACGGTGGCCAATACGCTTCTGACATGGGATTTGCGCCGCCGCACCCGGCGACAATTGAAGGATTTGACAAATACCGAGTTGCAAGACATCGGACTGACACGCGACGAGGTTGATACGGAGACGCGTCGTTTGTTCTGGCAGGGCTAGCATCCCCGCTTTGCCGGAACCTCTTCCTGGGGTCGGATTTATCCGGCCCCTTTTTTATTGGCGGAGCCATGTCCGCGAACAGATCCATTAAACCGGTTTAGTGGTTCTATTGAAAAGTGATAATACCCGGTGTTTACAGCGCCTTACCAGCCAGTATTAGTAGAATTTATCGTTTATTCTGGCGGTATGGAGTAGGTCATCCCTGCCCGTGCCACAGGCGCCCCCTGCCCGTCCGAATAGATCAGCACATCCCCCACTGCCAACACACGGCCCAGTTTCAATATCTGCGCCTTGCCGATCAGATCCTTGCCCGCCGCCGGTTTGCGCATGAAATCAATCGAACAATTCGTGGTCACCGCCAGCGCCTTTGGCCCGATCATTGCCATCAGCGCCAGATAAAACGCCACATCCGCCAGCGCGAACATGGTCGGCCCGTTCACCGTGCCACCGGCCCGCAGGTTGCGCTCGCTGACCGGAAGGCGCAGGGTGGCGCGGTTCTCGGACACGGATTCGACGATGAATTCCTCGGTCATATGCGGGAAATGTTCGGCCAGAAAAGCCTGCAACTGCTCCACATTCATCTTCATGCCCACTTCCCCTTTTGCATATCTCTGCGTAAACTTCGCCTGAAACCTATGAAAGAGCAAGCATGACCGACATCCTATTGCGCAATGACGCTGGCGGCATCGCCACCCTGACCCTGAATTCCCCCCAGAGCCTGAATGCGCTATCCGACGCGATGCTGGCCGCCTTGCAGGCCCAGTTCGACGCGCTGGCCACCGATACGGACACAAAGGTGGTGATCCTTGAAGGCGCGGGCAAGGTGTTCTGCGCCGGCCATGACCTGAAGGAAATGACGGCCGGGCGACAGGCCGAAGACGACGGGCGCGCCTATTTCTACGATCTGTTCACCCGTTGCAGCCGCGTGATGCAGTCGATCATGCGCCTGCCCCAACCCGTCATCGCCAAACCCCACGGCATCGCCACCGCCGCCGGTTGCCAGCTGGTCGCCACTTGCGATCTGGCAGTGGCCGCGCATGGCACGCGGTTTGGCGTGAACGGGGTAAACCTTGGCCTGTTCTGCTCCACCCCGATGGTGGCCCTGACCCGCAATATCCCGCGCAAACAGGCGTTTGAAATGCTGACCACAGGGTCGTTCATCGACACCACCAAGGCCGAGCAACTGGGCCTGATCAACCGCGCCGTGGATCATGATGATCTGGACGCCGCCGCGCTGGAAATGGCGCAGGTGCTGGCCAGCAAGATGAACGGTGTGCTGGGCATCGGCAAAGAGGCGTTTTACACCCAGATCACCCTGCCGCTGGAGCAGGCCTATGAATACACCGGCGAGGTGATCACCGCCAATATGATGATGCGCGACACCGAAGAAGGCATCGCCGCCTTTCTGGAAAAACGCGCGCCGGACTGGGAAAAGTAACTGAATGCTCAACAAAAGTTCATTTGTCGCGGATTAAACCCATGCGTTACGGTGTAAGTCCAGTAAGGGGTCGCAACCGCAGGCCTGTTCTTACGCATTCTGGAGTTCACAGATGACACTTCCAATCAAACATTCGATTGCAACGGCCCTGCTGATTTTTGTCATCATCCTTGGCGGGTTTGCTTCGGCGGCAAGGGCCAATATGGCCCAGGACCAGATGGATCACATCACCGAAAGCTGGACCGACACGCCCGAACAAAAGGGCCTGCTGCCAATGGCCATAGCCGAGGCCGAAATCGCAATTCTTCACGCGCGGGTTGCGGCCAACCAGACAGGGGATCTGGGGTGGATGCAAAAGCATACAAGACATGTAATGCACGCCCTTGACCCTGAAACGATCAACGATGGCCCCGGATATGGTTACGGAGTGTTGCGCGCGGCAACCGGAGTTGCAAAACACATCACCATCGCAGCCCAGCAGGATGACGCAAGCGAGAATGTAAAAACCCGTGCCGTTCATGTGGCGACATCGGCCAACAATACCGTGGCGCGTGTGGCCGAGCTTAAGGGCTTGATCACCCGGATTATGGCGGCTGACAGCGCCGAGGTGGCCGCGCCGATGGTTGTGCAAATGGAAGCGCTGACACATCAGTTGCTGGACGGATTTGACGCCAATGGTGACGGTGAAATCACATGGGAGACAGGCGAAGGCGGCCTGTCGGAATGTGCCAAACATATGGCCATTATGCGTGCTGGCGAAGGGCTTTAGGGTGTTAACCCGCCCGCATGATTTTGCCAAGGCGGGATGAACTCCGCCCTACATCAGCCCTGCGTTTGTTAGATGGTGCAGGGCTTTTTGCGTGGCACCCCCGTGTTGCGCCAGAAAATCTCGGATCTGTGTGGTCGTGGCACCTCTCTCGCGGCTCCAATGCTCGAACAACTGATCCGGCGTTTCCAGCTTTACCAGCACACCGGACTCAAGCGCCTCAAGCGCCGGATATTCGATGCCCCAGATGCTAGGGCCAACCACCACGGGTTTGCCAAGGCTAAGCGGCTCGATGATGTTGTGTGACCCTTCCCCGTTGAAACTGTCGCCAATGAACACACGGTCGGACAGGGCAAAATAGAAGTTGATTTCCCCCAGTGAATCCCCGAACAGCCCGCCCAGATTATCGGCCAAGGGGGCTTTGAGCGACAAGGTTTCATCCAGATCCGTCGAGCGTTGCAGCATGTTTAGTCCTGCTGCTTTCAGTCGTTCCCTCGTCGCCGCAAAATCCTTGGGATGACGCGGAACATAGACGATGAAGGGGCGCGGTTTACCGGCCTGCGCGGCGGTGTCCAGCAATTTGCGGACCACGGGGATCAGCAGCGCGTCCTCGTCCGGTGCGGTGCTGGCAAGGCAGAACACAGGGCGCTCCGGCGCGATCTGTGCGCGCAGGGTTTTGGCCGCCTCAAGATGTGCCGGCGGGATCGGTTGTTCGAACCGCAGTTCCCCCATCACCTGTACTTTCTGCGCGCCCAATTGGCGGAACCGTTCGGCATGGCGTTCGGATTTTGCCATGATCAGGTCAAACGCCCGTACTACATGCGCTCGCACCTGCAAGCCTTTGGTATCACGCGAAAAACTCTTGTCCGGATATTGCGCCTGCGCCTGCACCAGCGGCAGGCCCTTGGCGTGGCAGGTGGCAATCAGGCGGGGCCAAAGCTCGATCTCCATGATCATGCCGAACCGTGGTTTGTGTTTGGCCAGAAACCGGCGGATGGCCCAGGCATATTCCGCCGGACACCAGCGCACATGCAACTGGCCGCGCTCGATCGCATCCGCAAACAGTTTCAGGGTTTCGGCACGTCCGGCGGCAGTAATGTTGGTGACCAGCACCTGTTCGCCCCGATCCAGCAGCGCGTCAATCAGCGGACGCGCGGCCCGCATCTCGCCCAATGAAACCCCGTGAATCCAGATCGCCCCCGCCGGCACAGCCGCGCCACCACCAAAGCGTTCCGCCATATGCTGACGATACAGCGGCTCCTTGCGCCCGCGATGCCACAGATACAGCAGCACCAACGGTAGACCCAGATGCCACGCGACATCCCACAGCAGCAGCGCCAGCCGGTCGATCATCCGTGCAGGGTAACGTTTCATGCCGCCCACCCCCGTTGTTGCGCAAACATCCGCGCCATGGCGATGGTTGGCAGGTAGCTGTGGCTGGACAGGTGATCGGGCATCACCGAGGCATCGCAAACCGACAACCCTTGCAGCCCGTGCACCGCAAAATCCGGCCCCACCACGCCGCTACCCGAATCCGGTGACATGCGGTTGCTGCCGATCAGGTGATAGCCAGAATAAACCCCGTTTCGCAAAATGTCCTCGTCCGGTGCATCCACCGGATCCGGTTCAAACCCCATTTGCGCCATCAAAACCCGCGCCTGCGCCATGCCGCGCAGGGAGGTTTCCACATCCGCCGGATCACGCAGAAACCCCGGATCAATCTGCGCACCCTCTGCGGTGATCCGCACCGACCCTTCGGATTTCGGCCACAGCGCGTAGATGCCAAGCGAGGCCTTTTGCGCCCGTTCGAACACAATGCCCTTGTCGGACACCTGCGAGCGGTCCTGCGTGAAATGCACCAGCTGGATACGGTAGGCTTTGCTGAAAATATCGCCATCGGCAAAATTCGCCCCGGCCGAGGCCCCCGGCCCGCGCAAAATACTGTCCTTGCGCCCCAGCGCGTATTTCACCCCTTCCCACAGCGCCCGCACCCCGCGGGTTTTCTGGTTCAGCGTGTTGTGACCGGGGCAGGAAAATTGCAGGCGCAGGTTGGCGTGATCTTTCAGGTGTTGGCCGACGTGGGGCAGATCATGCAGCACCGGTAGGCCCGCCGCCTGCACCATATCCGCCGACCCGATGCCGCTGCGCATCAGCAACAGCGGCGAGGATATCGCACCGGCGCTTAACACCACTTCGCTGGCAAAAATTTCGCCGCCTTCATAGGCCACCCCAGTGGCGCGTTTGCCGTCCAGAATGATCCGCTTAACCGGCGCGCGGATGATGCGGATGTTTTGCGGCGCGGCATTGGCGCGAAAGGCCTCCAGATGGTTGTGGCGCAATCCGTATCTTGTATTCACATGCAACACCGATGCGCCCGCGAATTCCCCAACATTATCAGGGTCATCCACACGTGGCGCACCCATTTTTTCGGCGGCACTCAGGAATTTTTCCGACAACTCATCGGCCCAACTGTGCGGGCGCGGTGCATTCGCGTCCCCATGTAACACATTTAATACATTGGTATAATCAAGGTTAATACCACCAAACACATACCGGTACCGCTCTAGCGGCCCCGCATAGGCCACATTACCGTTCACCCGTGAAGATCCACCCAGCCCCCGCCCCGTCAGCACCGGCAGTTGCCGGTTGCCTGCCGCCATTTGCGGCACCGAGTCCTGCGCGTCCACAAACCGGCGGTTGCCGATGATTTTGCCCACCATCAGCGGAATACGCTGGAACAAATGCCGCCCGTTCGGCGCCCCCTGTTCAAACAGTACCACCGCCAGCCCCTGACGCGAGGCAATCCGCGCCAGTTCCAGACCCGCAGCACCGGCGCCGATGATGATGATATCAGCGGGTCGGGCGGACAAATTCATACCCCTGCGCCTGTAACCAGTCGTGCCGGGCCTCGGCCATGGCCCAGTCGTGCGGCGTGTCGATGTCAACAGCAGCGGGCATTTCCAGCGTGTGGTATCGGGTATCGGCCGGAAGGAAAGTATCGGCATCCAGCAACGTATTCACCCGACCCGCATAATAGCTGCCGTCAACAAAACGGTATTCGGTCGCCCGATCCTGCCGGCGGGCGGATTTGGGCGCGGGGATGGCAGGCACCCCTTTTGCCCCGTCCAGCACGATCAGGTCTTCGGGATGCTCGCACGGGTTGGTGCAGGACACCACCGTTTCATGCGCCTTTGTTTCCCGCACCAGCGCGGCCAGGTCATCAAGCAGCCGCAAGGGTGACGTGGGCTGCAACAACACATAGCGTGTGGCCCCGAAGCGTTTGCACACATCCAGCACCACCCCCGCCATGCCCGCCGTATCGCTGGCCAGATTGGCAGCGCGGTTGTGGATCAGCACCTGATCCGCATAGCCCCTCTGAACCAGCGCGCCAATCGCCGCGTCATCCGTGGTGCAGACCACCGGCGCGCCCAGATCACGGGCTATTGCCAGACCTGCGGCAAAGCTCCACTCGACCAATGGCACGCCGCGAAAATCCTTGGTATTCTTGCCCGGCACCCCCTTGGAGCCTTGGCGGGCAGGCACAATGACCAGCATCGCCTAACCCGTCAGTCCGTTCAGGGCCACCGCAAGTTCGGCGAAATCCTCGACCGGTTTGCCCAGCATCACCGGAATGGCAATCTGGCGTTCCAGCAGCGCCAGCGTGTCCAGTTGTGCCTGTGTTTTCGTATCGAACCCCATGTGATCCCAGAACACGGAACAATGCCAGTTCATCGCGTCCGGCAGGTTTTTGGTGCCAAAGCCCATATCGCCCAGCAACTGGATCGCATGTTCCCTGATCTGCGCATCCGCCACCTCGACGATATAGGTGTCATAGGCCGGTTCGGCCCCCTCAGGCACCGCGCGCTTCTTGTAAACACCTGATGTAATCCCCTGATCCAGCGCCTTGTAGCGCTTGCCGGATTCCGCCACGATGTAATCCAGTTTCTTCAACTGCACCTTGCCGACCACCGCGTTCAATTCGCTCATCCGGTAGTTAAATCCGGCCACACCGGCCCGGTCCAGCCCGCGCGGGATGTCGGGCAGGTTCATATGCCCGTGATCGTGGTACTGACGCGCGGTGACAGCCATCTTTTCATCATTCAGAATGACCAGACCGCCCTCGCCCGTGGTGATCGCCTTGCCATAGTCAAAACTGAACACACCCGCCGCGCCCAAAGTGCCCGCGTAACGCCCGTTGTATTTCGCGCCGATCGCCTCGCAGGCATCCTCGATCACGGGGATGTTGTGGCGGGCGGCAATGGCAAATATTTCGTCCAGCCGCGCGGGCACGCCCAGCATATGCACCGGCATGATTGCTTTTGTTTTGTCAGTGATCAGGCCTTCAAGCTGTGCGGGGTCCATGTTCAACGTATCATCCGATCCGGCCACCACGGGGGTTGCGCCGCAATCAATGATCGCTTCAAAATCGGCAATGAAATTAAAGCCCTGGGTGATCACCTCGTCACCAAAGCCGACCCCCAGCGATTTCAATGCAACCTTGATCGCCGCTGTGCCCGAGGACACGCACAGCGCATCGTGGCAGGACAGGAATTCGCGAAAATCCGACTCAAGTTCACGCACATGATAGCGCTTGCGTTTGGCGTCAAATCCGTGGGCAAAGAACACCCCGCCCTCGTCCATCAACGCATTGAGCGCGTCGCGTTCTTCCTGTCCGATCAACTCAAAGCCTGGCATGGTGCTGTCCCCTGTAATGCTTGGCAAATTTTTCGCACATCACAGGGGGCGCTTCAAGCGCTGTTCGGCGAACGCGCGTTAAACCCCGTAAATCCCGCCGAATTTCGCTTCCAGATAGTCCAGCAATGGTGCCTCGGAGGGGACAAAGCCGCAGGCCTTTTCGATCAGCTCTTTGGGCCGGTACAAGCCGCCATATTGCTGCACGTTTTCCCGCAGCCAGCTGGTGGCCGGCGCGGTGTTCCCCGTCGCAAGACCGGCGTCCAGATCAGGCAGCGCATCCCGCATCGCCTTGTTCAGACAACCGGCGTAAACATTGCCCAGACTATAGGTCGGGAAATAGCCGAACAGCCCGACCGACCAGTGCACATCCTGCAAACAGCCGTTCGACGGCTTGTCCACCGCCACGCCGAAATCCGCGACAAACCGTTCGTTCCAGGCATCCGGCAGGTCGTCCACATCCAGATCACCGGCAATCATCGCCCGTTCCAGATCGAACCGCAGCAGCACATGCAGGTTATAATGCACCTCGTCCGCCTCGGTGCGGATATAGCCGGAATTCACACGGTTGACGGTGGCGTAAAATGCCTCGGCATCGGCCACCCCGAAATCACCGAATACCTCGCGCATCTGGCCAAACAGCCAGCCGGTAAACGCCTGCCCGCGCCCGATCTGGTTTTCGTAAATCCGGCTCTGGCTTTCATGCACGCCCATCGACACGCCGTTGCCCAGCGGCGTTAACAGATAGGCATCATCGATGTTCTGCTCGTAACAGCCGTGGCCCGTTTCATGGATGGTGGAATAGAAACAGTTGAACGGATCATAGGGGCTGGTGCGGGTGGTTATCCGCACGTCATGGCCGGAACCGGATGAAAACGGATGCACCGCCTTGTCGATACGACCGTGGTTCATGTCATAGCCAAAGGTGACAGCCAGCTTGCGGGTCAGTTCCAGTTGCAGCGCCTCGTCAAACTTCGCCTCAAGCGCGGCGGGCTGGTGTTCCGCCCCCAGCACCCGTTCGCGCAACGCCACCAGACGCGGGCGCAGGGCGCCAAACATCGCTTCTAACTCGGACGCTTTGGCGCCTGGTTCGTAATCATCCAGCAGCGCGTCATACAGATCACCGCCATCCGCCAGCGCCGCCGCTTCTTCGCGCTTCAGCGCCAGAACCTGCTTTAGCGTCGGGGCAAAACCGGCGAAATCCTCGTCCGCACGCGCCTTAGCCCAGATACCCTGTGCCATTGAATGCAGTTTTGCCTGCTCGGCCGCCAGCCGCGCCGGAATCTTCATCGTGCGGGTATACCCGCGCCGGATGTGGCGCATGTTGGCCTGCCCGACCGCATCCAGCGTGCTATCGTCAATCGCGGCCAGCCAATCACCCACCTTGGGATCCGTGCGCCGCGCGTGCAAAACCGATGACAGTGCCGCCATTTCCTCGGCCCGTTGCCCCGCCGCGCCACGGGGCATCATGGTTTCCTGATCCCAGCCCAACCGGCCCGAAACCTGTCCCAGCGCCTGCGTATCGCGCTCGAACTCCATTAGATCATCATATGCCGTCATTACCTTAGCCCCTTACACTCTGGGCCACAGGATAGCCCGCCAGAAAACGCGACCGCAGGATCATCACCCACAGCAGGATTGCGCCGAATTGATGGGTCAGCGCCACATGCAGTTGCGCCGCCATCATCACCGTGGTGATCCCCAGCACCACCTGCACCAAAACCATCGCCATCAGCATATTGAACGCCGCCTTGGTTTTGCGGTTGCCACAGGCACGCGAACGCCGCCAGACAACAATGGCAAACACCAACACCAGATAACCGGCCAGCCGGTGTATGAACTGCACAAGGGCCGGGTTTTCAAAGAAATTGCTCCACCACGGGGTGTAGTCGAATATTTCATCCGGTATTACCTGCCCGCCCATCAGCGGCCAGTCGATATAGCCGCGACCGGCATCAATACCGGCCACCAAGGCCCCCAGCAGGATTTGCAGAAACGCCAGATGCATCAGACCGGTGGACATGGAAAACAACCTGCCTTCCCTGCCGCGGCGCGCCTGCATGATCTCGGCCTCGGAACGCGACAGAAGGAATATATACCACGCCGACAGACCCAGAATGATAAACGCCAGCCCCAGATGCGTCGCCAACCGGTACGAGGCCACATCCACCATCCGCCCGGTCAGGCCGCTGGACACCATCCACCAGCCAATCGCGCCCTGCAATCCGCCCAGAACCCCGAGGCCCAGAAGGCGGTTGGTCCAGCCCGCCGGTATCTTTTTGGTCAGCCAGAAGAACAGAAACCCGATCGCCCAGACCACGCCGATAAAGCGGCCCAACTGCCGATGACCCCATTCCCACCAGTAGATGGATTTGAATTCGGCCACCGTCATCTTGCTGTTTTGCAACTGGAATTCAGGGCTGGCCTGATATTTGGCAAACTCGCTGGCCCAGTCCGCCTCATTCATCGGCGGAATTGCTCCGGTCACGGGTTTCCATTCGGTGATCGAAAGACCTGAATCGGTCAGCCGCGTGGCCCCGCCCACCAGAACCATCAGCGCCACCAAAGCAAAGACCAGCATCAGCCAGCCGCGAATGGCCAGCCGCGCACCTTTGGGCGCCTTGTCGATCACACCGGTTCTGGGTGCAACCTCCTTGGGTGACACATCTTCACCGACCTCTTCAAAAATACTGCGCTTCTTGCTCATGCTCGCACCCTTCCTGATTTTCCCGCCAAACTACGACCGACAAAAAGCAGGAGCAAGGATATTCCCTTCTTCTTGCCCCAAATACCTGCCCGCGCGGCAGCGCATAAAATCTCTTATTCCCCGCGCTCTTTCCAGCGCACCAACTGGCGCAGCATCCCGTGCAACGTCTGCACATCCGCCCGCGTCAGCGGCAGCCGCGCCCACATGTTGCGCAGGGCCAGCTTCATCCGGTCTGCCTTGGCCTCGGGGAAAAAGAACCCGGCAGCCTCTAGACGCTCCTCGAAATGGTCGCCCAGCTTTTCAATCTCCTGCCCCTCGGCGAATTCGGTTTTCACCATCTCCATCACCTCGGGTACCACCTGTTCCACCTGCCGGCGCCATTCATAGGCGGTCAGCAACACCGACTGCCCCAGATTTAGCGATGAAAACGACGGGTTGACCGGCACCGAAATAATCGCATTGGCCCGCGCCACATCATCGTTCTCCAGACCGGCGCGCTCGGGACCAAACAGGATACCCACCTTTTGCCCCTGATCCAGCAGGCCACGAGTGTATTGCATCGCCCGTTCCGGTGTCATCACCGGTTTGGTCAATCCGCGATGCCGCGCGGTGGTGGCAAACACATAATTGCAATCGGCAATCGCATCCGCCGTGCTGTCAAACAGCCCCGTCTGATCCAGCAGCCGCCCCGCGCCCGACGCCATCGCCACCGCGCGTTCATTCGGCCAGCCGTCACGCGGGGCAACCACGCGCATCCGGTCCAACCCGAAATTCCACATCGCCCGCGCCGCAGCCCCGATGTTTTCGCCCATCTGCGGGCGCACAAGGATCATCGCGGGCTGTGGTCCCGTCCATTCATCATCAGCCATTTCACACCTGTTTATCCATCCCCGCCCTGATAGGGTGCAACTGCCCCGTGGTCAAACCGCAAAACCTGCGTTATATCCGGCAGCATCAGCCAGCCGAGGATAATGAAGATGAGCGAAGAATTCCCCGAAAAAGAACAGGCCCAGCTATACCTGATCACCCCGCCCGCCTTTGAACTGGCCAGCTTTGCCGAGACCTTCCAGCGTGTGCTGGACGTGGCCCCCGTGGCCTGCGCGCGCCTTGCCATGGCTACCAGGGACGAGGACCAGATCGCCCGTGCCGGTGACGCCCTGCGCGAAATCTGCCACGCCCGCGACATCCCGCTGGTGATCGAAAGCCACCTGATCATGGTCGAACGCCTTGGCCTTGACGGGGTGCATCTGACCGATGGCGCCCGTTCCGTGCGCTATGCCCGGGGCGAGCTGTCGGACGAGGCCATCATCGGCAGTTTCTGCGGCACCTCGCGCCATGACGGGTTGAATGCAGGCGAAGCCACAGCCGATTACATCAGTTTCGGCCCTTGCGGCCAAAGCGCGCTGGGGGATGGGTCCACCGCCCCGCAGGACCTGTTTCAATGGTGGAGCGATGTTGTCGAAGTGCCGGTCGTGGCCGAAGGCGCGTTGACGGTCGATCTGATCAAAACCCTGTCCCCTTTCACCGACTTCTTTGCAATCGGCGAGGAAATCTGGAGCGCTGATGATCCGGCGGATGCTTTCAAAACACTGGCACAGGCCATCGTTTGATATAGCGCGGGCGACAAACCGGTCGCTTTATCCCCGTTCCTGAGTTAAATTGTCCCATCAAGTCGGGTTATGGGCGGCTATGCATTTGTGCGGCTTGAAAAACTATACTAATCGGTTTAGCTGTGCCGGACATCTGCACCGGATTCGATTTAACAATCAGAAACAAACGAGGGCATACCTATGCGATACGGGACGTTCTTATTGGCCCTGACAGGATCTGCGATCTTGTCAATGGCCCCTGCCCTTGCCCAACAGACCTTGCCGGTTGAAACCGTGCAAATCCAGCCGGAGCTGGGGCTGGAAACCCTGTCATTGACGGGCCAGATCATTGCACGGGACGAAGTCGGCCTGTCCTTTCCCATGGGCGGACGGATCATGTCTATTCTGGTGCGCGAAGGCGATCATGTGCAAACCGGTCAGGAACTGGCCCGCCTTGAATCGGTGCAGCAGGAACAGGCCATGCGCGGCGCCGAAGCGGCGTTGAACGCTGCACAGGCCGATCTGTTTCAGGCCAAAGAAGAATTCGAGCGGCAAGATGTGTTCCTGCAACGCGGCGCCACCACCCGCATTCGCCGTGACGAGGCCGAGCGCCGCTTTCGCATCGCCGAGGCCAGCGTCGAGCAGGCACAGGCCGATCTGAACCGCGCCCGCAAAGCCTTTGAGGATACCTTCCTGCGCGCCAGTGCCGACGGGGTCATCACTGCCCGTCTGGCTGATCCGGGCGAAGTGATCGCCGGGGCGCATCCGGTGCTGAAACTGGCCTTGGGAACTGCAATAGATGCGGTTTTCGATACGCCCGAAGCCCTGCCCACCCGCATCCCCAGGGACCTGACCATTCCATTGTCCCTGATAGACAATCCCGACGTGCGTTTTCAGGGGCATATCCGCAAGGTTTCCCCCCTGGTTGATCCGCGTCGCGGCACCATCGAGGTCAGCGTCGGTGTGGACAGCCCCCCCGATCAGGTCACTTACGGCGCGGCTGTAAAGGCCAGCATCGCAATTCCGCATCCTAACCAGATCATCGTCCCCTATAGCGCCTTGTCCGCGATCAACAGCACCCCTGCGGTCTGGGTGGTGAACCCTGACACGATGCGTGCCACCCTGACCCCGATCGGTATCGCCCGTTATTCAGACGGCACGATCATGGTCAGTGACGGCCTGAAAACCGGCGATATTGTCGTCACCAGTGGCGCGCAATTGTTATACCCCGGGCGCCTTGTCCGGCTGATCGGAGACGAGTGATGAAAATACATTCCCTGTTCCTGATTGCCGCAATGGCCTTGCCAATGGCCGATCCTGTTTTCGCACAGGATACGCTTCGTCCGGTGGTTTCCGAGATCATCGGTGAAGGCCCCGAAACGGCGCGTGACTTCATCGGCACCGTTTCAGCCAGAATCGAGGTTGATCTGGGCTTTCCGGCCTCGGGCACCATCGCCAGCCGGCCTGTATCGCTTGGGGATACGGTGAAGGAAGGCGATGTTCTGGCCCAACTTGACCCCGAAGCACTGGAAGCCGGCGCATGGGCGGCGCGTGCGGGTGTGGTGATCGCCACGCAGGGGTTGAAATCGGCGCAGGATGCGCTGGAGCGCGAAAAGATACTGGTTGCACGCGGGGTGGAAAGCCAGACGCGGCTGGAAGATGCCCAACGCAAATTTGCCGCCGCCAAAGCGCGTCTGGAACAGGCCAATGCCGCCCTAATCCGCGCCGAGGATATTCTGGATTCAGCCGTTTTGCGCGCGCCCCATGACGGGGTCATCACGCAGACACTGGCCGAAGCGGGTGCCTCGGTTTCTGCCGGTCAACCGGTGATCCGTCTGGCCGCCACAAACGAGCGCGAAGTGGTGATCGACCTGACAGAATCCGAACTGGCGATTTTACCCGACAAGGCCCTGTTTGACGCCACCCTGTTGGCTGTCAGCACCGTACATGCGCAAATCCGGCTGCGATCCGTTGATCCGGTGGCCGACACCCGCACCCGCACCCGTCGGGGCCATTTCACCCTGCTGGACGCGCCCGAGGAATTTCGTATCGGTGCCCTGGTCAAGGCAAAGCCACAGCTTGACGATATCAAGGTGATGACCATCCCCACCGACGCAATACTGTATGAAGACGGTAAAGCATTCGTTTGGGTCATATCCCGCCCCGAAGGCAAAGCGTATAAAACGGCTGTCACCCTTGGCCATGCCCTTGGCGAACGTAGCATTGTAACGTCAGGCCTGAAGATCGATCAGGAAATCCTGACCAAAGGCATCCACTCAATCAAGGACGGGCAGATCGTTGGCCCGCGCGTAGGCAAATGAGCGAACGTTTCAATCTGTCCGACTGGGCGCTAAAGCATAAATCCTTTGTCTGGTATCTGATGATCGTCAGCATGCTGGCCGGTCTGATGGCCTATGTCACCATCGGCCGCGAGGAAGATCCGGATTTCACCATCAAAACCATGGTGATAACCGCCGCCCTGCCCGGTGCCACGGTGCAGGAAACGCTGGATCAGGTCACCGACAGGATCGAAAAGAAACTGCTGGAAGTGGACGAGCTGGACTTTACCAAATCCGTCACATGGCCCGGTGTGTCGATCGTTTATGTGAACCTGCTGCCCACCACCCGTGGCCCGCAAATCCCGCCAATCTGGCAGGAAATCCGCAACATGATGGGCGATATCCGCGGTGAATTCCCACCCGAATTCGCCGGTTTCAAGTTTAACGACCGCTTTGGCGATGTTTACGGCAATATATACGCCTTTACCTCGGACGGGTTCACCCCGCGCGAGGTTCGCGACATGATCGAGGACATCCGCCGCGAAGTTCAGCAACTGGATGATGCCGGCGATGTGGTGATCTTTGGCGACCGCGAAGAAGCGATTTATCTGGATTTCTCGCCCGAAAAAATGGCGGCGCTGGGTGTGAACCAAGATCAGGTGCAGGCCACACTGGCCGCCCAGAACGCGATTGTGCCATCCGGCGTGATCGAGGCCGGACCCGAGCGGGTTCTGGTGCGGGTCAGCGGCAAATTCCTGAATGCCCAAAGCCTTGAGGATGTGAACCTGCGGGTCGGGGACCGGTTTTTCCGCCTGACCGATGTGGCCACGGTGCGGCGCGGCTATAAGGACCCCGCGACCGAATTGTTCCGTTTCAACGGAGAAGAGGCGATCGGCCTGGGTGTGGGCATGCGCAAAGGCGCCAATATTCTGGCATTCGGCGAACAGCTGGACGAAGTGATTGACCGCGCGGAATCAAACCTGCCAATCGGGGTTGAAATCCACAAGGTTTCGGACCAGCCCAAAATCGTGGACGAAGCGGTGGGCCATTTCACCCGTGCGCTGGCCGAAGCGGTGATCATCGTGATGGCGGTATCGGTTCTGGCCGTGGGCCTGCGGGCCGGTCTGGTGGTGGCGCTGGCTGTACCGCTGACGCTGGGCATTACCTTTGTGGTGCTGGAATACACCGGCTTTACCCTGCAACGGATTTCGCTGGGCGCGCTGATCATTGCGCTGGGGCTGCTGGTGGATGATGCGATGATTGCTGTGGAAACCATGATCTACCGGCTGGAAAAGGGCGACGGGCGGCATCAGGCTGCATCCTATGCCTGGCGCACGATTGCCTTTCCGATGCTGTCGGGCACCTTGATCACGGTTGCCGGTTTTATCCCGATCGGGCTGAACAATTCCAACGCCGGCGAATTCACCTTTTCGCTGTTCGTGGTGATCGCGGTTTCCCTGCTGGTTAGCTGGTTTGTGGCGGTTCTGTACAGCCCGCTACTGGGTGTGACATTCCTGCCCAAAAATCTGGGTCACAAACACAAAGGCCCCGGCATTGCCATGCGGATGTTCCAGACGGCCCTGCGCGGGGCGATGCGTGCGCGCTGGCTGGTTCTGGTGGTGATCCTCGCCGGTTTTGTCGCCTCGGTCTATAGTCTGCGCTTTGTCGAACAACAGTTTTTCCCCGACTCGGACCGCACGGAATTGCTGGTCAACATGACCTTGCCACAGAATGCCTCGATCGAGGAAACATCGGCACAGATGAAGGCGATGGAGGCCCACCTGAAGGATCACGACGGGGTGTCCTATTGGTCCACCTATGTCGGCCGTTCCGCCTTGCGGTTCCTGCTGACCAGCGAACCGGCCACACCTTCGGCCAACTTTGGCCAGATCGTAATCCAGACAACGGGGCTTGAGGCCCGCGACAAACTGCGTGACGAGCTGCGCAAGGTGGCAGCCGAGGAATTCCCCGGCACCGATGTTCTGGTGAAACTGCTGGCGATCGGCCCGCCGGTGGGCCGCCCCGTGCAATACCGCCTGTCCGGTCCCGACATCGCCAAGGTCAGGGATCTGGGGCGTGAACTGACCGCGATTGTCGCCAGTGATGACCGGCTGGAAAGCATCGCGATGGACTGGAACGCACCGGCCCGTGTGATCAAAGTGGACATCCTGCAGGACAAGGCGCGCCAACTGAACCTGACGGCCCGCGATATATCCATTGCACTGAATACGATATACAACGGCAAAGGCGTGACCAATTTGCGCGACCAGACCTATCTGATCGACATCATCGCCCGCGGCGACAGGAGCACATCCGAATCCATCGACACCCTGTTCAACCTGCAACTCAGCACAGCGGATGGCGGCACTATTCCCCTGTCCAGCGTGGCCGATTTCAGGTTTGAAACCGAACAGCCGGTGGTCATTCAGCGCAACCGGATGCCCACGGTGACAGTCGAGGCGGCATTGGCCACCAAGGACCAACCCGCGACCATCGTAAAAGCCCTGAAACAGCAGATCGAGGACTTCGACAGCGCCCTGCCCGCCGGATACCACGTCGAGACCGGTGGCTCGGTCGAGAAAAGTGCGGAATCACAGGGGCCGATTGCCGCTGTGGCGCCGATGATGATCCTGATCATCATCACGCTGGTGATGGTGCAGATGCAGAGCTTCCGGCTGGCCTTTATCGTGCTGTCGGTCGCCCCGCTGGGGCTGATCGGCGTGGTGATTGCGCTGATCACCGCCAAGGCCCCGATGGGGTTTGTCGCCATTCTGGGTATTCTGGCGCTTAGCGGTATTCTGATCCGCAACTCGATCATTCTGGTGGACCGGATCGAGGCCCTGCGCAAACAGGGCATGGAGGCCTGGGATGCGGTGTTCGAGGCCACAGTCACCCGCGCCCGCCCGATTGTGCTGACAGCCGCGGCGGCCAGTCTGGCCCTGATCCCGATTTCACGGCAGGTGTTCTGGGGGCCGATGGCCTATGCGCTGATGGGCGGGATCATTGTGGGCACGGTGATCACCCTGATCTTTGTGCCGGCGCAATATCTGATCGTGTTCCGCATCAAACGGGATCCGAAACAGGCAGAGTAGAATTATTAAAGAAAACCGGCCCTGTCCTGTTGTGGTTGGCAGTTGATTTATCAAAAGATTGCGTTACCTTGCCAAAAGTCAGGATAGACTGACGAAAGTAGAGGTTGCCTGTCTGGCGCTTGGAAAACACTGTTCCCGCGCCTGTATCAAAGCTGCACTATACCCGCACCGGCAATTGCAGGTGCAGGTAAGAAAACGAACGCCCCGACTAGAGGGCCAAAAGGGAGAGATAAATATGAAAAACTGGATTTTAGGATCTGTAGCAGCGGTTGCCATCGCGGCATCCGCATCCATCGCCGCAGCCGAAACCGTGCTGCGCGTGTCGCTGCAATTGCCGGAAACCCATTCGCTGGGCCAGAACTGGCTGGAATTCGGCCGTATCATCGAGGAAAAATCCGGCGGCGAGTTGAAAATCCAGCTTTTCCCATCGGCACAACTGTTCAAGGACAAAGAAGTCCCCGGCGCAGTCGGCTCGGGGGCAGTTGATGCCGGCTCGGCGTTTCTGGGGCGTTTTACCGGATCGGTACCGGCGGTGGATGTGGTTGCGATCCCGTTCATCTTTCAGGACGAGGCCCATTTGCGGGCGGCGGTTGCGCCGGATTCGGCAATGCGCAGCACACTGGATGGCGCAATCCTGAAAGAAACCAACAACCGCATTTTGTGGTGGCAGGCCTTTGGTCGCAATATCTATCTGAGCAAGGGGGAACCGATTGTGCTGCCGACCGATCTGGCTGGCAAAAAGGTGCGCACCTACGGCAAAATTCAGGGCTGGACGGTTGAGGCACTGGGCGGCGCGCCCACATTGATGTCCGGCTCGAAACAGTTTCTGGCCTATCAGCAGGGTGCTGTTGATGTGGGCATGACGGGTGCATCTGCTGTGAAGTCGCGCAAACTTTATGAAGTGATGGACAACATGACCCTGACATTCGACAGCGCGATCGAATTTGTCGCCGTAATCAACAACGACGTCTACGAGGGGCTGTCGGACGAACACAAGGCCATCATCGACGCCGCCGCGCGCGAAGTCGAAGCCAAATTGCGGGATTCGATTTATGCGCAGGAAACCGAAGCCGTGGCCGAGGTTTCCAGCAAAATGAACGTTATCGAACTGACACCCGAACAGCGTGCCGCGTGGGTCAAAGCCACCTCGGGTATCGTGGACCGTTTCATCGAGGAAACGGGTGACGTGGGCAAAGCCGCTGTTGATGCGGTGCGCTCGGCCGCTATGTAGTCAAAACGAAACAGGGCGTGCCGGCATTTGTCCGGCCCGCCCTTTCTTTTCCCCCAGAATGTCAGGAGCCACCCATGGCCCCCCTATTGCGCAAGGCAATCCGCCTGATTGACGGCGCGTCGGAAACCGCCGGATTTCTTTCCGCCTGGAGCCTGTTTTTAATCGGGTTTTTCATCACTTACGAGGTTGTTATGCGGCATGTATTCACCGCCCCGACGATCTGGGTGGATGAGGTCAGCCGGATTTTACAGGTCTGGGTGGTCTATCTGGCGGCCTCGTATGTGTTGAAACACCGCGAGATGGTGACGATCGAGGTTCTCTTGTCCGACCCCACCACATTGCGCCGCCGGCTTGCGGAAACATTTGCCCTTGCTATGCTGTTTATTTTCGCCGGTGTGGCCATGTACTACGGCTTTCAACTGTGGCTGAAGGAAACCCTTGCGGGCCACACCACAGATACATACCTTGCCCCGCCAAAATGGCTGACCCATGCGCCGGTCTGGGTCGGAAGTCTGCTGTTGATCCTTCAGGGTCTGGTCGAACTGTATCGCGTCTGGACCGAGGACATTCCGGCCGATGACATACTGGAAGGGGCCCACTGATGGAGGCGTTTTTCATACTGACCGCGTTGCTGGCCATCCTGATGCTGCGCACGCCGGTGGCCTTTGCGCTAGGCGGGCTGGGGGTAATCCTGCTGGCGCTCAAAGGGATGCCTCTGGTGGCCGTGCCGCAACGGCTGCACGGGTCAATGGACAGTTTCGAATTGCTGGCAATCCCGATGTTTCTGCTGATGTCCAACATTCTGCTGAAAGGCGGCGTAGGACGTGACCTGTTTGCAGCAGTGCAAAGCTGGGTCGGGCACTGGCCCGGCGGGCTGGGTGTCGCGACCATCCTTAGTTGCACCCTGTTTTCCGCCATTTCCGGCTCCAGCGTGGCCACGGCGGCAACCATCGGCACCGTGGCCATCCCCGAAATGACCAAACGCGGCTATGACCGCTCTTTTGTGATGGGGATGCTGGCGGCAGGCGGCACATTGGGCATTCTGATCCCGCCCTCGATCCCGCTGATCATTTACGGGGTGGTTTCGGAAACCTCGATCCCGAAGCTGTTTCTGGCAGGGGTCGGGCCGGGTCTGTTTCTGGCCTCGGCCTTTATTGTCTATGGCATTCTGTTTGCCAAACTGACCGGCGCCTACACCCCGATCGCCAAATCCACATGGGCCGAACGCGGCCGCGCTACGATGATGGCCTTTCCCACCGTATTGCTGGCGATAACGATTGTCGGGTCAATCTATGCCGGCATCGCCACCCCGTCCGAAAGCGCGGGATTGGGGTTTGTGTTTGCCATCATCATCACCTTTGCCATGGGGCGGATGAATTTCAGCCTGATGAAAGAGGCCGTCGAAGCGGCACTGCGCACAACCGTAATGATCCTGCTGATCGTGGCCGGTGCCAAGGTGTTTTCCTTTGCCATCACCCTTTACCTGATCCCGCAATCCATCAGCCAGCTTTTGACCATGAATATCGACAATCCGAACCTGTTTATTCTGGCTGTCGGGGTGGTCCTGCTGATCATGGGCTTTTTTCTTGAGAGCCTGTCGATGCTGCTGATTATGGTGCCGGTATTGCTGCCGGCGGTGTTCAACATGAACATTGATCCGATCTGGTTCGGCATCTTCTTTGTGGTGCTGATCGAAACCGCGCTGATCACCCCGCCTGTGGGGATGAACCTGTTTGTTATTCAGGCGGTGGGCAAAGTCAGTTTGCAAGAGGTGGCCAAAGGTGCCCTGCCCTTTGCGGGAATCATGCTGGCAACGGCGGTATTGCTGTGGTTCTGGCAGGATCTGGCGCTGTATATCCCCTATCAACTGGCCCGTTAGACTCAGATCTGACTTAGCTTTTCAAACAGCCGCGCCACTGCTTCGGCGCCCGGATCATTGTGGCCACTTAACCGGTCCTCGGAAATATAACTGGCACGGCCTGCCTTGGCCTTGAGGATCTGCGCGGTGTGATCCGCCCCTTTGCGCGCGGCAACGGCAGCGGCGGCAAAGCCGTTTGGCAAGGCGTCAAGCGCGGGTGCAAGGGCGTCGATCATGGTGCGATCCCCCAGATGCGCGCCGCCCACTTCCTGAACCCGTGCAAGGCCCGCTTTCAACGCCTCGACATGGTTTTTGCCACTTGATGCCGCATCCCCTGCCGCCGAGAAAAAGATCGCCAGCAACACGCCGGATGATCCGCCCATCGTCTGGCTAAGTTCCAGCGCAATGGCGCGATACAACTGGGTGGAATCCGCCAGCGGCAGTTGGTCCAGCACCCCTTTCAACGCCCGCGCCGCCCCTGCAAGGGTCGAGCCGGTATCGCCATCGCCCGATTGCGCGTCCAGCGCGTTCAGGTCGGCTTCGGCCTCTAGAAACACATCACAGCACCGCGTGATAAAGGCCCCCATTTGCGCGTCAGAAGACGGGATCGGTTTGATCGGTGTCAGCCCGTCGGGAATGGGCAGCACATCCGGCGCATCCAGCGCACAGCAACAGGGCCAGTCACGCATCGTGACCGGTTCCTGCAACAGCGCCAGTTCCTGATCATTCACCGGCAGCACCGACACCGAAAAACCGCGCATATCCAGCGAGGTCATCATCGCCGCCGGACCAACCAGATAACGGATGTCGGGGATGGTGCCGGATTTGGCCATTTCCTCGGCCAGCACGGCCATTTCCAGCGGAGTTGCCCCGCCCAGATTGTTAAGCATCGCCACCTTGGGACCATCCCCCGCAAAGGGTTTCAGCCGTTCCAGCACAATGGCAATCGCATTGGCCGCAGTGCTGAAATCAACAAGTTCAACACCGGATTCACCGTGGATGCCAAGGCCCAGCTCGGCCTTGCCTTCGGCAATCCTGTCTTCCTTGGGCGATCCCGGCACCGTGCAGGTGTCCAGCGACATGCCCAGACTGGCCACATTGCCGATCACCCGTTTGGCGGCGGCGGTAACAGTGTCCAGATCGGCCCCCGCTTCGGCCAGCGCCCCGGCGATTTTATGCACGAACAACGTGCCCGCCACACCGCGCGCCTGTGGCAGATCGGGCAGAGCGATATCGTCGTCCACGATCACCATTGACACCTTGATGCCATAGGCCCGCGCCCGTTCCGCCGCCAGACCGAAATTCAGCCGGTCACCGGTATAGTTTTTCACAATCAGCAAACAGCCCGCCGGACCCGACACCGCCAGAATTCCCGCCAGCACCGCATCCACCGAGGGCGAGGCAAACACATCGCCACAGACCGCCGCAGTCAGCATTCCTGCCCCGACAAACCCCACATGCGCCGGTTCATGGCCCGAGCCACCGCCCGACACCAGCGCCACCTTGGATTTGTCGATGTCGTTGCGCACCACGACCTTGATATGCGGGTATCCGTCCAGCCGTGACAACCGCCCCTTGGCGGTGCGCAACACGCCGTCGATGGCCTCGGTTACAAGGGTTTCTTTGCTGTTGATAAACTGGGCCATAAGAATTCTCCTTACTTCAAGCGGTCACCGCTGGCGTTAAAATACAGGGGGTTTTCGGGGGTGATGGCGATGCTGTCGCCTTTGGTCAGTGTTGTGTGGGCCTCGGTCAGGGTGATCAGGGGATTACCTGCGATATCCAGATGCAGGCGGGTCTGGTCGCCCAGATGTTCCACCCGAACAACGGTGGCCTGCACCCCTGCCCCGATGTGGATATGTTCGGGTCGCAAGCCAATGTTCACAGCCCCTGCAGGGGCATCGGGGAACAAGTCGGCGGGAAGAATATTGATTTTCGGCGATCCCAGCCGGCTGGCCACATAGATGCTGACCGGATCCTCGTAAACCTGCCGCGGGGTGCCGAATTGAACCAGCCGGCCCTGATCCAGCACACCGACATGGGTGGCCATGGTCATCGCCTCGATCTGGTCGTGGGTCACATACAGCAGGGTCGCGCCCAGACTGGCCTGAATGCGTTTCAGTTCGATTCGAAGGTCCGAACGCAGCTTGGCATCCAGCGAGCTGAGCGGTTCATCCATCAGGTAAATTTGTGGATCACGCACCAGCGCGCGGCCGATGGATACACGCTGCATCTCGCCCCCCGACAGTTCGGTCGCCTTGTTGTCCAGCTTGTGCGAAATCTGCAAAACCGCCGCCACCTCGTCCACCTTGCGAATGATTTCATCCGCAGGCGTGCGCAACACGGGCGATTTCAGCGGAAAGGCCAGATTATCGCGCACCGAAAGATGCGGATAGAGCGAATATTGCTGAAACACCATCGCCACATCGCGTTGTGCGGGTGACATGCTGGCCACATCCACACCGTCGATCAGGATCTGCCCGCTGTCGGGCTTGTCCAGTCCCGAAATCAGCCGCAATGTGGTGGTTTTACCGGCGCCGGTCGGTCCCAGCAGCACCACGAACGAGCCATCCGGTACCGTCATTGTCACATTATCCAATACCACCTGACTGCCAAAGGATTTGCACAGGTTTTTCAAGCTGATTTCAGCCATGATCCAGCACTCCTTTGTTGCCCTCACATAGCAGCGCCTTGCCGGTGCCCTTGTCAAACAGCGTCACATTGCGCGGGTTAAAGGTTAGCCCCACGGCATCGCCTGCCTTGACGGGCCTATCCGAAGGTATCCGTGCCTTGATGGTGCCGTTCGGAGTATCCAGCGTGACAATCTGGGTTGTGCCCAGATATTCGCTTGCCACGACTAGCGCCCGATAGGGTGCACTGTCGCTGAAACTTACATTTTCGGGGCGGATGCCGAACACCAGATCACCGGAGGCGCCTTGCAATTGTTCCGGCACATAGAAACTGTGGCCATCCAGATGGACCGTGCTGTCACCTTTTGCCACGTCCCCCTGAAAATGCAGGAAATTCATGCTGGGCGAACCGATGAAATCGGCCACAAACATGGTTGCGGGCCAGTCATAGATTTCCTGCGGCACGCCGAACTGTTCCACAACACCGTGGTTCATCACCACGATCTTGTCGCCCATCTGCATCGCTTCCAATTGATCGTGGGTGACGTAAACCGTGGTGGCCCCCATGCGGTCATGCAGGGCGCGCAACTCCTCGGCCATATGTTCGCGGAATTCGGCATCCAGCGCCCCCAGCGGCTCGTCCATCATGAACGCCTTTGGCTCGCGCACAATCGCCCGCCCCAGCGCGACGCGCTGACGGTCGCCCCCGGACAGGCCCCCCACCGGTTTGCCCAAAATATCCTCGATCCCCAGAATGCGCGCCACTTCGGCCACCTTCTGTTTAATCTGCGCCTTGGGCATGCCCTGACTTTTTAGCGGATAGCTGATATTATTGCGCACATTCATATGAGGATAGAGCGCGAACATCTGGAAAACAAAGGCAATATCGCGTTCACGGGCCGGTTTCTGGCTCACCTCTTCGCCATCAATAAACACCTCGCCCGAGGTGGGCAATTCCAGCCCGGCGATCATGCGCAAAGTAGTGGTTTTGCCGCAGCCTGACGGACCAAGCAGCATAAAGAATTCGCCATCCTCAATGGTGAAACTGGATTCCTGCACGGCAGTGAAATCGCCGAAATCCTTACGAAGGTTTTTGATAATTATCTGCGCCATGATCTATTCCGGAAAATGGCTGACGATGATGAACATCACCGTGCCGACCAAAGTAACAAGGAATGAATAGGTGAAAGCAACCATCCAGAAGGATTGCATCATCATAAACACCCCCAATGCAATCAGAACCGAGGCCAGCATTTCCCATGCGCCGCGACGAAAACGCAGTAATCCTTTGAAAAATCCGCTCATTTGCGCACGGCCCCGAATGTGATCCCGCGCAACAGATGTTTGCGCAACAGGATGGTGAAAATCATAACCGGCATCAGGAAGATCGTGGCGCCTGCCGCCACCGCCGGCCAGTCCTGCCCGCCGACCCCGATGATGGTGGGGATGAACGGCGGTGCGGTTTGCGCCGTGCCCGAGGTCAGCAACACCGCAAAGGCGTATTCGTTCCAGGCAAAGATCAGGCAGAAAATCGCGGTCGAGGCAATGCCCGTTGCCGCCTGTGGCAGCACCACCTTGTAGAAGGCCTGAAAGCGGGTGTAGCCGTCGATCAGCGCAGCTTCCTCGTATTCCAGCGGGATTTCGTCGATAAACCCTTTCAGCAACCAGACCGACAGCGACAGATTGACGGCGGTATACAGCAGGATCATGCCCAGATGCGTGTCCGACAGGCCCAGCTGGCGGAACATCAAAAAGATCGGGATCGCCACCGCAATCGGCGGCATCATCCGTGTGGACAGGATGAAAAACAGCAGATCATCCTTGATCGGCACCTTGAACCGGGAAAAGGCATAGGCCGCCAGCGTGCCCAGAAACACCGAGAAAAAGGTCGAGCCAAAACCGATGATCACCGAATTCAGGAACCGCTGGCCAAAGCGGGACGGCCCCGCGATCACCATCCCCTTGTCGCGCACGATTTCCTCGTACCATGTCTGTGGCGGCTGCAAGGTATCCTGCATATCCGGTGTGATCCGTGTTTGCGTGGTGAACAGGTTCACATAGCCCTCAAGCGTCGGCTGGAACACCACCTTTGGCGGATAAGCGATTGAATCAGATGGGGATTTAAAGCCGGTGGCGATGATCCACAACAGCGGCATGATAGTGATCAGCGCATAGGCGACGACCAGCACACCGGCGATCCATTTCATCCGGTTTGACGGTTCGGTGACAGAAAACCCGCTCATCTTTCTTTTACCTTGTTCAGGGCTTTGACGTAAATCGAAGCCAGCCCGAAGATCGTCACGAACAGGATCACCGCATAGGCCGAAGCATATCCGGTGCGCCATTTCTCGAACGCCTCGCGTTTCAGATTGATCGAGGTGACCTCGGTTGCCGATCCCGGCCCGCCGCCTGTCAGCTGCACCACCAGATCGAACATCTTGAAGTTTTCAATGCCGCGAAACAGCACCGCCATCATCAGGAACGGCAGCACCATCGGGATGGTGATCGTCCAGAATTGCCGCCACTTGCTGGCGCGGTCACATTCGGCGGCCTCGTAGATCGAGCCGGGGATGGATCGCAGCCCCGCAAGGCAGATCAGCATCACAAAGGGCGTCCACATCCATGTGTCCACAATCACAATCGCCCAAGGCGCCAGATTGACCGAGCCGATCATCGAAAACGATGCCGGATCAACGCCGGAAAAGAAGCTGACCACATAGTTGAACAGTCCGATTTGCGGCTGATACAGGAAGGTCCAGAAGTTGCCGACCACCGCAGGCGACAGCATCATCGGCAGCACGATAATGGTGGTCCACATATCGTTGCCGCGAAATTTCTTGTTGATCAGATAGGCCAGCGTAAACCCGATCAGCACCTGGAAAAAGATCGTCCAGATCAGGAAATGCGCCGTGGCCTGCATGGTTTGCCAGATGTCGGGATCGGTCAGGATGCGTTCATAGTTGCGCAGGCCTACCCATTTCACATCGGCATTTATCCGGTTGACGCGGAAATTGGTGAAACTTAACCGGATCGTCCAGATCAGCGGGAAAATATTGACGGCCAACAACAGGAATATCGACGGTGCGACGAATATCCACGCAATCGTCCTGTCGGACAGACCTCTGACACGTTTGGCTATGCCTGGCGGGGTCGCTTTGGCAATACGGTCCATCGCTTTGTCGGCCATGGGAATTCCTTGGATTTCAGGTGGTTAGTCTGGCAGAGCAGGCATGCCGCTTGCTCTGCCGATGTGTCATGGCCCTGCCCGATTGGCAGGCAGGGCAGTTCGGCAGACCTAAATCTTGCCTTCGTCCTCGAATACTTCGGTCCAGTCCTTGACCAACCCGTCCAGCGCCTCTTTGGCTGTGCCCTGACCGGCAACCACATATTTGTGGACGCGGTCCTGCATCGCCAAAAGCAAGGACGCATAGGATGGCTCGGCCCAGAAATCCTTGACGATTGCCATGGATTCAAGGAACGCCTTGTTATAGGGCTGGGCATCCGGGAATGCCGGGTCCTCGACCACCGCGCGCATCGCCGATGCACCGCCCATTTCGGTCCAGCGGGCCTGAATTTCGGGCTGTGCGAACCACTTGATATAGGCAAGGGCTGCGTCCTTGTGCTCGGTATTGGCGACAACGGAAATCCCCTGCCCGCCCAACTGCGCATAGTGACCAGCCGGTCCCGGCGGGTTGGCAAAGTAACCGGTACGATCCCCGCCCACGTTCGGATCGGCATTCACACCGGGCCAGATAAAGGCAAAGTTCATCTGAAGCGCGACCTGACCGGATTTATAGGCGTCGATGTCTTCGGACATATACCAGTCGGACGATCCCGGAGGGGTACCCACATCATACAGCGCTTTGTAAAATTCCAGACCGGCAATCGCACCTTCGGAATTCACATAGCCATCCAGTTCGGCATAGGGGTTTTCCGGATTGCCATATTCAAAGCCGTAGTTATACAGCGCGTTGGTTACGCCCATTGTGATCCCTTCCGAGCCACGCTCGGTATAGATCGCGGCACCGTAAACGGTTTTGCCGTCGATATCGCGGCCCTGAAAGAATTCGGCGATGTCTTTTAGCTGTGACAGATCGGCAGGAATGCCCAAATCATAGCCGTATTTATCCTTGAATTCCTTTTGCAGTTCCGGCCGCGAGAACCAGTCCTTGCGATAGGTCCAGCCCACCACATCGGCATAGGCCGGCAGCGCCCAGTAGTTTGGCGTGCCTTTGGGCCATTCGGCGTAACCGGTCACGGTTGCAGGCAGGAAATCGTCCATTGTAATGCCATTGGCATCAAAGAAATCATTCAGTTTCAGGTATTGGCCGTTTTCAGCCGCGCCACCGATCCACTGGCTGTCACCGATCATCAGGTCACACAGTTTGCCGCCCGAGTTCAGTTCGTTCAGCATACGATCGGCAAAATTGGGCCACGGAACAAATTCGAATTCCATGTCCACGCCGGTTTTGCCCTCGAAATCCTTGGACAGTTCGACCAATGCGTTTGCCGGATCCCACGCGGCCCAGCATAGTGTCATGGTTTCAGCCGAAGCGTTTGTCGCGGCAAAAGCCGAGATCGTCGCCATAGCGGTTGCCATCATCAGATTGGATGTTTTCATTATTTTCTCCCTAGAAATAAAAGCGGGCCAGCAGCCCCCCTTTGCGCCACTTTATGGTCAAAAGCGTAGGTGATGTGCGCACCTCAAGTCAATTGATTTTTGAGGTGCGTGCCTCATATCACGTCAAATCAATGGCTTGGCATATTTTTATGGTTCTATCGGGGGTGGTAACTGGGTTATTCGGGCATATTTTCCCGCAAAGTGATCTCGATCCGAATCCGTTCCTGCGAGGCAATCGTGCCCACCTGCTCGGCCTTGGCGCGCAGGATCCTGATAGAGCTGCGCACCAGATGGCCAACATCCTGCGTGATCACCGCATCCAGTGTGCCGTCAATCAGTCGTGCGCGCGTGTCGGGTGTCAGTTCGTGGCCGATAATCACCATCTTGTTCGCCCCGCCCTCAGACTCGATCGCTTGCATGGTTTCGCCGATGTCGTGGTGCATCAGATAGATGCCGACAACGGCTTCCCCGCCCTGCAAAGCCGTGCGGATAATCCGGGCTGTGCGCTGCGGGTCGCCATAAGTTTCCATCGTCGGGCGCACCGTCAGACGGTCAGCGTATTTCGCCATGATCGCATCAAATCCCAGCCGCCGTTCCTGACTGTCACGCGACTGGATGGTTTCGGTCAAAACCAGCACCACACCTGCCTTTGCACCGGTAAACCGTGCCATCAACTGCCCAACCGTGCGCCCCGCCGCTTCGTTGTTGACCCCGACAAACAAGGCATTATCGGCGTTTGGCTGATTGGAAACAAAGGCCACAACGGCAATCCCCCGACTGTCCAGCCGCGATATGGCATCGCGCACCTGCGGGCTTTCGGGGGCCATGATGGCCACCCCGTCAACAGTATCGGCCGATAGTTCATCCAGTCGGGCGGCGATACGATGCGGATCATTGGCAGGCACCCGTATGACCGTCGCGCCGGTGCGTTCGCTGTGCAGCGCCTGGTTTGCCTCGTCGATTGAATCGCGGATCAGATCAATGAATTCATCGTCATGGTCCGGCAGTAAAAACACCATCCGGTATTCTTTGCCCCGCGCCAGATTGGCCGCCGACATATCCCGCACAAACCCGATATCCGCAATCGCGCGGGTCACACGTTCAACCGTCACCTTGCGCACCCCGCTACGACGGTTCAGCACCCGGTCAACGGTTGCCAAACTGACGCCAGCGGCTTTTGCAAGGTCTTTGGTCGTCGGTCTTGCCATGGGGTCTCCGCTTGGGCAATCAGGTTGCGTTGCAATGAGGCACGTCAATCATTTATATATGCCCCGCAGCCCCAAGTAAACGTCCCCAAGCGACATCCGGCATGCCAATATGCGCCATATTCCGGCTACTTGCCCCGGAAAAATGATTTGTAAAATGCCCGTCAATGCGCATCTGAATACCTGTGCAAACAACCTGATAAAAATTGAAAAATACTATTTCTTAACATAATATGCGGCATTTTCACGGTTATTGATCGACAACATTGCACAGTCCCCGCGCCTGACCCATTTATAGTATAAGACGATATGAATCCGTTACCATAAGGGGGTGCCCGCTATGAGTACTGATAATCGCAACATCATCTGGTTTGAGAAATTGTCCCGCACGGATGTGGGTCTGGTCGGGGGTAAAAATTCCTCGCTCGGGGAAATGGTCAGCAACCTGTCACAAGCGGGGATCAAAGTGCCGGCCGGTTTTGCCACCACCGCTGACGCCTATCGGGCCTATATGACCTATAATCACCTTGATGACCTGATCGCAACGACGCTTAGCCAAGAGGCCGACGGTAAGATTTCATTGCAAAAAGCCGGCGAAACCATCCGCGCGGCCATCATCAAAGGGGACTGGCCGCAAGATATCCGTGACAGCCTGATCGAAAGCTATCAAAAACTGGGCAAACGCAGCGGGGATGATGAATTGCCCGTCGCCGTGCGCTCCAGCGCCACAGCCGAGGATCTGCCGGACGCCAGTTTCGCCGGTCAGCAGGAAACCTATCTGAATGTGCGCGGGGAAAAGGCACTGCTGAACACCTGTCGGCGCTGCTATGCTTCTCTGTTTACCGATCGGGCGATTTCCTATCGTAAAATCAAAGGGTTCGATCATCAGAAAATTGCATTGTCGGTCGGGGTGCAACGCATGGTGCGCTCGGACATCGGCGGCTCGGGCGTGATGTTTTCTATCGATACGGAATCGGGTTTTGACAAGGTTGTCCTGATCAACGCCGCATGGGGGTTGGGTGAAAACGTGGTTCAGGGCGCGGTCAATCCTGATGAATACGAGGTTTACAAGCCATTGTTATCCAACCCCGATTTGGCCCCGATCCTTGAAAAGAAACTGGGCGCCAAAGAAAAGAAAATGATCTATGCCGGCAGCAGTGGCGGCGAAACCCGCAATGTGCCCACCTCCAAGGCCGAACGCGCGGCGTTTGTTCTGACGGATGATGATATTCTGAACCTTGCCCGACAGGCCTGCACGATCGAAGAACACTATGGTCAGCCTATGGATATGGAATGGGCCAAGGACGGGATCACGGGTGAATTGTTCATCGTTCAGGCCCGGCCCGAAACTGTGCAATCGCGCATCGGTGAAGGGGTGCAGAAAACCTATCGGGTGCGCAATGCCGGCAAGAAACTGTTAAGCGGTCTTAGTGTTGGCTCGGCCGCCATTTCCGGCCGTGTCTGCCTGATTGAAAACGCCAGGGACATCGACCGGTTTGTCGATGGCTCGATCCTTGTCACCTCGACCACCGACCCCGATTGGGTGCCCATCATGAAACGCGCAGCAGCGATTGTGACGGATCACGGCGGGCGCACCTCGCATGCCGCGATTGTCAGTCGTGAACTGGGGCTTCCGGCGATTGTCGGCACCTCGCAGGCCACGCATATCCTGCATGATGAACAGGACATCACGGTATCCTGCGCCGAGGGGGACGAGGGTTTTGTTTACGAAGGCTACGCCGATATCGAGGTGCAGGAAATCCAGACCGGGGATGTGCCCGAAACCAAAACCCGTGTGATGCTGAACCTTGCCAACCCCTCTGCCGCGTTTCGCTGGTGGCACTTGCCTGCGGACGGTGTTGGACTGGCGCGGATGGAGTTTGTGGTCAACAATGCCGTGCGGGTTCACCCGATGGCGCTGGTCCATTTCGACAACCTGAAGGACGGGGCCGCACGCGATGAAATCGCCGAACTGACAAAAGGTTACGCAGACAAACGCGACTATTTCGTTGACCATCTGGCCATGGGTTTATCGCGTATTGCAGCGGTTATGTATCCCAAGCCGGTTATCATCCGGATGAGTGATTTCAAGACCAATGAATACGCCGATCTATTGGGCGGCAAACAGTTTGAGCCGAAAGAGGAAAACCCGATGATCGGTTTTCGCGGGGCCTCGCGGTACTACTCGGACCGCTACCGCGAGGGGTTCGCGCTGGAATGTCGGGCGATCAGAAAATTGCGCATGGAGATGGGCTTTGATAATGTGATCGTGATGATCCCCTTCTGCCGCTCGCCGGACGAGGCAGACCGCGTGCTGGGGGTGATGGCCGAAAACGGGCTGGAGCGGGGCAAGGACGGTTTGCAGGTCTATGTCATGTGCGAAATCCCGTCCAATGTGATCCTGGCCGAAGAATTTGCCAAACGGTTTGACGGATTTTCGATCGGCTCAAATGATCTGACACAGCTGACGCTGGGCGTTGACCGCGATTCCGAGGATCTGTCGGACCTGTTTCAGGAAAGTGATCCGGCAGTGTTGTGGATGATCAAAACGGTGATCGAAAAGGCACATAAAGCGGGGTCCAAGGTGGGGCTGTGTGGTCAGGCACCCAGCAACAACCCCGAATTTGCCCGCAAACTGGTGGAATACGGTATTGATTCAATCTCGGTCACGCCGGACGCTTATCTGGCGGTGAAACAGAACGTGGCCAAGGCCGAATGATCAGGTGCCCGACACTGAAACGGCGCGCCTGTGGGCCATACTGATCTGCACCAGCGCCGAGATATTCATCACCAGCGCGTAAATCAGCGCTGGTGTGGCTAGGGCCGGATTCTTTAACAGGGATCCGGCCACAAACATCGCCACAGCGACGTTTTGCAAGGAGGCCTCGACCATAATCGCCCGGCGTTGGCCGGTGTTCAGCCCCATCAGCATCCCTGCCCCGCCAGCCAGCCCCAGCGCAATCAGGTTCAATGCGACAACGGCCGGCCCGACGCTGGACAGATGATCGGTGATCGCGCCCCAGTTCTGCACAAAGGTGGCCAGCACCATTGCCGCGAAAATCAGTTTGGAAACGGGATCGAGGATATTTCCCAACCGTTTCGCAGTTTCGGGACGCCATGCAGCAAAGCCGATGCCGATGGCCATGGGAACCAGCGCGACAGCACTCATCGCCATGCTCATTTTCGCAAGGCCGGAAACACCCGGCAATGCCGCCACGCCCGCCAGCATCAGGATAGCCGGTATCGTCACTGCGGCCAGAGATGTGGTCACCAGCGTCATTGCGGCCGAAAGGGCCACATCAGCGTGGGCCAGCCATGCGATGTAGTTCGACGTTACCCCGCCCGGCGCCGCCGCCACCAGAACCAGCCCGATCGACATCTCGGTGGACAGGCCAAACAGCCGCACCAACAAAAACGCAACGGCCGGCAGCAGCATCATTTGCACCGCAAGCCCCGTGAACAAGGCCTGCGGGTGGCGAAATGCCGCCCCCACTCGGTCTAGCGACAGGCGTAACCCCACCACAAACATCAATAAAATCAAACCTGCCGGCAGGAATGCAGCCAGTATTTGTGTCATCCGACATAGCCCTTCAAACTGTTCCGGTTGCAATAGTCGGATTTGGCGGCCATTGACATGACTTAAGTCAAGGCATTGCCCGAAATCCCCCCATATTATTACGGGAACTTTCAAGGAGAATAACCATGCTAGCACGGCGCAGTTTTCTAATTCTGGGCGGCTCGTTCATCGGGGCGGCGGGCGCTGGCCTGCCGGTTCTGGCCCAGCGGCAAGATGTTGATCTGGAAGCGGACACGGCCCAGGACACAGCGGATGTTCGCCGCCGGTTCATGATGGAAGACACCTATGGCAATCTGGTCAAGGATGACGATTTCCAAGGGAAATTCATGTTGATCTATTTCGGCTACATGTCCTGTCCGGATGTCTGCCCGACAACGCTGGCCACACTGGCCGATGCGATGGAGCAACTGGGCGATCTGAACGAAGATCTGGCCGTGTTGTTTGTAACCGTTGATCCGGATCGGGACGGGCCAAAAGACCTGCATGATTACGTGCAATTCTTTGACAAACGCATCATCGCGCTGCGCGGCCCCAAAGCCTATACCGATCATATGGTCAAAGCGTTCAATGCGCGGTACGAATTCTATTATCCCGACCCCGAGGACAAGAGCGAATATACCGTGGACCACACGGCCTCGGTTGCCTTTGTCGGCCCCTATGGCAACCTGATCAAACGCTTCCCGCATGGCATGTCGGCGGATGACATTGCAAAGGATATTCGTGAAACGATGGAAGCGGCGCGCAAGTAATGAAACGGCGGGCGTTTCTTACACTGACCGCCGCAACCCTTGCAAACCGGGGATTTGCGCAAGATGGTGCAATGCCTGCGGCGGCGCTGGTGCACCCTGCGATACCGGCCAAGGATGCCCGTGATCTGTTGATGAAGGATGCCGATGGCAATCCGGTTTCCATAACCGATTATGCCGGTCGGCTGGTGGTGTTGAACCTTTGGGGATCATGGTGCCCGCCCTGCCGCCGCGAGATGCCCTCGATTTCACGGCTAGTCGACAAGGTCGATCCGGCCAGGATTACCGTGCTGCCCCTGGCGTTTGAAAACGGCAACGCGACACGGGTCAAGGTGTTCTACAAAACCACCGGCATTACCAACCTGCCCATCCTGCTGGGCGACGGGCAAAACCTGCAATCCGTTCTGTCCCTGTCACGCCTGCCCACCACCGCCATTCTGGACCAGACCGGCATGCATATTGCTACCGTTGCAGGCGAAGCCATGTGGGATGATGACGATACATTGGCGTGGTTGAACCGGTTGGCTGGCTGAACACTTCGAACCGGCAAGATCGCTAGCGACATCTGGATTGTCACCAAAATCGGCTTGCAAGAATTTCCCGCCTGAACATATCCATTAAACCGGTTTAGTGGATATATTCAGGGCACTAATTAACAAGCCTTATCAGGGTATTATAGGATTTTAGGGAAACTACACCAGATCGGTTTTTCTAAACCGCCAATACCCCAGCGCCGCAAAAAGCAGGCCCAGAATTGTCGGGTAAACCATCGCCCAGACCACATATCCAACCACGCCAAAGGCATCCAGAATGACATAGGACGCAGGCCCCAGCAGGATCAATTGCGGATCAAACAGGATCATCGACGCGGTGCGGAAACTTTGCAGCGGGTTGGCCAGGGCAATACCGACCACATATTCCGGCGGGAATTGTGAACGGATCATAATCGATAGCAACAACAGATCCAGCAGCGCCACCAGCAGCAGCCAGATCACCATCGAGGCCCCCAGCGCCACTTCGGTTGAGCGCGAAATGGTGGACAGCAAAAACCCCAGCCCCAGAAAACAGGTCGATAGGGCAGCAACCAGACCGGCATAAAGCAGCACATGATTCCACGGTATTTCGTGCCCTTTAACCGCGCCATAAGCCGCAGCAATCGCCAGCGCAATAATAACCGGCGTCAGGATCAGCACCAGACGGGCAAAGAACCGCCCCCAGAACCAGGCCGACAGGCTGACCGGAAAGGCCAGCATATATTCCAGATTTCCCGCCTCGCGATCACCCACCATAGAACGGGCCGTCACCACGATGATGAACAGCGGCAGCACCGCCATGGCGATCTGGATATAGGTCACCAGCAGGCGCGACAGGCCGGTAAAACCCAACACGCGGCTTTCGGAAACGCCGGTCAGGATCAGCAACAGCATCAGCCCGATCAGCACCACGGAATAGAAGTGGAACCAACGTGATCGCAGGCTTTCGGCCAGTTCCAGCCGGAACATCAGGCCAAGGGTGGCACGGGGGGAAGATGTCATTTGGTCCATTCCTCGACGGGTAGGCAGCGGCTGGAAAGGCCGCGCAGAATTACGGCGGCGCGCATGACTTCGAAAGTCACGGTTCCGGGTTCATTGGTGGGCACGGCGGCATAGCCGTAATCCATCGGGCTGATGGTGTCGGGGTGGTAGAACGCCTTGCGTGCATCCAGCCAGTCCTTGCCGGTGTTGCTGTCGCGCACCCAGAATTCAAGTGTCGGATCTGCTTTCCAGTCCTGCACCGAAAGCCAGTGAACCGCGTCACCAATATCGTCAAACTTGAAGATATTCTTTTCGGGGTCCCGAATTTCAGCCGCATAGCGGGCGTCGGAAATGATCATGCCGCAGATCGTGCAGGTCTCCCTGCCCCAGCGGATTTCCACAGGGCCTTCATCGGGTTCTTTGCAGGCCGCCAGCAAGGGAGCTGCCGCAAGCAGACCCAGAACCGAACGGCGGTGGAAATGACAACGGCACATATCCCCTACCCCTTGCCCGTGTCGCCGGTGTCCAGCGACAGATGTTCAATCAGGCTGGCATAACGCGACAACAGCCCCAGAAAGCGCAGCGTATCGGCGGCCGGAATTTTACCGGCATAGTGGCGCCCCTCGTCCGTTTCGGTAAACCCCCAGTCCAGCAGCGCCGCACCAAAGGTCGGATGTGCATTGGCCAGACCGATCCGGCATTGGCGAAACACGCCTGCCTTCAGCCGGTCCACCACGGAATCATCCAGCACCACAGCCCCGCGATCCAGTTCGATCACGCGGTTGACCAATGATGCAACCTCCTCTAGCCGGTGCGAGGCAATCAGCATCGAGCAATCCTTGCGTTCTGCCAGCAGATCGATGAATACAGCGCGGGCCGCCGGATCAAGGTTGGCGGCCGGTTCATCGAAAATCAACAGATCGGCATCGCGGGCCAGTGCCACGGTGACAAGGATTTTCTGTTTCTGCCCGCCCGACAGCCGGTAAAACGGCCGGTTGCGGATTTCGTCCAGATCAATGCCCAGTTTGCCGGCAATCTCCTGCATAAGGGCCGCGCTGGCCCCTGCCCCTTTTTCGGCAAAGCGCAGCAGATCGCCCACCGGCAAGCGCAGCGGTGGCGGCAGTTGCGGCACAAAGGCAATCTGCGCCAGAGTGCCGACATCACGCCGCGCAGTGCGCGCGCCCTCGAACCGCACGTCACCCTGATAGCGGTAATGCCCCAGCAGACAGCGAAACAGCGTGGTTTTCCCCGCCCCGTTCGAGCCGATCAGCGCAATCCGGTCGCCCGCATTGATCGAAAGCGTCAGTTCGTCCAGAACCGCACGTTTTTCAAATCGTTTGGTCAGGCCATTGATGTCAATCAAACCCATATTCTAGATCACCTTGTCCAATCCGCGGAAGGTATAGCTTAGCGCCCCTTGCGGGCAGGCATCAATGCACAAACCGCAGCGGGTGCAATCGGGGGCGATATATTCGGTGGTGTCCTGCGCATAACCCATCTTGGTGATTTCCAGCACATGTGGCACCAGACAAACCGCGCGACATTCGCCTTCGTGCACGCATTTGGACAGATCGTATTTGATCTGCACCGGTGCGGCCGTGCCGATCACCCCGTAAGTCAGGCCCATCGGACAGATGTAGCGGCACCAGGCGCGGCGGGTAAAGAATATCTCGAACCCCAGCAGGAAGATCACCCAGACCAGCGCCACGGTCGGACCATAGATCAGGGCGCGGCTGACGATGCCGATCGGGTTGACGTATTCATAAACCGTCAGGCCGATGGCAAAGGTCAGGACCATGAAAACCACCCAAAGAACCACACGCAAACCGCGGTGGAACGGATGGTCCTTGACCCAGCCACGATTGGCCAGAAAGACGTGGATGGATTCGGCCCATTCGGCCAGCAGGTGATAGGGACAGGCCCATGAACAGAAGGCGCGCCCGCCAAAGAACCACCACAGGATCGCCACCGTAACCATGCCGATCACAAGGTTCAACATCAGATCCTTGTAGGCCAGCGTCACCATAATGGCCGAGGTCGGATCGGCCATATGGAACCCCAGGAACCGCGAGGCGGTCATCGCCCCTTCGACCAGTTGCACATCCCAGGAAAAGGACACCACAAACATCAGGTTGATCAGGATGATCGAGGTCCAGCGAATATATTTCCACTTGTTCGAGACGATCGGATACTCATGTTCCTTGGCAATGATTTCACGCCGGATCGCGCTTTGCTCGGGCGTTTTCTGGAATTTTTTCATATCCCGCGCGGCATCGGTTTCCTCGGCCTTTTCGGGGCGGCGCGGTTTGGCGCCGAACATCATGGCCAGTTTATGTGCATACCATTTCATGCTCATGACGTTTCTCCCAGGCTCATTTCCGTATCAATGATGATTGCGGCAGGTTCGGTCGGACACATCATTTCGCAGGTTCCGCAGCCAACGCATTTGTCGGTGATGGTCGGCACAAAGCGGTGCTCGCCATCGCCTTCCGACATGGCCACCAGCGAAATCGCCCCTTCGATCGGACATTCGCGCACGCACAGGTCGCACAGCTCCAGATCATAGGGGTGATCGGCCACCCTGATCGGCTCCCAGCGGTTGATTTCCTCGTAACGCAGCATGCCTTCAAAATCCGGCCCCTGCACAATCCCCTTGAACCCCTCGCCCTTCATCGCAAGGCAACTGTCAGGGCGGGCCAGACGGGCAACGCCCATTGTGACCTCTTCCTTGGTGGCTATTTCATGCGACAAAGCACCCGTCGGGCAGGCCAGCACACATTGCACCGCGTCACAGGAAAAATCGCAGGCCTGCGCGCGGGCGTCGATATAGGGCACGCCCAGACCATAGCCTTCGTCACTGTCGCCCAATTTGATCGCCTGAACAGGGCAAACCTGCACACATTGGCCGCATTTGATACAGGCGGCCAGAAATTTGTCCTCGACCAGGGCACCGGGCGGACGCAGGCGGTCATAGACCCGTTTCAGAACCGGATACCACCCCACAAGCGAGGCAGTGACCACCGCCGCACCCGCCCCCAGCGAGCGCATGATCATCCGGCGGCGTTCCAGTTGCAGCCGCGTCAGGCGTTTCTTTTTCGGCTTTTGGGCGGGGGCTGTTTCATCAGTCATTGCAGCATCTCCAGCGCTGATTTCGGGGCGTCCTGAACGGTGATATGTTCGGGCGGCTCCATTAACGGGGTGTTTTCGCGCATCAACAGGCGGGGTTCGGAAAACGGTGCAAGGCGTTCGACAAAATCCAGCGCCGCCAGAGCAAAGCCGCCGCGAAAGAACGAGGCATGCGGCACCTCCATCCAGAGGCGGTCGGCGTAGTTGTAGATTTCGTATGGCACATCGCCAACACCATCCCTGTCCTTGTCAAAACCGGCATAGTCGTCCCAGTGGTTGCCGTTCCAGCCTTCGCGCATCGCGGTGCCGCGGCCATTGACCAGAACCTGTGTGAAATTCGACAAAAAGGAATTGTCGTTGAAATTGTTGCCGGTCCAGTCGTTCAGAAACCGGATTCCGACACCGTTATAGGCAATCCTGTTGCCTTCAAAGGTGTTGGGGTGTTCGGGGTCCCAGGGTGACGGGTCCAGATATATGCCAAAGGCATTGCCGACGATGTTGTTGTTATAGACTTTGGCGCCCGAACTTTCCTTGAAACCCACACCAATCCCCGACGCCCCCCATGATCGCAGGATCTGGTTGTCGCGCAGGGTGATGTTATTGGCATACATCATGAAAATGCCAACCACGCAGTCGCTTATCTCGTTGTTTTCAACGGTGTTGCTGTGGGCGTACATAAAGTGGATGCCATAACGGCCATTGCGGATGCGGTTGTTGCGGATGATATTGTTTGCCGAATACCAGATCACAAAATCGCGGGCGTCCTGGATATCGTTATCCTCGAATTTGTTGTCGTTGGAATACCAGACGCGGATACTGTCGCCGCGCATTTCCAGCGGCTGCGCGCCGGTAAAAATGGTAACGCGGCGGAAAACGTTGTTGTTGGATTGCTTGATGTTCATCCCGAACAGGGTGTTCTGGATCCGCACATCGCGCACAACATTATAGTTGCCCTCGACATACAGCCCCGCATGGGTTTCGGTAAACAACCTGCCGGAATTTTGCAGGGTCAGGTTTTTCAATGTCGCGCCCGAGGTCCTGAGCGTAACGACAGTCCCTTCCCCGCCCCCGTCAATCACCACACCGTTGCGACCGTCCAGAACGATGTTGTGGTCAATCACGATGTTTTCGACATAGGTGCCGGCGGGCGGCACAACTTCGGCCCCGTCCGCCGCTGCGTCGATCATATCCTGCAATGTGCCTGCCGACACAGGGCCGGCAAGCATCATGGCAAGGATCGCGCCAAGCACTTTGTTTGGAAAGGGGCGCATGATCCGGTTACATCCGTGCGGCTGCATCGCCAGCAGTGCGAACTTGCTTGAACCGGATCAGACCGGCCAGCAGCAGCAATGCCGAGGATGCCAGCATCAGGAAGAACCCGCGTGCCGGATAGGAATGGGTGGTAAACTGCGCCACTTTCCCGTCGCCGAATACGGTCGGCATGAACGGTTTCAGGGTAAAGGCCCCCATTTCGTTCAGGCTATGACCATACCACCAGAGCCAGCCGGCATATTCCGCCAGAAATCCGACCGGCAATGCCATCGGGATCAGCACCAGCAACCAGTAGAACGGCGATTTCACAGACCACGCGGCAAAGGTCATCAGCGCCATGAAGGCTATGATCACCGCATAAAGGATCTGTGCAACCGAACTCATCGTGGCAACCAGCGGGTCATTGCGCTCTGGCTCGTTAAACCAGCGGGCCAGCGATTTACCGTAATGCCATTTAAAGACCTGCATCAAAGAGCCGTTCCATTCCTCTTGCTGGTCCGAAGGGCGTTTGAAATTGTCGATATTGTAGGCCCGCCGCAGGTTGTCCAGCAGGGCATCCTTGTCCTTGTTAGCGGCGGCGTCTTCCACCGCTGCCTTGTTGCTTTCATCCAGTGATTGCTGAAGCATTTGCACAATCGGTGCCAGATTTCGGTTGGTATCCCCCGCGTCCTGCCCCAGCGACACCACCATGCCGCTTAGATAGTTTGTGGTATGCAGCTTGGTCCCGTCTTTGCCGTACATTGCCATGGTCATCCAGACGGCAATCCCGCCATATCCGACAATCGAAACCAGCAACCGGGTTTTTCGCCCCGGTGCGGCAAAGGCCAGTGCCATCACAATCAGCATGGCAAACAGGAAGGGTGAAAATGCTTTTTCCACCGGCCCGCCCGATGCGATTGGATACATGCCAACGTAGTGGTTGATCGTGTCCATTTCATGCACACAATTCAGGGCTTCGGTTTCGACCACCTCTTCGCTGTCGCGTATGGTGCAGCCGTTTTGCACACTGTCCATATGGAACAGAATACGAATCCCCTGCGGGAAGGTTGCCTCGGGGTAATTCGGCGCTGTCAGTGACACCCACCAACCGGGTGACACAAAGGAAAAACCGATCAAAACCACCGAGATAAGTACCAGCACACGGTATACGATACCGCGGCGTGAAGACGACGCCTGTTCCATAGCAAACCTGTCTATTAGTTAAATGTGTCCCGGACAGGGGCAACCTGTCCGGGGTGTTCATACGAGCAGTAGCAGATACTTACCAGTCGAAATCGGGGTTAACCCAGCCGGGTTCCGCGATCATTTCGGGGTGCGGTTTCAACCGTGAAACGTAGTCCAGCACGGCGTCCATGTCCTCGTCGCTGAAACTGGCAATCTGTTTCACCATATCCGGGTTGGCATTACGGCGCTTGCCATCACGGATCCACTGGAACTGACGCACCAGATAGTTGTAGTGCTGGCCGTGGATACGGGGATAGAATTTTTCGTCCGATCCTTCACCAGATTCACCGTGACAGCGCACGCAGTTGTCCTTGTACAGCTTCTCGCCCAGTTCCAGATTATCGCCCGGCCCTACCCCGTTTTCGGGGTTCATCGGCAGTTTGGAAATATAGGCAGCAACATCCATAATGGACTGTGGCCCACCAATTTCGGATGGCTTGGCGAAAGGATACATTGTCGGGTTATCGCGGTTTTGCGCCCGAATATCCGCCAGCTGTTTGATGATCACATTCACATGCTGACCAGCCAGCTGCGGGAATGTCCCGTCCGGCAGACCCCAGCCATTCAACTGGTGACAGGCCGAGCAAACCTCGTAGGTTTCGATACCGTTTTCATGGTCCGGAGTCAGGCCAAGGGCTTCGTCCTGCTCGCCGCCGGTGTTGTTCCAGCCCTCGGTGGCGGTTTCTGCCAGTACGGGGGCCGCAAAGGCCAGCACTGTGGCCATAACGGCCGATGTTATTTTCATTTTCATTTTGCGCTTCCTTTCAGGTTGCTTATTCCGCATTGCGGTCGATTTGCGAAAGCCATGTTGCCATGGCCGCGATTTGATCGTCATCAGCCCGTTTGATCGTGCCGAACATCATCTTGGATTTGCCGGATGTGCGTGTCTTGTCACGAATTTCGGTCATTGCGCGGATCAGATACTCGCGATCCAGACCGGCAATATAGGGATAGGCCTTGTTGCTGGGCTTATCGCCTTCCTTCCCGTGGCAGGAGCGGCATCCCAGTTTCTTATAAATCTTTGCCGCAGCCGCCAGTTCATCTTCGGTTGGCGCTGGATCCAGAACCTCTGGTTTGGCGGGATCCTGCACTGCCAGATAGGCAACAACATTTTTCAAATCATCTTCCGACAGCAAATGCATGATATCGGCCATGCCCTGCACAAAGGTGTGTCCGGTTTCCGGATCGACACTGCCCACGCGTTTGCCATCTCTGATGGCTTTGAGCTGCGTCAACAGATAGGCTGGGTTCTGCCCTGCCAGCGCTGGATAGGTTGCAATCGGCTTGGCACCATTACGGCCATGACAGGCCATACAGGTTTTGGTCATATAAACCCGTTTACCATCTTTGACAGCATCGGAAAAAGCAGGGGCCGCCGATAGGACCGCCGTGCCAAGGATGAGAGCGGTGAGTGCTGAACGCATTTCGTGTCCTGACTTGTTAATTCGGGTGAGAACGGGTGGCGCGAACGCCACCCGCATTATCATTAAGGATTTGCCTTACTCGACGACGACAGCGCCGTGTTCATCCAGGTAGGTTTTGGCGCGCAGACCAATATCGGCGGCTTTCACCTGATACTGCCACCACTGACCGGCCCAAAGTGTCGCGTTCTGCCAGTCACTTTCGGCAGCCGCGGCTTCGGATTTGGCCTTGGCATCCGCAGCAAAGTTCAACTGGTCAACCGCATCTTCGACTAGCGATGCAACTTCGGGGAAGTCCTTATAGTTGCGTGCTGTGATGTAGCCGACCACACTGTCGATAACCGCCTGGGTATCAACATTGGTCTGAACCTGCTTGTCATAGTCAGCCTGGGTATAGGCCTGACCTTCGGACACAGCAGCCGCTTCTTCGACATAGCCCTTGGGCTTGATCACCAGATAACCTTCCATCTCCAGGTGCAGGGCCGAGCAGAACTCGGTGCAATAGAAGGAGAAGATACCGGGCTTGTCGGCAACGATCGACGCGGTCGAGGTTTTGCCGGGTTCCAGCGAAAGGTTCACGTTATATGTCGAAACCGAGAACCCGTGGGTTTCGTCTTCGGCACGTTCCGAGTTGGTGATGATGAAGTTGACGGTGTCGCCTTCGTTCACTTCGATGATTTCCGGTGTAAAGTGCGACCGGATCGCAGTCATGTAAACGTTGACTGTTGTGCCGTCACGCTCGATCCGCTCGGAACCGGGACGTGTCGCACCTTCGTGCTTGCCGCCTGTGCGCGAGTTGGTGCCATAGCGGTACCGAACCAGCGGCTTCAGCTTGTCTGCGGCAATAGCGGCAGCATAGTGCGGCTCGCCCAGTGGAACGGGCATGTCGTACAGCAGTTCCATCTTGTCGCCAGTGATGTCGATCAGCTGGTGGTTCTGCGGGTGCAGCGGGCCAACAGGGTTGAACCGGTCAATCGCCAGTTTGTTCAGCGAAATCAGGTAATGGCCGGCGGGTTTAACGCTTTCGCCTTCCATTGCCACAAGGTGGCCAACGTTATAGTGGATCGAGATCTTGTCCAGAACCTTGCCTTCGCAATAGTCCCATTTCGCAATCTGGCTATCCACATACAGCGATGTATAGATCACACATGGTTTGGAATCATACTGGTTGTGCAGCGGACCAAGGCCCAGCGGCACCTGAACGTGCAGCGCGTCTTCCATCTTGATGATTGGCAAACCGTAGGGATCAACACCCGAGAAGTTCTTGGCCTCGATGGCGGCCTGAATTTTCTCGAACGAATAAACCGATGCGGTTACGTCCAGTTTACCACCGACAACGATGAATTTACCATCGGGCGAAACGTCAACGCCGTGTGGTGATTTTGGTTCGGCGACCAGATAAACAAGACCTTCTTCAACAGCGGTTTCCAGACTGATGACCGGGTGGTCATTGATCATTGTAACCTTGCCGGCCTTGTAGACCTCTTCTGCCTTCTTCCAGTTGATGATGTGAAGGAAGTCGGTATCGGCCTGCGAACAGCCAGCCTCGAACGGCGGACGGCCGCTTTCGATACCGCCAACATAACGTTCCGCACAGAACGAGTTGGTGAAGGACCAGCCATAGGACACCAGTTTACCGGCGTCGGTCAGATCCTGAGTGTAGGGTGGCAGTTCGATCGAGAAACTGTTCTCGGGTTCGATCCGGCCTTTTTCACGGTTGAATTTCCAGTAGGTAATCGCCCCGCGGAATTTCTCGTTGAAGTCGGAAAGCGGTGCGAAACCACGGCCCAGAATGCCCGGATATTGCGCAGCTTCCAGAACATATTCCGTGTTCGGTGTCACGAATGTGCCGCCGTGTTCGGATTGCAGGATCGGGTTCACAACAATCTGCTTGGTTTCGAAGTCATCAAGCGAAATCACACCAACACGGGGCGCTGATTTGTCGTTGATGAACAGGAATTCACCATCCGGCGCGCCTTCGGTTTCCGACAGCGCGGGGTGGTGGGTATCGCCCCAAGTCAATTCGCGGCCGTCGATTATACCGCCAGCCAGAACCGCTTTGGATTCCTCGTCAAAACCATAGCCTTGCCATGGTTCAGGCGTAAACACCGAAACGTATTTCAAAATGCGCATCGAAGGCACACCATATACCATGATTTGCCCTGACTGACCGCCAGATGAAAATACAATAAATTCGTCACGTCCCCCTGTCGGCGTGTAGGTTTTGGCCGCAGCAAGCAGATCTTTCTGGCTAAGCCCCCTACGTGCCATCACTTCATCCAGTGTCTCGGCCGGAACTGCCATCGCAGTTGCTGCCAGACCCAGAGAAGCAACGCCCGCCAAGGTGGTAAAGCGTTTGCGTATGGTCTGTTTCATTTTCTGTCCTCGTATTTCCGGGCAACCAATTTCGCTATTACACCGAAGCCCGGAGTCGGTGCCGCGCAAGTCTGGATATAGATGTGGCGCAGACTTGATCACGGGAACTTGACCACACAAAAATTTTGCGTTCCTTGACTTTTGTCAAAGCGTGGTGGTTTTTGCATCCATTTTTTTGAATATTTCCCGGGGCGGGATTGTCCGGGGATCAAACAAAGGCTGTCTCGACCTATTCTCCTACAGATTTGGCCGAAAACCGAATCCCCGAAAGCCGGTTCCAGATTAGAAATACCGGGCTAAGACGATCGCAAACAAAAGCAGAATCTGGAAACCTACAGTGCCGGCAATCAACCTGTTCAGGCCCGCAGAAACAGGGGTTTTCATCATTCCGGCGACCAGAATGAATGCAAGAACAGTGACCGGAACAAAAGGTAGAAAGCCTGCAATATTACTTGCGGATATCAATACCCCGCCCAGTAATGCCGCCATCAGGAAAAACCCGTAAAGGCCACGGGTTGCCCCCTGCCCGATTACAATTGCCAAGGTTCTTCGACCGGCAATTTGATCTAGATCACGATCCCGATGGTTGTTGATCAACAGAACCGCTGCAGCCGGCAGGCCGGTGATGATTCCAATCATCAGCACATCACCCGTGATCTGCTGACCGTGCAGATAAACCGTACCTCCAACCGCAACAACGCCAAAGAACGCAATTACCAGCGCTTCGCCAAGCGGGCTGTGGGACAAAGGATATGCTCCCATTGAATAGAAATATCCCAAGGCCAGCGAAACCAGCCCGATTAGAATGACCGGCCAGCCACCGATCATGGTCAGCCACAGGCCGAACAGCGCCGCTGTGGCAAAAGCCGCCATGGCCGCGCGCCGTACCAGTGCCGCATCCAGCAGGCCAAGGCCGGTCATACGGGGCGGCCCCAAGCGGTCCGGCCCATCTGTTCCGCGCCCGCCATCGGCTGCATCGTTCCACAGGTTTGTGCCAATCTGGATCGAAGCGGCGGCCACCATAGCGGCCACCATCACTGCCACATTCCAATCCCCGGATTGCGCCGCCAGCCATGTACCCACCGCAACAGGCGCCAGCGACAGTCCAAGGGTTTTCACCCGCGCCGCAATGAACAACAAAACAGGCATCGGCAAATGCCGCAGCCGATCTGCTATCTGCGCCGTGGTATCCGCTGTGGGGGCTGTTGAATTCATTTCTTTACCGCAACATGCAACACCGCAACGCCGAACATAAAGGCGCGGGTTTCGATCGTTTCCAGCCCTGCCTTGTCCAGTGCACGGGTCACGTCATCGGCGGCCGGGAACAGGCGGATCGATTCCACCAGATAGGTATAAGCCCCCTTGTCCCGCGCCACCATCGCGCCGATGGCCGGAATGACAAAACGCGAATGAATACCGTAAAACGGTGCAAACCACGCCGCGGGCTTGGAAAACTCCAGCAACACCAGACTGCCCCCTGGTTTCAGCACCCGCGCGGTTTCGGCCAGCGCACGTGCCGGATCGGTCATGTTTCGCAGCCCGAACACCAGCGTCACACCGGCGGCAAAGGCATCCCCCAGCGGCATATCTTCGGCCTCGGCGTGTAGATATTCAACACTATCCCCGCCGCGTTTGCGGGCCACCTCCAGCATACCGGCGCTGGCATCGGCGATGATCACCTTGCGGGACGGATCGGCCGCCTTCACCCCAAAGGCAATGTCACCCGTGCCCCCCGCCAGATCAACCAGCGGGCCATCCTTGCCCTGAAGCCGCTTTAGCGCCACCCGCACCGTGGCGCGTTTCCACAGGCGGTGCAGGCCAAAGCTCATCAGATCATTCATCAGGTCATAACGTGGTGCGATCCGGTCAAACAACGCCCGCACAGCGCCGCGCCGCTCAGCCTCGGCCACGCGTTCTGCGCCGAAAGTTTCGCGCAGACTGTCCAGTTCCTTGACCCGTTCTTGTGACGCTACCATTGCCTCATCCCTCTTGCTTGCCCTGCATATAGAGGGCTGGGTTCGTCCTGTCACCAAGCTAAATAACGACAGCAAAGATTCTTCCATTGGGCAGATTGTCCCGCTCGGAAATTCCCTGCATATTTGTTTTGCAAGCCGCACGGCCATCCCGACATCTGGTAAAAGCTGGCCAGATCATGGGTTCGCAAATGTTTTGATTTTGGCTTGCAACAATGCTGTCATATAACTGTTACACGACTGTTACATAGCGGTTTTTCTGCTTTTTTCAGTCACTTACCGCGTGTTTGCTTGCCCCGACAAAGGCCGTATACCATCAAATACGCTTGCAAACAGGGCATCCTTTGCCTAGTTAGGCGCACCCATCCAAGGCGAACGAGGCAGCAGTGCTAACATTTATACTAAATCTTGCGGGGTCGGCGGCGCTATTGTTGTGGTCCGTCCGCATCATCCGCACCGGCGTGCAGCGGGCCTTCAAAAGCGAATTGCGCACATGGCTGCGCCGCTCGTCGGGCAACCCGCCACTGGCTGCTGGAACAGGTGTGATCACAGCGATATTGCTGCAAAGTTCGACTGCAGTGGCGCTGCTTGTCACCAACTTTGCCGCCAAAGGCACGATTGCGGTTGGCGTCGGGCTGGCGATGTTCCTCGGGGCGGATCTGGGGTCGGCGATTGTCACGCAAATCCTGCTGGTACGCGCGGCATGGCTGATCCCGCTGTTGCTGTTGCTCGGGGTGGCGATGTTCCTGAAAGGGCAACAGCCCAAAGTCCGCCAGACGGGCCGTATCCTGATCGGCCTTGCGCTGGTTCTGGTATCGCTGGATATGATCCGTATGGCCACCGACCCGATCCGTGACAGCGCCGCGATTGCACCCTTTGCCGGCTATCTGGCACGCGATGTGTTCTCGGCCTTTATCGTTGGCGCTTTGCTGGCCTGGGCGATGCACTCCAGTGTCGCGGCTGTGTTGATGTTTGTCACTTTCGCCGCCCAGGGTCTGTTGCCCGCCACAGCGGCAATGGCGATGGTTCTGGGGGCCAATCTGGGCGGCTCCTTCATCCCCTTTACCCTGACCCTCGGGGCGCCGGCCAATGCCCGTATCATTGTCATCGGCAACCTGTTGCTGCGCGGTGGCGGGGCCGTCATCGCCTTGTTAATGTTGAATTTTGAGGTATTCCCGCTGGATGTTCTGGGGGCAAGCGCCGAACGTCAGTCCATCAACCTGCATCTGGCCTATAACCTTGCCGTGGTGCTTTTGTCCTTGCCGCTGATCCCCCCGCTGACCCGCTTTCTGGACCGGATACTGGCCGATCCGATTTCACCCGATGCCGTCAGGATCGAACGGATCAGTGCGCTGGACGAAACCGCGCTGGACGATCCCGACCGCGCCCTGATCTGCGCCTCTCGCGAGGTGCTGCATATCGGTGAAAAGGTCGAGGCCATGCTGTCCCCTGTTCTTGGCCTTTACGAAACCTGGGACGACGCCACGGCCAAAGCCATCCGCGAAAATGAATCCGAAGTGAACGCAATGTATTTCGACACCAAACTGTATCTGGCCAAATTGCACCAGAAACAGATTCCGGAAAAGACGGCCCACCGCAGTATGGAATTGTCCTCGGTGGCGATCAACCTCGAAGCAGCAGGCGATGTAATATCGAAAAATCTGCTGGGGATGGCGCACAAGGTGCATGACAAGGGGCTGAAATTCTCGCCCCAGGGCTGGCGCGAGTTGTGCGATTTCCATGATCGGGTGCTGTCGAACGTGCAACTGTCGCTGAATGTGCTGATGACCAACGGGGTCGATGCTGCCCGCCAGCTGGTCGAGGAAAAGGAAACCGTGCGCGATGTCGAGGCGGAATTGCAACGCCGCCATCTGGAACGCCTACGCAAAGGCACCACCGAAAGCATCGAAACCAGCAATATCCACCAGGAAACCTTGCGCGCGCTGAAACAAATCAATACGGCGGTATCGATGGTGGCCTATTCGATCCTGCGCGACACCGGCGAACTGCTGCCCAGCCGTCTGGCCGAACATAACGAAGAACACGGTTGATCGGGCAAGGCACCCCTGCCCGATCGCTTGGCTTATGCTGTTACCCGCCGCGCAACACCACGCCGCAACAAACTTAGCCCAATAATGAACAGTGTTGCGTTAAACATCGCAATGCCCGAATGCTCGATCGAAACCACACCCGTGCCGGTGTAAAACAGCCCCGCCGCAAGGTCGATCATTTGAATGGCAATCATTCCATCCGCCCAGATTCTGTAACGCACAGGGTCGCTGGCAATCACGAACATCCCCACGCCATAAACCAGAAACCGCCCGGCCAGCATCGCCAGCGGATAATTGATGTCCTGCCCGATCTCGCTTAGCCCCTGCCATGCGACAAAGAACTGCGGTGCGAACAGGTAAAGCGCGCCCAGCACCAGCTGGACCACACCGATGAAATAGCAGAGAGCCTTGAAGTACGTCATATCTTGTGCCTTTTTTGCTTGAAACATTGTTGAAAGGCAGACATATTTCCCTAACTTCCTTTTGGGAAGTAGTTACCTAAATGAAAGTGACTATCCGATATGGACGCTATGGAACCCGGTGTTGATTGCACCCCCGACTGCCCCGTAAGATTGTCCGCCGACATATTGTCCGGTAAATGGACCACGCTGATCATCCGCGAATTGCTGGCAGGCACGCGGCGTTATTCGCAACTGCAATATGCGCTGCTGGGGGTCAGCCCGAAAATCCTTGCGGCGCGATTGCGGATGCTCCAATCCGAAGGTCTGGTCACGCGCAAGGTTTACCCGACTGTGCCGCCCAAAACCGAATACACATTGACTGATCTGGGCCGGGAAGCGGAACAGGTGATCCGCGCCATGGCAGATTTCGGCGACTTGCTGGCCGCCCGCGCAGACATCGCGTCATGACGATATCAATCCTGATCCTTGCCGCCGGTGCCTCGATGCGCATGAAGGGCCGCGACAAGCTGTTGGAAGATGTCCACGGCCGCCCCCTGCTGCGCCATGTTACCCGCCGCGCGGTGGCAACGGGCTGTCCGGTGATGGTTGCATTGCCGGCGGGCAACCAGACCCGCCGCAAACTGATTGAGGGGCTGGATGTCACCATTCTGGAGGTCACAGATGCCGATAGCGGCATGGCTGCATCCTTGCGGGCGGGTCTGGGGGTATTGCCGGATAAGGCCAGAGGATTACTTGTCGCGCTGGCCGATATGCCCGATATAACCACTGACGATTACCTGAACCTTATCAAGGCCTTCCTGAATGATCTTGAAGCCAGCATCCACCGTGCAGCCAGTGCAGACGGCATCGCCGGAAACCCCGTTCTGCTGCCCCGCTGGGCGATTAACGATCCAGATGTTTTCACCGGCGATGCAGGTGCCCGCCACCTGTTGCGCCAACACGCCGAACGGGTGCGGCTGGTGCCCCTGCCCGACAGTCACGCCACCACCGATCTGGACACGCCACAAGACTGGGCAAAATGGCGCAAACGAACCTAGGCGCTTTCCTTGTTGATCACCGCCAGCGGCATCTGGCAAAACCCCTGCGCCGGAATATCCAGTGCGGCGTTATATTTGCTCGACATGTTCTGGAACGCGATCAAGCCGCAGAGTTCGGCCAGGGCATCCTCGTCAAAATGCGCCTTTAGATTCTCCATCAACCCCGCCGTAACATCCTGATCCGTATAGGTTATCGCCTCGGTCAGCTCCAGCGCCAGTCGTTCGCAACCGTCAAACAGATCACTATCCTTCCAGCCCACCAGATGCGCCACCTTATCCTCGCTCACCCCGCGCTTCATCAGGGTGGTGGCGTTTATATCGACGCAGAATTCGCAATGGTTGATCTGCGACACCCGCACCGTCACCAAAGACCGCAACGCCGGATCAATCCGCCCCTTGCGCCGGTTCAGCGCGCCATACAGCAGCGCCACCCCGATAAACACCGAGGGCGTGCGCGCCCAGAGCATCCCCGGCTCCAGCACCTTGCCGTATGTCTTTTTCTGCTTCCAGAAAAACAGCCGGATATACCACGGGTAATCGGAAACGGGTTTGGGCGGGATGAACATATTTCACACCTTGATATTGTTGGGCCGCGCGCCCTTTGCCAGCCCTATTTTTCAGCACAGGGCGCAATGGTCAACGGGACAAATTAGCCCGTTGAATACCCGTAATAACAAAGACTTACAGTGCCGCCAGCTGATCCTTCAACTTCTGTGCAATTTCGGCAAACCGCAACGCCTCGGGTCCATCCGGCATCGCCCGCACAATCGGCGTGCCGCTGTCGGACGTTTCGCGCAACACCCGCGTTAGGGGCAGCGCCCCCAGAAACGGGATGCCTTGCACCTTGGCCTCGGCCTCGCCGCCGCCGTGGCCGAACACGTCGTCCTCGTTCCCGCAGGATGTGCAGATATGGGTCGACATGTTTTCCACCAACCCCAGAACCGGCGTTTCGGTTTGGTGGAACATATCTATCGCACGGCGGGCGTCGATCAGGGCCACGTCTTGCGGAGTGGTGACGATCACAGCGCCGGTGATCGGGGTTTTCTGGGTCAGGGTGATCTGCACATCCCCCGTGCCCGGCGGCAGATCGACAATCAGCACATCCAGCGGCGCCCAGGCCACATCGTGCAGCATCTGTTGCAAAGCCCCCGCAAGGATCGGCCCGCGCCAGACCAGCGCGCGGTTTTCCTCCATCAAAAACCCCACCGACATCACCTTGACCCCATGCGCGGCAATCGGGATCAACCGTTCATTCATCGCCACAGGCCGCCCGTTGCTGCCCATCAGTTTGGGCTGTGAAGGCCCGTAAATATCGGCATCCAGTATCCCCACCTTCAGCCCCAGATCGGCCAGTGCCAGCGCCAGATTGGCCGAAACCGTCGATTTCCCGACCCCGCCCTTGCCCGAGCCAACGGCGATGATGTGTTTCACCCCGTCCACCTGTTCCGGCGGCGGCGGTGTGCGCCCTGCGGATAGGTCAGGCGGCGCATCGCCCTTGCGCTCGGCGGTTAACAGCACAGATACGTTTTCCACCCCGTCCAGCGCCGCAATCGCCGCCTCTACCTGATCGCGCACCGGCAGCATTGCCTGCGCATCCTGCGCCAGAACGTCCAGTACCAGTTGCACATGGCCCCCGTCCACTTTCAGCGCCCGCACAACATCCTCGGCGATTAAATCCTGTCCGGTTCGCGGGTGGTTTATACCGGCCAGAAGGGCCTTTATTTCAGCAGTGGTAACGGACATGCGGCATCCCCTATGAACCAGAAAACAATCGTTGCCCCTATCAAATCCTTCCCGCACCAATCGTCAACCGTCGGGTTTTGGCCAAACCGGGTGCGACAACCTGCCGCACCCGCCATTTCTGCCAACACCCTGCCATTTTGTCACCCTCGACGGCCCCTGAAATTCCGCATCGCGCGACGGATTGCAGAACAGCACCGGACATTCTGTCAGGTCGAAATCCCACTAAATGCCGCTTATCACCTTATTATCATTAATTTATTTTATTTTTCACTGCGACAATATGGTAATCAAAGAGTCGAAACGGGGGGCAACCGGATCGGACAGCAAAAAAACCGGCTGAGCGATCACAGTCCGCCCCCTGCATTGAAAAATGGGGGAAATATGCAGCATCGGACTCTATTTTTGACATTGGTTATCGCCGGATTGATGGCAGCAGCGCTTCCTGCAGCGGCCCAGTTCATTGCCGGGGTGGAACCATCGCAGCGCCCCGAAGGCGCACCCGTCATCACCGAATTCAAAAAGGACGGCGCATGGTATGCCCGGGCGCTGAGCGGAGTAATCCCGCCCTATCCGGCCAGCCTGCGGTTTCTCGAAGATCAGGGGGCCTGGTTCAACCCGTTCCTCTTTCCCGGGATGCTGCCCCCTTATGACATTCGTGGTTGGCACAAACAGGAATGAACCTTGCTGTTTTCCACCCACACACCAGTTTCCGGGACACCCCGGGGAGGCGGCGCAAGCTGACGGTAAAACAACCACAGTATGGGCGCCAATTATCTAAAGAGGAGCTAGAAGTATGACAAAAACGGTAAAATCAACTTTGGCAGCCATCTTGTGTTCGGGGTCTCTTATTGCGGGTGCAGCTGTTGCTGACACGCAAACAGGGATGTCAGGCATGGATGGCATGTCCGGTATGAACGGAATGTCAGGAATGAACGGTATGTCGGGTATGAATGGTATGTCGGGTATGAATGGCATGTCAGGTATGGGCGGCATGTCTGGAATGTCCGGCAATGGCGGTTCTAACTGGGTCTGCACCCAATGGAGCTATGGCGGTATGTCCGGCATGTCAGGTATGTCCGGCATGGGTGGCATGTCAGGTATGAATGGTATGTCAGGCATGGGCGGCATGTCCGGAATGAACGGCATGTCCGGTATGAACGGCATGTCCGGTATGAATGGTATGAGTGGCATGGATGGAATGTCCGGCATGAGCGGCATGGACGGAATGTCCGGCATGAGCGGCATGGACGGAATGTCAGGCATGAATGGTATGTCCGGTATGAATGGTATGTCAGGCATGAACGGAATGTCCGGTATGAACGGAATGTTCGGTATGAACGGAATGTCCGGTATGAACGGAATGTCCGGTATGGGCGGCATGTCAGGCATGAGCGGCAACGCTTCCGGCTGGTTCTGCACCCAATGGACAGCCTCTGGCCCCGTCATGGGCGGCATGTCAGGCATGAGCGGTATGTCGGGAATGGGCGGCATGAACGGCATGTCGGGTATGAACGGTATGTCGGGGATGTCCGGCAACTGGACACCACCTTCCAACTAACCAAACCGATAAATCAGGAAACGGCGGGCAACCGCCGTTTCCACAACCTGCCAGTTCACAGCCAATTGGGGACACTGCAAAATGAAAAAGATTGAATCGCTGTTAGGGTATTTGTCCCTCGCCGGGCTATTGGGCACGGCAGGGTTGGCAATTTTCGTCATCGGGAACCTTATCTTCCAAGGCAGCCCCGAGTCCGCAACTGCCGCGGTGTCCGAACCCGCAGCTAAAACCGACACACAATCAGACACAACAACGACAGCCGAAACACCCGCTGCCACCCCTGCCCCTGTGAAAGTCGCCGAAGCCACTCCCGCGATCAGCGTCGAGGCTGGCGAAAAAGTTTTCAAGAAATGCAAGGCCTGCCATACCATTGATGATGGCGGCGCCAAGAAGGTCGGCCCAAACCTGTGGGGCATTGTCGGGCGCGATGTCGCCACCAGCGAAGGCTTCAAATATTCCGACGCCATGCTTGGCCTGTCCGGCAAAAGCTGGGACGCCGCGATGCTGGACGAATATCTGACCAAGCCCAAGGCCTATGTGCCCGGCACCGCGATGAGCTTTTCCGGTCTGAAGAAAGAGGCCGATCGCCACAATCTGATCGCCTATCTGGCACAGCAATCCGCCAGCCCGCTTTCGGTGGCCGATCTGGGATTTGCCGCCACCGCAGCCGAGGCCACACCTGCCGCAGCGACCGAAGCCGCGGCAACCGAAACCGCAACTGAAGAACCCGCTGTGGAAGAGGAAAACACCTTTGTTGACAGCTACACCAACCCGCCGGCCCGCACCGCGGACGAGCAAGCCGCGATTGATGCAAAGGTAGCGGCCTTAACGGCCGAGGTCGAAGGCATGGATTACGAGCGCGCGCGCTATCATCCACTGCACTTCCCGCCAATGATCAATCAGGCCAGCAACGAGGAATGTCTGGTTTGCCACAGCGAGATCATGACAGCCAAACCGCGCGAAGCTTCGCCCGCCGGTGTACCTGCAACCGATACACTGGCATGGTACCAGACACTGGCCACCTACGAGGGGCCGCAGGAAACCTTCCACTATCGCCACCTGCAAAGCGATTACGCGCAGTCGGTGATGAATATGCAATGCACCTTCTGTCACAAGGCCAATGACCCGCGCGAGGAAAGCCCGGATTTGTTGTTTGGCCGCGCCGCTTACAGCGCCGCCCCAACGCCCGAATTCACCCTGCGTAAAATGGTCAACCCGTCGACAACCTGTCTGCGCTGTCACGGAGCCTTCCCGTATGAAAATATGGACGGGGTCGATGCCAACTGGCCCGAGGCCCGTCTGGACCTGGAGGACGAGGACACCCCCAACGGTTGTCTGGTCTGCCACGGCGAATACGGGTTCCGCACCAACCGCCACAACGTCACCTACCTGAACGCCCACAACATCGAGGACTTGGCAACCGCCAGTTCCGATACTTGTTACGGCTGTCATGGTGGCCGCCAGTGGTATCGCATTTCCTACCCCTACCCGCGCCATCCGTGGCCCGACATGGACGAGGAAACCCCCGACTGGGCGCTGGCGCGTCCCACCGCATCCGATCCCGAATATCAACGGCCCGAACCCACACGGTCTGAGTAACAGGAGACAAGAACAATGAAATTCCTGACAAATCCGGCAAAACTGGCCAAGATTTTCACCCAGACCCGGCGCGACTTCCTGAAATCCACCGCCGCGACCGCAACGCTCGGGTTGGTAGGCGGCGGGATCGCAGGCAAAGAGGTCAAAGCCTTCGCCTACGAGCCTTACCCGCTGGACGACGATCTGGAAACGGTGGTCACCTCCTGCGCCCACAACTGCGGATCCCGCCACATGCTGGTTGCGCATAAAAAGGGCGACGTGATTGTGCGCCTGTCCACCGATGACGGCACCCATCAGGGTGATGATGCCTATGGCACCGACACCGAGGAAAAGCCGCAGTTGCGGGCCTGTTTGCGGGGCCGGTCCTACCGCTCGCGCCTCTATTCGCCAGAACGGCTGCTGTACCCGATGAAACGGGTCGGCAAGCGGGGCGAAGGCAAGTTCAAGCGTGTCAGCTGGGACGAGGCCCTGACCGACATCGCCAAAAGCATGGTGCATCTAAAGGAAACCTATGGCCCGACCGCCATTCTGGACCAAAGCTATGCGGGGGCGTCTTATGGCGTGCTGCATAAATCGGACCAGATCGAAGGGCTGCTTGGCCGTTTTCTGGGCATGTTCGGCTGCCGCACCAATAGCTGGTCTGTGCCGTCCTATCAGGGCAATACATTCGCCAGCCGCATGTCTTATGGCACCATTCAGGACGGGAATGAAGACGACGCGTTCATGCATTCCAAACTGATCATCATGTGGGGCTGGAATCCGGCCTATACATTCCACGGCGGCAACACATTCTACTACATGCGCAAGGCCAAACAGCGCGGTTGCAAATTCGTGGTGATTGATCCGCAATATACCGACAGTGCATCGGCTTATGACGCATGGTGGATCCCGATCCGCCCCAACACCGATGCCGCAATGATGGCGGGGATGGCGCATTACATATTCGCCAACAACCTGCAGGATCAGGAGTTCATCGACAAATTCGTTCAAGGTATGGACGAAGGCACGATGCCTGATTGGGCCAAGGGGCAGGAAAACTTCAAAGACTACATCATGGGGGTCAGTGACGGCGTTGAAAAAACACCCGATTGGGCTGCCGACATCTGCGGGGTTTCCGCCGAGGACATCATCAAACTGGCCGATATGTATGCCACCACCAAACCGGCCGCGCTGAAGGCAAGCTGGTCACCGGGGCGCAACGCCTATGGTGAACAATACGCCCGCATGGCCAACGCGCTACAGGCGATGACAGGCAATGTCGGGGTGTTGGGCGGCTGCGCCGAAGGGGTTGGCAAAGGCTGGCACGCCGAGGGCGTGGCCTATCCTTACGACCAGTTCGCCAACGTCTGGTTTGCGGCGATCAAATCGGACCGCTGGGCGCATTGCGTGATCAACTACCCCAATGTGAAACGCGAGGAAATCGGCATCTGGCCGCGCGGCGACAATACCGATGGCCAGATCCCCAACATCCGCGGGATTTTCTGGCAGGGGTCGGACTGGTTCAACCAGCTGACCAACATCAACAAGGAAATCGAGGCGATTGACAAGCTGAACAGCTATGGCGAAGGCGAAAGCCTGCTGGTTTGCATGGACAGCACCATCACCCCGACCGGTATCTGGGCCGATTACCTGCTGCCAATTGCCACCCACTTTGAACGTCACGATGTGGCCTTGCCGTGGTACAAAGGGCATTACTACATACACCGTCCAAAAGTGATCAACCCGATGGGCGAAAGCAAATCGGATTTTCAGGTCTTCACCGAACTGGCCTATCGTCTGGGCTTTGGCCCCGGCTATAACCCCAAAGCGAACCGCGATTATTTCAACAACCCGGATGCGGTGGACGAGGCCTATCTGATCGACTGGTGGGGCAAGGTTCAGCACCATCAGGGGGTGGAATGGACTTGGGATGAGTTCAAGAAGCGCGGTGTTTACAAGTTCGTCTTTGACGAGCCGCAAGTCGCTTTCAAGGAACAGATTGAACAGGGCAAACCCTTCCAGACAGCCTCGGGCAAGATCGAGATTTTCTCGGGCCAATTGGCGCAGATCACCGACTGGACCAAGACATCTTACGGCTACTACATTCCGGCCATCCCGAAATGGATCGAACCATGGGAGAGCCTGAACCACCCGCTGACCAAAAAATTCCCCTTCCATATGATCAGCCCGCACCCGCGCTGGCGCACGCACTCGATATTCAACAATATCCCGTGGCTGCGTGAAACCTTCAGCCAAGAGGTAACGATCAATGCCTCGGACGCGGCGAAACTGGACATCCGTATGGGGGACATTGTGGAAATCTATAATGATCGGGGCAAGGTGATCGTGCCGGTCTATGTCACCGAACGCTGTATGCCCGGTGTGGTCGTACTACACGAAGGGGCGTGGATGGATCTGGACAAGGATGGCGTGGATCGCTCGGGCAACCCCGACTTCCTGACTAAGGATGATCCATCACCCGCAGGCGCCTTTGCCTATAACACTGTGCTTTGCAACATCAAGAAAACAACGCTGAACCATCGGCCCGGCTGGGACAAACTGGCCACCGCGCGCAGCCATGTTTTCCGCCGCGATCTGTAGGAGGGTTTCAAAATGGCAAATACTGTCGACAAAGAACGGATCAAGGCAAACGCGGCGCGGATCAAACGCGAAGGCTATACGCCCGTAGTGCCGGATATGCAGATGGGATTCATCCACAACAACGTGGATTGCATCGGCTGTCGGGCCTGTGAAATCGCCTGCAAGGACAAGAACGGGCTTGATGCCGGTCCACGGTTCCGCCGGGTGCAATATATCGAAGGCGGGGTGTTTCCGAATGTGTTCGCCTTCAAGGTCAATATGTCCTGCAACCATTGCGCCGAACCGGCCTGCCTGCCCGCCTGCCCCACCGGCGCAATCTGGAAACGCAAGGATAACGGCATCGTCGATATCGACAGCACCCTGTGCATCGGTTGTCGCAAATGCGAAGCCGCCTGTCCCTTTGGCGCGCCGCAGTTTGACCCCGCCGAAAACGTGGTCAAGAAGTGCAACATGTGCATTGACGAACAGGAAGCAGGGCGCAAACCATACTGCGTCGCGGCCTGTATGATGCGGGTGCTGGATGTTGGCCCGATTGACCAGATCGACGCGGGCGGGTTTGAAACCACCGTTGTCGGGCCGAATGACCAGCTGGTGCGGCAGGTCAAAAGCATGGCCGACCCGGATTTGACCAACCCGTCAATCCGGTTCGTTCCCCACTCGAAAGGGATCGTGGATGAATAAGGATCTGTCGATACTGGAGCCGGCGCGCTACGGGCTGTCCCTGTTGATCCGGCTGCACGACCGCGAGGCGGATGCGGATTTTCTGCACGGTCTGCGTGAAAATGATGCGGCAGGGTTCTTCGCTGAAATCCTGCCGGATGATGCAGCCAAAGCGGATGTTGCCGCCTTTGATGCCGCCATCACCGCCCTGCCCGATCCGGTGGATACGGGCACGCTGGATGAACTGGCGGCGGAATATGCCGATGTCTATCTGACCCATTCCTACCGGATTGCGCCCACCGGGTCTGTCTGGCTGACCGAGGAAAAGCTGGAGCGGCAAGAACCCATGTTCGCGGTGCGCGAATGGTATGACCATTACGACGTGACAGTGCCAGATTGGCGGCTGCGCTCGGATGATCACATCGTGCATGAATTGCAGTTCATCGAACTTCTGCTGGGGTTAGGGTCCGAAACCGCCGCCCGGGACGCCGCGCGGTTTATGGACAAACACGTTATGGTCTGGGTGCCCGATTTCTGCACCCTGATGGCCCAACGCTGTGAACAGCCCCTGCTGATTGCAGGCGCAAGGCTGACAGTCCGGTATCTGGACGCCTTGCGCAACCTGCTTGAGGATCTGACAGGCGAAGCCCGCTGGACCCCCTCCGAGGAAGAAAAGATCGCGCCCTACAGCCTGTCCGAACTGAACGAGGACATCGCCTATGTGCCAGGTGTCTCCGAGAGCTGGTGAGGCATGAACCGGACCGATAGCACCCGAATTCACATCGACGGGGCCGCCTGCGTGCGGTCCCGATTGCTTTTGGCCGGTTGCGATGCCTGCCAGCGGATTTGCCCTGTCGATGCGATTGATCTGGGCGCGCGGCGGCCCAAAGTCGACACCCTGTCCTGCACCGGTTGCGGCGCCTGCGTTGCGGTTTGCATGGAGGGTGTGTTTTCCCAGCCAGCCCCGCTGCCCAAGCCACAGGGCGACACAATGCTGGTGCAATGCCGTTGCCATTCACAGGCCAAAAATATCCCCGCAACAAACTGTATTCACAGCATCGGCCTGAACGATCTGGCGCGCATGTGGCTGGATGGCGTGCGGCACTTGCTGGTTGCAACGGGTGGCTGTCCAACTTGCGAGGCAGCGCCGATGGTCTGGATCGAAACCGCCGTGGCCGATTTCAACCAACTGGCCGACAGCCGCGCCCTGCCCGGTATTGAAATGGCCATCGCCAGCAAACGCGACATGGCCCGGTGGCATCAAGCCCTTGATGCGCCCGATCCGTCCCGCCGCGCCTTCCTGCGCCGCTTTGTTGCCCCGCCCGCCAATGAAACCCCTGATCCCGAAGATACCCCGCTGCACAAATTCCTGATACAGGGCCACGCCCCCGACCCCGCCAAAACGCTTTACCCGTTTAGCCCGCATATCGACGCCACCCGCTGCACCGGCTGCGATGATTGCGTCAATATCTGCCCGCATGATGCCTTGACCCTGATCAAGGCACAAAACGGCAAATCCCTGTATCATTGCGCACCGGAGCGTTGCACAGGATGCCAGCTGTGCAGCGACATTTGTGATGTTCAGGCAGTCGGGGTGCAGGGTATGGGACACAGAGGCGCGGATATACTTCTGACGCGGTTCCATTGCCGTGCCTGCGGCGTTGAAACCCATTCCACCAGCGCACAGGCCCCCGAAAACGGGCTGTGCCGGATTTGCCAGCACACGGACCATCACAAAAAACTGTTCGTGGTGCTGGATTGAACCTGCCCGCCCCCATATTGCGGCTGCATCATTGGATCGGCGCCAGCCTGCAGCGCAAACTGGTAATGGCGATCGGTATCCTGCTGGTGCTGGTTTCGGCCCTGTTCCTGCTGGTGGTCAGCGCCTTTTACAAGGAGCGGCTGGTCACCGAACACGCGCGGGCCTCGATGCAGATCAATCATGTGATGCAGGCCGCTTTGGAAAACGCGATGCTGAAGCGCGACATTCCGGGGCTAAAGGCGATCCTTCAGGATATGGGCAAACAACCGGCCATCGCGCGGGTGATGATCCTGAACCCCGAATTCGAGGTGCGCTTTTCCTCGGACCCGACGCGGCTGAACCTGCGGCTGGACGAGGACATCATCAAACAGGCGCTGGACAGCCAGTCGCAACAATCGCTGTTCCTGCAATCGGAACAGTTCGGCGAGGTTCTGCGCAGCATCAATCCGGTGCAAAACCAGACAGCTTGCAGCACCTGCCACGGGGAATTGTCGGAACACCCCGTCAACGGCCTGCTGGTGGTCGATTACAAGGCGCAATCCATCCGCCACGAGGCCACGGCCTCGGCGCTGAAACTGGCAGCACTTGGTCTGCTGGTGATTGCGGTGGTCTGTCTGGGTATCTGGTTCGCGCTGGTGCGGCTGGTCATCACCCCGCTGGGCGAGGTCGAAAAAGCCACCAAAGCCCTGTCCCAAGGGCAGTTCGATAGGCAAGTGCCGGTGCGGGGCAATGACGAAATTGCCCGTCTGGGCAGCAGTTTCAACCGTATGTCGGACCAGTTGCGCCAATCCCTGCAACAATTGCGCCAGTCCGAACATTTCCTGCAAGCGCTGATTGACGCCATCCCCGACGGCATCCGCGTGATTGATCCCGACTTCCGCATTCTAAAAGCCAACGCCGCCTATTGCGCACAGGTGGGGCAGCCGATGGATCAGGTGGTCGGCAACATGTGCTATGCCTCGAGCCACGGGCGCGACACGCAATGCCCCTATACGATGGTGCGCTGCCCCGTGGTGGAACTGTGCCAGCAAAACGGCGACCAGATGACGGCGCAGGACAAACATATCGGGGTTGATGGCAATGAACTCTATGTCGAGGTGTCCTCGGCCCGTGTAGATATGATGATCGACGGCAAAACCGTGCCCTGCGTGGTGGAATCGATCCGCAATCTGGACGAACAGGCCAAAATTTCACAACAGCAACGCTTGTCGGAAATCGGCCTGCTCGCCGCCGGTGTGGCCCATGAAATCTATAATCCGCTGTCCTCGATCGATCTGGGCCTGACCGCGCTGCAATCCGATCTGGAGGCCAACGAGGCCGCCAAAACACTGGAATATTTCGAAACAATTCGCACGGAAATCCAGAACTGCATCAAAATCACGGACAGTCTGTTGCTGCTCAGCGCCCCTGCCGGCAACGTGCAAAACCTGATTACGCTGGACGAGGTGGTGCCCGAAACCCTGTCCCTACTGCATTACGAGGCAGAACAGACCGGCGTGACCATCACCCATGACATCCCCGAGCGCAGTCGTATTCTGGGATCGGACAGCGACATTCGCATGTTGGTGATCAATCTGGCAATGAATGCGATTCACGCGATGCCCGAGGGAGGCAACCTGCATGTTACAACCCGTCGCGAGGATGGCAACATCGTGCTGACCGTCAGCGATCAGGGTGTCGGCATTGCCCCGCAGGACCTGAGCAGTATTTTCATGCCGTTCTGGTCACGCCGCGCCGATGCCAGCACGGGGCGCGGGCTGGGCCTGTCTATTGTGCGCGCCATTCTGGATCGCAACAACGCCAAAATCGAGGTAGAAAGCACATTGGGGAAGGGCAGCACATTCTATGTCCGTTTCCCCGATGCAGATCATGAGGTGCAGGATGGAAACGCATAAACCACATCACCGGATTTTGCTGATCGAGGATGACAAAACCCTGAACCGGCTGATGCTGGATCAGGTGCAGCGGCTGGGATATGACGCCCGCAGTGCCACATCGCGCGAGGAAACGCTTGAGGTGCTGCGCGGTTTTTCCCCCGATCTGGCCATTCTGGACATCCGCCTGCCCGACACCGACGGCATGACATTTCTGCCCGAATTGCGCGAATACTGCGCGGTGATGATCCTGACCGCCTATGGCTCGATCGATCAGGCGGTAAATGCGGTCAAGGCCGGGGCGACCGAATTTCTGGTCAAACCGGTATCGCCGCAAAATCTGGAACTGACGCTGGCGCGGTTCTTTGAAACCGTGGCGCTGAAGCGTGATCTGGCGTTCTGGCAGGCGCAGGCCCAAAGCGCGACACAGGTCGATCTGGTCGGGGAAAGTGCCCAAATGGCCGAGGTGCGGCGGCTGGTGTCTATTTTTGCCGCTGCCGACACGCCGGTGCTGATTTGTGGCGAAAGCGGCGTTGGCAAGGGGGCCGTCGCGGCATCCTTGCATGCCCAGAGCACGCGGGCAAACGGGCGGTTTATCACCGTTGATTGTGACGACACACTGAATGAGGCCGATCTGTTCGGGCAGGATAGCGGCAACAAGGAACGCAGCGAAGGTTTGATTGCCGCCGCCGACAACGGCACCATTTTTCTGAATGATATCGACAAGTTATCCCCCGCAATGCAATCAAAACTGCTGCGCGTAATGGAGACGGGATCCTACCGCCCGCTGGGGGCCACAGCGGCCATGCCCTCAACCGCGCGCTTTGTGGCGGCCACCGGAGTCGATCTGGAGGAAATGGCCCTGATGAGCCATTTCAAAAGCGAATTGTTCTATTTGCTGTCCTCGCTGAAAATTCAGGTTTTACCGCTACGGGCCCGCAAATCCGATGTCATGCCGCTGGCTGAACATTTCCTGCAAGGGCGCAACTTCCACCGCGGGATCGACAAATCATTTGCCCAAGAAACGGTGGATGCCCTGACCGAATACGACTGGCCCGGAAACGTGCGCGAATTGCGCAATGCGATTGAACGCGGTGTGATCATGTCGGCGGGCGCGGATATCGTGTTGCCCGAACACATCGCGCTGCCCCGCCAATCCTCGGGCCTGCCGTCCAATGCCACTGAAAACGGCGTTTCCTTACGGTTTGACCATCAGCCCACGCTGGACGAAATCCGCGACACCTATTTGCGGCTGTTGCTGGACAAATTCGCCGGCAACCGCAAACAGGTGGCCGAGGCCCTGGGGGTGAGCGAGCGCAACACCTACCGGATGCTGAAAAAGCTGGACGGGAAATAGCAAACGGCGCCCGACAGACCGGACGCCGCTAATGTGTTCAGGAGAATTTATTCCCCGAAACCATAGGTTTCCGCGACAAAGTCAATGTCCTTGTCGCCGCGACCCGACAGGTTGATCAGGATGGATTTGCCCATGTGGTTTTTGGCTTCGCGCAGGGCAAAGGCCAGCGCGTGTGCGGATTCCAGTGCCGGAATGATCCCCTCATGCCGCGACAGGTCATAAAACGCCTGTAGCGATTCCTTGTCGTCAGCCACGGTGTAATTCACCCGTCCGGTTTTCTGCAAATGCGCGTGCTCCGGCCCGACACCGGGGTAATCCAGCCCCGAGGCCAGCGTGTTCACCGGCGCAGGTTCGCCCGCGTCATCGACCAGCATTTTGGTGCGGAAACCGTGGATATCGCCATCAACCCCATAGGTCAGCGTGGCGGCGTGATCGCCCAGTTTCGAGGATGTGCCGCCCGGCTCAACCCCGAACAATTCCACCCCTTCATCATCAAAGAA